>NZ_JBJQJI010000019.1:0-56881 GCF_046487485.1 Escherichia sp. WS1368
ATGGTGCGCAGAATACGATGAATGGGGCAACCTGCTGAATGAAGAGAACCCGCACCAGCTGCAGCAGCTCATCCGCCTGCCGGGTCAGCAGTATGATGAGGAGTCCGGCCTGTATTACAACCGCCACCGCTATTATGACCCGCTGCAGGGGCGGTATATCACTCAGGATCCGATTGGACTGAAGGGGGGATGGAATTTTTATCAGTATCCGTTAAATCCGGTTCAGTATATAGATTCAATGGGACTGGCATCTAAATATGGACACTTAAATAATGGCGGATATGGAGCGAGACCCAACAAACCGCCTACGCCCGATCCAAGTAAGTTGCCAGACATAGCGAAACAATTAAGACTGCCATATCCTATTGACCAGGCCAGTAGTGCGCCTAATGTTTTCAAAACATTCTTCAGAGCATTAAGTCCTTACGATTACACACTGTATTGCAGGAAGTGGGTAAAACCCAATCTGACTTGTACGCCGCAGGATGATCCCCAGTATCCAGGGATGGAGACAAAGACAGCAAGTGATTACCTGCCACAGACAACTTGGCCAACAACTCAATTACCACCAGGATATACTTGTGCAGAACCCTATTTATTCCCAGACATTAATAAACCCGATGGGCCAGCAACAGCAGGGATAGATGATTTGGGTGAAATTTTAGCTAAAATGAAACAGAGAACATCGAGAGGAATAAGAAAATGAAAAGAGCTTTGTTCTTTTTGCTGATGATATTCGTTAGTTTTGGTGTTATAGCTAATTGCGAAACACAAGCTAAAGATCAAGATTGCTTTACCATTTTCACTAAGGGTACTATTTTTTCCGCGTTTCCTGTCTTAAATAATAAAACCATGTGGAGATGGTATCAGAATGAGGACATAGGTGAGTATTATTGGCAAACAGAACTTGGTATATGTAAAAATAACAAATTCACACCAAGCGGGGCGAGACTCTTAATTCGCGTCGGATCACTACGCCTTAATGAAAATCATGCAACCAAAGGAACGTTGCAGGAGTTGCTAAATACAGCAGAAAAAACGGCGTTTCTCGGCGATCGGTTTAGAAGTTATATAAGAGCGGGTATCTATCAAAAAAAGAGCAGTGATCCAGCTCAGTTGTTGGCAGTCCTTGATAATTCAATCATGGTTAAATATTTTAAAGATGAGAAGCCAACTTATGCTCGAATGACAGCACATCTCCCGAACAAAGATGAGTCTTACGAATGTTTAACAAAAGTACAGCATGAACTGCTTCGTAGTGAAGAAAAATAAAATCTCTTCCTGAGAAAATAAATTAACTATTCGAAAAAATATGTTCTTAATGGGTATCCAGGAACACCAGAAGGTCGATTTGGAAAAATGGATTCCGATGGTAAGAATATCATATATTCTGAATGTAATGTTTTACCCACAACTTTTGAGATTCGATAGGTGTAGAGCATGAGAAACTCACTAATATTACTTATTATGATATTGTTTACAATATCACACTCAGTATTTGGAAAAGAAAATTCAGTGGAAATTTTAGTAAATAGTCGTGAAATGGCTTTGGAATTATCATATGTTTATATTAAATATATATACGGGAAAGAAAAAGCAGAATTTCAGAAACCATATAGTATTACAGATGACAATAATTGTTGGAAAATCGAGGGAAAACAACCGAAGACGTTAGGAGGAAATTTTACAATACTAATAGCGAAAAAAGATGGGCAAGCGTTGGATGTAATACACAAAATAATCCACTGTTCAGACGATTCAAATATTTTACCAAGGTGTGTTTCATAACTATTTTGTGTACAATATGACTCTACATATCGACGAAAAAACCACTTGATTTGACAGGAACACATTCAAAAAAATTTCTTTTTCATTTCAGGAGCGATTTTCATCTGTTACTTGAAGTATCTGTGAGATTAAGTGACTCCCCCTAAC
This sequence comes from Escherichia sp. WS1368, assembly GCF_046487485.1. Classification (NCBI taxonomy): domain Bacteria; kingdom Pseudomonadati; phylum Pseudomonadota; class Gammaproteobacteria; order Enterobacterales; family Enterobacteriaceae; genus Escherichia; species Escherichia sp. WS1368. The sequence continues at coordinate 1,936 of NZ_JBJQJI010000019.1, forward strand.
GTCGTACTAAATAGTAATTACTGGCCATACCGGGAGCAGTATTCGGCGCTTCCCACATGCAGCAGAATAACCGCATCAGCGAAGATGTATTGTATTTTTACTATCACAATGTGTACGGACGGTTTATGGAAAAGAATGAACATTAGATACGCGATGCGGCGGCAGATTACACGGTTATCACTACGATAGCCAATACTGGCTGGTGCATTACCGCCGTGAACAATAGGACGCCGTACTGCTGGAAATTTCTTACCTTTATGACTCCCCGCACCGCCGTATCGGGAAACGGGAAGCAGTCAAGATGAGGCTGATATAATGTGTGGAATGCCTGAGTATTTTTAGAATAGAGGGTAATATGTTTGATAGAATATATCTTGGTGATCGACCAATAAAAAAATTGAATTTGATTTATGGAGCAAACAAATTAGAATTCAGGTGAATTTAATCTCAAGGATAGCCTATGGTACAACAGAATGGAATTTTTATAATAATGAAGACTTAGAAAATGGTTATTTAGTATTTACCGATGTTACTTTCTTTAATATAATACCTAATGGCTCCATTCCAGATGATTATATAGTTTCAATAATAACAGATAAAGTCAATGTTGAATGTTTTGAATCAACTATAGTTGCTGTTGGTCAAATTCGAAACACAAATGTTGGTGACATTGATAATATTGGTGAATGTCAAATTCTCATCAGGTATAAAGACCGCTGGATTGAGAATAAACTCAAAGAAAAAATAATTGAATAACCATGTCAGTTATAGACATTTTAGATGGAACGAACCAGAGAAGGTCATGCCTCCGAGCTGGGTTATGTGGACACGGAGCTTTAGCGTAGTGAACTCAACGAAGCAAGCCGGAAACCTGCCAGCCCTTATCAGCACGTAAGGGACAACAGCGTAGTACGCAGAATAATCCTACCCACGTAGTATGGACACAGGCCTAAGCGAGGTTCTGGTTTTCAAATTTTTCAGGAGTTAGATGATTGGAGGAACAGATGATAAGAATCGCATTTTTAATAACCAATAAATTTCTTGAGATAGATAGTACCACTCTTGCTGGATATGATTTTAGCGGGATGAATCTACATCGTGCCACCCTCAATGGTTATTGTCTTGATGGGGCGAAATTTGAAAAAACTCATTTAAGAAATGTAATGATTCAACATACATCAACTAGAAATGCTGTCTTTCACAATGCGGCTCTGATGAATGCTATTCTGAATAACTCAGATTTCACTGGAAGTGATTGTAGTAATTCAAGGTCAATAGGTGAAAATTTTAAAGCAATAGATAATCATGGGAAAGATATAATAAATGGAAAAGGATTGTCTAATGTTTGCAAAATACATGACAACGTATAAGAAAATATTATTCAGAACCTATGTGATTGTATCTTTGTTTTTACATACAACACATGGGCGCAGTGTAATAATATTATTATAATGCGCAAGTATGAATGTGAGGGGAAATACACCGTTAGAAATTTGGTAAAAAATAAAGCTATAGCATTGGAATTAGCTGAGATGTATGTTAAAAATCGTTATGGGCATGATGCCGCAGAAGAAGAAAAACCATACAAAATCATGGAATTACCAACAAGTTGGATTGTTGAAGGCACCATTGAATCAGACCAAATTGCTGGTAGGGTTTTTATTATAGAAATAGGCAAAAATGACGGGAGAATTCTAAATTTTGGCCACGGAAAATAAGTATGTAAGGATAAACAAACATCGTGTGTGCTGATGGCAGAGTAGGTGGAGGACTCCAGACAGTCAAACGATAGAAAAAGATAGTCTTTATGGAGGTTCCTGCAATGTCAAATACATACCAGAAAAGAAAGGCAAGTAAAGAGTATGGTTTATATAATCAATGTAAGAAACTAAATGATGATGAATTATTTCGCTTACTTGATGATCACAATTCCTTGAAAAGGATTTCATCTGCCAGAGTATTACAGTTAAGAGGTGGTCAAGACGCTGTTAGATTGGCAATTGAGTTCTGCTCTGATAAAAATTATATCCGTAGAGATATCGGAGCATTTATACTCGGGCAAATAAAAATTTGCAAAAAATGCAAAGATAATGTGTTTAATATTTTGAACAATATGGCATTGAATGATAAGAGCGCTTGCGTTCGAGCTACGGCAATCGAGTCAACGGCTCAGCGATGCAAGAAAAACCCAATTTATTCACCTAAAATAGTAGAACAATCTCAAATTACTGCTTTTGATAAATCGACTAATGTCAGACGTGCTACAGCATTTGCTATTTCTGTTATCAATGATAAAGCAACAATTCCACTATTGATTAATCTGTTAAAAGATCCAAATGGAGATGTCAGAAACTGGGCCGCATTTGCAATAAATATCAATAAATATGATAATAGTGATATTAGGGATTGTTTTGTGGAGATGCTTCAGGATAAAAATGAGGAAGTCCGTATTGAAGCAATAATCGGACTTTCCTACAGAAAAGATAAAAGGGTTTTATCTGTTTTATGCGATGAGTTAAAAAAAAATACTGTTTATGATGATATCATTGAAGCTGCGGGTGAATTAGGTGATAAAACGCTACTTCCTGTTTTAGATACTATGTTGTACAAGTTTGATGACAATGAAATTATAACTTCCGCTATTGATAAGCTGAAGCGTTCATAGCGTGAGTTGCCTATGCACAGTGGGGGATTCCCGCCGGCACGGTGCAGATGCTCGACCGGCTGGAAAGTGAAATCCTGGCTGACCGGGTGAGTGAGGAAAGCCGCCGCTGGCTGGCATCGTGCGGCCTGACGGTGAAGCAGATGCAAAACCAGATGGACCCGGTGTACACGCCGGCGCGAAAAATCCACCTGTACCACTGCGACCATCGCGGCCTGCCGCTGGTGCTTATCAGCACGGAAGGGGCAACAGAATGGTGCGCAGAATACGATGAATGGGGCAACCTGCTGAATGAAGAGAACCCGCAACAGCTGCAGCAACTCATCCGCCTGCCGGGTCAGCAGTATGATGAGGAGTCCGGCCTGTATTACAACCGCCACCGCTATTATGACCCGCTGCAGGGGAGGTATATCACTCAGGATTCGATTGGGCTGAAGGGGGGATGGAATTTTTATGAGTATCCGTTGAATCCGGTTCAGTATATAGACCCTTTTGGATTAGCTGATATGAATTTCTATGATGAGGGGATACGCAGAAATGTATCACTGCATGCTGCAACAGATAAAATAAATATTCCTGGCGTTTTTACTATTGGAGGACATGGATATCCTGGTTTTATTACAGATGAAAATGGAAACTATGAAACTGCTGAGGGATTAGCCAAGAGAATCAGAGCTAATCCACGCTATAAAAAGGGAATGTCTGTTTGATTATTCTCATGTGGTACAGCCAGAGAGGGAGATAAATCTTTTGCCAGCAAGTTAGCCAGAGCACTTCATGCAAATGTCACTGGAGCTGATACACAATGGCAAGTATGGATGGCATGGGATAATAATACTCCTCTTTTTAATACGATCCAAACAGGACTTACGGATAATATCTCGGCAATTGACACAAGTAATAATGTCATAACTGGTAATAATATGGGCCGCTGGATAACGTTTGGACCTTCAGGTCAACCCATTTCTTCCACTCCTGGCAAAGTTATGAGACCAAGTGATATAAAATAACAAAGGTGGCAACATGAAGTGCTTTTTATTTATTCTGATTGCAAATGTTTTCTTTTTCTCTTGTTGTTCATATGGAGGTGAAATCCCCCCCCCTATTAAGCTCCATAACATTGAAATAAGCTCAACATCTGAATCGTTTAATTTAAGTGAAAATCAAAGATATGAACTTGATATTAAATCTGAGGGCGGGGATGGTGATGCGTCATATCGATTACATCAATATTATACATATGTTTGCTTTAATATACCCAAGCAAATTAAATATCTGGCAAGGTCTGCATCTCAAGGAAATATCATAGCGCAATATAATTATGCTATGATTCTATCCTCAGAGGAGGATGATTCCTATTTAAAATATTATAATTTAGATAATGCAATTAATTGGCTGAAAATGGCTGCCTCACATGGCTATATTAAAGCCGAGGTTGAATTGCTAAGGCTTGAAAGGCTAAAAGAAACTATAAGGTTAGGGAAAGATCATCCAATGCCGTAGGCACAAAGATGCAAGGCAAGATATTTTTCATATTATAAGCATAATGTTGTGAAAAGCGGGGCTGCGATTGTATTAAAGCCATTTTTCTGGCTTCTGAAGGCTGAAATTCAGTCATGATTACTCAGGCTCTGCGCCTCCATCAGACCACCGTTGATCACCATATCCATGTGTTTATGAATAAAGGGCAGGGAAAGATCACGCAACGCTGCTTTTTTGTACTAAATAATTCGCACTAAATATTCAATAATTGAGATATTCCTTATTACCTAAAGCTGTTTTCCATTGCTTATACATGATCAAATACTCCTTACATAATTAAGGAGAACAAAATGAAACTTAAAAAATTGATGGAACATATTTCTATTATCCCCGATTACAGACAAGCCTGGAAAGTGGAGCATAAATTGTCAGATATTCTACTTTTGACTATTTGTGCCGTTATTTCTGGTGCAGAAGGTTGGGAAGATATAGAGGATTTTGGGGAAACTCATCTCGATTTTTTGAAGCAATATGGTGATTTTGAAAATGGTATTCCTGTTCACGATACCATTGCCAGAGTTGTATCCTGTATCAGTCCTGAAAAATTTCACGAGTGCTTTATTAACTGGATGCGTGACTGCCATTCTTCAGATGATAAAGACGTCATTGTAATTGATGGAAAAACGCTCCGGCACTCTTATGACAAGAGTCGCCGCAGGGGAGCGATTCATGTCATTTCTCGCGTCAGTCCTTGCGGGGAGCAGGCTTTCGTAATCTTGCCCTGAATACCGGACTGAGTATCAAAAAGCCGGTTAACTGAAACTGTCCAGGTTTTGGTGGTCAGTTCATAAACGCCTTATCCGGCCTAAAAAAAACTAAAATTCAATAAATTGCACCAATGCGTAGACCCTATAAGCTTACGCATCGGGCAACTGTAATTACGCCATTGTCCCAATCGTCTTCCTAAATCGCAGCAGTGCGATGGTGAAAAACGCGCCGCCAATTGCCATCAGCGTCAGGAACTGCGGCCAGACGATTTCGAATCCGGCACCCCGGTAGAGGATGGCCTGCGCGAGGCTAACAAAGTGTGTCGTCGGCATGGTCAGCATAATGTCCTGCACCATCTGCGGCATACTTTCGCGCGGCGTGGATCCACCGGAAAGCATTTGCAGCGGCAGCAGCACCAGAATCACCAGCAGCCCCAGTTGCGGCATTGAACGCGCTATCGTCCCCATAAAAATGCCGATTGACGTGGTGGCAAACAGACTGAGCGCCACGCCCAGCATAAACAGCGGGATCGAGCCTTCAATCGGTACGCCCAGCACGCCTTTTACCATCAGCACCAGCGATAATCCCGATACCACCAGCACCACCAGCCCCATCGACCAGATCTTCGCCATCATGATCTCAAACGGCGTTATCGGCATCACCAGTAAGTGTTCCACCGTGCCGTGTTCACGCTCGCGGATCAGCGCCGATCCGGTCAATACAATCGCCAGCATAGTAATGTTGTTGATGATCGCCATCACCCCGCCAAACCACGCGGGATCGAGGTTCGGGTTAAAGCGCATCCGGGTTTCCAGCGATACCAACGGTTCGCTATTATCACGGTAGCGCGCGACAAAGCTGTTCACTTCACCGTTGATAATATTCTGGATATACCCATTGCCGGTAAATGCCTGGCTCATGCGCGTGGCATCGACGTTCACCTGAATATCTGGCTGGCGTCCGGCGAGGACATCACGCTGAAAATTAGGCGGAATATTTATCGCGAAGGTATAGCGTCCGGCGTCCAGCCCGGCATCCATCTCATCGGCGGTGATCATCTCCGGTGGCAAAAACCACGGGCGATAGAAGCTGTTAACGATCCTGTTCGATAACTGCGATTGATCCATATCGGCAATGGCGATCGGCGCGAGGTTCAACGATCCTGGCGTAACGGTCGCTGACGAATACACCGACACCGTAAACGAGAAGACAATCAGCGTCAGCATCGCTTTATCACCGAGCAAACTGCGCAACTCTTTGATACCCAGATTAAAAATATTGCGTAAATGGCGCATCATCCCTCCTGTTTTTTCAGCAGCAGGATGCTTAAGCCCATCACCAGCGGGATGGCTATCAGCAACGGGATAAAAAGTTGCCACAAATCAGTCAAATCCAGCGCCTTCGAGAACGTCCCGCGGGCAATAGTCAGAAAATGACTGGTCGGGTAAACCTCGCCGATCCAGCGTCCTGGACCTTCCAGCGAAGCTACCGGATCAATCATCCCGGAAAACTGTGTCGCCGGGATCAACGTGATAATCGCCGTACCGAAAATAGCGGCAATCTGGCTTTTCATAAAGGTGGAGATCAGCAGCCCCATTCCGGTGGCGATGATGATATACAGCAGCGCCGCCAGGGTGAGCGTCAGGAAACTGCCTTTATGCGGTACGCCAAACACAAACACCGACAGGCCGCAGAGCAGGAAAAAGTTCAGCATCCCCAGCGCGATGTACGGTAGCTGTTTGCCAAGCAAAAATTCGCTACGGGTGGTGGGAGTCACGTAAAGGTTGATAATCGACCCCAACTCTTTTTCCCGCACCACGCTAAGGGCGCTTAGCATTGACGGGATCATCATCAGCAGAAGCGGGATCACCGCCGGAACAATCGCTGGCAGGCTTTTTACGTCCGGGTTATAGCGATAGCGCGTCTCAATGTTCATCAGCCCGCTTTGGCTGGAGGGTGTGGATTGTCGGCTCGCCACATCCTGTAGCCAGCTCTGGTGCATAGCCTGCACGTAACCTTTTACCGTTTCGGCACGACTGGGCATCGCACCGTCGATCCAGACACCGAGTTCCACAGGCGTACCACGCGCGATATCGCGCCCGAAATTGGGTGGGATCTCAATCGCCACCGTGATATCGCCCGCACGCATCCGGCGATCCAGTTCGTCATAACTGGTGAGCGGTGGTTGTTCGATAAAGTAACGGGAACCGGAGAGATTGAGCGTCCACGCCTGGCTACTGACGGTCTGGTCGCGGTCAAGCACCGCAAAGCGCAGGTTTTCCACATCCATACTGATGCCGTAACCCATTATCAGCATCAGGATCACCGTTCCCATCAGCGCCAGCGCCGAACGTACCGGATCGCGTCGCAGTTCCAGTGCTTCGCGACGGCTGTAGCTAAACAGACGGCGCAGACTAAATCCCTGACGCGGCGCGTGGGTGGCGTCGTGTACCACGGGCGGCGCTTCGGCTTCGCTGCTCTGCCCTGCCGCTTCCTGCAAATAGGCGATAAATGCCTCTTCCAGACTGGCGGCTCCGCGTTTCTCAACCAACTCCTGCGGTGTACCGCTGGCGAGCACTTTTCCGGCGTGCATCAGTGAGATACGGTCGCAACGTTCCGCTTCGTTCATAAAGTGGGTGGAGATGAAGATAGTCACTTTGTCCTGACGCGAGAGATCGACCATCAACTGCCAGAACATATCCCTCGCCACCGGATCGACACCAGAAGTAGGCTCATCGAGGATTAACATCTCCGGGCGATGAATCACCGCCACCGCCAGCGAAAGCCGCTGGCGAATGCCGAGCGGTAATGACTCCGGCAGAACATCTTCAACGTCGTTGAGCTTAAAACGCTCGCTCATTTCAGCCACTCGCGCGGGAATTTCCGCTTCCGGGATGTGAAACAAACGGGCATGTAACTCAAGGTTTTGCCGCACGGTGAGTTCGTTATAGAGCGAAAACGCCTGCGACATATAGCCTACCCGACGGCGAGTATCGATATCTTTTGGATCAACCGGTTGCCCGAACAGCCACGCCTCACCTTCGCTGGCGGGCAGCAATCCGGTAAGCATTTTCATGGTGGTGGATTTACCGCAGCCGTTCGAACCAAGAAAACCAAAAATCTCCCCGCGTGGAATGCGGAAATTGACGTGATCAACGGCAACGAAGGAACCAAAACGCATGGTCAGATCGCGCGCTTCGATGGCAATCTCTGCGTTTTCAGGTTGATATGGTGGGATCACTACCGCCTGATGCGCCTGGCGTTGCGCTTGCGGTAACAGATTTATAAATGCTTCTTCCAGCGTGGCGCTTTGCGTTTGCTGCCGCAGCTCTTCGGCGCTGCCGGTTGCCAGCACTTCTCCGGCATTCATCGCTACCAGCCAGTCGAAGCGTTCGGCCTCTTCCATGTAGGCGGTGGCGACCAGCACGCTCATATTGCTCTGCCGCTGGCGAATACTGTCGATCAGATCCCAGAACTGGGCGCGGGAGAGCGGGTCAACCCCCGTTGTTGGCTCATCAAGAATCAACAGTTCCGGGTCGTGGATTAACGCACAGCACAGCCCCAGTTTTTGCTTCATCCCGCCGGAGAGTTTCCCTGCCGGACGATCACGAAACGGTGCTAACCCGGTGCTGGTCAGCAGCTCATTAATTCGCACTTCTCGCTCCGCTTTGTCGTGACCGAACAGGCGGGCGAAAAAATCGACGTTTTCATACACCGACAAGGTGTGGTAGAGGTTTTTACCCAGCCCCTGCGGCATCCAGGCGATGCGCGGGCAAACGTCGCGTCGATGCTTCGGGTCGCGCATATCGCCGCCCAGCACGATCACATTGCCCTGCTCAATGACACGAGCACCGGAAATCAATGACAATAAACTCGACTTCCCGACGCCATCCGGACCAATCAGCCCAACCATGCAGCGGGTCGGAATATCGAGAGTGATATTGTTCAGCGCAACGGTTTTTCCATAATGCTGGCTCACGCCCGCCAGTTGCGCGACAGGCGGGACGGGAACCAGTTCCAGATGCGTCATTGCGGCAACCTCACCACCAGGTCGTCAGGCCACGGAAGTTCTTCATTCACCCGCACCCACGCTACGCCCGGCAAACCGGTTTTGACATATTCCAGATGCTGCTGGAGTAATTCCGGTGGGATACGCGCTTTGACGCGGAACATCAGTTTCAGCCGCTCATCGCTGGTTTCGACGGTTTTTGGCGTGAACTGGGCGACGCTGGCGACAAAACTGATGGTTGCAGGAATACGCAGATCTGGCGCGGCATCGAGGATCAGCCGGGCTTCACCGCCCAGTTTCAGCGTGCCCGCCTGTTCGGTTGGCAGGAAGAAGGTCATATAGACGTCGCTCAGATCGACCATATTCAGCACCCGACCGCCTGCCGCCAGCACTTCCCCTGGCTCGGCAACCCGATACTGCACGCGTCCGTCACGCGGGGCTTTCAGTTCGCTGTCATCGATATCTGCGGCAATGCGCCGTTCAGTGGCTTGTGCGGCTTCGACGCGTGTTTGCGCCTGAATGATATTGGTGCGTGCCGCTTCTATAGCGGCTTTAGAAGCCGAAACCTGGGCTTTTGCTGATTCCAGCGCAGCTCGGGCGCTCTCAGCGGCGGCGCGATCGTCATCCAGCTGTTGCGCAGAAATAGCCCCTCGTTGGGCGAGCGAACGGGAACGCGTATGACGTTTGGCAACGGAGTCCAGTTCGGCCTGGCGTTGATTGACCAGCGACTGTGCGGCACGAGTTTCGCTTTGGCGTTGCTCCAGCAAAGCCTGCGCGGCGGCAACGGCGCTTTGTGCTTCTTTGATTTGCGCGATGGCTTCCAGTCGCTGTTCCTGCAACACGCGAGTATCCATCTTCGCCAGCACTTCACCTTCGCGAACAAACTGGCCTTCTTTCACCAGAATGGTGTCGATACGCCCGGCAATTTTGCTGGCGATATCCACTTCCGTCGCTTCAATGCGCCCATTGCTGACGGCAAAGCCTTCCGGCACACCCGCTGGGCGCAACAGCCACCACGCCACGATAGCGGCCACCGCCAGTAACCCGACAACCCACCACGCCAGATGGCGCTTACTCTTATCCATAATCGACCCGCCATAATCCCTGTAAGCAAACGACGCGTGTTACAACTGCCGCCGAACGACGTTCAGCGGATTCTTCCATCCGGGATAAGAAGGAAACGGCAAATACGACCAGCGCGCAGAGCATTGAGCGCCAACGTGGAAGGCTTAGTGAAAACGGGTAGTAATGTTGTCATCATCAGCATTCCTGGCCGTAAATGAAACACGCATACTCATAAGTGTGATCTATAAAACTGGCTGACAAAACGGTATCCATCCTGTTGGATAGCGTTTCACGCCTGTTCAGTTGCAGGAACAGAGCATTCCTTATTACGTTTTATCAACAGTCTCAACCAGATAGTAACATTAATATTCATGTTGTCTATGGTTCAGAGCTGTAACATTGTGCGCCTTCTAATCAAAGGCATAAGTCCATTTTTGTTTTTTTCATGCTGGTAAGACTTCCAGGGAGTGGTTATCTCAGGCCCCGCACCAGGGTTAATTTGGCAATTATGCATGCTGAACATTCTTCCAGCATGTTTACTGTCACGGGCGTTAAGACCTAAAACTGTCCCCGTTTCACCTATGCGTTCTCTCCCACCATTTCCGTTATGTGCAACAACTTGATTTATACCTAACATTTGTGAGCATGCTAATAGTGCTTCAAGTTTAGGTCTGTAATCTGTCGAAACAGAAAAATAACGATTAAAGGATCGACAAGAGATAGCCCGGCTAGTTTTAAACTTTTTACCATTAATTATAGTATGATGCTTTTTATTAATAATTGCCGCTAATTCGACCGGATCGAGAGCATTGGTCATTTCATCAATAGAGACTGTTATCGGTCCTATAATGTAACGTTTTCGCTGATCATCAAAAGTTATCCCATGATGATTTGCCATTATTTTGTATTTAGGGTCATAGAAACATACAGGATAATCTTTTATCCCAGCGTAGGTATCCTCATCAAGTGGTTTCATACGCGTGAAGTTCTGCATATAGTTACCATTGCAATTCGTTTCATGATTTCCAGCTAATACATGAACGTTTTCATTGATACTCATTATACGTTTTAACAAATCGATGATAAATTGATCGCCACAGATATTACTAAATCGATCGCCGGTTTGGTCACCCAGAAACGTACATGGCGTCACAGCGTCTTTATTAATAACTAAATAAGGCTGAAGACTTTCTAAAACTATATCTCTTCTGTTCAGAATACTGATTATTGTATTAACATTAGTGTCAAGTTGCTCATTAAAGTTCTCCCTTAGCAATACGTTGAGAACTTCATCTTCTATATTAAGCAACTGGCCAAGGAAATTTTCTCCTTCAGCCATGATTCCCAAATGTCCCGTTGCGAAAAGCGCGTACAAAACTGCACCAACTGAGCCATCGGTATCGCCAAAATAGGTTGGTCTGGTACTTGTGGGATCAACAGGTGAACAATTGGAGAAATAGGTTCTGTCAGCGAACTGGGGTTTTATCATTGTTTCGAATTTAATATCAGATACATTGTATTGCGATATTTTCCAGTTCCAGATGGGTTTGTACGACTCAGTAACTGCAACATCATTAGCATTATCATTTACTGTCATATTATTAAGTAAATAAACAATGCTGCACCAATTAATATCGGTATCATCAAGAGGGCAACCGTAATTTTTACTATTAATTGTCACAATAAACTGATAACTATTATTCCTACGTAGAATATGGGCACGCATGCCCGATAGCATACTATATTTTTCTGAATGATTCGTTTCTATGGTAAATGAAATTTTGTCATCTTGAAAAGATTGTTGGAAACGTTCTATTTGCCAATCATCAATTTTTTCCACAACTTCACCGAGCATTGTCCTGGCAATACTTGATATATCATCACCTATACCATTTGCAATATACCCAAACAGTTCTTTAGTGAAGTTAGTAACATGCTCTTGCACCATATCATTTGTTGCGATTGTCGTTGTACTGTCGTTAGTGCCTGCCACAGTTCCAAGTTTCATCTTTTACCTCATATAATTCACCGCAAGGAATACATAGTTATCATTTAATCTTATGACATACACCTCATGTTCGACGGGGAAATAATTATATTTTGCACAAATCATTCAGCCTTAAAGCATAATATGAAATTTCTTATCTCATAGTAGAGAAAGTCCCTAAAGATTGTAGAGGCGTCATCAGTACATGCCTCTACAATCGATTAAGAAAAACTATGAAATACTGGCAGGATTAAAAAAATATACCACCGTATTCATGGAGTTTTAATGAGATTGAAAACAACTAAGCCCTGGGACACCTTTTTTATCACCACGTTCGTTAGGTGCTATCTTCCAGGAATTTAGCCCCATGGTATAATTATCAATTTTTTGATGCTGATCTACCCCTAATCCATAATGGCCATATTTCTGTTTACTTTTTTGAGCGTCTGTCCACATTTGAAGATATCTTCAGGTTTTGGTCTGAAAGCAGTAGTGTTATTAAAATAATTGTCATATACAGGTGTGGATGCTATAGCATTGCTTCTAATTAGATGGATAAGACGATCATCCATGTGTTGTTTATGTTTTTTATTAAATATATTTGCTAATTCCTCAGGATCAATTGGGTCTTTCATCTGATTAAATGGAATCTGCAAAGCACCTAGACAATAACATTCATTTTCTTCATTTCTTATTATTCCGTGATGACTGGTTAAAACTTTCGTTTCTGAGTCATAATTACAAACATCGAGCGTTTTAATTAAGTCATATGTATCACCGGAAGAGAGTTTATGATTTGCTAGTCGTGCACTATAGTTACCATTAAAATTGATTTCATGATTTCCAGCCAGAACGACGACATTTTTATTTATACGACTATCTTTATTACCCTCCATATTTCGCATAGAATTTAGCAAAGTAAGGATATATTTATCACCAAAAATAGTACTAAATCTATCGCCTGTATGATCCCCAAGGAAGATACAAGGGGTAATCGCATCGCCTTTTAAAAAAACATGTTGATGCAACTCATTCAAGATCATGTCTCTCGTATCTAATAAAGTGAAGAGTTTTTTCAATTTTTTATTTTCATATGCGAATGAAGCCATGTCTTCGTGTTTTAATAAATCACATAATAAACTCCACCCCTCTCCCCTGATGCCTATATGCCCTGAAACGAGCAATGCATAAAGTACAGCGCCTACTCTTCCATCTGTATCGCCAAAATAAGCCGTGTTGGCATTTTGTGGATTAATCACACCACACTGTTTATAAAAGTCTATTTTTGAAAAAACAGATTCAACATAGCTATCAAACTTTTCCTTAGTAAACGTCTCTTTAGAGACAGCCCAACGCCAGTCAGGTTTGAAATTACCACTAAGAAGAGTAAAGAAATTTCTCTCTATGATAGAAAACCCATCAACTTTATAAATTATGTCTGATTTATCTCCGGAGAAATTAATAAAATAATAACCGTCCTTACGCTCAATCGTAACGGTAATGGGAGACGATAATTTTATCACATGGTTATTGTCTGGTATAATTGTAAAGATAAACGTGTCAGTAGTATTATCGGCGAAACTATTATATTCTTTAATATCTATAGATGGCTCACTATTGTAAAACCATAGTTTTTCTATCTGAGGACTATGTTCAGTTACGTTCCAGCAGCCATGTTGCAGGAAATAGATGATATGCAGGCCAAAATCGTTATCTATTTGCGAATGTTTATCCAGCTTATCAATTTCAACTATCTTTGAACGATGTTTTTTATCAACCTTGCCATGGTGTTGATGACTGTTAACTTTATCTGAATGCTTATCTTGATGGTTTGAAGAGAAGTGCTTAAATATATTGTGAAATACTTTCATAAATAACCCGTGATATTTTTGACTTGTTAGTAACAAAATAAATGACACATGTCTGAAAGACATATTTACGATGATACAAAGCAATAATACTTATATGTTCGATGATTTTAAGCACCGATACCATCCGGTCTTTTACCAAATAATGAAAAAGAATCCCTCCCTGGAAGATAATTGTAAAAAACAACAGAATAAGAATTAATCTTAGGATAAATATTTATTTACCATGGCCTTTTGAACGCTGAAAAGTAGCGCTCTGTAAAGTAAATCCCGCTATAGTTATGCTATGCATTTGTCTTTAATGATATCTCGTCATTATATTAACAGGCTGAAATTATCATTAATGCACATTTCAATATTAGCAGGGATACCTGAGGAGTTTAAAGTGAACATATATATCGGGTGGCTTTTCAAATTAATCCCTTTAATTATGGGCTTAATTTGTATCGCGTTAGGTGGCTTTGTGCTGGAAAGTTCTGGGCAAAGTGAGTATTTCGTCGCGGGTCATGTGCTGATTTCTCTGGCAGCCATATGCCTGGCATTATTCACTACCGCATTTATTATCATTTCGCAGCTCACGCGCGGCGTTAATACGTTTTACAATACATTGTTCCCCATTATTGGCTATGCGGGGTCAATTATCACCATGATATGGGGTTGGGCACTGTTAGCAGGCAATGATGTGATGGCAGACGAGTTTGTTGCCGGCCATGTTATTTTTGGCGTTGGTATGATTGCCGCCTGTGTATCGACAGTGGCAGCGTCATCCGGTCACTTTCTGCTCATTCCCAAAAATGCAGCAGGGAGCAAGAGCGATGGAATACCGGTACAGGCTTATTCGTCATTAATCGGTAATTGCCTCATTGCCGTTCCCGTGTTACTCACCCTGCTCGGTTTCATTTGGTCTATTACGCTGTTACGTAGTGCCGACATAACTCCGCATTATGTCGCCGGTCACGTATTGCTTGGGTTAACCGCAATCTGTGCCTGTCTAATTGGCCTTGTTGCCACAATCGTCCATCAAACACGTAATACGTTCTCATCCAAAGAACACTGGCTGTGGTGTTATTGGGTTATTATTCTCGGCTCAATCACGGTGCTGCAGGGCATATACGTGTTAGTCAGCTCCGATGCAAGCGCCCGACTGGCTCCCGGCATTATCCTCATTTGCCTCGGAATGATCTGTTACAGCATATTCTCAAAAGTCTGGCTACTGGCACTGGTCTGGAGACGTACCTGTTCGTTAGCCAACAGAATACCGATGATTCCCGTCTTCACCTGCCTGTTTTGCCTTTTCCTGGCATCGTTTCTTGCGGAAATGGCGCAGACCGATATGGGATATTTTATTCCTTCGCGGGTTCTGGTCGGTTTGGGAGCGGTATGCTTTACGTTGTTCTCAATCGTTTCAATATTAGAAGCGGGTTCTGCTAAAAAATAATTGCAACGTACCGGATAAAACCAGCGTTGATTATTTGCGTAACGCTGGTTTTTCTTAGGTATCATGAAATAACGCAGCATTAATGCATAGTGGTTAAGTATAAATAAACAGCTAAGTTGCTGATTTTTTCAACCTGTTCATATTTTATAAAGATCTGGCCACTGGGGGAGTTTTAATCACCTTTCCCTCCACCTTATATTAAGCATGGAGGGTCTCAGTTCACAGGCTCATTAGAAAATAATCACAAGATAACCACTATCAAAATTAGCTCATTTTTAATGCGACTCTAATAATTTTCATCTTTAGGAAATAGCTCAGGACGACTTCGCTGCAATCAAATCCTGCGCACAAGCCCACGCACTCGACCACGCCCACTGGAAGTTATAGCCCCCCAGCCAACCGGTGACGTCCATCACTTCGCCGATGAAGTACAGCCCAGGCACTTTGCGCGCTTCCATCGTCCGTGAAGAGAGTTCGTTGGTGTCCACGCCGCCGAGCGTCACTTCGGCAGTGCGATAGCCTTCAGTGCCGTTGGGTTGTACGCGCCAGTCGGTCAATGTGCTAATCAGTGCCTGTTGGTCACGCACGTTGAGCTGTTTTAGCGAAACATCCGGGATTTGCCCGAGTTGTTGTAAACGTTCAACCAACCGCTTCGGTAGATGAACCGCCAGTGTGTTTTTCAGGCTCTGATTCGGATGTGCATTACGCTGCTCATTCAGGAAGGTTTCGAGGTCCACATCCGGTAGCAGATTGATACTGACAAATTCACCCGGTTGCCAGTAGCTGGAAATTTGCAACACCGCCGGTCCAGATAAGCCGCGGTGGGTGAAGAGTAAGTTCTCACGGAAAACGGTGCCGTTTTCAGCGGTAATCACGGAAGGCACCGCCACGCCTGCCAGCACCTGTAACTCTTCGAGCAACGGTTTATGCAGAGTGAATGGCACCAGACCCGCGCGGGTCGGCAGCACGTTGAGGCCAAATTGTTCGGCAATCTTATAACCAAACGGCGACGCGCCCAGCCCCGGCATTGACAGTCCACCGGTCGCGATGACTAGCTTTTCGCAACCGACAGTCATGCCGTTCAGTTCAAGCGTGAAGCCTGTATCATCCTTCTCCACGCTCAGCACTTCGCTACGCAATCTGAAGGTCACATTGCCCTTCTCGCACTCATCCACCAGCATGTCGACAATCTGCTGAGCGGAGTCATCGCAGAAGAGTTGCCCTAACGTTTTCTCGTGCCAGGCGATGCCGTGTTTATTGACCAGATCAATGAAATCCCACTGGGTAAAACGCGCGAGTGCAGACTTACAAAAATGCGGATTCTGGCTCAGATAAGCGCCCGGTTCGACATAAAGATTGGTAAAGTTGCAGCGCCCACCGCCAGACATGAGGATTTTGCGCCCTGGTTTTTTACCATTATCGATCAGCAGAACCCGGCGTCCTGCCTGACCTGCCAGCGCAGAACAGAACATACCCGCCGCACCAGCGCCTATAATAATGGCATCAAACCTTTCCACGTTGCGCTCCTCTAAGAAAAAACGGGCGTGAATTGTAAAGATTCCTCAGTGGTCGCACCAGCATCAATATTACTAAAAGGAAGTATTTACCTGAATTATATAAGATAATTATTTTTTGAGTGAAATCCATACAGGAGGCAAATCAAAAAAAGTCTATATTTCACTTTGCCCGCGCCGCGAAAGTCACTGATAATGCGCCGCGTTCATGTCCTCAAAATGGCGTAACGTCCTATGCTACATTTGTTTGCTGGCCTGGATTTGCATACCGGGCTGTTATTATTGCTTGCACTGGCTTTTGTGCTGTTCTACGAAGCCATCAATGGTTTCCATGACACAGCCAACGCCGTGGCAACCGTTATCTATACCCGCGCGATGCGTTCTCAGCTCGCCGTGGTTATGGCGGCGGTGTTCAACTTTTTGGGTGTTTTGCTGGGTGGTCTGAGTGTTGCCTATGCCATTGTGCATATGCTGCCGACGGATCTGCTGCTTAATATGGGATCGTCTCATGGCCTTGCCATGGTGTTCTCTATGTTGCTGGCGGCGATTATCTGGAACCTGGGTACCTGGTACTTTGGTTTACCTGCATCCAGCTCTCATACGCTGATTGGCGCGATCATCGGGATTGGTTTAACCAATGCGTTGATGACCGGGACGTCAGTGGTGGATGCACTCAATATCCCGAAAGTATTAAGTATTTTCGGTTCTCTGATCGTTTCCCCTATTGTCGGCCTGGTGTTTGCTGGCGGTCTGATTTTCTTGCTGCGTCGCTACTGGAGCGGCACCAAGAAACGCGCCCGTATCCACCTGACCCCAGCGGAGCGTGAAAAGAAAGACGGCAAGAAAAAGCCGCCGTTCTGGACGCGTATTGCGCTGATCCTTTCCGCTATCGGCGTGGCGTTTTCGCACGGCGCGAACGATGGTCAGAAAGGCATTGGTCTGGTTATGTTGGTATTGATTGGCGTCGCACCAGCAGGCTTCGTGGTGAACATGAATGCCACTGGCTACGAAATCACCCGTACCCGTGATGCCATCAACAACGTGGAAGCTTACTTTGAGCAGCACCCTGCGCTGCTGAAACAGGCTACCGGTGCTGATCAGTTAGTACCGGCTCCGGAAGCTGGCGCAACGCAACCTGCGGAGTTCCATTGCCATCCGTCGAATACCATTAACGCGCTCAACCGCCTGAAAGGCATGTTGACTACCGATGTGGAAAGCTACGACAAGCTGTCGCTTGATCAACGTAGCCAGATGCGCCGCATTATGCTGTGCGTTTCTGACACTATCGACAAAGTGGTGAAGATGCCTGGCGTGAGTGCTGACGATCAGCGCCTGTTGAAGAAACTGAAATCCGATATGCTTAGCACCATCGAGTATGCGCCGGTGTGGATCATCATGGCGGTCGCGCTGGCGTTAGGTATCGGTACGATGATTGGCTGGCGTCGTGTGGCAACGACTATCGGTGAGAAAATCGGTAAGAAAGGCATGACCTACGCTCAGGGGATGTCTGCCCAGATGACTGCGGCAGTGTCTATCGGCCTGGCGAGTTATACCGGGATGCCGGTTTCCACTACCCACGTACTCTCCTCTTCTGTCGCGGGGACGATGGTGGTAGATGGCGGCGGCTTACAGCGTAAAACCGTGACCAGTATTCTGATGGCCTGGGTGTTTACCCTTCCGGCTGCGGTACTGCTTTCCGGCGGGCTTTACTGGCTCTCCTTGCAGTTCCTGTAATCGCACGCACCAAAACGAGCGGGTCAGTTTACTGGCCCGCTTTTTTTATGCGTTATTTTTGCTGAAGTGCTTAATGCCAAATCATCAATGCAATCAGACTGACCACCACCAGACCACACAATGCGCTGGTCAGAATAAACTGCCGACGCACCCGCTCACAGCGGCGAATAAACTCATCATCGTGATGATCGCGATAACGTTGGGCATAGATATACCAAACGAGACGCACCTGTTTGTTGGGTTGGCCATGTGAGGTAAAAAAGCCCCCTCCATCAACATATTGATAGAGCAATGGATCGCAGTTACGCAGTACCACTAACAACGCGCGTAGTGATGAGAAATAGCGCGCCATGTTAACAATGCAAACGACACATAAAGCCCAAAATAATGCGACGGTGCTTATCATACCTCCTCCCCGGCGACCTGCCCGCGGAGTTCCACCCCGGGGCTACCGCTCCCGATACGCTGCCAATCAGTTAACACCAGGTCCTGGAGAAACCGCTTTTGTGGTGACCAACATCCGAGCGGCTCTATAGATAGTGTAGGAGATCAGGTTGTTTTTTTTCCAGAAGGTTAACCACTATCAATATATTCATGTCGAAAATTTGTTTATCTAACGGGTAAGCAAGGCGGATTGACGGATCATCCGGGTCGCTATAAGGTAAGGATGGTCTTAACACTGAATCTTTACGGCTGGGTTAGCCCCGCGCACGTAGTTCGCAGGACGCGGGTGACGTAACGGCACAAGAAACGCTAGCTGGCCAGTCATCGACAACTTTATGGAAGGAGTAACACTATGGCTTATAAACACATTCTCATCGCGGTCGATCTCTCCCCGGAAAGCAAAGTTCTGGTAGAGAAAGCAGTCTCTATGGCTCGCCCCTACAATGCGAAAGTTTCTCTGATCCACGTAGATGTAAACTACTCTGACCTATACACCGGGCTTATTGATGTGAATCTGGGTGATATGCAGAAACGCATCTCTGAAGAGACACATCATGCGCTGACCGAGCTTTCCACTAATGCAGGCTACCCAATCACTGAAACCCTGAGCGGCAGCGGCGATCTGGGCCAGGTTCTGGTCGATGCAATCAAGAAATACGATATGGATCTGGTGGTTTGTGGTCACCACCAGGACTTCTGGAGCAAACTGATGTCTTCCGCACGTCAGCTGATCAACACCGTTCACGTTGATATGCTGATTGTTCCGCTGCGCGACGAAGAAGAATAATCTTCCCTCTACGACGTGTTCCTGAACGCCCGCATATGCGGGCGTTTTGCTTTTTGGCGCGCCTTGTTACCTTGCAGCGTAAACACCTTATCTGGCCTACGGTCTGCGTACGCAATCAAAATCCCCTGCCAATACAACATTTAACACCATCATATTTTCCATCATTAGTGTGATCAGCTGGTTATTTTCTGTTGTAATAGTGTATTAATCTATTCACCGCATCAATATTAAGAATCTCTGACAGATGAAAACTTTTTCGCGCGTTATCCCTTACGCGTTCATACTTTTCAGGATGGTATTGGAAGGTTAATAAATATGAATACAACAACACCCATGGGGATGCTGCAGCAACCTCGCCCATTTTTCATGATCTTTTTTGTCGAGTTATGGGAGCGATTCGGCTACTACGGCGTGCAGGGCGTACTGGCGGTTTTCTTCGTTAAGCAGCTTGGATTCTCGCAAGAACAGGCTTTTGTCACTTTTGGTGCTTTTGCTGCGCTGGTCTATGGCCTCATTTCCATTGGCGGCTATGTCGGCGACCACCTGCTGGGGACCAAACGCACCATTGTTCTCGGAGCACTTGTGCTGGCGATTGGCTACTTCATGACCGGCCTGTCGCTACTTAAGCCTGACCTGATTTTCATCGCCCTGGGGACTATCGCTGTCGGTAACGGCCTGTTTAAAGCTAACCCAGCCAGCTTGCTTTCGAAGTGCTATCCGCCGAAAGATCCGCGGCTTGATGGCGCATTTACCCTGTTCTATATGTCGATCAACATCGGCTCGTTGATAGCGTTATCGCTGGCCCCCGTGATCGCTGATAGATTCGGTTATTCAGTCACCTACAACCTGTGCGGTGCGGGGTTAATTATCGCGCTATTGGTTTACATCGCCTGTCGCGGAATGGTGAAAGACATTGGTTCTGAACCCGACTTCCGGCCGATGAGCTTCAGCAAACTGTTGTACGTGTTACTTGGCAGCGTGGTGATGATCTTCGTCTGTGCATGGCTGATGCACAACGTAGAAGTCGCCAATCTGGTGCTGATTGTTCTCTCTATCGTCGTCACCATCATTTTCTTTCGTCAGGCATTCAAGCTGGATAAAACCGGGCGCAATAAAATGTTTGTCGCCTTTGTCCTGATGCTCGAAGCGGTGGTGTTTTACATTCTCTACGCCCAGATGCCAACGTCGCTGAACTTCTTTGCCATCAACAACGTGCATCATGAAATTCTCGGCTTTTCCATCAACCCGGTCAGCTTCCAGGCGCTTAACCCGTTCTGGGTGGTACTCGCCAGCCCAATACTGGCAGGCATTTACACGCATCTGGGTAACAAAGGCAAAGACCTCTCTATGCCGATGAAATTTACTCTCGGCATGTTTATGTGCTCACTGGGCTTTTTGACGGCTGCAGCTGCGGGAATGTGGTTTGCGGATGCCCAAGGACTGACATCGCCGTGGTTTATTGTGCTGGTTTACTTATTCCAGAGCCTGGGTGAATTGTTTATTAGCGCCCTGGGTCTGGCGATGATTGCTGCCCTGGTGCCGCAGCATTTGATGGGCTTTATTCTCGGGATGTGGTTCCTGACGCAGGCTGCCGCGTTCTTGCTGGGCGGCTATGTGGCAACATTTACCGCAGTACCAGACAACATTACCGATCCGCTTGAGACGTTGCCCGTCTATACCAACGTGTTTGGTAAGATTGGCCTGGTTACGCTGGGCGTTGCGGTGGTGATGCTGCTGATGGTGCCGTGGCTGAAACGAATGATTGCGACGCCCGAAAGCCATTAATTATTCTTGCAGAAAGCAGGGTAGCGATAACGCTACCCTGCTTTACTTTTACACCGGCGTTCCGGCATAAATATCAAAGCGATGCCCTTTGGTCACTACCGCGTTTGGCGTGGCGACATTCGCCAGCGGCGGCGCGTAGTCCGGGCGCTTTACCACCACGCGTTTGGTCGCCAGCAAGCGTGCAGGCTCTAGTAATCCATCGGCATCAAGATCCGGCCCCACCAGCGACTGAAAGACACGCATCTCTTTTTTCACCAGAGCGCTTTTCTGCTTATGCGGGAACATCGGATCGAGATAGACCACCTGCGGGCGTGGGGTAATATCGGTCAGCGCCGTCAGGCTGGAGGCGTGAATTAACTGCAACCGCTCCTGCAACCAGCCGCCGATTTCCGCATCCGCATAACCACGCGCCAGGCCGTCGTCGAGCAATGCAGCAACCACCGGATTACGCTCCAGCATCCGCACGCGGCAGCCGACTGAAGCCAGCACAAAGGCATCGCGCCCCAGCCCTGCGGTAGCATCGACGACATCCGGCAAATAATCGCCTTTAATGCCCACCGCTTTCGCCACCGCCTCACCGCGACCACCACCGAATTTGCGTCGGTGCGCCATCGCTCCGCCAACAAAATCAACGAAGATGCCGCCAAGTTTTGGCTCATCACGCTTGCGCAGTTCCAGATGCTCCGGCGTTAATACCAGCGCCATCAGGTTGTCTTCATCGTGCTCCAGCCCCCAGCGGGCCGCCAGAACAGATAAGGCACCGTCTCCGGTGCCTGTTTCATCAATTAAGCAGATTTTCACTGAATGATCAGCCCTTAATGCCGTAATGCTCCAGCATCGCATCCAGCTGCGGTTCACGACCACGGAAGCGTTTGAACAGATCCATCGGCTCTTCTGAACCGCCACGGCTCAGAATGTTGTCGAGGAACGACTGTCCGGTTTCACGGTTGAAAATGCCCTCTTCCTCAAAGCGCGAGAAGGCATCTGCCGCCAGCACGTCGGCCCACAGGTAGCTGTAGTAACCTGCGGCATAACCACCGGCGAAAATATGGCTGAAAGCGTGCGGGAAACGGCCCCAGGATGGAGACGGTACTACGGCAACCAGTTTCTTGATTTCTGCCAGAGTTTCGAGGATTTTCGCTCCCTGATCCGGGCGGAACTCGGCATGGAGGCGGAAATCAAACAGGCCGAACTCCAGCTGGCGCAGAATAAACAGCGCCGCCTGGTAGTTCTTAGCCGCCAGCATTTTATCCAGCAGCTCCTTCGGCAGCGGTTCGCCGGTTTCATAGTGACCGGAGATAAATGCCAGCGCCTCAGGCTCCCAGCACCAGTTTTCCATAAACTGGCTCGGCAGTTCGACCGCATCCCACGGCACCCCGCTGATACCAGATACACCAGCAGTTTCAATGCGGGTCAGCATATGGTGCAGGCCGTGACCGAACTCGTGGAACAGGGTGATCACTTCGTCATGGGTAAACAGCGCCGGTTTACCATTTACCGGGCGGTTGAAGTTACAGGTCAGATACGCGACCGGTTTTTGCAGCGAACCGTCGGCTTTACGCATCTGGCCTACACAGTCATCCATCCACGCCCCGCCGCGCTTGTTTTCACGGGCATACAGGTCGAGGTAGAAGCTGCCGCGCAGTTCGTTGTTCTCGTCATACAGTTCGAAGAAACGTACATCCGGATGCCAGACATCAACATCTTTACGCTCTTTAGCGGTGATGCCGTAAATACGTTTCACCACTTCAAACAAGCCGTTAACCGCTTTGTTTTCCGGGAAGTACGGACGCAGCTGTTCGTCACTGATGCTGTAGAGGTGCTGTTTTTGTTTTTCGCTGTAGTACGCGATATCCCACGGCTGCAACTCATCCACGCCAAATTCGGCTTTAGCGAAGGCACGCAGTTGCGCCAGCTCTTTTTCGCCTTGTGGACGCGCGCGTTTTGCCAGATCGGTTAAGAAATCCAGCACCTGCTGCGGGTTTTCTGCCATTTTAGTAGCAAGGGATTTAAAGGCGTAGTTTTCAAAGCCCAGCAGTTGCGCCAGTTCGTGACGCAGCGCGAGGATCTCTTCCATCACCTTGCTGTTGTCCCACTTACCGGCGTTCGGACCTTGATCGGAGGCGCGGGTGCTGTAAGCGCGATACATCTCTTCGCGCAGAGCCTGGTTGTCGCAGTAGGTCATTACCGGCAGGTAGCTTGGGATATCCAGCGTCAGCAGGTAGCCTTCAAGTTCTTTCGCTTCAGCCTGGGCTTTTGCCGCAGCCAGCGCGCTTTCTGGCATCCCCGCCAGCTCCGCTTCGTCGGTAACGAGTTTGGTCCAGCCCATTGTCGCATCGAGGACGTTGTTGCTGTACTGGTTGCCCAGCTCGGAAAGACGAGTGGCAATCTCACCATAACGCTGCTGTTTCTCTTTCGGCAGACCGATGCCAGAGAGTTCAAAGTCGCGCAGTGCGTTATCAACCGCTTTCTTCTGCGCCGTGTTCAGCGTGGCGTAATGATCGCCATCGCGCAGGTCGCGATATGCTTTATACAGCCCTTCATGTTGTCCTACCCAGGTGCTGTATTCTGACAGCAGCGGCAGGGTTTGTTCGTACGCTTCACGCAGTTCCGGGCTATTTTTCACCGAGTTCAGGTGGCTGACCGGGGAGAAGATACGCCCCAGCACATCGTCCACTTCCGCCAACGGCTGGCAGAGATTTTCCCAGGTGTACGGTGCCCCTTGCGCTACTACGCGCTCCACATTTTCGCGGCAGTCGTTCAGCGCCTTAGTCACGGCTGGAACGACATGTTCCGGGAGAATTTTAGAAAACGGAGGCAATTCAAAGGGAGTCAGTAACGGATTCGTCATTAGCGCAGTCCTGGTTAAAGAGGTTAAGGAAGCGCTCAACAGGCGCTTTACATAATGTTTGTAGCATGGGGTTAAGTGTAGTGAATTTCAATGAGAAACGTTACGCTTTCGCGGCGGCGGCCTCTTTTCGGTATACTGTCCTGATAGGCTTTTGTGCGCCCCGAATACGGGCCGATTTTTACTTACCGGAACACCTTTACCCATGCTCAGTTATCGCCACAGCTTTCACGCTGGCAACCACGCCGACGTCCTTAAACATACCGTTCAGAGCCTGATCATCGAGTCGCTGAAAGAGAAAGATAAACCGTTTCTCTATCTCGATACCCACGCAGGGGCCGGGCGTTATCAGTTAGGCAGCGAACATGCCGAGCGTACCGGCGAATATCTCGAAGGTATCGCCCGTATCTGGCAGCAGGACGATTTGCCTGCAGAGCTGGAGGCGTACATCAATGTGGTAAAACACTTCAACCGTAGCGGTCAGTTGCGTTACTACCCCGGTTCGCCGTTGATTGCTCGTCAGTTACTGCGTGAACAGGACAGCCTGCAACTGACCGAACTGCACCCGAGCGATTACCCGTTGCTACGTTCTGAATTTCAGAAAGACAATCGTGCGCGCGTCGAAAAAGCCGATGGTTTCCAGCAGCTTAAGGCCAAACTGCCGCCGGTTTCCCGCCGTGGTTTAATCCTTATCGACCCGCCGTATGAAATGAAAACCGACTATCAGGCGGTGGTCAGCGGGATAGCAGAAGGCTATAAACGTTTCGCCACTGGCACTTACGCACTGTGGTATCCAGTGGTGTTGCGCCAGCAAATTAAGCGCATGATCCACGACCTGGAAGCGACCGGCATTCGCAAAATTCTGCAAATTGAACTGGCGGTACTGCCAGACAGCGATCGCCGTGGCATGACCGCTTCCGGCATGATTGTGATTAACCCGCCGTGGAAGCTGGAACAGCAGATGAATAACGTGCTGCCGTGGCTGCACAGCAAACTGGTTCCGGCAGGCACCGGGCACGCCACCGTAAGCTGGATCGTGCCGGAGTAATTGCAGCCATTGCTGGCACCTATTACGTCTCGCGCTACAATCGCGGTAATCAACGATAAGGACACTCTGTCATGACTAAACACTATGATTACATCGCCATCGGCGGCGGCAGCGGCGGTATCGCCTCCATCAACCGCGCGGCTATGTACGGCCAGAAATGCGCGCTGATTGAAGCCAAAGAGCTGGGCGGCACCTGCGTGAACGTCGGCTGCGTACCGAAGAAAGTGATGTGGCACGCGGCGCAAATCCGTGAAGCGATCCACATGTACGGTCCGGATTATGGTTTCGATACCACTATAAATAAATTCAACTGGGAAACGTTGATCGCCAGCCGTACCGCCTATATCGACCGTATTCATACTTCCTATGAAAACGTGCTCGGTAAAAATAACGTTGATGTAATCAAAGGCTTTGCCCGCTTCGTTGATGCCAAAACGCTGGAGGTAAACGGCGAAACCATCACGGCCGATCATATTCTGATCGCCACCGGCGGTCGTCCGAGCCACCCGGATATTCCGGGCGTGGAATACGGTATTGATTCTGATGGCTTCTTCGCCCTTCCTGCTTTGCCAGAGCGCGTGGCGGTTGTTGGCGCGGGTTACATCGCCGTTGAGCTGGCGGGCGTGATTAACGGCCTCGGCGCGAAAACGCATCTGTTTGTGCGTAAACATGCGCCGCTGCGCAGCTTCGACCCGATGATCTCTGAAACGCTGGTCGAAGTGATGAACGCCGAAGGCCCGCAGCTGCACACCAACGCCATCCCGAAAGCGGTGGTGAAAAATGCCGACGGCAGCCTGACGCTGGAGCTGGAAGATGGTCGCAGTGAAACGGTAGATTGCCTGATTTGGGCGATTGGTCGCGAGCCTGCCAATGACAACATCAACCTGGAAGCCGCTGGCGTTAAAACTAACGAAAAAGGCTATATCGTCGTCGATAAATATCAAAATACCAACGTTGAAGGTATTTACGCTGTGGGCGATAACACGGGGGCAGTGGAACTGACACCGGTGGCAGTTGCAGCGGGTCGCCGTCTCTCTGAACGCCTGTTTAATAACAAGCCTGATGAGCATCTGGATTACAGCAACATTCCGACCGTGGTCTTCAGCCATCCGCCGATTGGTACTGTTGGTTTAACGGAACCGCAGGCGCGCGAGCAGTACGGCGACGATCAGGTGAAAGTGTATAAATCCTCTTTCACCGCGATGTATACCGCCGTCACCACTCACCGCCAGCCGTGCCGCATGAAACTGGTATGCGTTGGACCGGAAGAGAAGATTGTCGGAATTCACGGCATTGGTTTTGGTATGGATGAAATGTTGCAGGGCTTCGCGGTGGCGCTGAAGATGGGGGCGACCAAAAAAGACTTCGACAATACCGTCGCCATTCACCCGACGGCGGCAGAAGAGTTCGTGACCATGCGTTAAATGTTAAAGGGCAAAGAGTGGTGTGCTCTTTGCCCTTAACTACGTTTCCGCTATCAGTTCAGAAGCTGAAGCAGGAAGCGGATCAGTTCCAGTAGCGCAATTAACGCCCCAAGAACGATGATTGCTTTATCAATCACCCGTTTTCTCCATGCGATGGAGTGAGAATGCATCCGCTTACTCATCCACTGCCTGTCACGGCGCATGCCCCATTGTTAGATGTGGGCATTCTCACTCCGACCAGAGCATCAGTTAACGGCACCACCCGTACTTCTGACCAGGACTTTGAAAGCGTTTATGCGCATTACCAGAGTGAAAATGCCTCAGAACTAACTGGATAATCATACAGTACATACAGGTTATAAAACCAGCATGTCCTTGCAATAGTTTCAGTATGGTATTAGCATTGATGCGTTAGATGATGGCATTCTCACTCCAGCCAGAGCCACCAACTCTGGGCTGCAAAGTAAAAAACCGACGCGAAGTCGGTTTTTTTACGTCCGGATTTGGACAAGGCCTGGTACGGCAGCGACCCGATGAAAGTATATAAATCCTCTTTCACCAACATGTATAGCAAACTGTCCCTTCGCCAGCTGAAGAAATCGCTAACGCTTGCAATGTTAGCCACTGGCTAATAGTATTGAACCGTTAGATGTGGGCATTCTCACTCCGGCCAGAGCCACCAACTCAGGGCTGGAAAGTAAAAAACCGACGCAAAGTCGGTTTTTTTACGTCCTGATTCAGACCTCCTTTCAAATGAATACCCAACTCAAAATTCACACCTATTACCTTCTTCTGCGCTTACACATTCGTTAAGTCATATATGTTTTTGACTTATCCGCTTCGAAGAGAGACACTACCTGCAACAATCAGGAGCGCAATATGTCATTTCTGTTACCCATCCAACTGTTCAAAATTCTTGCTGATGAAACCCGTCTGGGCATCGTTTTACTGCTCAGCGAGCTGGGAGAATTATGCGTCTGCGATCTCTGTACTGCCCTCGATCAGTCGCAGCCCAAGATATCCCGCCACCTGGCATTGCTGCGTGAAAGTGGGCTATTGCTGGATCGCAAGCAGGGTAAGTGGGTTCATTACCGCTTATCACCGCATATTCCATCATGGGCCGCGAAAATTATTGATGAGGCCTGGCGATGTGAACAGGAAAAGGTTCAGGCGATTGTCCGCAACCTGGCTCGACAAAATTGTTCCGAAGACAGTAAGAACATTTGTAGTTAAAAAATTTATCTAAACACATATGAATTTTCAGATGTGTTTTATCCGGGAGGCATTATGTTACTGGCAGGCGCTATTTTTGTCCTGACCATCGTATTGGTTATCTGGCAGCCGAAAGGTTTAGGCATCGGCTGGAGTGCAACGCTCGGCGCGGTACTGGCGTTGCTTACGGGCGTGGTTCATCCGGGTGATATTCCGGTGGTGTGGAATATCGTCTGGAACGCGACGGCGGCGTTTATTGCCGTCATTATCATCAGCCTGCTGCTGGATGAGTCCGGCTTTTTTGAATGGGCGGCGCTGCACGTCTCACGCTGGGGCAATGGACGCGGTCGCTTGCTGTTTACCTGGATTGTCCTGCTCGGTGCTGCCGTTGCAGCTCTGTTTGCCAATGATGGCGCGGCGCTTATTTTGACACCGATTGTCATCGCCATGCTGCTGGCTTTAGGGTTCAGTAAAGGCACGACGCTTGCGTTCGTGATGGCGGCCGGGTTCATTGCCGATACCGCCAGCCTGCCGCTTATTGTCTCCAACCTGGTGAATATCGTTTCCGCAGATTTCTTTGGCCTCGGCTTTCGCGAATATGCCTTGGTGATGGTGCCGGTGGATATCGCCGCGATTGTTGCCACGCTGGTGATGTTGCATCTCTATTTCCGCAAAGATATTCCGCAGAACTACGACATGGCGCTGCTGAAATCTCCCGCAGAAGCGATTAAAGATCCTGCTACGTTCAAAACTGGCTGGGTTGTTTTACTGCTTCTGCTGGTGGGATTTTTCGTTCTGGAACCGCTCGGCATTCCGGTCAGCGCCATTGCGGCAGTGGGCGCGCTGATATTATTTGCCGTCGCTAAACGCGGTCATGCAATTAATACGGGTAAGGTGCTACGCGGTGCGCCCTGGCAGATTGTCATCTTCTCGCTCGGCATGTATCTGGTGGTTTATGGCCTGCGCAATGCCGGACTAACGGAATATCTTTCTGGCGTACTCAACGTGCTGGCGGAAAACGGCCTGTGGGCCGCGACGCTCGGCACCGGATTCCTCACCGCCTTCCTCTCTTCTATTATGAACAATATGCCGACGGTACTGGTTGGCGCGTTGTCCATTGATGGCAGCACGGCATCTGGCGTTATCAAAGAAGCGATGGTTTATGCCAACGTGATTGGCTGCGATTTGGGGCCGAAAATTACCCCAATTGGTAGCCTGGCGACGCTGCTCTGGCTGCACGTACTTTCGCAGAAGAATATGACTATCAGCTGGGGATATTACTTCCGTACAGGGATTATCATGACCCTGCCGGTGCTTTTTGTGACGCTGGCTGCGCTGGCGCTACGTCTCTCTTTCACTTTGTAATGAGATATTGATATGAGCAACATTACCATTTATCACAACCCAGCCTGCGGCACGTCGCGAAATACGCTGGAGATGATCCGCAACAGCGGCACAGAACCGACCATTGTCTATTATCTGGAAACCCCACCGACGCGTGATGAACTGGTCAAACTCATTGCCGATATGGGGATTTCCGTACGCGCGCTGCTGCGTAAAAACGTCGAGCCGTATGAGGAACTGGGCCTTGCAGAAGATAAATTTACTGACGATCGGTTAATCGACTTTATGCTTCAGCACCCGATTCTGATTAATCGCCCGATTGTGGTGACGCCGCTGGGAACTCGCCTGTGCCGCCCTTCAGAAGTCGTGCTGGAAATTCTGCCAGATGCGCAACAAGGCGCGTTCACCAAGGAAGATGGCGAGAAAGTGGTTGATGAAGCGGGTAAACGCTTGAAATAAAGCGGCGATATCCACTGCCCATAGTTGGTAAAGTGCGCTTTGTTTATGTCGGATGCGACGCTAACGCGTCTTATCCGACCTACAAAACCGTGCATGGCATGAAATCTGTAGCGCGTAGCGCATCAGGCAATTTTGCTATTTACGCAGCACTCCTCACGTAAGAATTCAATTATCGCTTCCAGCATTGCGTATTGCGAAACACACATCAGCGTTCGACTCTCACGGTTTTGTTTGACCAGCCCTACCGATACCAGTGCTGAAATATGGTGACTGAGTGTGGAGCCGGGGATCCCAAGCTGCTTTTGCAACTCACCGACCGGCAAACCTTGTTCCCCCGCTTTGACCAGGTGTTTGAATATGAACAAACGGGTCGGGTGACCTAGCTCTTTCAGCGCTTTAGCAACTTCTTCCAACTGCATATGACACCCCCTTTGTCTGGTTGATATTTCGATAATACCAGAAATATCTTGATCTGAATTTCATTTCGATTATTCTGGAAATATGGATTCATTCAATGAGGTTACGTATGAGTAG
Source organism: Escherichia sp. WS1368 (assembly GCF_046487485.1). Classification (NCBI taxonomy): domain Bacteria; kingdom Pseudomonadati; phylum Pseudomonadota; class Gammaproteobacteria; order Enterobacterales; family Enterobacteriaceae; genus Escherichia; species Escherichia sp. WS1368. Next base: position 32,348 of record NZ_JBJQJI010000019.1, read on the forward strand.
TTGGCTTGCGATGCTGCAAGATGCCGCAGAGATGTTTGTGTTTCTCGCCGTCGAGCTTTCTTTGCTGTTTATAGTGATTAGTGCCGGTGTCAGCCTGATAAGACAAAAGGTGCCAGACCATAAAATCCAGCAGATGATGGGGGCAAGAAAAGGGAAAGGCTATCTCCTGGCTGCTCTGTTGGGAGCCGTTACCCCGTTCTGTAGTTGCTCGACAATCCCCATGTTACGTGGATTGTTATCAGCGAAAGCCGGGTTTGGTCCGACTCTCACTTTTTTATTTGTTTCCCCATTACTTAATCCCATTATCGTCGGGTTAATGTGGGTGACCTTTGGCTGGAAAGTTACCTTGTTGTACGCGATTATCGCCGCCGGCGTCTCCGTACTTGCCAGTATTATCCTGGATTCCCTGGGATTTGAACGTCATATCATTGCCAGTAAAAGCTCATCAGCAAATTGTTGTGCTCCAGCCAAAACTTCGCCGGGGACGACATATACGCCAATAAAAGTGAGTTGCTGTAGTCCAGCGGCTAAAGCCATTGAGAAACCTGTAGTAAACTGTTGCAGTACCAAAGCTGTGGTAAGTATTAATCCCATAAAACTAGCCACCAAAGATGCGTTGCAACAGTTTAAAGATGTACTGCCATATCTTTTGTTAGGGGTATTAATAGGCTCTTTTATTTATGGCTTTATTCCCTCAGAGTGGATTGCCGCTCATGCAGGGGCAGATAATCCCTTCGCCATCCCATTGAGCGCCGTTGTCGGAATTCCGCTGTATATCCGGGCAGAGGCGGTTATCCCTCTGGCATCTGTTCTGATGACAAAAGGAATGGGGCTGGGAGCATTAATGGCATTAATCATCGGCAGTGCCGGAGCAAGCCTGACGGAAGTGATATTACTTAAATCAATGTTCAGAATGCCGATGATAGCTGCATTCCTGACGGTTATCTTAGGTATGGCTATCTTGATGGGCTATTTGACTCAAATGCTATTTTAAATAGATGCCAGCAGTAAACTATAAGGAGCATTGTGAGTGCCTTATCCTTCTGAGTAGAAAATCATAGATAGGATAATCCTTAAAAATCACAAATAACTTAACTAATGCTTTGAGAATGATGACGGATCCGTCAGTAAGTCATCAATCGACAATCACCACGCAATCATGCTTCTCTGACATTTTATCGGAGAAGCAATGTCTCTTTGTTTCAGTGCTATCCCCCTTTTAAAGGGCAGATTTCAGTCGCCAATACAACACATTTTTAAATACACTTTAACCTGGTTCATTATTACACATCTAAAACATCACAAAAATATCACTTCACACACTATCGGTGAACATCATAACTTTTTAAAATGAGCGCTTTTTGATAGTTGTTAACGTTTTCCTTTACGATACTATCACTGCCCTTTTTTTATACACAAATATTACCGGGTGGAGATAAAAGGGAAATCAAAGGTAATTATATCAGGAAGAGATAACGCATTACATTTATTGTGTGTAGAAGAAAATCCATTCCTGTTCTAATTATCCAATTTAAACATCTTAGCATAAAACAAATGATGAATAAGGAATTTTATGTCAATTGACTTTACCCCAGGTATAATAAATACATATCACGGCGATATTTATAACTGCACAACAAATACCGATAATGCTAAAACGCCAGATACACCGAAGTGGCCTTGCGATAATTGGGAAGAACAACAACCCATTAATTCCACATTCTCTGGAGAAGGATATACCTCTGATCAATATGATTTAGCGCAACACCAACTTCAACAAATTAATGCGTGCCACACGAACACTACATATACAAATGCAGACTACTCAAAAATTGTGGCTCAACTTGTAAGTCTTATTAATAACATTGAAACGATAAGTTCGACACCACTTACGCAACAGACACAATCAATACTTAATCAGATTAATAACATTAGATACGAAAAGAATAAAAATTCTGAATGTCGAATCATTGTTGTCGCTAATCCTAAACCCGACAAGGCAATCATAACTAAAATTAGCGTAGAAGAGGGAATACCAGTAAGATTCAGTGTCCAAACCATGTTTTCAGATACTAATTTTAATGCTGAACAACGAGCTGACTTACCGACTAATATAAAAGATATTCAAAGCCTGTATCAAAAAATGACGAAGTTATATATTGAACACAGTGAAAATAAAAACAGGATGAAAGTCTTTGCCGGAACCAACTTTATTGATTTCAATATGACAGGACAGAACCTGTCCGGGTTCGTTCTAACCTTGTCAAGGTTTTATTTCGAAGATCTACTTAATATAAATTTCACTGACGCAAATTTAGGTGACACTATTTTTTCACATAAAGAACACCCTACCCCAAAATTATATAAAGACGAACAATATCTTGACAAACAAATCGAAGGTTTATTTTCAACATTATTAACCATTAATGACAACTTTTTACGAGCAAAAGCGGAAATTGCTTCGACAATAATTAAATTCTTAGAGGCCAGGATAACCAATCTTTCATACAATGACATATTAAAATATCAGCAAGAATTCCAAAAACAATGTTATAAGCAAGTTAAAGCCTTTACGACACTCTCCCGATACAATAAAATTCAAACATGGGCAGAAATGTCTGAATATCAATTCGAAGTATTTCAATACGAGACACTTAACCCAAAAAAAATGTCACGCACGCCTTATTTAAAGAGATCGCTACCTGATGAAAAAACTATAAATTATGGGGTGGAAATAGAAATACCATCCGGCAAAAGAATTCGCTTATCAAATCATTATCAGAATATAATACCATAATATTGATTATTAGCGCTTTATAAGCATTGAATAAAAATAGATTTTATGTACCTTTAAAAAAAGGCTATTTTATGGGGCGATGGATACTCATGTCACGCCCCAAAATTAACAGAATTAAACTAAACAGAAGGGATATAAACATCAGACAGGTTTACGTTACTATCAGGCATATCGCCTCAGAATCAGATGAAAACTATAAAGAAATATCTATTATGGTTTTAATATTTGTTGATAAGGATAGTAACATGAACATGACAAAAGGTGCACTCATCCTCAGCCTTTCATTTTTGCTTGCCGCATGTAGTTCAATTCCGCAAAATATCAAAGGCAATAACCAACCTGATATTCAAAAAAGTTTTGTTGCTGTTCATAACCAGCCGGGGTTATATGTTGGTCAACAAGCGCGCTTTGGTGGGAAGGTTATCAACGTTATCAATGGCAAAACGGATACGTTGTTAGAAATCGCTGTATTACCGTTGGATAGCTATGCGAAGCCTGATATTGAAGCCAACTATCAGGGCCGACTGCTCGCCAGACAAAGCGGCTTCCTTGATCCAGTGAACTATCGTAATCACTTTGTTACCATCCTCGGTACCATTCAGGGTGAACAACCTGGCTTTATCAATAAAGTCCCGTATAACTTCCTCGAAGTGAATATGCAGGGCATCCAGGTGTGGCATTTGAGAGAAGTGGTTAATACCACCTATAACCTGTGGGATTACGGCTATGGTGCATTCTGGCCGGAACCGGGCTGGGGCGCGCCTTACTACACCAATGCGGTGAGTCAGGTAACACCTGAGCTGGTCAAATAACACCACCGAGAGATGCAGATGCTTTCTCAGCATCTGCATCATGCATTACATCAAATTAATACACAGCCAGCTAACTATTATTATAAGCCCTGTCCTGTTAATTACCTTTGGCAAACTGATTATAAAGTTAATGTCCGCACCAGGAGTCGGTTATGTTTCTTATAATTACCAGGGATACGATGTTCTTCACTGCGATGAAAAACATTCTGAGTAAAGGTAATGTCGTTCATATACAGAACGAAGAAGAGATCGACGTAATGTTGCATCAGCATGCCTTCGTCATTATTGATACATTAATGAATAATGTATTTCATTCTAATTTGCTCACTCAAATTGAACGATTAAAACCTGTCCATGTGATTATTTTCTCCCCCTTTAATATTAAACGCTGCCTGGGGAAAGTACCGGTGACCTTTGTTCCGCGAACTATCACCATCATCGACTTTGTCGCACTCATCAATGGCAGTTACTGCTCTGTGCCTGAAGCGGATGTGTCCCTTTCGCGCAAGCAGCATCAGGTTCTGAGCTGCATTGCGAATCAAATGACAACGGAAGATATTCTGGAGAAACTGAAAATATCGCTAAAAACGTTCTACTGCCATAAACACAATATCATGATGATCCTCAATCTTAAGCGGATCAATGAGTTGGTACGCCATCAGCATATTGATTATCTGGTGTGATCGATTGATTAATATAAAGAGGCCCAGCAATAAATAGCCAGACCTCCCGTTAATTATACGTTATGCAGTAACGCCTTCCGGTATCAGCGAAGCAATTTGCTTACGCCATTGCGCTTGCTCCTGTTCGCCTTCTGTACGTTGACCATAAAGTTGCGCTATCTGCGTACCATCATGGGCAAACAATTCCAGACTGGTCACATAACCGTCACTAGCAGGTTTACGGGTTACCCAGGTTTCAGCAATGCTCTCTTCTAATAGATGAAGAGTAAACGTCGGGTTAAAAATATTCAGCCAACCTTTCATTGGCACCACTTTTTCTACCACGCCAGTGAAAATCTGTACGCAGCCACGGTTGCCAACAAACACCATGATTTCATTGCCATCCTGCTGTGCAGATTCAAGAATTTGCGCCAACGCACTGTTGGATACTTTGCAGGCCAAATCGTCTGCCACCAGATTGAACGCCTGTTGGCGCGTCAGGTTGTGGCGCTTGAGCAACGTAAAAAACTGATGAACGTCGGTCATCGCCCGCCACTCTTGCTCAACCACACTGGCATCGGCTCGCATTTGAACGACTGGCGCATCACCGGCTTTTAACTCAAGCGGCGTATTCTCATCGGCGATAAACCGTGCCAGAAGCTCACTCCATGCCGCCATATCGGTATTGTCGGTGGCATAAACTTTTAGTAATGCATCGCCCTGATGATCAAAGAACTGAATACTCTGGCGTTCGCTACGAGTCGTATTTTCTTTAATGTGAAAAACACTGGCCCATTGATTGAGAAACAGACGCAAATCCAGCGCGCGTGGATTGAGGATCAATCCGGCATGTCCGTTCAAATGCTGGTTTGTGAACGCACCAACTTGCTCATGGACTGCATATTCATTACGACAAATACATTTGGTCTCGCCAACACTTTCGAGCGCCGCCAGAATGTCACGGATATCGCCGCGCATCCGCCACGCATCGTGCGTGACGCGTGCAAATGCCAGTTCTGCTTCGCTAATATTCATTAAACCTGCGATGTCACGCGCGTACTTTCCGGGATTTTGTTCTTTTAACTCAAGCCAGCGTGTGTAGTGGTTCATTGTCTCTCTTCCTTCCAGATAAATGCCCCGAAATATCGGGGCAGATGATTACCATTGATAACTCACGAAAATTTTTCCATTACGACCATCCTGTGGGATGCCTTGTGGCGACCAGTACTCTTTGTCGAAAGCGTTACCCAACACCAAAGTAGTGGTCATACCTTTGAGCGCCTGTTGTCCTTGATAACTGACGTAGAAATCATTCACGCCATAGCCTGGTTGTTTGCTGTAACTGCTGCTGATATGTGTTGAGCGATCGGCAAACGTACCAACCCACCCAACAGAGAAGCCACTGTGAGCGATCGGAATATTCAGGGTGCTGGTAACGGTATCCGGGTTAATACTGGAGATATATTCGCCGGTATCGGTGTCTTTGCCGCGGGTACGGTTATAGGCCACATCAAGGCTAAACAGATCAGTGGTATATTTCGTCATCACATCCCAGCCCCAGATTTTGGCGTTCGGGACGTTATACGACATAGTTGTCGCCGCCGCGAAATCGACGGTCGTGGAGATGTAATCCTTCGCTTTGGTATCAAAGTAGCTGGCTTTAAATTCCAGGGCATCATTGGACAACATCAGGTCATCAAAACGCAGCCCAAAACCGTACTCCTGAGTTTCGTTAGTTTCCGGACGTAAGTTCGGGTTTGGCACCCAATAGTTGGTATAGAAGCGACCAATCGAGAAGTGCTTAGAATCGTTATACATTTCGCCCATCGTCGGGGCGCGGAATGCCTGGGCATATGAGCCAAATAACATCAGCCAGTTAGTCGGGTTGATAGTCATCCCCGCGCGAGATGACCATTTGTCGGCATCAACATCTTTGTAGCCGTCGCTGCTACCGCGATAACTGTCATAGCGGGTTCCGCCAAGCAGAGTAATCGGCAGATCTCGTAAGGTGATCTCATCCTGTAGCCAGCCGGAGCTAAAATCGATTTTTGCTTGCGGGAAGCCCGTCGTCGCGCCGCCCGGATGTTGTTCCTGACGATAATACTCACCGCCATATGTCAGTAAGTGAGAAGCGAAACTGTCGGCAAATAGAGTGGAACGGTTCTCCAGCCTGGCTCCTTTTGTTATCTGTTCACGATACTCGCCGGAACTCCCCGTGTTTTGCGCATTAATACGGACTTCCGACCAGTAAATTTTTGCATCTGCATTTAACCAGTCGTTGCCCTGCGGGGCGAGTTTATAAGAAAGCTGCGCATCGCGTTGAATTGTTGAACGATCAACCATCGGGTTGCTGCTATCAGAAGCTTCAACGGTCTGCGGATTTTTTGGTTCACGCGCGTCGTTGTTGTAGTAACGCACTAAACCGCTCAGAGACTGGGCTGAATCAATTTGCCAGGTCCCTTTCGCCAGCATGTTATTAATGGACTCGTCATTCGGCGCGGTTTCACCATTGCTCTGGCGTAAATCACCCCGATCGCGACTGGACCAGGCCACAATACCATCCAGATTTTCAGTTCGCCCAAACGCGCTCGCGCCTAATCCCAGGCTATGGTCCCCCGTGCCGCCAGTACCAAAGACACGAAAACCACTGCTTTGTCCTTCCTGCAATAAATCTTTTGCATCGACCGTATCGTAGGAGATCACTCCACCCAGCGCACCACTGCCATACAGTAATGCTGAAGGTCCGCGAACAATCTCAACACGCTTGATCAGCGCTGGATCGAGAAAAGTGCCATTCAGGTGTCCGGTATCCGTTCCCTGGCGAACACCATCGACAAGAACCAGCACGCCGCGATGATCATAGCCACGCATATTTACATCCTGGCCGTTGGTTCGTCCGGTACCATCAAGAGTAATTCCAGGAACATGACGCAGCAGATCGGAGGCTGAAGTAGCCGTTTGATTTTCAGGAGCGGAAGTGTCGATGACGCTGACCATCATAGGCGCTTCGAAGGAACTACGGGCATTCCCCGTTGCCGTAACGGTCATGGTTTCAGTAGCAAAAGCAAACGTTGGCAAGGTGGCAGAAACAGCCAAAGCCAACAAACTCAAACGCAACGAGGTAAATTGCGGACGTGACATAGCGATTCTCCATGAGGAAAATAAAAAATGCTGGCTGCCTGGGTTAATACCGGGGTGGCTGGCGAAAAATAAATTTATTTAAAATTCAGAGCGATAATATTCGCCGGGTGAGTTTACAGGCGTTTATATCCCATGAAATTGCCTGGTATCTCGGCAAATACGCAAAAGCACGCCCTCTTTGTCAGGCAAAACGATATGCCCCATCAGGAGTGAAGAGCGCTGTGCGCTATCCCTTGCAAATGCTATGGTTTTGTTATCCATATGGTCGTGTTTTGTTAAGCGCAAACGTGATAATGAGAATTATTATCGATCAATTTTTTATGATCAAGCTTTTTTTAACCGCCATTAACACAATAAACAGGGGGTTATGAAACCTATCCCGCGCCCTGAAAACCACTTTATTTTTATGGTTATTCCCCCATGACCTCATCACTAAACTTTGTCGTTAACAGTGATAATTTCCTCTTCGCTTTGCTCTGCAAGCCTCGATATCTCTGGGTTCTCAGCTTTTTCCCGCGCTGAAATTTAGTCGGTAACAAGAACGTTAGCTGACGAAGCATCTTGATAAAAATCAAAAATAAATACGCTTGTAACGCCGTGCGTATTGAATCGACGGTTGTATTTCATATATAACTCAAATGATAATCATGATCATTCTCAACTTGATAAGAGTTCTCATATTATGCCAAGGATCATCACCAGGCCGTTTCTTTTTTCCCCACTGACGTTATGTATTTCAGCCGTGGCCTCTGCCGCGAAGACCGCGGTAAAACGAAAAAAATTGTTTACGGCAGTACTGGCTCTTAGCTGGGCTTTTAGCGTAACGGCTGCCGAACGTATCGTGGTCGCAGGAGGATCGCTGACGGAGCTAATCTACGCGATGGGCGCTGGCGAACGCGTGGTTGGTGTCGATGAAACGACATCTTATCCACCAGAAACCGCCAAACTGCCGCATATTGGCTACTGGAAACAACTCAGCAGCGAAGGCATTTTGTCACTTCGCCCGGATAGCGTAATTACCTGGCAGGATGCCGGGCCACAAATTGTGCTCGACCAATTACGAGCGCAGAAAGTCAACGTCGTCACCCTGCCGCGTGTGCCTGCCACCCTTGAGCAGATGTACGCCAACATTCGCCAACTGGCAAAAACGCTACAGGTTCCTGAACAAGGCGAGGCGCTGGTGACACAGATCAACCAACGCCTGGAGCGAGTACAGCAAAACGTGGCGGCCAAAAAAGCCCCGGTTAAAGCCATGTTTATTCTCTCCGCAGGCGGAAGTGCGCCACAGGTTGCCGGTAAAGGCAGCGTCGCGGACGCCATTCTTTCGCTTGCCGGAGCAGAAAACGTCGCAACCTACCAGCAGTACAAAAGCTACAGTGCAGAATCACTGATTGCGGCCAATCCAGAAGTGATTGTCGTAACCTCACAAATGGTCGATGGCGATATTAATCGGCTACGTTCTATTGCCGGAATTACCCACACTGCCGCATGGAAAAACCAGCGCATTATCACCGTTGATCAAAACCTGATTCTGGGAATGGGTCCGCGTATTGCTGATGTCGTTGAGTCTTTACACCAGCAGCTTTGGCCGCAATAAATGGATTTAAATCAGACGAATGAACGCAAATAACACCCTGGATCTCACGCCACATTTTGCTTTAGACGGTGATCAGCCATTTAAAGACAGGCGCGCCATGATGCCGTTTCGTGGGGCCATTCCGGTTGCCAAAGAGCAACTGGCACAGACCTGGCAAGAGATGCTCAATCAAACGGTATCACCACGTAAGCGACTGGTTTATCTACACATTCCTTTTTGTGCAACACACTGCACGTTTTGTGGTTTTTATCAGAACCGTTTTAATGAAGATGCGTGTGCTCATTATACCGACGCCCTGATTCGTGAAATAGAAATGGAAGCGGACAGCGTATTGCATCAGTCTGCCCCCATCCACGCGGTCTATTTCGGTGGCGGCACGCCTTCCGCGCTTTCTGCACACGATTTAGCCAGAATTATCAATATATTACGAGAAAAGCTGCCACTGGCCCCTGATTGTGAAATCACTATCGAAGGCCGGGTACTGAATTTTGACGCTGAGCGAATCGATGCTTGTCTTGATGCAGGAGCAAACCGCTTCTCAATTGGTATCCAGTCGTTTAACAGCAAAATCCGCAAGAAAATGGCCCGCACCTCGGATGGCCCAACCGCCATTGCGTTTATGGAAAGCCTGGTCAAACGTGACCGTGCTGCGGTGGTCTGTGACCTGCTGTTTGGCCTGCCGGGTCAGGATGCGCAAACCTGGGGAGAAGATCTGGCTATTGCCCGCGATATCGGTCTCGACGGCGTCGATCTCTATGCGCTCAATGTCCTGCCCAATACACCGCTGGGCAAAGCCGTGGAAAATGGGCGTACTACCGTGCCCTCTCCGGCAGAACGTCGCGATCTTTATCTGCAAGGGTGTGATTTTATGGACGATGCCGGTTGGCGCTGCATCAGTAACAGCCACTGGGGCCGTACCACACGCGAACGCAATCTCTATAACCTGCTGATTAAACAAGGTGCCGATTGTCTGGCCTTTGGTTCCGGAGCCGGCGGTTCGATTAATGGTTACTCCTGGATGAACGAACGCAATCTTCAGACCTGGCATGAATCCGTCGCGGCAGGCAAAAAACCGCTGATGATGATCATGCGTAACGCCGAACGTAATGCGCAATGGCGTCATACCTTGCAGTCAGGTGTTGAAACAGCGCGTGTACCGCTGGATGAACTTACGCCACATGCCGAAAAACTCGCGCCGTTACTGGCTCAATGGCACCAAAAAGGCTTAAGCCGCGATGCGTCAACTTGCCTGCGGCTGACTAATGAAGGTCGTTTCTGGGCAAGCAATATTTTGCAGTCTCTTAATGAACTAATTCAGGTACTAAATGCGCCAGCGATTGTGCGTGAAAAACCATAACAGGAGTGATTTATGAGCCATGTCTCGTTACAAGAATTTTTGAAAACGGAGCCGGACGGTACGCTGGAGGTGGTAGCCGAACAATACAACACCACACTGCTGGAAGTAGTGAAAAACCTGCCCTCCTCAACCATAGTGTCAGGCGATAAATTCGATACTGTCTGGGATACCGTCTGCGAATGGGGCAACGTCACCACGTTAGTACATACTGCCGATGTTATCCTCGAATTTAGCGGCGAACTGCCTTCGGGTTTCCACCGCCACGGCTATTTCAACCTACGCGGAAAGCACGGCATGTCCGGGCATATCAAAGCAGAAAACTGCACACATATTGCCTTGATCGAACGTAAATTTATGGGCATGGACACCGCATCCATTCTCTTTTTCAACAAAGAAGGCAGCGCAATGCTGAAAATCTTCCTCGGCAGGGATGACCATCGTCAGCTCCTGAGCGAACAAGTCAGCGCCTTCCATGCTCTGGCAGCATCGTTAAAGGAACACGCCTGATGACGCCGTGGCTACTCTTTGGCGCAGGCGGAAAAGGTGTGGGTGCCAGAACGCTTGAACTGGCGCTGGCGGAACAACGTCCGGTCGTTGCTGTCGTTCGTCATGCTGATGCCGCCACGAAACTGGCGCAACAAGGCGTACAGGTTTTTACAGGCGACGCCTGTGATGCCAGCGTAGTCGCGGCTGCTTGCCGCGCAGCTGGCCAGGATGCGCTTATCATCTCAACAATGGGCGGAACTCAGGATTATCTGGCACACAGAACAGTGATTGATGAGGCCGAAAAGGCCGGCATCAGTCGCATGATTCTGGTGACCTCTTTGGGATGTGGCGATAGCTGGCCGTTTTTATCGGAGCGGGCAAAGGCTGCGTTTGGTCAGGCGGTACGGGAAAAAACGCTGGCGGAAAGCTGGTTGCAAACCAGCCAGCTTGATTACGCCATTCTCCGCCCTGGCGGTCTGCTTGATGGGGCGGCAACGGGCAAAGCACAACGGATACAAAATCAGGAGTGTCATGGTTTTGTTCACCGTGCCGATGTCGCCGCACATATCCATGAACTGGCAAATGCGCCAGCACTTAACCAGCAGGTCTACAGTCTGATTGAACCGGACCTGAAACCGGCGTGATACCCCGGCGCGGCATGTCCGCGCCGTAATGTCGTAACGGAGTTTTGCGTGCTCAAGGATTCACTCTCTTCCGCCAGGGTCTTTATGGGGCTATCACTATTATTGCTAGCTCTGGTGCTGTTCGGTGCCAGTCAGGGAGCGTTAAGGATCAGTTTTGATGCTCTTTTTGATGAGGAATACCGTGATATCTGGCTCAATATTCGTCTACCACGGGTTTTGCTGGCGGTGCTGGTAGGTGCAGCGTTGGCAACCGCCGGGGTAATTATGCAGGGGCTTTTTCGCAACCCAATGGCTGACCCAGGATTACTTGGCGTCAGTAGCGGTTCTGCATTAATGGTTGGCGTTGCTATTGTGCTGCCCTTCTCCTTCCCAGTGGTGCTGGTGCTCTATGAGCAAATGGTGTTTGCCATCGCCGGAAGTTTAGTGGTCTGTACCATCATTTTTCTCATCACGCAGCGCCATCGCGATGGCAGCATGATGCAATTGTTACTCGCCGGTATCGCCATCAATGCCCTGTGCGGCGCAGCGATCGGCATCCTGAGCTATATCGGCGATGAGCAACAGCTACGACAACTCACGTTGTGGATGATGGGCAATCTCGGTCAGGCGCAATGGCCAACGTTATTGGTTGCCAGTTCCTTCATTCTGCCCGCCATTATGGCAACAACGTGTCTCGCCGGAACGCTGAATTTGCTGCAACTTGGTGATGAAGAAGCCCATTACCTCGGCGTGAACGTAAAGCGTAAACGCCAACAATTACTGTTGATTAGCTCACTGCTCGTTGGTGCCGCCGTATCGGTAAGCGGCATTATCGGCTTTATTGGCCTGGTGATCCCGCATCTGATTCGTATGACTACCGGGGCAAATCACCGCTGGCTAATCCCTTGCTCCGCCCTCGCCGGAGCCTGTTTATTGCTGATGGCAGACACGCTTGCCCGCACGCTGGTACAGCCAGCAGAAATGCCCGTGGGATTATTAACCAGCCTGCTTGGCGGTCCTTATTTTATGTGGTTGATTCTGCGCAACCGGAGGATCACATGATCAGCGCCCAGAATCTGGTTTATAGCCTTCAGGGGCGGCGTCTGACTGACAATGTCTCGCTGACTTTTCCCGGTGGGGAAATTGTTGCCATTCTCGGCCCTAATGGTGCGGGAAAATCTACGCTGCTTCGCCAGTTAACCGGCTATCTTCAACCTGATAGCGGCGAATGTCGGTTGTTTAATAAGCCATTAAATGAATGGTCGATTACTGAACTGGCGAAACACCGGGCCGTGATGCGTCAAAATAGCCACATGGCGTTTCCATTCAGCGTACAAGAAGTTATCCAGATGGGGCGGCATCCGCATCGCACTGGTAATCAGGATAATGAAACAGCACAAATAATGGCGTTATGTGACTGTCAGGCGTTAGCAAACCGTGACTATCGGCAATTATCCGGTGGTGAACAACAGCGCGTGCAATTAGCGCGCCTGCTGGTGCAACTCTGGGAACCTACTCCCTCACCGAAATGGTTATTTCTTGATGAACCAACTTCGGCGCTGGATATTCACCATCAGCAGCACTTGTTTCGTTTATTACGCCAGCTAGTTCACGAACGGCAGTTCAATGTTTGCTGCGTATTGCACGATCTAAATCTTGCCGCGCGTTATGCAGACCGTGTTGTATTAATGCAAAAAGGAAAGGTTATCGCAAATGGTAAACCACAGGACGTATTGACACAGCAGGCGCTGACCATGCTTTACGGCGCGGATATTACCGTACTTAAAGATCCTGCCAGCCATTCACCCCTGATCGTCCTCGATCATTAAAACCAACAGGAGTACCGCTCTGGTACTCCTGTGAATAAATAACTATAAAGATTAGCTAATTGAAACGCCTTTCACCCCTGCCATACCTTTTAATAATCGCAACAGGTCTTCTATCGACGTTGTGGCATGAAGCTGGATATCAATGGCGACCACTTCATGATCTTCATTTTCCTGCAACGAAACTAAATCAGTTTTTATTTTTTGCTGCTTAAACCAGTCGAGCATTGATACCGTATTACCGTTCACTAATGTCAGCTGTAAATGGTAATTTTTGTTCATCAGGCGGAAGGTTAATTGATGGAAGACTTCCAGCACCAGCAAGGTCATCACTGAACCATAAATGCCCAGTTCGTACATACCGCTACCAATAACCATACCAATGGCGGCGGTCACCCAGATATCCGCTGCCGTCGTCAGACCTACAATATTTTGGTTACGAACGAGAATGTTACCTGCGCCGATAAACCCGACGCCCGTCACCACCTGAGCAGCAATACGGCTGGGGTCCAGTCCGACGTGATTTAAAGACAGCACGTCAGCAAAACCATATTTCGAAACAATCATAAACAGGGCGCTTCCCATGCCAATTAATACATGTGTGCGTAACCCTGCTCCTTTGCCGCGCATTTGCCTTTCCATGCCAATAGCGCCACAGGCAATTGCTGCGAGTATAAGACGTATAATAAATTCTGCTGTCATATAAAAAAGCAAAAAGGAGCAGCAAGATGGCTCAACTTGCTACTCCTTTTTACTTGTACCTCATTAATTCGGCAAGTCATTAGATGCTTGATTTTTGAAGGTATACAAATTTTTCTGCGGGTTTTTCTTGCAGTATTCGATCACTTTAGGAATTTGAGTGAGATCGGTTTCATTTAAAGTAACGGTATCGCCACCTTTATATACTGTCTCTTCATGCAGCATCCACCATGCAACCGGTGTCATTGCTTTTGGATTCAGATCAATAAATTCCTGGCAGGTCATATCTTTAGCGGATTCATTGGCTGCCAGCGCAGATTGTGCGTTCACCAGTGACAAAGCCGCTACAGCGCCCATAAAAATAAACGCTTTACGGAGAGATGAAATATTCATTTTGTAACCCATTCAATATAGAGATTATATATGAACAGGAGGAATAGCTGCTTTTAAAGAAGATATTCCGGCCTGTTCAATATGCAAGGAAGTACGATGTAACGCATTCCCGGAATTACATATCTTTCTTAATTTTGTCCCACTCGCCTTTAACTTTATCTTTAAAGTTGGCTTGTTTATCCTGAGTACAAGCCTGAACGATAGCTGGGGTTACGGTTGCAATACCCTGAACATCTAAAACCGCATCTTCTGGTTTATCTTTGTTGTTCAGCGCTTCAGCAAAACCAACTGCAGTTGGCTGGAAGGATTCGTCCACAGCCAAGAAATCTTCACAGGTCCAGGAGTTGACCGGTTTTTTGTTATCGGCTGCTTTTTGCGCATCCGCTGCATTGCTCACAACTGGCAGAAGAAGCAGACCACCAAGAATAACGCCTAATACTTTTTTCATCGTAATATCCTCAACTATAAAGTGAAAGAGCCGTCACGAATCAATTTCGACACTGAGGTTATAACCTGGTTTTCTGTATATGTCATGTTGATGGAAAATATCAAAATCAGATATTTTTATTTCAATACAATGAGTTACAGATGCATCAGATACTGTAATTAGGAAATTTTTATTAAATCGACTGCATTCTTAGACGCGTTTTTGGCATAGATTGATAGCAGGGGATTTTCTTCTTAATTTTATAGGGTGGTTCTATGTTATATATAGATAAGGCAACAATTTTGAAGTTTGATCTGGAGATGCTGAAAAAGCATCGCAGAGCAATCCAGTTTATTGCCGTGTTGCTGTTTATCGTCGGGTTGCTGTGTATCAGTTTCCCGTTCGTCTCTGGCGATATTTTAAGCACGGTAGTGGGTGCATTATTAATCTGCTCGGGCGTTGCGCTTATTGTTGGATTATTCAGCAACCGCAGTCATAATTTCTGGCCGGTATTATCCGGTTTCCTCGTCGCAGTCGCCTATTTATTGATCGGCTATTTCTTCATCCGCGCACCGGAGCTGGGCATTTTTGCCATTGCGGCATTTATTGCCGGTTTGTTCTGTGTTGCAGGGGTTATTCGCCTGATGAGTTGGTATCGTCAGCGTTCAATGAAAGGCAGCTGGCTACAGCTCGTTATTGGTGTGCTGGATATCGTCATTGCATGGATATTCCTTGGTGCAACGCCGATGGTGTCTGTAACTTTGGTTTCCACACTGGTGGGTATTGAACTGATATTTAGCGCCGCCAGCCTGTTCAGCTTCGCCAGTTTGTTCGTTAAGCAGCAATAATTATTCCTGTTGTCACCCGGATCATAGTCACTTGATGTGACTATGATCCGATTAATACTCTCTCCGCTACACAGCGTTGTAGATCAATTGCGCACTATCATTGAAATAATTACCTGCTGATGATTATTTCAACCTACTGAATTTCATCTAATTTTTTTCATTCCATGGCAAATTAGCCATTTCAAACATTATCATGGCTGATATTTTCCGTAGTCAGGTTTAATGTTTTAAAAGTGCTGTGGGAAAGTGAACAAAGAGTTCCGTAAGCGTTGATGCTATGGGCGGTTAAATAAGTAATCCGGGTTCATTTTTTGCAACTGGCGTTGATTACATTGCATAAATATCCGTGTCTCCAGACGCTATATAAAAACCTGAAGACATGAATGAGTTATTTACTCAGGTAATTTCAATGCGTTAAAAGAAAGCTGGCAATCCAATTGCCAGCTTAAGTCGAAACAAGGAGACTCGATATTTAAATCGGATTACATTTTAACTTTAGTAATATTCTTCAGAGATCACAAACTGGTTATTGATAACTTATTCTTGGGCAGTAATCCGTAAACGTTAAGTTTTTGTTTGCCGTTTACAAACTGATAACAACCAGGAATTTTACTTAGGATCAATATATGGAGTGTGTGATGGATAAATCTGAAGCATTGATTAGTGTTAATAGACGTATTAGTTCACGAAGGGCAAAGTTCTTATAGGCGTTTACTATATTGAACAACGATTCGGACAAGGATGTAAATAATGAAAAGGATGACATGTTCGAAACGATAACGGCTAAGGAGCAAGTTATGATTTTTCTCATGACGAAAGATTCTTTTCTTTTACAGGGCTTTTGGCAGTTGAAAGATAATCACGAAATGATAAAAATCAATTCCCTGTCAGAGATCAAAAAAGTAGGCAATAAACCCTTCAAGGTTATCATTGATACCTATCACAATCATATCCTTGATGAAGAAGCGATTAAATTTCTGGAGAAATTAGATGCCGAGAGAATTATTGTTTTGGCACCTTATCACATCAGTAAACTAAAAGCTAAAGCGCCTATTTATTTTGTCAGCCGCAAAGAAAGTATCAAAAATCTTCTTGAGATTACTTATGGTAAACACTTGCCCCATAAGAATTCACAATTATGTTTTTCACATAATCAGTTCAAAATTATGCAACTGATTCTGAAAAATAAAAATGAAAGCAATATCACGTCGACGCTCAATATTTCGCAACAAACATTAAAGATTCAGAAATTCAACATTATGTACAAGCTGAAACTAAGACGTATGAGCGACATCGTCACCCTGGGTATCACATCTTATTTTTAGTCAGGACATAAGCAACTGAAATTGATGGCTGGCATGACGAGGGATGCAGATGCTGATTTCATTACCCCCGGTGATTACTAAAGGAGAGGTTAAAACGACTTTATTCCCCTGGTATGTGTATCCACCAGTAGAACCCTTCGTTGCCCGAATGCTGGCAGGAACTGTTGGCAGAACGGCAACATTTTTTTTGTCGTTGACCTCACCATGTCGATCACTATGCCTGTATCCCACCTTACTGGCTGACAACCCCACTATGCCGCTGGTCTGTAAATCCCTCATATCTCTCCTCGCGCGCAATTTAAAGAACCGTTATTTCTCAAGAATTTTCAGGGACTAAAATGAACAGAAGAAGAAAGCTGTTAATACCGTTGTTATTCTGCGGCGCGATGCTCACCGCCTGCGATGACAAATCGGCGGAAAACGCCGCCGCCATGACGCCTGAGGTCGGTGTCGTCACACTCTCCCCCGGTTCGGTCAATGTATTGAGCGAATTGCCCGGTAGAACCGTTCCTTATGAAGTTGCCGAGATACGTCCCCAGGTTGGCGGTATTATCATTAAACGCAACTTTATCGAAGGCGATAAAGTGAACCAGGGCGATTCGCTGTATCAGATTGATCCTGCACCTTTACAGGCCGAGCTGAACTCCGCCAAAGGCACGCTGGCGAAAGCGCTCTCTACCGCCAGCAATGCCCGCATCACCTTTAACCGCCAGGCATCGTTGCTGAAGACCAACTACGTTAGCCGTCAGGATTACGACACCGCGCGCACCCAGCTGAATGAAGCAGAAGCCAATGTCACCGTCGCCAAAGCGGCTGTTGAACAGGCGACGATCAATTTGCAATACGCGAATGTCACCTCGCCGATTACGGGCGTCAGCGGGAAATCGTCGGTGACCGTCGGCGCACTCGTTACCGCTAATCAGGCAGATTCGCTGGTTACCGTACAACGTCTGGACCCGATTTATGTCGATCTCACGCAGTCGGTGCAGGATTTCTTGCGTATGAAAGAAGAGGTCGCCAGTGGGCAAATCAAACAGGTTCAGGGCAGTACGCCAGTACAGCTCAATCTGGAAAATGGTAAACGTTACAGCCAGACCGGCACGCTGAAATTCTCCGACCCGACGGTGGATGAAACCACGGGCTCCGTGACGTTACGGGCGATTTTCCCCAACCCAAATGGTGACTTGCTGCCTGGCATGTACGTTACGGCATTAGTGGATGAAGGTAGCCGCCAGAATGTATTACTGGTGCCGCAGGAAGGCGTCACCCACAACGCCCAGGGTAAAGCAACGGCGCTCATTCTGGATAAAGACGATGTCGTGCAGCTACGCGAAATCGAAGCCAGCAAAGCCATCGGCGACCAGTGGGTTGTCACCTCTGGCTTGCAGGCTGGCGATCGGGTGATCGTTTCCGGTTTGCAACGCATTCGTCCGGGTATCAAAGCACGAGCAATTTCCTCCAGCCAGGAAAACGCCAGCACCGAATCGAAACAATAACGTTGCAGGCTTAAGGGGACTTTCATGGCTAACTATTTTATTGATCGCCCGGTTTTTGCCTGGGTACTTGCCATTATTATGATGCTTGCAGGCGGTCTGGCGATCATGAACTTACCGGTTGCGCAGTATCCGCAGATTGCGCCACCGACCATAACCGTCAGCGCAACCTATCCAGGTGCCGATGCGCAAACGGTAGAAGACTCGGTCACTCAGGTGATTGAGCAAAATATGAATGGGCTTGATGGCCTGATGTACATGTCTTCAACCAGTGATGCGGCGGGCAATGCCTCTATCACTCTGACCTTCGAGACTGGGACATCGCCTGATATCGCACAGGTTCAGGTGCAAAATAAACTGCAGCTCGCTATGCCTTCATTACCTGAAGCGGTGCAGCAGCAGGGGATTAGCGTCGATAAGTCGAGCAGTAATATCCTGATGGTAGCGGCGTTTATTTCTGATAACGGCAGCCTCAACCAGTACGATATCGCGGACTATGTAGCGTCTAATATCAAAGACCCGCTAAGCCGTACCGCGGGCGTTGGTAGCGTACAGCTCTTTGGTTCCGAGTACGCCATGCGTATCTGGCTGGACCCGCAAAAACTCAATAAATACAATCTGGTACCTTCCGATGTTATTTCCCAGATTAAGGTGCAGAACAACCAGATTTCTGGTGGTCAACTGGGTGGCATGCCACAGGCGGCAGACCAGCAACTAAACGCCTCGATCATTGTGCAGACGCGTCTGCAAACGCCGGAAGAATTTGGCAAAATCCTGTTGAAAGTTCAGCAAGATGGTTCGCAAGTGCTGCTGCGTGATGTCGCCCGCGTCGAACTTGGAGCGGAAGACTATTCCACCGTGGCGCGCTATAACGGCAAACCTGCTGCCGGGATCGCCATCAAACTGGCTGCCGGAGCAAACGCCCTGGATACCTCGCGGGCAGTCAAAGAGGAGCTGAACCGCTTATCAGCCTATTTCCCCGCAAGTCTGAAGACGGTTTATCCTTACGACACCACGCCGTTTATCGAAATTTCTATTCAGGAAGTTTTTAAAACACTGGTTGAGGCTATCATCCTCGTCTTCCTGGTCATGTATCTGTTTTTGCAGAATTTCCGTGCCACAATCATCCCGACGATTGCCGTACCGGTGGTTATTCTCGGGACGTTTGCGATCTTGTCGGCGGTCGGTTTCACCATCAACACGTTAACTATGTTCGGGATGGTGCTGGCGATAGGGTTACTGGTGGATGACGCCATCGTGGTGGTGGAGAACGTCGAGCGTGTCATTGCGGAAGATAAACTACCGCCGAAGGAAGCGACGCATAAATCGATGGGGCAGATCCAACGTGCGCTGGTCGGGATTGCCGTTGTTCTTTCCGCAGTGTTTATGCCGATGGCCTTTATGAGCGGTGCAACCGGGGAGATCTACCGCCAGTTCTCCATCACGCTGATCTCCTCCATGCTGCTTTCAGTATTTGTGGCAATGAGCCTGACCCCTGCCCTGTGCGCCACCATTCTGAAAGCCGCGCCGGAAGGCGGTCACAAACCTAACGCCCTGTTCGCACGCTTCAACACGCTGTTTGAAAAATCAACTCAGCACTATACCGACAGTACCCGCTCGCTGTTGCGTTGTACCGGTCGCTACATGGTGGTCTACCTGCTGATTTGCGCCGGGATGGCGGTGCTGTTCCTGCGCACGCCGACCTCTTTCTTACCAGAAGAGGATCAGGGGGTATTTATGACCACCGCGCAGTTACCTTCCGGTGCCACCATGGTTAACACCACGAAAGTGCTGCAACAGGTGACGGATTATTATCTGACTAAAGAGAAAGATAATGTTCAGTCGGTATTTACCGTTGGCGGCTTTGGCTTCAGCGGCCAGGGGCAAAACAACGGCCTGGCGTTTATCAGTCTCAAGCCGTGGTCTGAACGTGTCGGTGAGGAAAACTCGGTTACCGCGATCATTCAGCGGGCAATGATTGCGTTAAGCAGTATCAATAAAGCCGTCGTCTTCCCGTTCAACTTACCCGCGGTGGCTGAACTGGGTACCGCGTCAGGTTTTGATATGGAACTGCTGGACAACGGTAACCTGGGGCACGAAAAACTAACCCAGGCGCGAAACGAGCTGTTATCACTGGCAGCGCAATCACCGAATCAAGTCACCGGTGTACGCCCGAACGGCCTGGAAGATACGCCGATGTTCAAAGTGAACGTCAACGCCGCGAAAGCCGAGGCTATGGGTGTGGCGCTGTCTGATATCAACCAGACAATTTCCACCGCCTTCGGCAGCAGCTACGTGAACGACTTCCTCAACCAGGGGCGGGTGAAAAAAGTGTATGTCCAGGCAGGCACGCCGTTCCGTATGTTGCCGGATAACATCAACCAATGGTATGTACGCAACGCCTCTGGCACGATGGCACCGCTTTCGGCCTATTCGTCTACCGAATGGACCTATGGTTCACCGCGACTGGAACGCTACAACGGCATCCCGTCAATGGAGATTTTAGGTGAAGCGGCGGCCGGGAAAAGTACCGGTGACGCCATGAAATTTATGGCAGACCTGGTCGCTAAACTTCCGGCAGGCGTCGGCTACTCATGGACCGGACTGTCGTATCAGGAAGCGTTATCCTCAAATCAGGCTCCCGCGCTGTATGCCATTTCACTGGTCGTGGTGTTCCTCGCCCTCGCCGCACTTTATGAGAGCTGGTCAATTCCGTTCTCGGTGATGTTGGTTGTACCGTTAGGCGTCGTTGGCGCATTACTGGCCACCGATCTACGCGGCTTAAGTAATGACGTCTACTTCCAGGTTGGTTTGCTGACCACCATCGGGCTTTCCGCCAAGAACGCCATCCTGATTGTCGAATTTGCCGTTGAGATGATGCAGAAAGAAGGGAAAACGCCGATAGAGGCAATCATCGAAGCGGCGCGGATGCGTTTACGCCCAATCCTGATGACCTCTCTGGCCTTTATTCTCGGCGTGCTGCCGCTGGTTATCAGTCATGGTGCCGGTTCTGGCGCGCAAAACGCGGTAGGTACCGGCGTGATGGGCGGGATGTTTGCCGCAACAGTGCTGGCAATTTACTTCGTTCCGGTCTTTTTCGTTGTAGTGGAACATCTCTTTGCCCGCTTTAAAAAAGCGTAACGTGTAAATGAGAGTAAGGTTGAACGTGAGGGTTCAGCCTTACTCTTTCCCGCTAACCATTCACCACTCAACAACCAGCTAACCGTCAGGAATACCAGGCTTAGTACACAGCACTGAAAGTAGAAACCACTCCAGCCATTCGTCATCAATTTAAACAACACAATACTGACCCACATTCCCGTAATCGTATGAATTGTCAGCTTAATAATCCCAAACATGCCGAGTCTTTTCCTCCTGAAAATACCTATACCGCCTGGCAAACTGCGAAAGAGAACTAGCCGGTAGCCCGGCAGAAATCATCAGGGAAGAGTTTCACATGAAGCAGGTGTGAGATCCTGACCAATATTCAAATGCAAAATATGTCAGGAAAAGGTACCTGGCGAATGTTGCGCAAACTGATGTGGCGTTACACCATAATATTGTCGAAATGTGTTTATAAAGTACGATGTACTGCTATAGCCACATTTTTCCGCAATAGTATGCAGAGGAATTTGACGTAACTCGAGTAATCGTCTGGCCATCGACATCCTGGAGGCGAGTAATATTTTACTGAAACAGGTATTTTCATCCTGCAACTTTTTTTTGATTAGACTCTCGCTGGTATACATTCTTTCCGCGATATCGCGCAGATACCAACGTTTGGCGATATCAAAGCTAATAAGGCGTTCAACTTTTCCTGAAACAGTACTGATACTATTGAAAAGTAAGGGGATCAGTTCTTTCTTATGAGAAAACATCGATAAACAGGAAAGATAGAGCATTTTGCTCAGTATCGGTGAATTTACCCCGGAGTCATTGAAACTATCAAAAATCGCCGTCACCAGCGGCATGGGGGGTGACTGGTTAATTAACAGACGGTCTTTGCTATGTAACCCTAAATTGCGTGGTATCTGACGAATATTTTGTAAGTAATGGCAAACTGTCAGCTCATCGATATCCAGTCGTCGCGTATCCGGTGAACAAAACGCAAAATCGTCTGCCAAATTTTTATCCAGTAACAGGATACTCTCGTTGTGCAACGATATTTTTTGCTGTTCATGATAAATATCGAATGAACGACGAACGAGGATCACCGAGCAGACATGAGTCATGACTATCCCTTATATTTCATTACTGCGATTATTTCAATTTCAGTATACTAATGAAATGATGCCAGACTGTTTCTTAGCGCAAAAACTGCCAGATTTGGTAGGACCAAAATTTATCCACAAAGTAGTTTTGCATAACAGTTAATTGATAATAAGTAAATGCAACACGAATATATTTTCGCACAGCGTATAGCTTATGTTTATAAAAAAATGGCTGATCTTATTTCCAGTAAAAGTTATATTTAACTTACTGAGAGCACAAAGTTTCCCGTGCCAACAGGGAGTGTTATAACGGTTTATTAGTCTGGAGACGGCAGACTATCCTCTTCCCGGTCCCCTATGCCGGGTTTTTTTTATGTCTGAGTAAAACTCTATAATCTTATTCCTTCCGTAGAACGGTCAGTGCCGTAAAAATTCCCTTGCGCAGCCATACTTGCCGCCGAGCCACAGTTCGGTAATTCCTGCGCCGATCGCTCCTGATACTCTGTGGGCGTCATCCCATAATAATTTCGAAAAACGTAAATGAAATACGACACGCTGTGATATCCACAGGATACTGCAACTCGCTTAATTGAAACACCATATATAACAATAAGTTGTAAAGCACGCTGCATCCTACACTCAGTAAGCAACTGTGAATATGACGTACCTTCTTCGCGCAATTTTTTCTTTAACAGGCTTGGACTCATCAACAATTCGCTAGCGATTCGGGCTAATGTCCACTCATGGGCGATATTATTATTGATGACCGTACAAACTCGTGTTCGCATATTCGGTTGCAACACGTTCAGAAGTAACGGTATAAACTGCGTATCCTCAAGAAAAACAGATAACAACGCAAAGATTAATGCCCTTTTACGTAGCATTTCTGCATAGCGAAGATTCTTATTCTGCGATAGTTGCGCAACTTCCTGAAAAACAGGAATATCTCTGGTACAGTTATGAACGAGTAATGAAGGAACTTTTTTATGTGCATGAAGTTTTAATGCCTCCTCCTTGAGCATCGGGAGAAATAATGAAAGCGTGTCTCTTGAAACTAATACGAAATTCTCAACACACTTATCCACTTGAATTTGGCTTGCATCCGCAAAAACCAGATCACCGCCATTAAAATAGCGATATTCACCATTAACCATGGTGAGAATATATTTATGTCTTGCGTACGCAATTAGACAATTCCCATGTAGTGATTGCATAGTTGGCTTAATATTACATAAACATATTACTGTTTATTAATGTAGCACGCCGCCCTCTTAAGTCAAATTGATTGATAAATAAATTTAAACGAAGCGGGAAAACAGGATGATAATCTACGGGCAGGATGACTGGATTTATAATACAAAAGGCGTGCTTAAGAACGCAGTGAAATTAATAGTAAGCAAATAATCCCTTGTAGTGACATTAAAATATTCGCTACATTGAATAAACATTCATATAACATATATCTTATCAACACGATGAATAGACAGCCAATATATTATTGCTATTAATAAGCAACCGAATGCCCAACTGTTTTTTAAAGGTTGGGCATTCGGTTTTTACAACGTTATGTTATCAGGTATGTTTAAAGCTGTTCTGCTGGGCAATACCCTGCAGTTTCGGGTGGTCGCTGAGATATTTCAGGGAGGCTTTGTAGTCTTCCAGCAACAGTTCAGCAAAGTCCATTTCGAAGCCGCGACGACACATAATGCGCATCACCACGATGTCAGTGGCTTCACCGCCGAGAGTGAAGGCCGGAACCTGCCAGCCGCGCAGACGCAGACGTTCAGAGAGGTCGTAGAGGGTGTATCCCGGATCTTCACCCTCTTTCAGTTTGAAG
>NZ_JBJQJI010000020.1:0-55520 GCF_046487485.1 Escherichia sp. WS1368
CCCCGCTGACCCGGCGGCGTGTTTGCCGTTGTTCCGTGTCAGTGGTGGCGCATTATAGGGAGTTATTCCGGCCTGACAAGAGGAAATTTAAAATAATTTTCTGACCGCGCAACATTCAACCAAATCAGTCTAAAACTGCCAGTTTTTCGAGCGTTTCGAAGCCGTAACGCTGTAAAACGGGCAATAATTGTTCAGCTTCTGGCGTCATTGCCATACAAAAGGCAATATTCGCATCGGCAGATTTTGCATCCGGGGCTTCATGCTCTAGCAACCAGGCCGTTCGGCGAGCAATCGCTGCGCCAGAATCCACCAGCCGGGTTCCCTCTGGCAGCACCTGTAACAGTTCTTCTTGTAGTAGAGGGAAATGGGTACACCCCAGTACAACGGTATCTGGCGGCTCTTTCATTCTTAACCACGGACGCAAGATACGTTTTAGCGCATCCAGAGAAACATCTTCGCCATGCAGCTTCGCTTCAGCCAACTCAACCATCTCTGCCGAGCCCAGCATTTCTATCTGGCATTCATTAGCGAAACGCGCGATCAGCTCATGAGTATAAGAACGTTTAACTGTTCCGCGGGTTGCCAGTAATCCGACAATGCCATTTGCCGTCAGACGTGCAGCAGGTTTAATCGCCGGCACGACACCAACAACCGGGAAGTCGAACTTTTCGCGTAATGCAGGAAGTGAAACGGTACTGGCAGTGTTGCAAGCGACCACAGCCAGCGCAAGGGGATAACGTTTTTGCACTGCGGTGATAATTGCCACCACTCGCTCAACAATAAACGCTTCGCTTTTTTCGCCATACGGGAAAGCGACGTTATCGAAAGCATAAATGTAATGGAGATCCGGTAAGAGATGCCGGATCTCGTCATAGACCGACAACCCACCGACGCCGGAGTCAAACACCAGCACGGTGGGACGTGGTTCAGAAGGTGTAGCTGCCAGACAAGGTGTATTCCCGTCCTGCAGTTTGGTAGCCATAGACTGTCTCATAATCTTTGTCGAACAGGTTGGCTATTTTACCACGAACTGTCAGGTGAGAGGTGACCGGATACGCAACCGCAAGATCCCACAAGCTCACACCACCCATTTTAACGGTTTGATAAGGATAAGATGAGTAATCCTTATCATAGCGAGTGCCTAAATACTGATAAGTAATACCCCAGTCGAAGTCATACAACTGCCAGTCGAGCTGGTATTTCACCTGCTGTTTAGCACGGCGTAACAACGGCGTGTCAGTAATCGCATTGCGCGCATCGACATAATCATAACTCACAGTATGCGTCAGTGGTCCGGTATCAAAATTGGCGGTCGCCTCGACGCCCTTAATCCGCGCTTTCCCTTCGTTGTAATATTTCAGGGTGTGATCATCATAATCGATCAAATCACTGACATCGTTACGATATCCGGAAATACGCCAGTTCACCCCAGCGGTTAAGCCTTCAAACGCGCCTTCCCACTGTTTGCTTTTCTCAGGATTCAGATTCGGATTTCCGTAGAAACCATACAGTTGCCCAAGATTAGGTGCCTTGTACGACGTGCCATAAGAAGCGATAAAACGATAGCCTTCGATGAATTCCCAACCGGCACTCGTTTGCCAGGTTCCATGACGACCAAACTGTGAGTTATCGTCGCTGCGGGCTGCGCCTTCAAACGTAAAATCGCCGACTTGTTGCAATCCGGTCAGATAGATACCAGTGTTACGTTGATCATACCCATCCTCAACATAACCAGTACCCGGCGT
This sequence comes from Escherichia sp. WS1368, assembly GCF_046487485.1. Lineage (NCBI taxonomy): Bacteria > Pseudomonadati > Pseudomonadota > Gammaproteobacteria > Enterobacterales > Enterobacteriaceae > Escherichia > Escherichia sp. WS1368. Next base: position 1,746 of record NZ_JBJQJI010000020.1, read on the forward strand.
CGTAGTCTGTTTCTGCCAGTCAACGCCCGCACCAATATTACCGTGGCCAACGGTAACGTTATTTGCCCACTGGACGGTGTACTGCTTCATCTCATCCAGCGTCGCGGACGAATCATAACGACCATAATGGGGATCGTAGTTGTAATCTTTGCTATGGCTATAGCTGGTAATGAGTTGTGATTTAATCATTTCGCCGTTATAGCGCAGCCCGGCGTCCCAACTTTGGCTATAGAGTTTACGGGTATCGAGCAACGGTGAGCCGGGAGAATAATACGCGTCATAATTGGTACGGTTATCATAGCCATAGCCGCGCACAAAGCCGCTCCAGGCATCAGTAAAGTTATGCTCCAGCGCGCCATAAAGCGTTTTACTTAAAAAACCATCGTTATCTGTCTGCGCTTGCGTTCCGGTATTCCCATAGGCAACAACATCATAACCATGAGTATGGGCATAATCGCCCAACAGCGTTACCCGTGTCTTATCCCCCAGTTGTTGCTGCGTGGAGACATCATAGTTCTGATAACTATTGCTTCCCCACCCTGCTGAAATTTCCGTTCCGGGTTCATCGCGCGTCGTGATGATATTCACCACCCCACCTATCGCATCGGAACCATAAACGGCGGAGCGCGGCCCACGGATATATTCAACACGCTGGACAAGCGCAATAGGGAACTGGCTAAGGTCGGCAGAACCACTCACCCCTGCCAGATTCAGGCGTACGCCATCAATTAACACCAACACATGACTGGCATTTGTACCGCGAATAAAAATAGATGAGAGCTGACCTGAACCGCCGTTTTGGGTGATATCGACGCCCGGAAGACGGCGCAGCACATCATTGACCGAGGTCGACTGCCAGCGGTCGATATCCTGACGGGTCACAACGGTGGTTGGTGCAAGCACAGTGCTGCGCGGCTGTTCAAAACGGTTAGCAGTAACGACGAGAGTATCCGGGCTGGTATCCTGTGCCCAAGCAGAAAAGGCTGTGACGGAACACGCCGTCAGCAGCGAAGCTTTTTTAATCATTGTAAAGCATCCACAATAGAAGAAGGATGCCGCAGGTTTCATCAATATTACGCGATGATGAGAACCAGATGCGACGTTGGCCGGCAGGTCTTCGGGCTTGGAGGGGTATCTAAGATACTAAGAGATGATGACTTCCCACCGGATGGCAGTGTCCGCATAACGCAATCATCGCACCTTTCCTTACCGCTGCGCGTCAGCTCCAGATTCGCACTGGATTCCCTATTAACTCACAGGACCGGCAAGTGGATGCTACAGGTTGTAACAAGTTACTGTCCAGACGTAGCTCACAAATAGGAATACATCAAGATCTGGACATCTGATGAGCAATCCCTACAATCGCCGCGTACTTTAATTTTTCAGGATACATCATGACCCCCGAACACCTTCCAACAGAACAGTATGAAGCGCAGTTAGCCGAAAAAGTGGTACGTTTGCAAAGTATGATGGCACCGTTTTCTGACCTGGTTCCGGAAGTGTTTCGCTCGCCGGTCAGTCATTACCGGATGCGTGCGGAGTTCCGCATCTGGCACGATGGCGATGACCTGTATCACATCATTTTCGATCAACAAACCAAAAGCCGCATCCGCGTGGATAGCTTCCCCGCCGCCAGTGAACTTATCAACCAGTTGATGACGGCGATGATTGCGGGTGTGCGTAATAATCCCGTTCTGCGCCACAAGTTGTTCCAGATTGATTACCTCACCACGCTGAGTAATCAGGCGGTGGTTTCCCTGCTGTACCATAAGAAGCTGGATGATGAGTGGCGTCAGGAAGCGGAAGCCCTGCGCGATGCACTGCGAGCGCAGAATCTGAATGTGCATCTGATTGGTCGGGCAACGAAAACCAAAATCGCGCTGGACCAGGATTACATCGATGAACGTCTGCCAGTCGCAGGGAAAGAGATGATCTACCGTCAGGTAGAAAACAGCTTTACCCAGCCGAACGCGGCGATGAATATTCAGATGCTGGAATGGGCGCTGGACGTCACCAAAGGCTCAAAAGGCGATTTACTGGAGCTGTACTGCGGCAACGGTAACTTTTCATTAGCACTGGCGCGCAATTTTGATCGGGTATTAGCCACCGAAATCGCTAAGCCGTCGGTCGCTGCCGCGCAATACAACATTGCCGCTAACCATATTGATAACGTACAAATTATTCGTATGGCGGCAGAAGAATTTACTCAGGCGATGAATGGCGTACGCGAGTTTAACCGCCTGCAAGGGATCGATTTAAAGAGTTATCAGTGCGAAACCATTTTTGTCGACCCACCACGCAGCGGTCTGGACGGTGAAACCGAGAAAATGGTGCAGGCGTATCCACGTATTCTGTATATCTCCTGCAATCCGGAAACGTTATGCAAGAATCTGGAAACATTAAGCCAGACGCACAAGGTTGAACGTCTGGCTCTGTTTGATCAGTTCCCCTACACGCACCATATGGAGTGCGGCGTATTACTGACCGCGAAGTAAAATCCATGCCGGGTGCGCCAGCATCCGGCATGATACCGATTACTCAGCAACTTCCTGCTTACGGTTACGCATCTTCGCGCCAATCCAGAACACCATAATGACGGACAGTACTGCCGGGAAGAAGTTAGAGCCGATATCCGGATATTCCGCACGAACTACCGTGCTGTACAGCAGTACGCCAAGAATAAAACAGGCAGCAGCCAGACCCGGCAAGCCTACCGGCATGGTGCGATTAAGATAACGTTGATGCAGGCAATAAACCGTCAGCACCAGGGAAATAATCGGGAATACAGAAAATGGCACAATGGAGCTAAACAGCGCTGCGAAAGTACCATTAATCGATAAGCCAGCAACTAACGCCAGCAGCAGCGTACCTCTATCTTGATTTGCTTGTTTCATTACTCGTCCTTCACATTTCCCGGAATAATTGCGGTTTTCTCTTGTTCACGGCGATACCAGTAATAAGCCCCTTTCGAAATCATTCGCAGTTGCAGTACCAGTCGCTCTTCTAATTGCCGACGTTGTTCGACGCCGACGTCCAACGCCTCGGCACCCGCACTGAAGACAATTGTCACCATTGCTTCGGCTTGCGCTTCAGTAAACGCACGCGGCATATGGTTTTCGAGTTCCAGATAGTCCGCAAGTTCCGCAATGAAGTGCTGAATTTCACGCGCAACGGCAGCACGAAACGCAGCGGAGGTGCCGGAGCGTTCCCGCAATAATAACCGGAAGGCGTTAGGATTATTACCGATGAACTCCATAAATGTGGAGACCGAGGTGCGGATCACACTCCCGCCTTTGGCGATACGCTGACGCGCCTGGCGCATGAGTTGGCGTAGCATTAAACCGCTCTCATCAACCATGGTCAGACCCAGTTCGTCTACGTCGCGGAAATGCCGATAAAAAGAGGTGGGAGCAATGCCCGCTTCACGCGCCACTTCACGCAAACTCAGGCTGGCGAAGCTGCGTTCAGCACTTAATTGGCTAAATGCGGCTTCCACCAGCGAACGGCGGGTTTTTTCTTTTTGTTGCGCTCTTACGCCCATCACGATGTCTGAATCCTTGCCAAAAGTACTGCTGGCACTATACCAGAGAATGAACATACTGGATTGCTCCAGTGTTGTGAATGAACGGTAACGCAATAAAACATATTTACTGCAATTCTTTGGCCGGTTCTTTTACGTACATCGGAAACCTGCCGCTTAAACGGAGAGTATCGTCGATAAAAATCCAATAAAACGTTCAGGTCAAAAGTAAGAAACAGACAAAGCAAAGGCCGCTCACGATATAGCCAGATAAATGACGGGGATCAATTGGCTTACCCGCGATAAAATGTTACCATTCTGTTGCTTTTATGTATAAGAACAGGTAAGCCCTACCATGCCACATTCCTACGATTACGATGCCATAGTGATAGGTTCCGGCCCCGGCGGCGAAGGCGCTGCAATGGGCCTGGTTAAGCAAGGTGCGCGCGTCGCAGTTATCGAGCGTTATCAAAATGTTGGCGGCGGTTGCACCCACTGGGGCACCATCCCGTCGAAAGCTCTCCGTCACGCCGTCAGCCGCATTATAGAATTCAATCAAAACCCACTTTACAGCGACCATTCGCGACTGCTCCGCTCTTCTTTTGCCGATATCCTTAACCATGCCGATAACGTGATTAATCAACAAACGCGCATGCGTCAGGGATTTTACGAACGTAATCACTGTGAAATATTGCAGGGAAACGCTCGCTTTGTTGACGAGCACACGCTGGCGCTGGATTGCCCGGACGGCAGCGTCGAGACACTAACCGCTGAAAAATTTGTTATTGCTTGCGGCTCTCGTCCATATCATCCAACAGATGTTGATTTCACCCATCCACGCATTTACGACAGCGACTCAATTCTTAGCATGCACCACGAACCGCGCCATGTACTTATCTATGGTGCTGGAGTGATCGGCTGTGAATATGCGTCGATCTTCCGCGGTATGGATGTAAAAGTGGATCTGATCAACACCCGCGATCGCCTGCTGGCATTTCTCGATCAAGAGATGTCAGATTCTCTCTCCTATCACTTCTGGAACAGTGGCGTAGTGATTCGTCACAACGAAGAGTACGAGAAGATCGAAGGCTGTGACGACGGTGTGATCATGCATCTGAAGTCGGGAAAAAAACTGAAAGCTGACTGTCTGCTCTATGCCAACGGTCGCACGGGTAATACCGATTCGCTGGCGTTACAGAACATTGGGCTGGAAACTGACAGTCGCGGACAGCTGAAGGTCAACAGCATGTATCAGACCGCGCAGCCGCACGTTTACGCGGTGGGCGACGTGATTGGCTATCCGAGCCTGGCGTCGGCGGCCTATGACCAGGGGCGCATTGCCGCGCAGGCGCTGGTGAAAGGTGAAGCCACCGCACATCTGATTGAAGATATCCCTACCGGCATTTACACCATCCCGGAAATCAGCTCTGTGGGCAAAACCGAACAGCAGCTGACCGCGATGAAAGTGCCATATGAAGTGGGCCGCGCCCAGTTTAAACATCTGGCACGTGCACAAATCGTCGGCATGAACGTGGGCACGCTGAAAATTTTGTTCCATCGGGAAACGAAAGAGATTCTGGGCATTCACTGCTTTGGCGAGCGCGCTGCCGAAATTATTCATATCGGTCAGGCGATTATGGAACAGAAAGGTGGCGGCAACACTATTGAGTACTTCGTCAACACCACCTTTAACTACCCGACGATGGCGGAAGCCTATCGGGTAGCTGCGTTAAACGGTTTAAACCGCCTGTTTTAACACTTTATCGAAATGGCCATCCATTCTTGCGCGGATGGCCTCTGCCAGCTGCTCATAGCGGCTGCGCAGCGGTGAGCCAGGACGATAAACCAGGCCAATAGTGCGGCGTGGTTCCGGCTTAATGCACGGCAGATAAACAACCCCATCGCGTTTGCGCTCCGACGGCACAGCCAGCGCAGGCAATAAAGTGATCCCGCTACCTGCCGCTACCATGTTGCGCAGTGTTTCCAGGCTGGTCGCGCGGAAGTGTGTATCTTCATCCGCCCCGGCTTCAAAGCAGAAACCCATTGCCTGATCGCGCAAACAGTGACCGTCTTCCAGCATCAGCAGTTTTTCCCCTGCCAGATCGGCCATCGGTACGCATTCGCGGTTCGCCCACGGGTGATCTTCATAGATAGCCAGCAGCATTGGTTCATCAAACAATGGCACTTCAATGAATGCTTCGCTCTCTTTCACCAGCGCGAGGATCACGCAATCGAGCTTGCCGCTGTCCAGTTGCGCCAGTAACTGGTGGGTCTGTGCTTCATGCAGATACATTTCCAGCTTTGGAAAGGTCTGGTGCAGCATCGGGATAATATGCGGTAGCAGGTACGGTCCAACCGTGGGAATCAAACCAATATGCAGCGGTCCGGACATCGTCTCGCCCTGCTGGCTTGCCATCTCTTTAAGGACTTTCACCTCACGCAGTACGGTACGCGCCTGATCCACCAGCAGCATTCCCGCCTGGGTGAACAACACTTTACGGCTGGTCCGCTCCAGCAACATCACGCCCAACTCATCTTCCAGCTTACGAATTTGCCCGCTAAGCGTCGGCTGGCTAACGTGGCAGGAATCTGCCGCACGCCGAAAATGGCGGTGTTCGGCCAATGCCACCAGGTACTCAAGATCACGAATATTCATTATCCATCCTCCATTGCCACGATAGTTCGCGGCGATAGGTAGCATAGCAACGAACGATTATCCCTATCAAGCATTCTGACTGATAATTACTCACAGAAACGGAGCGGCACCTCTTTTAACCCTTGAAGTCACTGCCCGTTTCGAGAGTTTCTCAACTCGAATAACTAAAGCCAACGTGAACTTTTGCGGATCTCCAGGATCCGCTTTTTTTTTATTCTACAGGCCCACAACAAGAGAGCCTGATAGTAACGGTTACTCAATGCGATCTTTGACAATAAAGAAGTAACACAACGCCCCGGTGAACGTCACACAGGCCGCGATAACCAACGCCAGATTAAACGAGTGTGTGGTATCCACTACCCAACCGGTTACGATCGGAGCAAAGGAAGCAAAAACAAAACTGCCAAAGTTTTGAATCCCGGCGATGGAAGCCACTTTTGTTTCTGACACCATCACCTGCACCAGTCCCCATGCAGACGTTCCCGCGAAATGCACGCAGAATAGCGCCATTGAGATAAACGCTACAGCCTGAGCTGGCGAGGAAGATTGCACGACCAGCAACGTGCCTAATGCCGACATCATCAAACCGCAGACAATAGCCGTTTTACGCGTCTTAGCCAGGTCGTAGCCTTTTTTCGCCAGTCGATCGACAACAATACCGTTTACCCACATCCCGACTGCCGCCGCGAGGAAAGGAATCGCCGCCACCCAACCGGTTTTCGCCAGACTGAAACCTTGCTCGGCCTGCAAATAACCGGGTAACCACGCGATGTAGAGCCAACCGGTATAATTGACGCCAGAGAAACCTAAAATCATCCCCCAGGTTGTCCGATGCTTAAACAGCGCCAGCCACTCGCTAAATTGCAGCTGTGGACGCGGTTTAACCGGCGCGGAGAGATACGTCCGTTCTTCGTCAGTCAGGACAAACTGCGCCCGGTTGCGATACCACGCGTACCAACAGATCCCAACCAGAATCCCCGCCACGCCGATGATGACGAACATTGCCCGCCAGCCCCATGCCAGTTGCATCAACACAAGAGCAGGAGGCGCGATAGCCTGACCGATAACGGTAGATGAGTTAAAAATCCCCAGCGCCGTGCCGCGTTCTTTTTGTGCATACCAGTCGGTGATCGACTTTACTCCCGCAGGCATAAATGGCGCTTCGCCAATACCCAGACCGATACGCATTAAAATAAAGTGGCTAAAAGAATTAACCATTCCTGTTAATGCCTGCATTAATGACCAGAATATTAAGCCTGCGCCTAAAACTATTCGTGGGCCAAAGCGGTCTAGCAAAATACCGGAAGGAAGTTGTGAAAAACCATAAGACAGAGAAAATGCAGAAAGCAAAAAACCAAACTCTGTCGCCGATAATCCTAACTCGCTACGAATCGCTTCGCCTGCCACGCTCAATGACGAACGGTCGAGAAAATTAACGATCCCCGCCATAAATAATAAAACCAGGGTCACTGTCTGAATACGACGAATCCGTTGCGGTTTATTACCCGCAACACTGGTTGACACATCAACGTCCATTTTTAGCTCCTTGAGCGGAATTAATCGATTTGATGACTATTCAGAAAATAATTAAGCGAACCGTTATTACCAGTTCCACAATGTGCCATCTTCCAGTCGTGCGACGGGAAGATACGCCGGGTCATACGGATATTTCGCCGCCAGTTTCTCATCGAAAGAAATACCCAGCCCCGGTTCATCGCCTGGGTGCATATAACCTTCATCGAAGCGCCAGCTATGCGGGAAGACTTCAAGCATTTGTTCGGAATAGCCCATGTACTCCTGAACGCCAAAGTTTGGCACCCAGAGGTCAAAATGCAGCGCCGCCGCATGGCAAACAGGCGATAAATCTGAAGGGCCATGCGAACCGGTACGTACCTGATAAAGCGATGCAAAATCAGCAATCCGTCGCATCCCGGTAATGCCGCCTGCATGGGTAATCGTCGTGCGAATATAGTCAATCAGCTGCTCTTCGATTAACTGCTTGCAGTCCCAGATACTGTTAAACACTTCACCGACCGCAATCGGCGTCACGGTATGCTGACGAATCAGACGAAAACATTCCTGATTCTCGGCAGGCGTCGGATCTTCCATCCAGAACAGGCGGTAATCTTCAATGCTCTTCCCAAAGCGCGCCGCTTCGATGGGGGTCAGGCGATGGTGCATGTCATGCAACAGATGTTCGTTAAAACCGAACTTATTACGCACCGCTTCGAATAACTTCGGCGTAAAATCGAGATACTTTTCTGAAGACCACAACTGCTCTTCTGGCCACAGGCCTTTGGTTGCCGGTTCATACGCCAGTCCTTTGCCCTTCGCCAGGCCATAAGTGGTTTGCATACCCGGTACACCGCACTGCACACGAATCGCCTTAAAGCCCATCTGCTGGTGCTTTGCATAGTCTTCAAGGACTTCATCAATCGTACGCCCGGTGGTGTGGCAATAAACCATCACGCCTTCACGAGAAGCACCACCAAGCAGTTGATACAATGGCATATTTGCCGCTTTAGCTTTGATATCCCATAACGCCATATCAATGGCAGAAATGGCTGACATCGTGACGGGGCCACGTCGCCAGTAAGCACCTTTATAAAAGAATTGCCAGATATCTTCGATACGGTTGGCATCGCGGCCAATTAATTGTGGACAAAGATGATCTTTCAGATAAGAAGCGACCGACAATTCGCGACCATTTAATGTGGCATCTCCCAATCCACAAAGTCCGCTTTCAGTGGTTATTTTAAGCGTAACGAAATTACGCCCTGGGCAAGTAACAAAAACATCTGCAGCAATAATTTTCATTATTGCAATCTCCTGTGTTGTAAATAGACGCTTCAAACTTAATTTTACGCCTACTACCATACAAGAGAGAAAGGGCGATTATTCAACCGTGATCACATTAAAAATAAAAATTTCCGCCGAGGAACAAGAATATCCTCAAATTTCATCCACACTATTAATTACTATTGTTAAAACAACACGTTAAATAATCACATAACAAATTCCTCTAAGGAAGAGAGTCATAACAATAACAAATGATAATCATATTTTACTTAATTCAATACGTATCGATATGTTTATTTTAAAAAGATTTTTCGGAATGAGAGATGAAAAGAAGATACACAAACAGGAAGAAATACGATTAATATTGGTCGCGGTAAGGGTAGCCGTTCCTCCCTTCCGCAACCCATTAACCCTTGAAGTCACAGTCTATTTCAGGCATTTCTCAACTCAAAATAACGAAGGCCAATGTGAACTTTGTGGCTCTCCAGAATCCGCTTTGTTTTCCATCAAACAACGGAACTCAGCGCACTGGCAACCTGTTTAAAGCGAGCAAACCGTCGCCTGAGCATGTGTGCTTTTTCTACATTCGGTTCAAGACGAATCACGTTGAGATGCGTGGCCTTCATGGCCTGTTTGAATCCAGAATAAGCCCCTCCTCCTACTGCCGCACACATTGCAGCCGCTCTACAACCTGACTGTTCAATATCGACAATTTCAAGAGGCATGTTGCTGGCATCACAAAACATCTGCATCCAGATTCTGGAATGCGTTGGCCCGCCAGAGAAACGAATCGTTTGCAATGACTTATCAATCTCAATAAGACGGTCCTGATGCAACAAATGAGAAAAGACAATGCCCTGATAAATCGCGTACACCAAATCTTCTCTTTTATGATGCCCACACAGCCCCAAAAATCCCCCGCTTAATGCCTCATGGTAATTCGAGCCAAACAACCACGGGAAAAAGAGAATATCATTCTGCTTCTCATACCCTCGTTCCACCCACTCATTAATCACCCGATAGCTGTCAGGAAGATCCGGTAAAAATTGCTGCAAGAACCATGTCAAATTACTGGCTGATGTAGGGCTTCCCTCATGGGCGAAAAATGTACCTGGAATGCTAAATTTCCCCCATACATAGGGATAATCAGAAGGAATAATGCGATCAAAGATTCGCGTTGCAATTGACCAGGTGCCAGCAACCGCACTTAACGTTGTACTGTCATAGATGCCAGAAGTGAGCGCCGCACCAACGACATCAAAAACACCACCAAAAACAGGCGTTCCGGCGAGAAGCCCACATTGGCTGGCTGCTTCAGATGTCACAACCCCTGCTAAATCAGCGGAGCCAATAATATCGGGAACCTTACCCGCAACTTCCTTAATCTCAAATAGGCGAAAAAGTTCAGCATCATAAGCACTGGTATATTGATTATAAAAATTACTGCCTGAAATATTGGTTTCTTCACAAGCCAGTTTGCCAGTAAGCCGTGAACGTATGTAATCATGAACCATCAAAATGGTTCCGATGCGGCCATAATTGTCAGTCTCATGTTTTTTCAACCAATGCAATAGTGCTACAGGGTGCGATGGCCAGAGCTGTTGCAGACTACGGTGATAGCTTTCGCGGTCAATTCCTTGTTCTTTCCAGCTTGCAACCAGTTGTTGTGCGCGAGAATCAGAGGAAACAATGCCGTGTCGTAAGGGCTTACCTTGCCGGTCGAGCAGGTACAAACCTTTACCATGAGCAGAAAAACTGATGCCATCAATCTGACTCGCAGTAATATTGTTCTCTGACATCGACAGTGAAATGACCTGGCACGTTACCTTCCATAACGCCTCCATGTCGCGTTCGCAAAAACCAGGACATGGGCTTAACAGAGGTAACACTTGCGAAGAGACACCTATTTCACGTCCTTCTGCCGTATAAATTCCCGCTTTGGTTTCTGTACCACCTAAATCGACACCAATAAAATACCGCTCCATGACCCCTCCTTAGTTTCTAAATATTATCCCAGCCGGCAAGGCGCATTTTCTCTTCAATCCATTGACGTGCATGAATAATTTCTAATAGAGGTTCCGTCGCTTTTTCTGTCCACATTTCTATCAGAAACGTTCCGCGATAATTAAGATTACGCAGAATCTTAAATAATTTAATAAAATCTACACACCCTTCACCAAAAGGAACGTCACGAAATTGCCCTGGAGAATCAGGCGTTACTGGGTACGTATCTTTAAGATGGATTGCGGCAATTCGATCAATCCCCTTTACCAGCTCACTTTCCAGTTCATTACCCCATGCGGTCAGATTGCCAACATCCGGATAAACGGTAAACCAAGGGGAATTAATTTTTGTATCCAGGACTTTCCATTTACTAATAGAATTAATAAATGGCGTATCCATGATTTCTACAGCACACATAACTTGTGCCGCTGCGGCCTGTTCAGCTGTCCAGGCCATCGCATCTTCAAACCAGGCGATAGTTTCTTCATTCTGCGGCTCATAATAAACGTCATAGCCTGCCAGTTGGATTGTTCGAATCCCCAAATCCTGCGCCAGGCGTAACGCCTTCAACATAATCGTACGCGCCTGCTGACGAGTATCTCTATCATGGCTACCAAATGGAAAACGCCGGTGAGCAGACAGGCACATTGTCGGAATACGGATCCCCGTTTGCTGAATGGCGCTAATAAGCTCCATACGCTCGGTGAGCGACCAGTCCAGGCGGGCGAGTCGTTCATCATTCTCATCTACCGACATCTCAACAAAATCAAAACCGCAAGATTTAGCCAGGGCTAGTTTCTCTACCCAACTGGTATTCCTGGGTAGCGCTTTTTCATAAATACCTAACGGGTGGCGTCGCATTATTTTCCCTCACGAGTGATCAATTGTTGTTGAAAGATTTTCCGGCTCTTATTCATGTCACGCTGCAACTGCCATTTTTGTTTGATGAATTTAAATGCCAATGCGGCGATCAATGTGATCCCCCATACCGCCAGATTGAAATGCAAACTAAGTCCCAACAGACTAAGGCCGGTAGCAATAACCTGAAGCACAAGTAAGGCACAAAAAACATGACTGACTTTACCCGCCCCACCGAATGGATCTGTGCCTCCCAATACAATTGCAAGAACCGTCAAGAGCAAATAGGAATCGCCATAGCCCATACGCGCCGAATTAAATCGCGCGAGCATAATAAGACCTGCTAATACACACAACATGCTGGATATAGCATATATAGCAATTAATACGCGGTCGGTGCGAATACCGCTAAACCATGTGGCGTTAATATTACTGCCACACATATAAATCGTTTTTCCCGTACGGGTTTTGCCGAGGAACAGAGCTAAAGCAACGGTGGTGACGATAAAAATCATCATCGGTACTGGGATCCCCATGATAACTTCAGACCCAATACTGCGGACTACTGGTGGCATACCACTTAAAGCTGCCCCCTTAGTCAGGTAAATACCGATACCACTAATAATGGTCATGCTACCCAATGTGACCAAAATAGGGTGAGCGCCTATATGAGAAATAATTAACCCAGTAATAGCTCCAATGATGATGGCAATAAGCATCGCCCCGACAATAGCCAGGAAGAGCCAAAACAACTGACTACCTGTAGATGCATCTGCGGGTACATATTGAATCAATACCCAGGCCATAAACAGGCTGGTCAGATTCGCAGTACCGATGATTGCCAGATTAAGCCCCCCGCTCAACATCGGTATAAACATCGCAAACGTGAGCAACCCAAGCTCTGGCAATTGAAATGCAATGCTCAGAAAAGTATTGTCGGTGAAAAAACGCCCCGGCATTGCCAGACTAAATAACACCACCACAATAAAACATATTGATAATAAGCCTGAACGGGTACCATCTAGTGGAAAAAATATCCGCTTGTTCATTTCGATCCTCCCGTTAGACGAAACCAACATCAGTTTCTTTACGCTTTTTGTAATGGGTCACACAAATCGCCGAGACAATAACCACCCCAATAACGATATTGACGAAATAACTCGAGACACCAATCAAATTAAGGCCGTTTTTAAGAATACCGATAAGAAATACGCCCATAAGCGTACCAATGACCGTACCACGTCCGCCTGATAAACTGGCACCGCCCAATACCGCTGCAGCCAGCACATCCAACTCTCCGCCAACCAATGCATTCGGCACAACTTCACTCATACGGTAAGCTTGCAGCATTCCACCAATTGCTGCAGCGGCACCAAGATAACCGTAAGCAAACAGATAAATTAGCGACACCCGAATCCCAATACGTCTTGCTGATTCGGTATTCCCTCCCACGGCATAAAGCTGACGCCCAATATGGGTTTTGTTCATTATCACCCACGTCAGAAATGCCATTCCCAGCATAACCACTAACGGTAATCCGATCTGGTAATCTTCTCCGCCAAATTCAAAACTCAGGAAAGAACGCTGCGTAATCCACCAATCCGGTAAATCGTAAATACTGTGACCATTAGTCAACCACATCAACATACCGAACAGTAACGACTGCATACTAATCGTAATGATGATGGAAACGACATTAAGGTAATAAATAAGAATAGCGTTTATCAAACCAAAAATGATGCCAAAAAAAACAGCAAACACCAGGCAGAAAAATGGATTTGATAGCGTTTCATTAAGCAGTAACGACGCCACAACATATTGTACAACCGAAGCTACTGCTGCAAAAGAGATATCAATTCCGCCAGTAACCAATACGACAAATAATCCGAGGGCGAAAATACCCGTTACGGCATAACTTTCCGAGAGATCGAGCAAGTTCTGTATTGATAAAAACTCATCGCTCATGATGGAAAAAAATACCAGCATGAGAACAATGACCCATCCTAACCAAGCTTCGACTGAACGAGGAAACCGCAGCCGCATAAAGCTAACCATTAATCACCTCCGCCAACTGCTGCTCGGTATAATTCGAAGGCAACAGCTCATGAATAATCTTTCCGCGCTTCATATGAAAAATACGATCGCAGTTATAATAAGCTTCTGGTGCTTCATCAGTAATTAATATCACTGAAATACCCACACCTGAAAGCCGATGAATAAGCTGGTAAATACTATCTTTTGCGCCAATATCTACACCTACCGTTGGCGCATCCAGAATTAAAACCTTAGGTCGTGTTAAAATCCATTTAGCCAGGACAACCTTTTGTTGATTGCCACCAGATAGCGTTGAAAGTGGATTATTTGGATCGGTGACCTTAATATCCAAATCCTGGATCCACTCCTTGACTAAGGTTTCTTTTCGATTTTCATCAATAAACCCCGATGGCGTCTTTAAACGATCCAGAATCGAGAGCACCATATTATCGCTGATAGATTGGGGTAATACGGCCCCCAGTGTCAGGCGATCTTCTGAAACATATGCTATTCCCAGTTTTACCGCATGCGTGTTGTCTTTAATTGTAACGGGCTTACCTTCAAGATAAATATCACCACTATCTGCTCGAGTAATACCGAAAAGACTCAATGCTAATTCGGTTCTCCCCGCACCAAGTAAACCACACAATCCCAGAACCTCGCCCTGGTGTAGTTTTAGAGATACATCTTCAAATTGCCCTTTTCTGCATAATTTTTTTAGTTCAAGAACTACTTTACCTTCAACGCTATTTGGTAGTTTTTTCTGGTGGACTATAGTTTTTCCGGTCATTAACTCAGTAATATCGCCTGGAGAAAGTTGATTGGCAGCCCACGTTCCAATTATCTCTCCATCACGGATGACCGTAATTCGATCTGAGATTTCCTTAACTTCATCAAGGCGGTGGCTAACAAAAACTACGGTAATATTTTTATCGCGTAAGTAATTCACTGTGCGTAGTAATTGATTAACTTCAGTGCGCGTCAATGACGCCGTTGGCTCGTCCATGATGACTAACCGGGCATCGGCAATCAGAGCCCGGCAAATAGCGACCTGTTGGCGTTGTGCAATCGGCAAATGTTGTACTAACGCATCAGGATCGAGATTGAATTCCAGCTCCTGAATTATTTTCTGTGATACATCCCGAAGTTGTTTTTTTCTGTGCAGCCCTAAATATCCCTTCAGGTTGTATTCAAAAGCGATATTTTCAGCCACAGAAAGATTTGGGAATAAAGAAAGATCCTGATATATCACCTGAATACCCAGTTCCCGAGCTTTATCAGGAGAAAGACGAGTCCAGGACTTACCATCTATAATAATTTCACTTCCCGAATCAGGAACATAAACACCACACAGCGTTTTGATCAGAGTACTTTTACCACACCCATTCGCACCAGCAAGACAATGAACCTCACCTTTATTTAAGGTAAGATTGATATTTTTTAGAGCCCTATGGCCACCGAAACTTTTCGTTAGTGACCTTAGCGTCACTAATGGTTGCTCCGCATTCTTCTCTATAATATGAGGCATCATAATATTCCTGAATACGACTAAAGGAATTCCGGGTCAAATTTGACCCGGTGATTTACGGTAAAATTACAAGCCTAACTTCACTAAATGTCGTGTATTTTCAAGATCGAGCTTTTCTGGATTATCACTATAAATAGTGTTGTTATTAACCTTGATCTCGCCCATATCACCGATTTTTACACCGTCTTTAATAGGTTCACCGTTCATCATTGCCGTCGCAACCTGGACAAAAACCTTACCCGCAATCATAGGGTTTGAAATATATCCCCCATCAATAGCGCCTTTTTCGAGTAGCTTAATTCCCTGACCTGGAGTGAAGGTTCCAAAAACGCAAATTGCGTCATTTTTCTTCCGCTTATCAATAGCACGCCCCGCACCAATTGGTCCTTGTGAACCAAATGACATAATGCCTTTAAGATCTTTATATTTAGACATTAAATCGTTCGTCGTGCGCATTGAATCATCCACCGATTCAGCAACACCAAAACGATCTTCAACCAACGTCATATTTGGATAATGTTCTTTTTGATAAGCAATCGCGGCATTGGCCCAGTCATTTACCAAAGGCACGGTCAGACTGCCGACAAACATGGCGTATTTACCTTCTTCGCCCATGCACTTCGCCATATCTTTCATATGATTGGCACCCATTGTCTGGGTATTTAACAACTCAAAATCCCAATCTGCATTTTTTTGATCTGGTGATTCGTGGGTAATAACTTTAATACCGGCTTCTTGTGCACGCTTAAGTACAGGTTCAAGAACCTTTGCATCGTTAGGAACAACCCCAATAACATCCACTTTTCGTGCAATTAAATCTTCAATCGCCCGAACCTGTTCAGCTGGATCTGCCGTTGTAGGGCCGACCTGCCATGCATCAACCCCCAATAGTTTTCCTTCATCTTTAATGCCTTGTTCCATCACATTAAACCAGGGAATGCCACCGACTTTTACTACTACCCCCATCGTAAAAGGTTTATTCGCTTTTTGTGATGTTACAGTCTGATCAGCCCATGCAGCAGTGGAAGATAATACGGTAGCAATAAGGCAGGGTAAGATTAATTTTTTCATCGTAATTTCCTTAAGAAATAGTTCAGGTGTCAGGAAAACTCGATATAATATCGACCTGACTATTTATATAATTTATAATCCCTTAGGCATTGATTAATAATTTAGACAATAAATAATGCCTATTATTTATCAACCTCCACAATGTTTAATTGTGGAAATTGTGTTCGATACCGAGTATCTGTACAAACATTAGTCACCAGAATATCGATTTCATCCAGCGTGCATATTTTACTAAATGCATACTGTTCAAACTTACTGGAGTCGACCAGCAATATTTTTTGTCCTGACACCTGAAGCATCACCTGTTTAAGTCTGGCATTAATTTCACTGCCATCGCGGACACCATTCCCCAGATTCAACCCCTGGCATGAAAAGAAAAAACTGTTGATTTGAAAATTTCGGATCGCCCCCTCTGCAACCGGGCCATGAAAATCATCATGTCGCTCAGAATACTCACCACCGATACCAATAATTCGAACTCGATCACGGCAAGCCAACGCCTGAATTATCCGTAATGAATTTGTAACTACAGTAACATCTATATCGGGAATTTGACGAGCTAAAAACCAACAAGTACTACTGTTATCCATTAAAATACAATCACCAGGGTGAATAAATTGCAATGCGGCCTTCGCAATTCTGGCTTTTATATCAGGATTTTCTTCAGTCCGTTTACGGAATGATTCCGCACGATCGATACTATTATCTTGCCACGCATTATCGGCGAGCATAACCGGAGCGCTATCAGATGAATCCAGAGCGACCGCGCCACCAAAGCTACGGATTAACTTTTTGTTGCGCTCCAGTACCGTTAAATCCCGACGAATTGTCTCAGGAGACGCTTTAAATAATCGTGATAATTCTGTTACCCGTACAGCACCTTGTTTTTGTACATGTGCGCATATCATTTTATGGCGCTCTGCCTGCAACATAGTATCGGTCCGTTATTATCAAATTAGCATGCTTATATAATTAACTGTTCCCTCATAAAATAAAGTGATAGGAATCAAGATTCATTTTATAAATATAATCGCAAACAGAAATGGTGATATTTATCACAAATTAAATTGAGAATATTCTACTATTGGACATTTTTTTGAGATATACGTCACTAAATAAGCTTTATTCTGTCACCTAACGAAAAATTTAAATACAAAAACAAAAATAATCGGGCATAGCAATCTCTTCCATTCATGACCGAATACGCCCGAATAAAACCGTTTACGCCCACTTACCCTCTTTCATTGCCTTCTTACATGCCTTGAATATTTTACATTTCTTATATTCAGCGTAATTTAGGCAACATAACTTACGAGCAAAAATAGCCAAAACCCAAAAGTTAAAGTTTATTTATATAATACATACAGATTATCGTGGAGTTAAAAATGGATACGCTAAAGGAAAAAGTTCTTGCTGCGAATTTATCACTACCCCTTCATCAGTTAGTGACGTTTACCTGGGGAAATGTTAGCGGTATTGAGCGCGAAAAAGGTGTCATGGTTATTAAACCTTCTGGGGTCGAATACAGCCAAATGGGCATTGCAGATATGGTGGTAGTGGATTTACAAAGTGGTGAAGTTATTGATGGACACAGGAAACCCTCTTCAGACACAGATACTCATCTGGCGCTATACCGTGCTTTCCCGGATATTGGAGGTATCGTTCATACCCATTCCCGACACGCCACAATATGGGCTCAGGCCGGAAAAGATCTCACGGCCTTTGGGACAACCCATGCAGATTATTTCTACGGCATTATCCCCTGTACACGCCCCATGAAGGATGACGAAATTAATGGACAATATGAATATGAAACGGGGCGAGTGATTATTGAAACGTTCAGACAACGAGAAATATCTCCCGCTGACATTCCGGCTGTTTTAGTAAACAGTCATGGCCCCTTTGCCTGGGGAACTGATCCCGCGAACGCCGTGCATAACGCCGTTGTACTTGAAGAAATCGCCTATATGAATCTCTTTACACAACAGCTACACCCTCATCTTACGGCTATTCAACAGCCTCTACTGGATAAGCATTTTTTACGCAAGCATGGTGCCAATGCTTATTACGGGCAGTAACCCTCTAAGCATGGCCTGGCGTTTTGCCAGGCCACGAATCGCCCAGGACTTACCCCAACCGCGCCTGCGCAAAAGCAATCGCCTGCGCCACCTGCTGCGGTGAGACACCGCCTTTTGCCGCACGCTTGTCGAGGCACGATTGCAGCGACAGAATCGGATAGACATCTTCGCCAATCACCTGGCTGAATTTCTGCAACTCACTGAGCGGCAGATCTTCCAGCGGTTTGCCCTGACGAATGGCTTCCACCACCGCTTCACCCACAATATGATGCGCCTCGCGGAACGGCACGCCTTTCGCCACCAGGTAATCCGCCAGTTCAGTGGCGTTCGCATACCCCTGCTGCGCCGCTTCCTGGCAACGCGGACGCTTCACCTGAATGCCGTCCAGCACCAGCGCCGCCATATGCAGGCAGTCCAGCCAGGTATCGAGCGCGTCGAACAGACCTTCTTTGTCTTCCTGCATATCTTTGTTGTAAGCCAGCGGCAAACCTTTCAGCGTCATCATCATGCCGGTTAACGCGCCCTGCACACGACCGCATTTACCGCGAATCAGCTCCAGCGCATCCGGGTTTTTCTTCTGCGGCATCAATGATGAACCAGAAGTCACGCGGTCAGAAAGCTCGACAAACCCCGCTTCGCCGGTGTTAAAGAAAATCAGATCTTCAGCAAAACGCGACAGATGCACCATGCCGATAGCGGCAGCAGAAAGCAGTTCCAGCACGTGGTCACGGTCAGAAACGCTGTCGAGACTGTTACGGGTCGCTGAGGCAAATCCCAGCCAGCCTGCTAACTGTTCACGGTCGATTTCATAGGCCGTTCCCGCCAGTGCGCCACAGCCTAACGGGCTGACATCCAGACGCTTAAGCGCATCCTGCAAGCGGCTTTCATCACGCGCCAACATCTCAACATAGGCCAGGCACCAGTGCGCGAACGTCACCGGCTGGGCGCGTTGCAGGTGAGTGTAACCTGGCATCACCGCGTCCTGATTGTTTTGTGCGTTTTCCACCAGCGCCGATTGCAGCTGCCGGTTAGCCGTCAGCAACTCGCTAACGGTATCTTTGCACCACAGTTTCAGGTCAGTCGCTACCTGATCATTACGGCTACGCCCGGTGTGCAGTTTTTTGCCTAACTGACCCACTTTGTCGATCAGTTTGCCTTCCACCCAGCTATGGATATCTTCGGCGTCGCTTTCAAGGATTTGTTGTGGCCTGGCGCGAACATCTTCCAGCAGCACGTTCAGCGCCTCTTCCAGTTGCGCCTGTTCTTCTGCGGTCAGCACACCGACCGTTACCAGGGCTTTGGACCAGGCCACAGAGCCAACAATATCCTGCTCCGCCAGACGGTAATCAAAACGCAGTGAGTCGTTGAATTGTTTGAACCGTTGATCTGCTGCCTGGGTAAAACGCCCGCCCCAAAGTGCCATAACTCTGTTTCCTTATTTTGAAATTTAATGCCGGAAAGCTGCGCCTCCGGCTAACAAAACTTAAGCTAAAATCCGCGTACCCATCGGCATACCGTTAAACAGTGCCGGAAGCTGTTCCGCATGACGCCAGGAGGCGATATCCACCGGGCGGCCCAGCGTGCGCGCAGCATCCAGCGCCGCGTTCACTTTCACTATCATGCCGTCAGTAATAATGCCCTGCTCAATCAGTTGTTCTGCTTTCGCGGCAGTCATTTCGGCAATGCGTTGCCCTTTGCCGTCGAGAATGCCACTGACGTCGGAGAGCAAAATCAGATCCGCGCCCAGCGTTGCCGCCAGCGCCGTCGCTGCCTGGTCAGCATTGACGTTCATCAGTTGCCCTTCGTCTGTTACGCCAATGGAGCTGACCACCGGCAGATAACCGTTCTCCAGCAATGTGTTGATAAGCTTAGGCGAACCTGGCTGCGCCAGTCCAACATGGCCTAACTCTTCATCAAGCTGGGTCACTTTGACGCTGTCGCCGTCACCGAGAAACAAACCTACGGCCGCAATCTGATGTTTCTTCGCCCATGCCAGCAGGGTTTTATTTGCCGTTCCCGCCAGTGCTCCGGTGATAATGTCAATCTGATCAGCAGGCGTCACCCGCAGGCCGTTTTTCTTTTTCACCGGCAGATTCAGCCCTTTCATCAGCTCATCCACCACGCAACCGCCGCCGTGCACAATCACCAGCGGACGCTGATGCGACTCACGATAATTCACCAGTGCGCTAAACAGACGTTCCAGCGCCTCTTCACTATCCAGCAGTACGCCGCCCAGTTTGATAATTAATGGATTCATCATTGCACCCTTAAATAAGAGACTGCGTTTCCGCATAGCCGAAACGAATATTGGCGCACTGTACCGCTTGTGCCGCCGCGCCTTTCAGTAAGTTGTCTTCGGTCGCCACAATAATCAAATGCTCGCCCTGAACGGCAAACCCGATATCGCAAAATGGCAGCCCAACGACATTTTTCAGCGCCGGAACGCCTTTGTCATACAGCCGCACCAGCGGTTTATGGGCATACGCCTGCTGTAACGCTTGCGCGACTTGCGCCTGGGTCACACCCGATTTCAGGCGGCAGGTAATGGTTTCGAGAATGCCGCGCGGGAAATTGCCCAGATGTGGGGTGAAGATAACGTCAGCACCGAGGTGTGTGGCGATCTCTGGTTGATGGCGATGAGTAAAGACGCCATACGGTTGCAGGCTAACTTCACAAAAACTATTTGAAATCGCTGCCTTACGTCCCGCACCGCTCACGCCGCTGGTGGCGTTGATCACCGGCCACTGATTGAGGTTAAGAAGATCGGCATCAATCAACGGTTTCAGCGCCAGCTGTGCCGCCGTCGGATAACAGCCCGGCACCGCAATCAAGTTCGCTTCTTTTAATTTATTACCGCACCACTCCGCCAGACCGTAGGCTGCCTGTTCCAACAGTTCCGGGTATTGATGGGTAAAGCCGTAATATTTTTCATAGAAGGTGGCGTCGTTAACACGAAACGCGCCGGAAAGGTCGAACACCACGCAGCCCGCTTCAAGAAATTGCGGCGCTAAATCGTGGCTAACTTCATGGGCGGTGGCGAGAAACACCACGTCCACCCCTGGGCTAAACTCGCTGATATCCGACATCGGCTGCAACGGCAGATCAACGATGCCTTTTAGCTGCGGATGCAAATCGGAGATTAACTTTCCCGCATCATTGCTTTGCGCTGAAACAGTCAAAGCGGTTATGTTCATATGCGGATGGCGATTTACATAGGTCACTAGCTCTGCGCCAGCGTAGCCGCTGGCACCCACAATCAGCGTATTCAACATCGGGGCTATTCACCTTCTTATGTCTGGTTGCCAGGTTAAACGTAAAACATTCACCTTACGGCTGGTGGGTTTTATTACGCTCAACGTTAGTGTATTTTTATTCATAAATACTGCATGAATATTGATACTATCATGACCAGAGGTGTGTCAACAATGAAAAACAAATTACCGCCATTTATCGAGATTTACCGTGCTCTGATTGCCACACCTTCAATAAGCGCCACGGAAGAGGCACTCGATCAAAGCAATGCAGATTTAATCACTCTGCTGGCGGACTGGTTTAAAAATTTAGGCTTCAATGTGGAAGTGCAGCCTGTGCCAGGAACTCGCAACAAATTTAATATGCTGGCCAGTTGCGGACAGGGGGCTGGCGGCTTGTTGCTGGCGGGGCATACCGATACGGTGCCATTTGATGACGGACGCTGGACGCGCGATCCGTTTACACTGACGGAGCATGACGGCAAGCTTTACGGCTTAGGCACCGCCGACATGAAAGGCTTTTTTGCGTTTATCCTTGATGCGCTACGCGATGTCGACGTCACGAAACTGAAAAAACCGCTCTACATTCTGGCGACTGCCGATGAAGAAACCAGTATGGCCGGAGCGCGTTATTTTGCCGAAACTACTGCCCTGCGCCCGGATTGTGCCATCATTGGCGAACCGACGTCACTACAACCGGTACGCGCACATAAAGGTCATATCTCTAACGCCATCCGTATTCAGGGCCAGTCGGGGCACTCCAGCGATCCAGCACGCGGAGTTAACGCTATCGAACTAATGCACGACGCCATCGGGCATATTTTGCAATTGCGCGATAACCTGAAAGAACGTTATCACTACGAAGCGTTTACCGTGCCATACCCTACGCTCAACCTCGGGCATATCCACGGTGGCGACGCTTCTAACCGTATTTGCGCTTGCTGTGAGTTGCATATGGATATTCGTCCGCTGCCAGGCATGACACTCAATGAACTTAATGGTTTGCTCAACGATGCATTGGCTCCAGTGAGCGAACGCTGGCCGGGTCGTCTGACGGTCGACGAGCTGCATCCGCCGATCCCTGGCTATGAATGCCCACCGAATCATCAACTGGTTGAAGTGGTTGAGAAATTGCTCGGAGCAAAGACCGAAGTGGTGAATTACTGTACCGAAGCGCCGTTTATTCAAACGTTATGCCCGACGCTGGTTCTGGGGCCTGGCTCAATTAATCAGGCTCATCAGCCTGATGAATATCTGGAGACGAGGTTTATCAAGCCCACCCGCGAACTGATCACCCAGGTGATTCACCATTTTTGCTGGCATTAAAACGTAGGCCAAACAATGTCGGATGCGATGCTTGCACATCTTATCCGACCTACACCTTTGGTGTTAATTGAGACGATTTTTTAACATTCCCATAAGTTACGCTTATTTAAAGCGTCGTGAATTTAATGGCGTAAATTCCTGCTATTTATTCGTTTGCTGAAGCGATTTCGCAGCATTTGACGTCACCGCTTTTACGTGGCTTTATAAAAGACGACGAAAAGCAAAGCCCGAGCATATTCGCGCCAATGCGACGTGAAGGATACAGGGCTATCAAATGATAAGATGGGGTGTCTGGGGTAATATGAACGAACAATATTCCGCATTGCGTAGTAATGTCAGTATGCTCGGCAAAGTGCTGGGAGAAACCATCAAGGATGCGTTGGGAGAACACATTCTTGAACGCGTAGAAACTATCCGTAAGTTGTCGAAATCTTCACGCGCTGGCAATGATGCTAACCGCCAGGAGTTGCTCACCACCTTACAAAATTTGTCGAACGACGAGCTGCTGCCCGTTGCGCGTGCGTTTAGTCAGTTCCTGAACCTGGCCAACACCGCCGAGCAATACCACAGCATTTCGCCGAAAGGCGAAGCTGCCAGCAACCCGGAAGTGATCGCCCGCACCCTGCGTAAACTGAAAAACCAGCCGGAACTGAGCGAAGACACCATCAAAAAAGCAGTGGAATCGCTGTCGCTGGAACTGGTCCTCACGGCTCACCCAACCGAAATTACCCGTCGTACACTGATCCACAAAATGGTGGAAGTGAACGCCTGTTTAAAACAGCTCGATAACAAAGATATCGCTGACTACGAACACAACCAGCTGATGCGCCGCCTGCGCCAGTTGATCGCCCAGTCATGGCATACCGATGAAATCCGTAAGCTGCGTCCAAGCCCGGTAGATGAAGCCAAATGGGGCTTTGCCGTAGTAGAAAACAGCCTGTGGCAAGGCGTACCGAATTACCTGCGCGAACTGAACGAACAACTGGAAGAGAACCTCGGCTACAAACTGCCCGTCGAATTTGTTCCGGTGCGTTTTACCTCGTGGATGGGCGGTGACCGCGACGGCAACCCAAACGTCACTGCCGATATCACCCGCCACGTCCTGCTACTCAGCCGCTGGAAAGCCACCGATCTGTTCCTGAAAGATATTCAGGTTCTGGTTTCTGAACTGTCGATGGTTGAAGCGACCCCTGAACTGCTGGCGCTGGTTGGCGAAGAAGGTGCCGCAGAACCGTATCGCTATCTGATGAAAAACCTGCGTTCTCGCCTGATGGCGACACAGGCATGGCTGGAAGCGCGCCTGAAAGGCGAAGAACTGCCAAAACCAGAAGGCCTGCTGACACAAAACGAAGAACTGTGGGAACCGCTCTACGCTTGCTACCAGTCACTTCAGGCGTGTGGCATGGGTATTATCGCCAACGGCGATCTGCTCGACACCCTGCGCCGCGTGAAATGTTTCGGCGTACCGCTGGTCCGTATTGATATCCGTCAGGAGAGCACACGTCATACCGAAGCGCTGGGCGAGCTGACCCGCTACCTCGGTATCGGCGACTACGAAAGCTGGTCAGAGGCCGACAAACAGGCGTTCCTGATCCGCGAACTGAACTCCAAACGTCCGCTTCTGCCGCGCAACTGGCAACCAAGCGCCGAAACGCGCGAAGTGCTCGATACCTGCCAGGTGATTGCCGAAGCGCCGCAAGGCTCCATTGCCGCCTACGTGATCTCGATGGCGAAAACGCCGTCCGACGTGCTGGCTGTCCACCTGCTGCTGAAAGAAGCGGGTATCGGGTTTGCAATGCCGGTTGCTCCGCTGTTTGAAACCCTCGATGACCTGAACAACGCCAACGATGTCATGACCCAGCTGCTCAATATCGACTGGTATCGCGGCCTGATTCAGGGCAAACAGATGGTGATGATTGGCTATTCCGACTCAGCAAAAGATGCGGGCGTGATGGCAGCTTCCTGGGCGCAATATCAGGCACAGGATGCATTAATCAAAACCTGCGAAAAAGCGGGTATTGAGCTGACGTTGTTCCACGGTCGCGGCGGTTCCATTGGTCGTGGCGGCGCACCTGCTCATGCGGCGCTGCTGTCACAACCGCCAGGAAGCCTGAAAGGTGGCCTGCGCGTGACTGAACAGGGCGAGATGATCCGCTTTAAATATGGTCTGCCAGAAATCACCGTCAGCAGCCTGTCGCTGTACACCGGGGCGATTCTGGAAGCCAACCTGCTGCCACCACCTGAGCCGAAAGAGAGCTGGCGTCGCATTATGGATGAACTGTCAGTCATCTCCTGCGATCTCTACCGTGGCTACGTACGTGAAAACAAAGATTTTGTGCCTTACTTCCGCTCCGCTACGCCGGAACAGGAACTGGGCAAACTGCCGTTGGGTTCACGTCCGGCCAAACGTCGCCCGACCGGTGGCGTTGAGTCACTGCGCGCCATTCCGTGGATCTTCGCCTGGACGCAAAACCGCCTGATGCTCCCCGCCTGGCTGGGTGCAGGTACGGCGCTGCAAAAAGTGGTCGAAGATGGCAAACAGAGCGAGCTGGAGGCTATGTGCCGCGATTGGCCATTCTTCTCGACGCGTCTCGGCATGCTGGAGATGGTCTTCGCCAAAGCAGACCTGTGGCTGGCGGAATACTATGATCAACGTCTGGTAGACAAAGCACTGTGGCCGTTAGGTAAAGAGTTACGCAATCTGCAAGAAGAAGACATCAAAGTGGTGCTGGCGATTGCCAACGATTCCCATCTGATGGCCGATCTGCCGTGGATTGCAGAGTCTATTCAGCTACGGAATATTTACACCGACCCGCTGAACGTATTGCAGGCCGAGTTGCTGCACCGCTCCCGCCAGGCAGAAAAAGAAGGCCAGGAACCGGATCCTCGCGTCGAGCAGGCGTTAATGGTCACTATTGCCGGGATTGCGGCAGGCATGCGTAATACCGGCTAATCTTCCCCTCCTGCAAACCCTCGTGCTTTTGCGCGAGGGTTTTCTGAAATACTTCTGTTCTAACACCCTCGTTTTCAATATATTTCTGTCTGCATTTTATTCAAATTCTGGATATCCCTTCAGATATCCTTAAGGAATTGTCGGTACATTCGGCGATATTTTTTTCAAGACAGGTTCTTACTATGCATTCCACAGAAGTCCAGGCTAAACCTCTTTTTAGCTGGAAAGCCCTGGGTTGGGCACTGCTCTACTTTTGGTTTTTCTCTACTCTGCTACAGGCCATTATTTACATCAGTGGTTATAGTGGCACTAATGGCATTCGCGACTCGCTGTTATTCAGTTCGCTGTGGTTGATCCCGGTATTCCTCTTTCCGAAGCGGATTAAAATTATTGCCGCAGTAATCGGCGTGGTGCTATGGGCGGCCTCTCTGGCGGCGCTGTGCTACTACGTCATCTACGGTCAGGAGTTCTCGCAGAGCGTTCTGTTTGTGATGTTCGAAACCAACACCAACGAAGCCAGCGAGTATTTAAGCCAGTATTTCAGCCTGAAAATTGTGCTTATCGCGCTGGCCTATACGGCAGTGGCAGTTCTGCTGTGGACACGCCTGCGCCCGGTCTATATTCCAAAGCCGTGGCGTTATGTTGTCTCTTTTGCCCTACTTTATGGCTTGATTCTGCATCCGATCGCCATGAATACGTTTATCAAGAACAAGCCGTTTGAGAAAACGTTGGATAACCTGGCATCGCGTATGGAGCCTGCCGCACCGTGGCAATTCCTGACCGGCTATTATCAGTATCGTCAGCAACTAAACTCGCTAACAAAGCTACTGAATGAAAATAATGCCTTGCCGCCGCTGGCGAATTTCAAAGATGAATCGGGTAACGAACCGCGCACCTTAGTGCTGGTGATTGGCGAGTCGACCCAGCGTGGCCGCATGAGTCTGTACGGTTATCCGCGTGAAACCACGCCGGAGCTGGATGCGCTGCATAAAACCGATCCGAATCTGACCGTGTTTAATAACGTGGTGACGTCTCGTCCGTACACCATTGAAATCCTGCAACAGGCGCTGACCTTTGCCAATGAAAAGAACCCGGACCTGTACCTGACACAGCCGTCGCTGATGAACATGATGAAACAGGCGGGTTATAAAACCTTCTGGATCACCAACCAGCAGACGATGACCGCCCGCAATACCATGCTGACGGTATTTTCGCGCCAGACCGACAAGCAGTACTACATGAACCAGCAACGTACGCAGAGTGCGCGTGAATACGACACCAACGTGCTGAAGCCGTTCCAGGAAGTGCTGAATGACCCTGCGCCGAAGAAACTGATCATCGTTCATCTGCTGGGTACGCATATCAAATACAAATACCGCTACCCGGAAAATCAGGGCAAGTTTGATGGCAATACCGATCATGTTCCGCCGGGATTAAACGCGGAAGAGCTGGAGTCATATAACGATTATGACAACGCTAACCTGTATAACGATCATGTGGTTGCCAGCCTGATTAAAGACTTTAAAGCAGCAGACCCGAACGGTTTCCTGGTTTACTTCTCTGACCACGGTGAAGAGGTTTACGACACGCCGCCGCACAAAACTCAGGGGCGTAACGAAGACAACCCGACGCGTCATATGTACACCATTCCGTTCCTGCTGTGGACGTCGGAAAAATGGCAAGCGACTCATCCGCGTGATTTCTCGCAGGATGTTGATCGTAAATACAGCCTTGCGGAACTGATCCACACCTGGTCAGATTTGGCGGGCTTATCTTACGACGGTTACGATCCAACCCGTTCAGTGGTGAATCCGCAGTTCAAAGAAACTACCCGCTGGATTGGTAACCCGTACAAGAAAAACGCGCTGATCGATTACGACACGCTGCCATATGGCGACCAGGTAGGTAATCAGTAAATGACCTTTGTATCGCGTCTGGCGCTATTTGCCGGATGCGATACTGCCGCAATGTTTACATCGAACTCCCCTCAGGCCACACTTTTCAGGTGGCCTTTTTTCATAATGCCAGTTACTGTTTTCCCGTCTACATAGCTAAGGGAATAACATGTATCACGACGTCAGCTATCTGCTCTCCCGCCTGATCAACGGCCCGCTGTCCCTGCGCCAGATTTACTTTGCCAGCAGCAACGGTCCGGTCCCCGATCTCGCGTATCAGGTCGATTTTCCACGGCTGGAAATTGTGCTGGAAGGTGAGTTTGTTGATACCGGCGCTGGAGCAACGTTAGTTCCCGGCGATGTGCTGTACGTTCCTGCTGGTGGCTGGAATTTTCCACAATGGCAAGCCCCCGCCACTACCTTTAGCGTGCTGTTTGGCAAACAGCAACTCGGCTTCAGCGTCGTGCAATGGGATGGCAAACAATATCAAAATCTGGCGAAGCAACACGTCGCCCGGCGCGGCCCACGCATAGGTTCTTTTCTGCTACAAACGCTCAATGAAATGCAAATGCAGCCGCAGGAGCAGCAAACGGCAAGGCTTATCGTCGCCAGCCTGCTTAGCCACTGCCGCGATTTGCTTGGCAGCCAAATCCAGACCGCCTCACGCAGTCAGGCACTATTTGAAGCTATTCGTGATTATATCGACGAACGCTATGCCTCCGCGCTTACCCGCGAATCTGTCGCACAGGCATTCTATATTTCGCCAAATTACCTCTCGCACCTGTTTCAAAAAACGGGGGCCATTGGTTTTAACGAATACCTCAATCACACGCGACTGGAGCACGCTAAGACGTTATTGAAAGGCTATGACCTGAAGGTAAAAGAAGTGGCGCACGCCTGCGGCTTTGTCGACAGCAACTACTTCTGCCGTCTGTTTCGTAAAAATACCGAACGCTCACCGTCGGAATATCGTCGGCAGTACCACAGCCAACTGACAGAAAAACCGACTACTCCAGAATGAGATGGGTTTGCTGCGGCGCAGAAAGCACTTTGCGTACCGCGCTCATCACCCGCTGCGGCTCACGCAGGAAAGCGTAGATGCTGCATTGCACATAGCGGCAATGTTCAAATCGCTCAGCACCGGCAAGCTCGATATCCGTAATCAACAGCGCAACATCCGCCCGGCGGATATCCTCGTCCGCTAAACGATTCTCCGTTCCCAACGCGCCCTGGGTTTCAATGCTGACGCCCCACTTCTCTAACTGGCACAACTTTTCCAGCCGTTCCGCCGCCATATATGTATGCGCCACGCCGCTTACGCAGGCGGTTACTGCCACCAGGTATGCCATTTTAACCTCCCACGGTAACCTGAAATCCGGCCCGTTCTGCCATTTCACGCATCGTTGCCACATCGGCTGACGACGGCGCAGCAACCTCTTTCATCGACCATGTTTTCCCCAGCAGGCGGTATTTCGGCTCGCCGTACTGATGAAACGGTAACAGATGGATCTGCTTGATATTCAGCGGGATCAGCACGTCCAGCGCCTGCTGCATATTCTCCCGGCTGAGCGTGAAACCAGGGATCAACGGTAAACGCGGGATCACGTTGACGCCCTCACTCACCAGCAAACGCAGATTCTCCAGCACGCGTGGCAGGTTCATCTTCACCACATCCCGCGCCTGAGTCGCGTCCATAATTTTTAAATCGAACAACACTTCATCGCACAATTTCGCCAGCGGTAACAGCTTGCTGGCTGGCGCGTCTCCGGCAGTTTCAATGGCACATGACACACCCCACAGCCGCAGTCGCTGTAAAAAACGGGTAGCAAATTCCGCCTGCATTAACACTTCGCCGCCAGAAAGCGTGACGCCGCCGCCGGACGTGCGAAAGAAAATGTCATCTTTCATCACTTCCCGTTCCAGCGCGTCAAGGCTGATATCGCGACCAATCCGTTCAAACGCCCCGGAGGGGCATTCATCCGCATCACGCAAACATTTCGCACAGTGCAGACATTTCGCCTCTCTGCGTACAGTCTGGATTTTGCCGGAGATCGATTCCGGATTAGCACACCACGGGCAAAGATGTGGACAGCCTTTAAAAAAGACCACCGTACGAATGCCCTCGCCGTCATTCAGTGAATAACGCTGAATGTTGAAAATGCGCGCCACATCATTGCGGCGCGTTTCCACAACGTTACAGCTGATGCGCTGTCCGGCGGATGATGTCATCCTGGATCTCCTTCGACAGTTCGACAAAGAAGGCGCTGTATCCGGCAACGCGCACCACCAGCCCGGCATAATCTTGTGGGCGCTGTTGCGCTTCCCGCAACGTGTCGGCGTTCACCACGTTAAACTGAATATGTTGTAACTTAAGCTGGGTAAACGCCCGTAAGAAGTCGGCCAGTTTGCGTAATCCCGCTTCACCTTCCAGGGTCGCCGGAGTGAATTTCACGTTCAGCAACGTACCGTTAGACAGCAGCGTATTATCGAGCTTACTGACTGACTTCAGTACCGCCGTTGGCCCTTGTGCGTCCTGACCCAGCATAGGTGACAAGCCGCCGTCTGCCAGCTGTTCCCCGGCAAAACGACCGTCTGGCGTCGCGCCAACCACCGATCCCAACGGGACGTGAGCCGAAACGGTATACGATCCCGGCGTGAAGTAGCCGCCGCGCGGGTTCTGGTATTTTTCCACTTCTTTGCAGTAGTGGCGTAACAGTTCGGCGCTGATGTTATCCACCTCGTCGATATCGTTACCGTATTTCTCGAAGCGGTTAATTAAGCGAGCACGGACTTTTTCGCCTTCTGGCGTTGCGAAGTTGGCTTTTAATACCGACAGCAATTCGTCAAAACTTAAACGCTGTTGCTCAAAAACCATACCTTTCAACGCATGGAGAGAATCGCTCAGGTTGGCGATACCGATCCCCTGTACGCCGGAGAAGTTATAACGCGCACCGCCATCGGTAATATCGCGGCCTTTTTCCAGACAATCGCTGATAAACGATGAGAGCAGCGGTACAGGTGCCCAGTCGCGATGGCCGATATCACAAATATTGCTGCCCTCTACCATCAGGGTGATGTAGTGGCTGATCTTGGCGCGGATCTGTTCCAGTAAACCTTCATAAGTCAGCGCAGCGTTGCCTTCATTTTCATGCAGGCAGATTTCCATCACTTTCAGCAGGTTAAACATCGCGATGTCATGCAAGCCGTAGGTTCTGCCGGGAATAGATAATTCCACGCAGCCCACTACGGAATAGTCGCGCGCATCTTCCAGCGAAACGCCACGGTTGAGGAACGCTGGCACCACCACTTCATCGTTAAAGATTTGCGGAATACCGGTACCGAGGCGAATAGTTTCTGCGGTTTTCATCAGGAACGGCGTGTCGATCAAGGCGTTAGTGCGCACCCCCAGGTTCGGTTGCGGTAATTGCACACTTTGATAGGCGTCGAGACAGAGGAACGAAAGTACGTTCACCGCGCTACGTCCGTTCTCGGTTAACCCGCCGAGCAGTGCGGTATAGCCGGTCGGGAAACCGGCGAAATAACGCGCGCTACTGGTGGAGCGCAACAGCACGATGTCGTTGCATTTCACCCATAAAGATTCGAGCAGTTCTTTCAGGAACGCCGGATCTTCGCCCTGGGTTAATGATGCCTGATAGAACGGCAACATATACTGGTCGAAGCGCCCTAAAGACAGAGAACTGGCGTTGGATTCGTATTGCAGAATGATGTTCATGTACCAGAATAACTGGCACGCCTGCCAGAACGTCTGCGGCTTATGTTCGGCGTTATGGCGGGAGATCTCCGCAATAGTCAGCAGTTCTTCGCGACGCTGGGCATCTGTGCAGTTTGCCGCCATCGTTTCCGCCAGTTCAGCGTAACGCAGAATGTGTTTCCGCGAGGCTTCCAGCAGTAACAGCGCTGCCTGATAAAAGTGATTCTCCGGCTGTTGCTGACAATGTTGCTGCATCTGTGCCACCAGCTCACCCAGCCCGTGATTCAGCAGGCGCGGGTAATCAATAATAATGTGCCCCTGGCCTTTATCCGTCTGGTTGATGCTGAAAATCTGCGTGCTGGTCGCGGCTTTTACTTCATCCGTCATCTGCCCGTTAATGAAATCTTTCATCGAACGTTTTTCCCAGTACGGGAACAACTCTTCGCGGTAGATACGTTTATCTTCTTCGCTGATAGCAAAGCGGTCCTGCGGACGCGTCGGGAATTGATCCAGCTCTTTCAGCAGCCAGTAAGGGTCCATTTCCGGCGACATAATTCCGGCGCGCGGTTTCACCGTACGGTTACCGGCAATCAGTTCTTCATCACGAATCGAAATTTCAACATGTTCAAGGATATGCGCTGTTGCTTTCGCCCGGCGCAATATCACCGGTTCGCCTTCGGTTTGCCGATGGCTGGCGGTATAAAGCAGCGCCCGCTCCAGCGAGATTTCACGGGTATTGGCAAACAGTGCAGTTTTGAGGCGAGAGATACGATTCGTCATGAGGAACTCCTGTGGGAAAGCGAACCCGCCCTTACGGGCGGGATAAGAACTTAAGCGGTTTGTGCCAGGTGAGCTTCAATTTTGCTCATAATGGCATCAGCGCGTTTTACCGCGTCGCTGATGTTGACGCGCACGATGGTCTTGCCAGCAAAACGCTCTTCAAACTTGATGCCGATATCTTTGGTCAGAATCACCATATCGGCGCTCGCCACGTCTTCCGCAGTCAGTTCATTTTCCAGACCAATCGAGCCCTGGGTTTCTACTTTCACTTCCCAGCCTTTCGCTTTCGCGGCACTTTCCAGCGCCTCTGCCGCCATATAGGTATGGGCAACACCAGATGGACACGCGGTTACTGCAATAATTTTCGTCATGGCTCGTTCCTCAATTAATTAATTTCAAAATCCAAATCCAGGTCGTCTTCTTTTTCATCAGTCGAAGACCCATTTTTACGCGCCAGACTTTTCAGCACGTTCACACAAACAGCCGTCACCACTGCTCCGACAGCTACTGCTGCGATATAACCCAGCTTGCCTTCAACCACCGGCAGCACAATCAGACCGCCCCAGCCTGCATAGCACTGCGCACCGACCAGCGCCGCAGTTACTGCACCACAAACTGAACCGACCATGATGGAAGGAATAACACGCAGCGGATCGGCAGCGGCGAAAGGAATCGCCCCTTCAGTAACCCCAACGCACCCCATCACCAACGCCGCCTTGCCGGTTTCGCGCTCTTCTGCGGAGAAATTTTTACGACCAATCAGCGTCGCCAGCCCCATCCCCAGCGGCGGGATACAAATACCCACGGCAGCAATGGCCACCACGGTATATACACCCTGAGCAACGCAAATCAGCATGAAGGCATAGGCCACTTTGTTAACCGGACCGCCCATATCGAACGCCAGCATCAGACCCATGATCACCGCCAGCATAACAATGCTGCCCTGCTGCATCCCCTGAAGCCACTGAGTCAGGCTGTTGGTCAATGCCCCCACAGGCTCGCCCAGCCCCCACATCATGATGCCTGCGGTAATCAGTGTGCCGACGATCGGAATGATGAAGATTGGCATCACCGAGCGCAGAACTTTATGCACCGGAATTTTCTTCAGGTAATGCACCACGATGCCGCCAATAATCCCGGCGATCAGCGCACCAAAGAAGCCCGCACCAAAGCTGTTGCCGACCCAGGCACCGATAGCGCACGGGGCCAGCGCAGAGCGTTCTGCAATGGAATAACCAATGTAAGCAGCGAGGAAAGGCACCATCAGCGTCAAACCTGCAACGCCGATATCAAACAGTTTTTTCAGATTCGGATCGGCTACGGCATCCGGCACTGCGCCTTTGCCATACAACATGACGGAAACCGCCAGCAAAATACCGCCCGATACCACGAAGGGAATCATGTGTGAAACGCCCGTCATTAAGTGCTGACGGGTATTTTTCAGGATCTGCACCAACTCATTCATAAGCTGCTCCCGGGCTTGCAAAAGCCCATGTCCATATTTTTGATGGAGGAAACAATAGGCAATCGCAGGCGGAGCAAACAGTGGATAAAAAGGCCATTTACTGGACTTTTGTAATATCAGTACAAAAATGCGATCCGCCTCATAACTTGCGGCAACCCGGAAGCATGCCGCAAAACGGCGTCTTGTGAGACGCGTCGCAAATTGACGGTTACATTACATTTGTCCAGCTTTTGGCAGATTTGTCACATGGCAGGCCGTTGCCGTGCGCTCTTATCCTGTAAACAGAAAACCGTACCAGGAGAGAGGCAATGGCCCTGATTGTGGAATTTATTTGTGAGCTACCTAACGGCGTACATGCGCGCCCGGCAAGCCACGTTGAAACGCTGTGTAATACTTTTTCATCACAAATTGAGTGGCATAACCTGCGCACTGACCGCAAGGGCAACGCCAAAAGCGCCCTTGCGCTGATTGGCACCGATACGCTGGTGGGCGATAACTGCCAGTTACTGATTTCCGGGGCCGACGAACAGGAAGCGCACCAGCGTTTAAGCCAATGGCTGCGCGATGAATTCCCCCACTGCGACGCACCGCTGGCGGAAGTAAAATCTGACGAACTGGAACCACTGCCGGTTTCACTGACCAATCTGAATCCGCGAATTATCCGCGCCCGCACCGTGTGCAGCGGTAGCGCAGGCGGCATTCTGACGCCGATCTCTTCTTTAGATCTCAATGCGCTGGGTAATCTTCCCGCTGCCAAAGGCGTTGATGCCGAACAATCCGCACTGGAAAACGGCCTGACGCTGGTACTGAAAAACATAGAGTTTCGTCTGCTGGATAGCGACGGTGCTACCAGCGCGATTCTGGAAGCGCACCGATCCCTGGCTGGCGATACTTCCCTGCGCGAACATTTACTGGCAGGCGTCAGCGAGGGATTAAGCTGTGCCGAAGCGATTGTCGCCAGTGCACACCACTTCTGCGAAGAGTTCGCCCGTTCCAGCAGCAGCTACCTGCAAGAACGCGCCCTGGACGTACGCGACGTCTGCTTCCAGTTACTCCAGCAAATCTACGGTGAGCAACGCTTCCCGGCACCGGGCAAACTGACGCAGCCCGCCATTTGTATGGCTGATGAACTAACCCCCAGCCAGTTCCTCGAACTGGATAAAAATCACCTCAAAGGATTGTTGCTCAAAAGCGGCGGCACCACCTCACATACCGTAATTCTTGCCCGTTCGTTCAACATTCCGACGCTGGTTGGTGTGGATATTGATGCCCTTACCCCGTGGCAACATCAAACGATTTATATCGACGGCAACGCCGGAGCGATTGTGGTTGAGCCAGGGGAAGCCGTAGCCCGTTATTATCAGCAAGAAGCCCGCGTACAGGATGCCCTGCGTGAGCAACAGCGTGTCTGGCTGACCCAACAAGCCCGTACCGCTGATGGTATCCGCATTGAAATTGCTGCTAACATCGCTCACTCCGTGGAAGCGCAGGCCGCATTCGGCAATGGTGCGGAAGGAGTTGGTTTGTTCCGCACTGAAATGCTCTATATGGATCGCACCAGCGCACCGGGCGAAAGCGAGCTGTACAACATTTTTTGTCAGGCGCTGGAGTCCGCCAACGGACGCAGCATTATTGTGCGCACTATGGATATTGGCGGTGACAAACCCGTTGATTATCTGAACATTCCCGCAGAGGCAAACCCGTTCCTCGGTTATCGCGCCGTGCGTATTTATGAAGAGTACGCGTCGTTATTTACCACACAACTACGGTCGATTCTCCGTGCCTCCGCTCACGGCAGCCTGAAAATCATGATCCCGATGATCTCTTCAATGGAAGAGATCTTATGGGTGAAAGAAAAACTGGCGGAAGCCAAACAGCAACTGCGCAATGAACATATTCCGTTTGATGAGAAGATCCAGCTTGGCATCATGCTTGAAGTGCCGTCGGTGATGTTCATCATCGATCAATGCTGTGAAGAGATTGATTTCTTTAGTATTGGTAGTAATGACCTGACGCAATATCTGCTGGCAGTAGATCGCGATAACGCTAAGGTTACTCGTCACTACAACAGCCTGAATCCGGCATTCTTACGGGCGCTCGATTACGCCGTGCAGGCGGTGCATCGCCAGGGCAAATGGATTGGTCTGTGCGGTGAACTGGGAGCGAAAGGTTCCGTGCTGCCGTTGCTGGTCGGTTTAGGGCTGGATGAGCTGAGCATGAGCGCACCATCAATTCCGGCGGCGAAAGCGCGGATGGCGCAACTTGATAGCCGCGAATGCCGCCAGTTGCTCAACCAGGCAATGGCCTGCCGTACTTCGCTGGAAGTGGAACACCTGCTGGCGCAATTCCGCATGACCCAACAGGACGCGCCGCTGGTCACCGCCGAGTGCATCACGCTGGAAAGCGACTGGCGCAGCAAAGAAGAAGTGCTGAAAGGCATGACCGATAACCTGCTACTGGCGGGCCGCTGCCGCTATCCGCGTAAACTGGAAGCCGACTTGTGGGCACGCGAGGCCGTTTTCTCTACCGGTCTGGGCTTTAGTTTTGCCATTCCCCACAGCAAATCGGAACATATTGAGCAATCCACCATCAGCGTAGCGCGTCTGCAAGCGCCGGTGCGCTGGGGCGATGATGAAGCACAATTCATCATTATGTTAACCCTGAACAAACATGCTGCGGGCGATCAGCACATGCGCATTTTCTCGCGCCTCGCTCGCCGCATCATGCACGAAGAATTCCGTAACGCGCTGGTTAACGCCGCCTCTGCCGACGCTATCGCCAGCCTGCTGCAACATGAACTGGAACTGTAAAAGGAAACATCATGGAACTGTATCTGGACACCGCTAACGTCGCAGAAGTCGAACGTCTGGCACGTATATTCCCGATTGCCGGGGTGACAACTAACCCGAGCATTATCGCTGCCAGCAAGGAGTCCATCTGGGAAGTGCTGCCGCGCCTGCAAAAAGCGATCGGTGATGAGGGCATTCTGTTTGCTCAGACCATGAGCCGTGATGCGCAGGGAATGGTGGAAGAAGCGAAGCGCCTGCGCGACACCATTCCGGGCATTGTGGTTAAAATCCCGGTGACTTCCGAAGGTCTGGCAGCAATTAAAATACTGAAAAAAGAGGGTATTACTATACTTGGCACCGCTGTATATAGCGCCGCACAAGGGTTATTAGCCGCACTGGCAGGGGCAAAATACGTTGCTCCGTATGTTAACCGCGTAGATGCCCAGGGCGGAGACGGCATTCGTACGGTTCAGGAGCTGCAAGCGCTGTTAGAAATGCACGCACCAGAAAGCATGGTGCTGGCGGCCAGCTTTAAAACGCCGCG
Organism: Escherichia sp. WS1368; assembly: GCF_046487485.1. NCBI lineage: Bacteria > Pseudomonadati > Pseudomonadota > Gammaproteobacteria > Enterobacterales > Enterobacteriaceae > Escherichia > Escherichia sp. WS1368. The sequence goes on from NZ_JBJQJI010000020.1 coordinate 39,009, forward strand.
TCAGGCGCTGGACTGTTTACTGGCAGGATGTGAATCCATCACCCTGCCCTTAGATGTAGCGCAACAAATGCTCAACACCCCTGCGGTAGAGTCAGCTATAGAGAAGTTCGAACACGACTGGAATGCCGCATTTGGCACTACTCATCTCTAAAGGAGCAATTATGGACCGCATTATTCAATCACCGGGTAAATACATCCAGGGCGCTGATGTGATTAATCGTCTGGGCGAATACCTGAAGCCGCTGGCAGAACGCTGGTTAGTGGTGGGTGACAAATTTGTTTTAGGTTTTGCTCAATCCACTGTCGAGAAAAGCTTTAAAGATGCTGGACTGGTAGTAGAAATTGCGCCGTTTGGCGGTGAATGTTCGCAAAATGAGATCGACCGTCTGCGTGGCATCGCGGAGACTGCGCAGTGTGGCGCAATTCTCGGTATCGGTGGCGGAAAAACTCTCGATACTGCCAAAGCACTGGCACATTTCATGGGTGTTCCGGTAGCGATCGCACCGACTATCGCCTCTACCGACGCACCGTGCAGCGCATTGTCTGTTATCTACACCGATGATGGTGAATTTGACCGCTATCTGATGTTGCCAAATAACCCGAATATGGTCATTGTCGACACCAAAATCGTCGCTGGCGCACCTGCACGTCTGTTAGCGGCGGGTATCGGCGATGCGCTGGCAACCTGGTTTGAAGCACGCGCCTGTTCCCGTAGCGGCGCGACCACTATGGCGGGCGGCAAGTGTACCCAGGCGGCGCTGGCACTGGCAGAACTGTGCTACAACACTCTGCTGGAAGAAGGCGAAAAAGCGATGCTTGCCGCCGAACAGCATGTAGTGACTCCGGCGCTGGAGCGCGTGATTGAAGCGAACACCTATTTGAGCGGCGTTGGTTTTGAAAGCGGCGGGCTGGCGGCGGCTCACGCGGTGCATAACGGCCTGACCGCTATCCCGGACGCGCATCACTATTACCACGGTGAAAAAGTGGCATTTGGTACGCTGACGCAGCTGGTTCTGGAAAATGCGCCGGTGGAGGAAATCGAAACCGTAGCTGCACTTAGCCATGCGGTAGGTTTGCCAATAACTCTCGCTCAACTGGATATTAAAGAAGATGTCCCGGCGAAAATGCGAATTGTGGCAGAAGCGGCATGTGCAGAAGGTGAAACCATCCACAACATGCCTGGCGGCGCGACGCCAGATCAGGTTTACGCTGCACTGCTGGTAGCCGACCAGTACGGTCAGCGTTTCCTGCAAGAGTGGGAATAACCTACTCCAAACTCCCGGATTGTCCGGGAGTTTGAGAGTGCAGGCAAAGTGGCTCACTCGTCACTGCGGGCATGTTTTTCCCCCTCGCCCTTTCAGGGAGAGGGTCGGGATGAGGGTAAATATTCGCCCCGGAGCTGGCCTGTTCCCCTCACCCTAACCCTCTCCCCAAAGGGGAGAGGGGACTGTTCGAGCACTTTTTATACGTTATCACCCGTCTGAAACTCACACGTTGTTCAGGAATTTTTTATCCGCTTCTGGACATTTTCTCTACAGAACAATCGTTAGCCCGGAAGGTCGAATCTGTGACTCTTATTTTCACGGACGAACCAGATGAAAGCTTCACTGGCGCTGGTCAGCCTGCTAACGGCGTTTACCAGCAACTCCTTAAAATCTCCGGCCGTTCCACCAACCGTGGTACAAATCCAGGCCAACACCAACCTTGCCATCGCAGACGGTGCCAGACAGCAAATCGGCAGCACGCTATTTTACGATCCGGCGTATGTGCAGCTTACCTATCCTGGCGGTGATGTCCCGCAAGAACGCGGCGTATGTTCCGATGTGGTGATCCGCGCCTTGCGCAGCCAGAAGGTCGATTTGCAGAAACTGGTTCACGAAGATATGGCGAAGAATTTTGCTGAGTACCCGCAAAAATGGCAGTTAAAGCGCCCGGACAGCAACATCGATCACCGTCGGGTGCCTAATCTGGAAACCTGGTTTAGCCGCCATGATAAAACACGCCCCACCAGCAAGAACCCCAGTGACTATCAAGCGGGCGATATTGTCTCCTGGCGACTGGATAACGGGCTGGCGCATATTGGGGTGGTGTCAGATGGCTTTGCCCGCGACGGTACGCCGCTGGTGATACATAACATTGGCGCAGGCGCGCAGGAAGAAGACGTGCTGTTTAGCTGGCGGATGGTGGGGCACTATCGGTATTTTGTTAAATAAGCGATCGCCCCACATGAAGAAAAAATTCAGATGTTTTTTACACTGACAGCTTCTTTTTTCTTACGGCTCACCAGCGCCAGTGCCAGCACAATCAGCACAATACCGCTACCTTCAACGGCCCCCGGATTCTCACCGAGCAACCACCAGGAAAAGAGTACGCCGCAAACGGGAACGGCCAGTGTGCTTAAGCTGGCAATACTGGCAGGCAAGTTTTTCAATACAAACAACCATAAGCTCCACGCCAGCGCCGTCGCCAGAATCGCACTGTAGGCCAGAGCCCAGAACACGGTGGGCTGCCAGTCAATTTCACGTTGTGGCACCAGTAAAGCGACCGCACTCATCACCAGCGCCGCATAAAGCATCTGCCAGGATGTTAACGACAATAAATCCACGCGTGGATGGCGGGCGTATAGGCGTTTCGCGACAATCGCGCTCGCCCCCCAACTAACACCGGAGAGGATTGCCAGCAGGGCACTTTTCATCGAAGAGAAATCGAGTTGCCACGGCTGCAACACCAAAAATAAGCCGAAAGCGGCAATCAGTATCGCGAAATATTGCCCACGTCGCAGGCGTTCACCGAGAAACAACGCGGCGAAAATCACCACCCAGAACGGCATGGTATAGCTCAGGATCGCCACCTTCCCCGCTCCTCCGCTAACCAGCGCCCACTGCGCCAGGCCAACCATCCCACAGGTTTGTAACAGGGCAATGGCTAAGGTGTATTTAAACGGTGTCGGGCGCATTCCGCGACCACGTAATAAAAGGACAATGAATAAAACGAGAGCGCCGAAAATGCAGCGTAAGGCGGTGAAGTCGAAGGCACCGATGTAGCTGGTGACTTGCTTCATGAAAATCCAGCTATAACTCCAGATAAGTGTGAGCACAACCAGGCCACTGATTGCCAGTGGGTTGCTCTTTCCTGCGGCAGACATGAGAGATCCAGTGTGTAGTTTTCCTGTGGACACTATACGCCGGTAAAGAAACTTCAGCGACTGCCATCAGGCAGTCGCTGAAGAAGGTCAGATTACAGCAGGTCGAAACGGTCGAGGTTCATCACTTTCACCCATGCCGCCACGAAGTCTTTAACAAACTTCTCGTGGGCATCGCTGCTGGCGTAAACTTCCGCCACCGCACGCAGGACAGAGTTAGAACCAAAGACCAGATCCGCACGGCTGGCAGTGTATTTCACTTCGCCGGTTTCGCGGTCACGGCCTTCGAACAGCTCTTTCGATTCGTCGGTCGCTTTCCACTCGTAACGCATATCCAGCAAGTTCACGAAGAAGTCATTACTCAATACACCAACGCGGTCAGTGAAGACGCCGTTTTTGCTGCCATCGAAGTTGGCACCCAGTACACGCATCCCGCCCACCAGCGCGGTCATTTCCGGCGCGGTCAGCGTCAGTTGCTGTGCTTTATCAATCAGCAGTGACTCGGTGGTAGAAACATCCAGACGAGCGCGGTAGTTACGGAAACCGTCAGCAATTGGCTCCAGCAGTTCGAACATTTCAATGTCAGTCTGATCCTGACGCGCATCAACGCGACCCGGCGCAAACGGTACATGAATGCTCAAACCTGCGGCGCTTGCGGCTTTCTCAACGCCAACCACACCTGCCAGCACGATGATATCCGCCAGCGAAGCTTTGCCAGACTCTTTCTGAATTTTCTCCAGAACTGGCAGAGCACGAACGGCTGCGGCGTTCACATCCCAGTCGCGCTGCGGCATTAATGCCAGACGTGCACCATTGGCACCACCACGTTTGTCGCCACCACGGAAGGTAGAAGCAGACGCCCAGGCCACCGATACCAGTTCGCTGACAGACAGACCAGAATCCGCAATCGCGAATTTCAGATCGATAATGTCCTGCTCGGTCGGGTTGTAGATCGGCTGCGGCAGCGGATCTTGCCAGATCAGATCTTCTTTCGGTACTTCCGGCCCGATGTAGCGAGATTTCGGCCCCATATCCCTGTGCGTCAGTTTGAACCAGGCACGGGCAAAGGCTTCGTTGAACGCCTGCGGATCGTTGAGGAAACGACGAGAAATCTTCTCGAACTCAGGATCAAAACGCAGCGTCAGGTCGGTCACCAGCATTGTCGGTTTACGTTTCTTCGACGGATCGAACGGATCCGGGATAATTTCCGGTGCGTCTACCGCTTCGAACTGGATTGCGCCAGCCGGACTGCGGGTCTGTACCCACTCATACTTGAACAGGTTCTCGAAGAAATAGTTGCTCCACTGGGTCGGCGTCTGGGTCCAGACTACTTCCAGACCAGAGGTAATGGCATCTGCGCCAACGCCGCTGCCGTAAGTGCTCGCCCAGCCTAAACCTTGTTCTTCAATCGGTGCAGCTTCTGGATCAGGACCTACATTTGATGTCGGACCGGCACCGTGGGTTTTACCCAGCGTATGACCACCCGCAATCAGCGCCACGGTTTCTTCGTCGTTCATGCCCATGTTGCCGAAGGTCGCGCGGATAGCTGCTGCCGCAGAAAGCGGTTCGCCGCTGTGATCCGGGCCTTCCGGGTTAACGTAAATCAGGCCCATCTCGGTTGCGCCCAGCGGTGCTTTCGCCAGTGCTTCCGGATGACGGTGGGTCAGCCAGGCTTTTTCATCACCCCAGTTAACATCCAGATCCGGTTCCCAGACGTCTTCACGACCGGCACCAAAACCGAAGGTACGGAAGCCGGAGTTTTCCAGCGCCACGTTACCCGCGAGGATAAACAGGTCGGCCCAGGAGATTTTCTGACCATATTTCTGTTTGATTGGCCACAACAGGCGACGCGCTTTATCGAGGCTTACGTTATCCGGCCAGGAGTTCAGCGGTGCAAAACGTTGCTGACCACGACCCGCGCCGCCGCGTCCGTCGATGGAACGGTAAGTACCCGCGCCGTGCCAGGCCATACGAATAAACAGACCGGCGTAGCTGCCCCAGTCGGCAGGCCACCACGGCTGAGATTCTGTCAGCAGGGCTTTCAGATCTTTTTTCAGACCGTAGTAATCTAATTTGCTGAATTCTTTGCGGTAGTCAAAGTCCTCACCCAGCGGGTTAGAACGATTAGAATGTTGGTTTAACAGGTCAACACGGAGTTGATTTGGCCACCAGTCGCGCGTGGTTGTGCCCCCACCTGCGCTCTGGTCGTGACCGCCCTGATGGAACGGGCATTTGCCGGTGGCTGTCGTGTTATGGATATCGTCTGACGTGCTCATCAATGTGCTCCCCTCTACAGTGTTACCGTTACGATACACAGCGTTAGAGAGAAGTTATAATTGAATTAATCCACGGATGCGATAGTTGAGATCTTACATATTGTTGGTTAAAGAGATGTAGATCAAATTGATCGTAATTAAGACTTTTTGATTATGTCCGAATTCGGACAAATGCTTTATAAAAAAGGGTTTTAGCTTCATATCCTTCAAGTAATGAGGGAGAAAACAAGGCTGACAACCTTATTTTCCCGCCCTCATTTCGAGGCAGCATTTTGTGCTCTGTTTAAAATTTGTGATCACTGTGTGATTTTCACAAAAGCCACACTATTTATAAACCAGGTCGAACACCCAGCGTATGGCAAATCGCGTAACTCATTTCAGCACGGTTAAGCGTATAGAAGTGGAAATCTTTCACTCCTTCACGGCTTAAAATCTTCACCATATCCATCGCAATATTCGCGCCCACCAGTTTGCGGGTTTCGGCATCGTCATCCAGCCCGTCAAACATTTGCGCCATCCACGCCGGAATACGCACGTTGGTCATGTCGGCAAATTTCTTCGCTTGTTTAAAGTTCGAGACCGGCAAAATTCCCGGAATGATTTCCACATCAATGCCCGCCGATACGCAGCGGTCACGAAAACGCAGGTAGCTTTCGACATCAAAGAAGAACTGAGTAATCGCGCGGTTGGCTCCGGCATCCACTTTGCGTTTCAGATTAAGCAAATCCGCCTGAGCGCTTTTTGCTTCCGGGTGAACTTCCGGATACGCCGCCACGGATATATCGAAATCTGCCACTTCTTTTAACAGCGTCACCAGGTCAGAAGCATACATTTCTGGCTTACCGCTTCCCGGCGGCAGATCGCCACGCAGCGCCACGATATGACGAATACCGTTATTCCAGTAGTCACGTGCAATGGTGCGCAGCTCGTCGGGCGTCGCATCAATGCAAGTAAGATGCGGTGCCGCTTCCAGACCAGTGCGATCTTTAATGCCTTTAATAATGCTGTGCGTACGGTCGCGCTCGCCGGAGTTCGCGCCATAGGTCACCGATACAAACTTCGGTTTCAGGCTGCTAAGGCGATCGATGGAGTTCCACAGGGTCTGCTCCATTTCACTGGTGCGCGGCGGGAAAAACTCGAACGAAACGTTAATCTGCCCCTGGACTTCTGCCAGACTCTGATTCAGGGCATCCCGCTGGCTGGCGTGAAAAAAGCTCATACCTTACCTCATCAATCGCTTGTAGTTATATGTTGTGTTGTGAACATCTATCCATTTAGACGTCCAGATGTAAAGATGAAGGAAAAGCCGAGGGGCGTCAACCGAAAAATGACCAATGATGGTGAGGAAAAATCAGGGAAGTTGAAAAAAACTCATCTTAATTAGAGGCGATAAAAGATTTCTCTATAGCGCAATCCACCTCGCACGTTTTGACTGATATTCTGACAACACAGCGACACCTGGGCTTATTCGAAAAACAACGTCCTGCCACCGGATGGTGATGCTAAGGCATCTGATTCGGCCTGCGCCCTCGCGTAGGCCGAATACTGGATCTGCAAAATCAACTGGTAACAAACAGATGAATCAACTCAATACGTACTTTTACTTGATATCTTTCACGCGCATACCGTTGATCTGTTCATCCGTGATGGTGTTACCCGCTTTGAAGTAATCAACCACGGCGTGATAAACGTAATAACCGCCCGTTGTGTTACGCGCTTTCCCTTCGGTAAAGGCGGTAAAACCATCTCCACCATCAGCAAGGAAACTCTGAGTAGCAATGTGGTAAATCGTCGCATCTTCAATGGGTTTGCCATTCAGAGTCAGCGTGATTACCCGCTGACCAACCGGCTTACTGCTGTCGTACTTCATTTCCAGGCCTTTCGATACCTGTAAAACGCCATTACTTAAACTTGCGCCGTGTTCCATCAAACTGCGTAATTGTTTACCCGTGAGATCCATCGTCACCAGTTCGTTGGGAAACGGGAAGGTACTGATGACGCCGCCCATCGTAATCGCCCCTGCGGGGATCTCATTGCGAATGCCGCCAGAGTTGGTTAACGCCAATTGGGTGTTTTTACCCGCCGCTACCAGTAAAGCATCAGCCGCCAGGTTCCCGAGGGAAGCCGATTCACCATAGGCACGTTTTAATTCAACCGGCGATTTCGCGACCGTTTGTTGCACCACTTCATCAAGCTTTTTATTCCAGCCGTCGATCACCTGTTTTGTTTGCGGATCGGGCTTCCACTCGTCGGCGTAAATGGTTTTAAGCTCGAAGTTTTTCACCGTAAAATCATGCGGCTTCTCTTTGTAGTCGAGAACCAGTTTGCCCACATCAATCCCGCCGCTGTCAGTGGAGAGGATGAGCGTATTGCCGACTTTAATCGGTTCCGGCGTACCCACATGCGCATGTCCGGTGATCAAAATATCCAGCCCTTTCACCTGACTTGCCGTCTGAATATCTTTATCCAGCGCGCGACGCACATCTGTGCCTCCCATACTGGACTGGCGGGCCGGAACACCTTCATGGATCAGGGCGACGGTCAAATCAACCTTGCCTTTAAGTTCATCGATATAACGTTGTAGCCATTTAATTTCATCACGCGCTTCAATCCCCACTCGCGTTGCCGCAGATACCGTGTCATTAAAGGCAAATACACCGTGCAAACCTATAACGCCTATTTTCACGCCGTCTTTTTCGATGATGGTATATGGCTTATCCCAGAATGATTTACTGCTGTTCTGATAAAAAACATTGCCCTGCACAATAGGGAATTTTGCCTGACTCAACTGTAATAATGTGTTGTCCCAGCCGTGGTCAAATTCATGGTTGCCTATCGTGACGGCATCAAACGGCATAGTATTCATAATATCGATAATAGCCTTACCTTTGGTCAGGCTGCTGATATATGGCCCGGTAAAATAATCACCCGCATCAAAAAACCATGTCGCTTTATTTTTTGCTTTTTCTTGCTTAACCAGCGTAGTGATATTTGCCCAGCCGCCAATATCCCGTTTACCATCAGCGATCCACGGCACTTTATAAGGCTCGACATGCGCATGGAGGTCGTTGGTATAAATGATGGTGACATCTTTGGCGCAAGCCCAGAACGGCAATGTTAATGCGATACCCGCAGCAAGTATTTTAATTTTCATAAATAGTCCCTTTCAGTGATTTAAAGGATTGCTACATTACGTTCTGAAAGAGTTATTTATGTGAGAGTAATCACATCCGCAGGGGATAGTTGCCGGACAAAATCAACGACCTTGTGAAATCGTTGGTGATATATGTCGACTCTGTTTACGATTAATGCCTGCAAGTCGTTTGGTTGTCGTAATTTAGGGCAACCAACATCGACAGATTACAGCTGGCCAGACTATCGACTGGGTTATCCGGCACTGCACTGTCGGGCATGTGGAAGTTACCCGCCGTTGTTTGACGAACAGCAATTTCGTGACTGGTTGTCAGTTCACTTATCTACTTTTGCAACTGAGAAAGGTCATTTCTGCCCGGTATGTTATGGCACAAAGACGATTTGTTATGGCCACAATCCACAGGGGTCGCAACGCATTCAATGTCGTAACTGCAAAAAAGTCTGGACACCTAAACAATATCAGAAAGAAATAACGCCTCCTGAAATAATCGAAACGGTTGCTCTTCTGGTGCCATTTCAGGGAGCCAGCGGCGGGCAGAAACTGTATGTTTTAATCAGTTTTGATGCTCTTCGCGGTAATATTCTTCATCTTTCTACTAATTACACGCAGCATCAGGCTGGAGAAAGTCTGCATTATCGATACAGAGGGAATGCAGAACCAGAGTTACACGAGAGTAATATTGTACAACGCGTTGATATGCGCGAAGCACAATTTCTACGCCGCAGTCAGTTTGATGAGATTCAATATGGCAGCGCAGCGCTCAAACGCAATGCTAAAGGTGTTATTCTGCGTCCGGTTATCACTGCACACGGGCATTTCAGAGTACTGAATATTTTATTCCCTACAGTAAAAACACATGTAATTTCACACGAGTGTTTTTTAAGAGGTGCCATTATTACGGCATGGGCTGATCTGTTTCGCCAACAGCAAGGTGAGATTTGGTTTATTGAAGAGGAAATAGCTGACGATACCGATAATATGCCCTGGCGTTTTCAGGGAACAACTTATCACGGCTGGTGGAAAAATCAGTGGCAACTCTGGGTTCAGGGCAAAAATCGTAAAATGGTATGTGCATTAACGGGCGGAAATAACAGCAAAGCAGAAATGCTCTCTTTAGCAACCAGCAGACATTTTATCGACTGGCTACATAAACAAGCAGTATTTACTCACAGCGCCCCGCTTTCCGCAGGGCGCGTTACGCAAATACTGCTTTCTCTGGCTCAGGATTACAACAACTGCGCCAGGCGGTTAATATCCGACTGAATCGCCCCTGCGGTGACGTCGCGCCCCGCGCCAGGCCCACGGATCACCAGAGGGTTATCGCGATACCAGCGGCTTTCGATGGCAAAGACGTTATCGCACGGCAGCAGTGATGCCAGCGGATGGTCTTCACGCACCGCTTCCACGCCCACACGCGCTTTGCCATTGGCATCGAAACGCGCCACATAGCGCAGCACCAGCCCCATTTCGCGGGCCGCTTCCAGTCGTTGCACCATCTGCTCGTTAAGTTCATCGCCGTTTTCAAAGAAATGGTCGATGCTACCGCCTTCGCAATGGGCAGGCACCAGCGATTCCACGCGCACCTGATCTGGTTCGATGTCGTAACCCGCTTCACGCGCCAGAATCACCAGCTTGCGCATCACGTCTTTGCCGGAAAGGTCATCACGCGGATCAGGCTCGGTTAAGCCCTGCTGCCACGCCTGATCCACCAGCTCGGTAAACGGCACGCTACCGTCGAATTGCAGGAACAGCCAGGAGAGCGTGCCGGAGAAGATCCCACTGATCGACAAAATAGTATCGCCGCTGTCGATCAGATCGCGCACGGTATGGTTGATCGGCAATCCCGCACCGACGGTGGCGTTGTACAGCCAGTGACGCCCGGTTTTTTCGAAGGCGTCGTGGATCTGGCGATATTTATTGCTGTCGCTGGCTCCCGCCAGTTTGTTGGCGCTGATGACGTGGAAACCGTGGCTGGCAAAATCGAGATACTGATCAGCAAGCTGCTGGCTGGCGGTAACGTCCAACACCACTAAATCATCATACGGATGGGCGCGCATCCACAGGAACAGCGACTCTTCATCCTGCTCGACCGCTTCATCGTTGAAGAAGGCTAACGCGCGGCTGGCGTCCAGCCCGTCATAGCTCAACAGGCTGCGGCGGCTGTCCACCACGCCTGCCAGCACAAATTCAAAGCCGGTACGCGCCGAAAGCGTGCTCTGCTCACGGGCGAACAGTTCCAGCCAGCGGGAACCGATATTGCCCTTGCCGAACAATACCAGGCCGATGCGTTTTTCTGCGCGGAAGACGGACTGATGCAGCCCCTGAATCAGGCTTTCGGTCGGTCCGGTGCGCAGTACTGCCACCAGGCTGATGCCGTCATCGGACTGCCAGGTAAACTCGACCGGTTGGCCTTTCAGTTGCTGCCAGAAGCGGTGACAATGCAGCGGGTTACGGGTGACGCCCGCCCCGACCATCGCCACCAGCGCCAGCCCCTGGCGCAGACGCAGTTCGCCAGGTAATCCCGCTTCGTCGAGGATTTTCAGCGCACTGTCGGCCACTTCTGAGGTGTAGCAAAATTGCAGCAACTGGCGATCGTTATGCACGCCAACTGCCAGTGGACGCACCTGCGCGCGTTTCAGGATCTGGTCGATCTCTTTATGCGCCAGTTTGAAATCCTGGCTGGCGGGCACCTGAAACTCAATCAAACAGACATCATCGTGGCTGGTGACAATACGCGCACCAGTACCGGAGGCCAGCACGCGTTCAATGCGCGTGGAGCCTTGATCCGGCGTGTAGCTACAGCGCAGCTGCAGGTCGATTTCGCTGCCAGAAACTGGCTGTAAAGTACGGGCGTGAAGAACGGGAGCCGCCAGACGCGCCAGTTCGCTAGCTTCATCCAGACGCAGCAATGGCAGCAGACAGGCATCTTTCACTTTACGCGGATCGGCACTGTATACCCCGGCGACGTCGCTCCAGATGGTTACACGAGAAACACCCGCCAGCGCACCGATTTGTGTCGCGGAATAGTCGGAACCGTTACGCCCCAGCAGCACCGTTTCACCAGCGTTGTTACGGCTGATAAACCCGGTCACCACCAGACGTTTACCCGGATGTTGTACCAGTAGCTGTTGCAGCAACGGGTAAGAAAGCCCTTCATCAACCTGCGGTTGCGCAGCGCGTTCAGCGCGTAAAAACTCGCGGGCATCAAGCCAGGCCGCTGGCAGCCCTTGTTGATTAAGTACCGCAGACATCAGGCGCGCCGACCACACTTCGCCGTGGCCCACCACTTCCGCATACACCGCGTCGTTAATACCGCTGTCGAGCAGCGCCGCCAGGCGTTCCAGATCGCTGACAAAAGCGCTAATGAGGCTATCGGCTTCTTCGGCGGGTAACAGGCCGCTAATCAGATCGCACTGATAGCGACGCAGCGTTTGTTGAACCTGATGCGCAGAGAGACGATCGGTCTGGCTTAGTTTCAACCAGTTAATCAACTGGTTAGTGGTGCTACCGGCGGCGGAAACCACCATCATATCGTCAGGCTGAGAGTACTCCGCCATAATGCCCGCGACACGCAAATAACACTTCACATCAGCCAGACTACTGCCACCAAATTTATGCAGTTGACGACCTTTCGCCCCTGCCTGCGCAATCACACTCATTTTTACCCCTTGTTTGCAGCCCGGAAGCCATTTTCCAGGTCGGCAATTAAATCTTCGCCATCTTCAATACCGGTGGAGATACGCAGCAGCGTCTCGGAGATCCCGGCGGCGGCACGCGCTTCTGGTGCCATGCCTGCATGTGTCATGGTTGCGGCGTGAGAGATTAAACTTTCCACTCCCCCTAATGATTCCGCCAGCGTAAACAACGACAGCCCGCCCAGGAAACGACGCAGCGTCTGCTCATCGCCATCCAGTTCAAAACTCAACATTGCGCCAAAGCCTTTTTGCTGGCGCGCGGCAATTTCATGCCCCTGATTTTCCGGCAGCGACGGGTGATACAGTTTTTTCACCAACGGCTGGGTTTGCAGATATTTCACAATCGCCTGCGCGTTGCGCTGGGCCAGCTCCATACGCGGCACCAGCGTTCGCAAACCACGTAGCAGCAGATAGCTGTCAAACGCGCCGCCCGTCACGCCAATATTGTTTGCCCACCAGGCCAGTTCGGTGACAACGTCCGGATCTTTAGCAATCACCACGCCGGCCACCACGTCTGAGTGACCGTTCAGATATTTCGTGCATGAATGCAACACCAGATCGGCACCTAATGCCAGCGGATTTTGTAATGCCGGGCTTAAGAAGGTGTTATCCACCACGCTCACCGCCCCGACTTCCCTTGCCAGATGGCAGATTTTCGCAATATCCACGACGCGTAACAATGGATTACTTGGGCTTTCTACCAGTACCAGTTTGGGGTTTTCTGCCAGCGCTGCCCGTAATGCCTGTTCATCGCCTTGATCAACAAACAACACGCGATAGCAACCGCGTTTCGCCAGGCTGTCGAACAGGCGATAGCTGCCTCCGTAGCAGTCGTGCGGCGCAACCAGCAGATCGCCAGGTTTCAAAAAGACGGTCGTTACCAGGTGAATCGCGGACATGCCGGTATTAGTAAGTACTGCACCAGCACCGCCTTCCAGTTCTGCCAGCGCACGCTGAACCACATCGCGCGTTGGGTTGCCGCGCCGCGAGTAATCATGCGCGCGCGGTTCATTAAATCCGGTAAAGTTATAGGTGCTGGAAAGATGGATGGGAGGGACAACGCAACCATACTGTTCGTCGTCATTTAACCCGCTACGCACTGCGATGGTGGCCTGTTTACGCGTCATGTGATGAAGTTCCCTGGGCTTTGTCGGTGAAATGTCAGGCACCAGAGTAAACATTGTGTTAATGGACGTCAATACATCTGGACATCTAAACTTCTTTGCGTATAGATTGAGCAAATCCCAAATAGCCGTTAAAATTATATGCATTATCACGCCGACAGGTGCATTACACGATGTCACGGTAGCGCCTGTACGGTAAACTATGCGGGTTTACGGTCAGTACCCACATAAATTGTGTGGTCTGGTCTCAATTTATTGACGAAGAGGATTAAGTATCTCATGGCTGAATGGAGCGGCGAATATATCAGCCCATACGCTGAGCACGGCAAGAAGAGTGAACAAGTCAAAAAGATTACGGTTTCCATTCCTCTTAAGGTGTTAAAAATCCTCACCGATGAACGCACGCGTCGTCAGGTGAACAACCTGCGTCACGCTACCAACAGCGAGCTGCTGTGCGAAGCGTTTCTGCATGCCTTTACCGGGCAACCTTTGCCGGATGATGCCGATCTGCGTAAAGAGCGCAGCGACGAAATCCCGGAAGCGGCAAAAGAGATCATGCGTGAGATGGGGATTAACCCGGAGACGTGGGAATACTAAAGCGGAAAAGAGCGGCGCGGAGTTAACCAGCCGCTTTTTTCATACATGGACGTTTAACGATGAAAATCAGGCTACTGATCCTCAGCCTGCTGGTTTCTGTGCCTGCATTTGCCTGGCAACCACAAACCGGCGACATCATCTTTCAGATCTCTCGCTCATCGCAAAGTAAAGCGATCCAACTGGCGACCCATTCCGATTACAGCCACACCGGTATGCTGGTGATACGCAACAAAAAGCCCTACGTTTTTGAAGCGGTCGGCCCGGTGAAATACACCCCGCTCAAGCAGTGGATTGCCCATGGTGAAAAGGGCAAATACGTTGTTCGCCGCGTTGAAGGCGGACTGAGTGTTAAACAACAGCAAAAACTGGCGCAAACGGCAAAACGTTATCTCGGCAAACCGTATGATTTCAGCTTCTCGTGGAGCGACGATCGCCAGTACTGTTCGGAAGTGGTGTGGAAGGTTTATCAGAATGCGCTGGGAATGCGCGTGGGCGAACAGCAGAAGTTGAAAGAGTTCGACCTGAGCAGCCCACAAGTTCAGGCAAAGCTCAAAGAACGTTACGGCAAGAATATTCCGCTTGAGGAAACGGTGGTCTCGCCACAAGCCGTTTTCGATGCGCCACAACTCACCACTGTTGCCAAAGAATGGCCGCTGTTTTCGTGGTAATGGATGATAAAAAAAATAATTCCCGCCGTAGTCTGTTTGTTGCTTTGTAGTTGCACGACCTTTCCGCAAGCTGTCGCTCCGGTAAACGGTGATGCCTCCAATTAGTTGAATTAAGGATATAATACTCGCTTTTAAGGTTGTTTCATGGTCACAGTTAACCTTCATTGTCCCCGTTGCCAGTCCGTTCAGGTTTACCGTCACGGGCAGAACCCCAAAAGACATGATCGATTCCGCGGCCGTGACTGTCACCGGGTATTTCAGCTCAGTTACTGTTACGAGCCCCGTAAACCAGGAGTTAAAGACCAAATCGCTGAAATGGCTTTCAACGGTGCCGGGGTTCGCTATACTGCCCGTACGCTGAAAATCGGCATTAATACAGTCATCCGAACTTTAAAAAACTCTCGCCACGAAAAATAACGTCATCCCCGGTCGCTCATGCTGATGTGGCACTCATCTGCGAACTTAGTCAGCAATGGAGCTTTGTCGGCAGTAAAGCGCGACAGCACTGGCTCTGGTACGTGTACAACACGAAAACTGGTGGTGTTCTGGCCTACACTTTTGGCCCCCGGACTGATGAAACCTGTCGTGAACTGCTGGCGCTGCTTACCCTTTTACCATCGGCATGTTGACCACTGACGAATGGGGTAGTTACGCTAGAGAGTTACCAAAGGAGAAGCATCTGACTGGTAAGATTTTTACTCAGCACATTGAGCGTAACAATCTGACCCTGAGAACCCGAATCAAACGTCTGGCCCGCAGAACCATCTGTTTCTCGCGTTCTGTAGAACTTCATGAAAAAGTCATCGGTGCTTTTATCGAAAATATATGTTCTACTAATTGGAGTCATCACCCTTCTGATGAGCTTTCCTTGGATGATTACCAGACTGAATACACAGCCAAAGATTTTTACCTCATTCTGCTCTTTTTTCTCAAATGACATATATTATATTTTACATCATATTCATAGGCATATGACATTCCCCCGCCCCCCATTATGTCATTGTGGGTTGATGTTGGGCTTTCATAAAAAAATACATCTTTTTTTGAACTAGCATTAATTATATTTACTTTATATATTAAAATATTTTCTCCATCTGGAAATATTTTAGCCACACAATATAAAGCAGCTAAATCCGAATTACTTAAAAATATATTGTCATCACTCATAACTCCAGCCATTAAATGACTGGAGACTAAAGCAAGGAAATAACAACATTGTATTACCTTCATTTTAATTACTCCCTTGCCTGATAATTGTAACTCCATTCCCTTTAGCTTTGAGATTATATTTTAGATAGGTGTTATTTGGTGTTCCCAAGTAACTACTGTATTCTTTTTTTCCCATTCCATTCATATAAGAATTCGTTAAATCTTTGCTTGAAAAATTTAGACTATCATAAACATCATTTTCTTTTGTTACTTTATTGCCTTTATCGTCAGAGTAAAAACCGTGAGTGTGATAATCGCCTACTCTCTCTGAACCTTCAGGGCATTTTATATTTCGCAAGTCTACACTATCATTATCATTTGAACTTATCGGATTCATAGGGAAATATTCACCTTGCTTCTTACATATTAGCCCACCATATTCTTTATTCTCGTTAATTGATTCTCCATTACACATTGCCAATGCAAATATTCCAATATCATCTATATTTTTTGATTTAAATTCATATAATCCTAATGGATCTATATTTGAGATCGGATTCAACGGATACTGATAAAAATTCCATCCCCCCTTCAGCCCAATCGGATCCTGAGTGATATACCGCCCCTGCAGCGGGTCATAATAGCGGTGGCGGTTGTAATACAGGCCGGACTCCTCATCATACTGCTGACCCGGCAGGCGGATGAGC
>NZ_JBJQJI010000021.1:0-54838 GCF_046487485.1 Escherichia sp. WS1368
GGCGGAAGTCCCAGACGATATCCGGGGCGACGAACGGTGCCAGGAAGCCACCGCTGGCGGCGTCGATGTGCATGTCGATGTCGATACCGGTGTCGGCCTGGAATTTATCCAACGCATCGTGCAGCGGTTGCGGGAACTCATAGTTACCGGTGTAGGTCACGCCGAAAGTCGGCACCACGCCGATGGTGTTTTCGTCGCAGGCCTCAATCATGCGTTTCGGGTCCATAAACAACTGACCGGGGCGCATAGGGATCTCACGCAGCTCCACATCCCAGTAGCGGGCAAATTTATGCCAGCAGATTTGTACCGGACCGCACACCAGGTTTGGTTTGTTGGTCGGCTTACCTGCGGCTTCCATACGCTTGCGCCAACGCCATTTCATCGCCATCCCGCCGAGCATACAGGCCTCGGAAGAACCAATGGTGTTGGTGCCAACGGCCTGACCATTTTTCGGCGCAGGCGCATGCCACAGATCGGCAACCATGTTTACGCAACGCAGGTCGATGGCTGCAGATTGCGGATATTCTTCTTTGTCGATCCAGTTTTTATTGATCGACAAATCCATCAATTTATGGACGTTTTCGTCGTCCCAGGTCTGGCAAAAAGTGGCCAGGTTCTGACGAGCGTTGCCATCAAGATATAATTCATCATTGATAATCTGGAATGCGACATCATCGCGCATTTCGTGCAGCGGAAATCGTTTTGACTCCGCGATAGTAGAAATGGCCTTTGCGCCAAAACGTGAATCGAGTAGTTCTGAGCGGAAATCCGTTAACAGCTTCTGGTCCATTTCGAACTCCTTAAATTTATTTGAAGGCAATAAAAAAGTAGGATTTATCCGCAATGGAAGCAAGGCATTACAGGCTTAATTTAAATAACAAAATCCTAAGCAGAAAAACGACTTTTTATAATATAAACATTTAACATGATAATATTAAAAACAGACTTTATTATCGCAATAAAAATCACCCGAACATTCCTGTTCGGGCGATTAAATTAATTATTGTTTATCCTGCATATACGGCGTGTAAACCCCGTTCAGACTGTGCAGGAAAGCTACGATATCATCCACATCCTCCTGCGGCAGCTCTTTGCCTACCTGATAGCGCAACATCAGTTTCACCGCCCCGTCCAGCGTCGGCACATCACCGCGATGGAAGTACGGTGCCGTTAGTGCAACGTTACGTAAACCGGGTACTTTCTGACGCAATTTATCGCGCTCTTCTTTAGTAACATTCATACGACCAATATCCGCCGCCGTAATTTCACCAAAGTTAAAGTCTTTTTTCAGCCCCAACGGTTCGAAGGAACGTCCGCCGAGAATAATACCACCATGACAAGTTGCACATTTATTATCTTTGAATAATTGATAGCCTTTTTTCTGTTGTGCCGTCAGCGCATTCTCATCTCCACGCAACCATTTATCAAATGGGGAATCCGGCGTAATTAATGTTTTCTCAAATTCAGCAATGGCATCAGTAATATTTTCGCCACTGAAACCTTGCGGATAGACTTCAAGGAACTGCGCTTTAAGCTGCGGATCTTTTTCCAGCTTAGCAATAATTTCGTCCCAGGATTTCGACGCCATTTCAATCGGATTCAACGGCGGTCCACCAGCCTGATCCTGCAATGTTGCTGCACGACCATCCCAGAACTGCTCAACGTTAAATACTGAGTTAAATACCGTCGGCGCGTTAATCGGCCCCACTGCGCCACCAACACCAATCGATGTTTTTCTGCCATCGACGCCCCCCGCATTCAACGCATGGCAATGAGCGCATGAAATGGTGCTATCCGCCGATAAACGGGGATCGTGATACAGCGCAAAGCCCAACGCCACTTTTTGCGCATCGGTAGGCAGTTTTTGCGGGATGGGCTGCACCGGTTCATTACGATGATCCGGTGCAGTGTCATTGCTGGCGTAATATTCCGCGCGCTGTTTTGCAATCCAGGCGAGTATTTCCGCCCGCTCTTCATCACTCACCTTACCCGCCCAGTGTAGCGCGGTATAACGCGTTGGTGGCATGGTTTCATACTGCATCACCCATTCAATCTTATTCAGATCGCTTTGCGAAACGGGTTTATCAGCCAGCAGAGCCGCACGCACGGCCTCGAGGTTAAAAGATTTATATCCAAGCTTAATGTCGTAATCCATCAACTGTTTCGCGCCAGGAATATAATAATAGGCGGGTAATTCTGCCGAAGGCGTGTGGCAATAGTCGCATCCTTTTTCGCGGAGAAAGCCTAAAACCTTATTATTTTCACTGACAGCAGATGCCTGAACATCAGCCTGTTTACTGCGTTTATTATCGTGGTACCACACATAACCAGATAACCCTAAATAGCAAATCGCGACGCCAGCCAGGCCGATCGCGGTAATACGTGAGACCATTTTCATTATTCTTCCCTCACGGTGGTGAGTTATTGTGACCCAGAAAATTTTCCAGAATGCTGCAAACGTCTCTGCGAGACAAAGCCATCATAAAAAACAGGGAAATATGCTTTTTGATAGGAATCAATCAATTACATGAATATAAACTATCAATAAGATAGCCTGTGCCTATTACCCAGATCAGGAATGGCATATCATGATTGCGGCGAGAGCAGGATTGAATGTTCTGAAAATGAAAAACAACACGAAATCTGTATTTTTATAAATTCCATGGATATTAGTGCGTTATATTTTTTGACAGGTAAATAAACGTGATCCACCGCACGCTTTGTCGCCCACCAGGCGGAGCGAATGACTACCCTTAAAGAAAAGCCCGATAATTAGCAACGAATTTCGGAGGTTGGATCCTTATGCTCAATCAGAAAATTCAAAACCCTAATCCAGACGAACTGATGATCGAGGTCGATCTCTGCTATGAACTGGACCCGTATGAATTAAAACTGGATGAGATGATCGAGGCAGAACCGGAACCCGAGATGATTGAAGGGCTGCCCGCCTCTGATGCGCTGACGCCTGCTGATCGCTATCTCGAACTGTTCGAGCATGTTCAGTCGGCGAAAATTTTCCCCGACAGTAAAACCTTTCCCGACTGCGCACCTAAAATGGACCCGCTGGATATTTTAATCCGCTACCGTAAAGTGCGCCGTCATCGTGATTTTGACTTGCGCAAGTTTGTTGAAAACCACTTCTGGCTACCGGAGGTCTACTCCAGCGAGTATGTATCGGACCCGCAAAATTCCCTGAAAGAGCATATCGACCAGCTGTGGCCGGTGCTAACCCGCGAACCACAGGATCACATTCCGTGGTCTTCTCTGCTGGCGCTGCCGCAGTCATATATTGTCCCGGGCGGCCGTTTTAGCGAAACCTACTATTGGGATTCCTATTTCACCATGCTGGGGCTGGCGGAAAGTGGTCGGGAAGATTTGCTGAAATGCATGGCCGATAACTTCGCCTGGATGATCGAAAACTACGGTCACATCCCCAACGGCAACCGCACCTATTATTTGAGCCGCTCGCAACCACCGGTTTTTGCGCTGATGGTGGAGTTGTTTGAAGAGGATGGTGTACGCGGTGCGCGCCGCTATCTCGACCACCTGAAAATGGAATATGCCTTCTGGATGGACGGTGCAGAATCGTTGATCCCTAATCAGGCCTATCGCCATGTTGTGCGGATGCCGGACGGATCGCTGCTCAACCGTTACTGGGACGATCGCGACACACCGCGTGACGAATCCTGGCTTGAGGACGTTGAAACCGCGAAACATTCTGGTCGCCCGCCCAACGAGGTGTACCGCGATTTACGCGCGGGGGCGGCCTCCGGTTGGGATTACTCTTCCCGCTGGCTGCGTGATACTGGTCGTCTGGCGAGCATTCGTACCACCCAGTTCATCCCCATCGATCTGAATGCCTTCCTGTTTAAACTGGAGAGCGCCATCGCCAACATCTCGGCGCTGAAAGGCGAGAAAGAGACAGAAGCACTGTTCCGCCAGAAGGCCAGTGCCCGTCGCGATGCGGTAAACCGTTACCTCTGGGATGATGAAAACGGTATCTACCGCGATTACGACTGGCGACGCGAACAACTGGCGCTGTTTTCCGCTGCCGCCATTGTGCCGCTCTATGTCGGTATGGCGAACCATGAACAGGCCGATCGTCTGGCAAACGCCGTGCGCAGTCGGTTACTGACACCTGGCGGGATTCTGGCAAGCGAGTACGAAACCGGTGAACAGTGGGATAAACCTAACGGCTGGGCACCATTACAATGGATGGCGATTCAGGGATTTAAAATGTACGGCGATGACCTTCTGGGTGATGAAATCGCGCGCAGCTGGCTGAAGACGGTGAATCAGTTCTATCTGGAACAGCACAAACTGATCGAGAAATACCATATTGCCGATGGTGTTCCCCGCGAAGGCGGCGGTGGCGAGTATCCGTTGCAGGATGGGTTTGGCTGGACTAACGGTGTGGTGCGCCGTTTAATTGGTTTGTACGGTGAACCATAATATTTTTACAGCCAGCCGCTAACTTCCTGCTGGCTGTAAAATTATCCTCTTCAGGAGGAGATATTTAACATCATTGCCGCCTGGGTGCGATTTTTCACTTCCAGACGGCGATACAGGGATTCCAGATGCGCTTTTACCGTTCCGGTACTGATATTCAGCGCCCTGCCGATCTCCTTATTTGATTCGCCCGCCGCTAACATGGTTAAAATCTCCCGCTGGCGGGCGCTTAACGATTTGAGATCTTTAATGTCCTTTTCCGGCGTCGTCCGCCAGTCTCCAGGCAGAAACATCATCCCCATCGCCGCACTATTTACCGCCAACGCAAATGTCTCGACGGTTGAATCACGAGGCACAATGGCCAGCACATTAAAATGGATAACTTCCTGTAACCACCGTTTATTGCAATCCGTCGCCGTAATTAACACCTTAACCTCAGGAAATTGCACCACGGTTTTTTGCAGTAACCAGTAGCAAAACTCACCATCCTGATCGCCATCGAGCATCACTAAGGCTTCAGGGTAACTTTCCAGCTTTTGCCATAACTCATCTGCCTGACTGGCCCCCTGAATACTCACTCCTGGAATACGCTGCTGTAAACTGATTTTCATTCCATGAATAAATATTGACTGCCTGTCAAACATGACTATTTGCATAACTGAATCTCCACCTGAATACGTTAAAAAGACTTAAGTAGTGGAAGGGTATTACCCGCGAGAAAAAATAAGAATTCGCCATTTGGCGGTGGCCATTCTACAGAGATGACGCGTAGAAAATAGTTACCGATATAAATCGTTACAGCTAAACGCCTGAAATTACATGTCGAGGGCACTATTTAAAACAATTTTGAGGATTTCCTTATATTGATGGTTAGTACGCATGCAATTAAAAATGAAATTCCGCGACCACAAGCAAAAATAACAAATGGCAATGAGACAAAAATAAGCACAAATAGCCAACACGTCCTCTGTTCACTTTAAAGGGAATCGCTGAAAAAAAACGCTCTGTTTAGGGAAATTCACCTTTCTCATAAAGCTATTCCGCCCTTTTCCTGCTGAGAAATCGCCACATTCGTCATGACAACATTGTGAAACCCGGCATTAGATGTTAGAAAAAACAATAAACAATGCGATATGCGCGTTACTGTTTCGCTGTGAACAACAATCGGTCAAAGAAATGGATAAAATTCACGCAATGCAGTTGTTCATCAAAGTCGCGGAGCTGGAAAGTTTTTCCCGCGCGGCGGATTTCTTTGCTTTGCCAAAGGGAAGTGTTTCGCGCCAGATACAGGCACTGGAACATCAACTTGGCACCCAGCTTCTCCAGCGCACCACGCGGCGGGTCAAACTCACGCCAGAAGGCATGACCTATTATCAACGGGCAAAAGATGTGTTGAGTAATCTCAACGAACTGGACGGTCTGTTTCAACAGGATGCCACCAGTATCAGCGGTAAATTACGCATCGACATCCCGCCAGGAATCGCGAAAAGCCTGTTACTGCCGCGTCTGTCGGAGTTTCTCTATCTGCATCCGGGAATTGAGCTGGAGCTGAGTAGCCATGACCGTCCGGTAGATATTCTTCACGATGGTTTTGATTGCGTGATACGCACTGGCGCGTCACCGGAAGATGGCGTTATCGCCCGTCCCCTCGGCAAACTGACCGTGGTCAATTGTGCCAGTCCACACTATCTGACGCGCTTTGGTTATCCTCAAAGCCCCGACGATCTGACTTCGCACGCAATAGTGCGTTACACACCGCACCTGGGTGTACATCCGTTAGGTTTTGAGGTTGCCAGCGTTAATGGCGTCCAGTGGTTTAAGTCTGGCGGCATGTTGACGGTAAACAGTCGCGAAAACTATCTCGCCGCCGGTCTTGCCGGTCTGGGGATTATTCAGATCCCGCGCATTGCCGTGCGCGAAGCCCTGCGTGCCGGGAGGCTTATTGAAGTATTACCTGGCTACCGTGCCGAGCCGCTCTCCCTTTCGCTGATTTATCCGCAGCGTCGGGAGCTTTCCCGGCGTGTAAACCTGTTTATGCAGTGGCTGGCTGGCGTAATGAAAGAGCACCTGGACTGACCGACTATACTTTTTAAGAATGACCACGACAGAAGGACAAAAGAGCGGATGACGCAGGAAAACGAGATCAAACGTCCCACCCAGGATCTGGAGCACGAGCCGATTAAGCAGTTGGATAATAGCGAGAAAGGCGGCAAAGTTAGCCAGGCGCTGGAAACCGTCACCACTACTGCCGAGAAAGTCCAACGCCAACCGGTTATTGCGCACCTGATTCGCGCAACAGAGCGCTTTAACGATCGGCTGGGTAACCAGTTTGGTGCGGCTATCACCTATTTCTCATTTTTGTCGATGATCCCGATTTTGATGGTGTCGTTTGCCGCAGGGGGCTTTGTGCTGGCCTCCCATCCGATGTTGCTACAGGATATCTTCGACAAAATTCTGCAAAACATCAGCGATCCGACGCTAGCCGCCACGTTGAAAAACACCATCAACACCGCCGTTCAGCAGCGTACTACCGTAGGGCTTGTCGGCCTGGCGGTGGCGCTTTATTCCGGCATCAACTGGATGGGTAACCTGCGTGAAGCGATTCGCGCCCAGTCGCGCGATGTCTGGGAACGCTCGCCGCAAGATCAGGAGAAGTTCTGGGTAAAATATCTGCGTGATTTTATTTCGCTGATTGGTTTGTTGATTGCACTGATTGTGACGCTTTCGATCACCTCGGTTGCCGGTTCGGCGCAGCAAATGATTATTAGCGCCCTGCACCTGAACAGCATTGAGTGGCTGAAACCGACGTGGCGGTTGATTGGCCTGGCGATTTCCATCTTCGCCAACTATCTGCTTTTCTTTTGGATCTTCTGGCGGTTGCCGCGCCACCGTCCGCGCAAAAAAGCCCTGATTCGTGGAACATTTCTGGCTGCGATTGGTTTTGAAGTGATTAAAATCGTGATGACCTACACCCTGCCATCGCTGATGAAATCCCCCTCTGGCGCAGCATTTGGTTCCGTGCTGGGGCTGATGGCGTTTTTCTACTTCTTCGCCCGTTTGACGCTGTTTTGCGCGGCGTGGATTGCCACCGCCGAATATAAAGACGACCCGCGAATGCCGGGGAAAACGCAGCGGTAATTCATTGGTTTATAATGCCTGATAAACGCACGGTCGATCCCCTCGCCCCTTCGGGGAGAGGATTAGGGTGAGGGGGTACAAGCCAGCCAGAGACCAGGCAACGACATGCACATAACCACCTGAAACTACATCTCTTCAGGAGCAAACAATTTCATACCAACTCATAACCCCAGCATATAAATCCAGTTGGTAACTTTTATTTAACCTGAAACCAGTTTTATCCACTATTTATAAAATTATGTGAAGCATTTCATAGAAGAAAAATCACTGGCCTAAACATTATCCCCTTTTTGCCTGGTTTTTGACCATTTCCGCGATTTGTTACACATTGAAATATCACTTTTGCTGTGCGTAATATGGCTATTCGTTAGCCAAAAAATAAGAAAAGATTATGCAAGCAACAGCCACAACACTCGACCACGAGCAAGAATACACGCCGATCAACTCGCGTAATAAAGTCCTTGTCGCCTCTCTCATTGGCACGGCCATTGAGTTTTTCGACTTTTACATTTACGCCACTGCGGCCGTTATTGTGTTTCCGCATATCTTCTTCCCGCAGGGCGATCCTACGGCAGCAACGCTCCAGTCGCTCGCCACCTTCGCCATCGCCTTCGTCGCGCGCCCCATTGGCTCTGCCGTTTTTGGTCATTTTGGCGATCGCGTTGGGCGTAAAGCGACGCTGGTCGCCTCGTTGCTAACGATGGGGATTTCGACCGTGGTGATTGGTCTGCTGCCGGGCTATGCCACGATTGGTATTTTCGCCCCGCTGCTGCTGGCGCTGGCTCGATTTGGTCAGGGTCTGGGCTTAGGCGGTGAATGGGGCGGCGCGGCGCTGCTGGCGACTGAAAACGCCCCACCGCGCAAACGTGCACTGTATGGCTCCTTCCCGCAGCTGGGCGCACCGATTGGCTTCTTCTTTGCCAACGGCACTTTCTTGCTGCTTTCCTGGCTACTGACCGACGAGCAGTTTATGAGCTGGGGCTGGCGTGTGCCGTTTATCTTCTCGGCGGTGCTGGTCATTATCGGCCTGTATGTTCGCGTGTCGCTGCATGAGTCGCCGGTGTTTGAGAAAGTCGCTAAAGCGAAAAAGCAGGTGAAGATCCCGCTGGGTACGCTGCTGACCAAACACGTACGCGTCACGGTGCTCGGTACCTTCATCATGCTGGCAACCTATACGCTGTTTTACATCATGACGGTCTACTCTATGACCTTTAGTACCGCCGCCGCGCCAGTTGGGCTTGGCCTGCCGCGTAACGAAGTGTTGTGGATGCTGATGATGGCAGTGATTGGTTTTGGCGTGATGGTACCAGTCGCCGGATTACTGGCTGATGCCTTTGGTCGCCGTAAAAGCATGGTAATCATCACCACGCTGATCATCCTGTTCGCGCTGTTCGCCTTTAACCCGCTGCTCGGTTCTGGCAACCCGATTCTGGTTTTTGCCTTCCTGCTGCTGGGGTTAAGTCTGATGGGGCTGACCTTCGGGCCGATGGGCGCGCTGTTACCAGAGCTGTTCCCGACAGAAGTGCGTTACACCGGAGCATCATTCTCTTACAACGTAGCGTCGATTCTCGGGGCTTCCGTTGCGCCGTATATCGCAGCCTGGTTGCAGACTAACTACGGGTTAGGTGCGGTGGGGTTATATCTGGCGGCGATGGCTGGCTTGACCTTAATCGCCCTACTGCTGACCCATGAGACGCGACATCAATCGTTGTAATAAGAGTGAAAAGCCTGATGCGCTACGCTTATCAGGCCTGAATTTCCATACAATATATTGAATTCGCAAAGATTTGTAGGACGGATAAGGCGTTCACGCCGCATCCGGCATGAACAAAGCACACTTTGCCAACACTCTAAATCTGTTTAATTGCCGGATGTCAGACATCCGGCAATTATCATCACTTCTTCATCTGCGACAAAATTGTCCGGCACTGATTAGCCTCCCCTTCGGAAGGTGAGATCAGCGCCAGTAACGCCGCCGCTGGCGTAACCAGCGTTGCCAGTGCCGCCGCAACAGCACCACGGGCAATCAACGGCCCGGCTTTCACCCCAGCCTGCGGATTTTTAAATGTCCCACGCACATACAGCGGCGAACGCAGCGTGATAATCCGAATCCCTTTACTTTCTGGATCGATAGTCAAATCCAGTTGCTCCGAAGCAAAACTTGCCGTGCCGGTAACATTGATCAACGCATTCTCAGTATCAAAAGCAAAAATCTGCGGACACGCCACGCCGTTGGCAATATCCAGATTCGCCGCCGCACAGTTCACCCGCACCTCATCGTCACCAAATATCGCACCGACAATGTAGTTACCGACATTCAGCCCGACAATCTCCATCAGGTTGCGGCTCACCAGCCCGTCATTCATCAACAGTTTCAGGTTGCCGTTACTGTTGCCTAAAAGCGCCGCCACCGAGTTACCGCTACCGCGTAGTTCCGCGTCACCGTTCATTTCCCCCAGCGTCTTCTGCATCAGTTCTACATCGGGCATCAGTTCTTTCAGTTTCAGCCGACGAGCCTGAATATCTGCCCGCCCTTGCATCGGTTTTTTATCACCTTCCAGATGAATATTCGCCGCAATGCTGCCGCCCGCCATGCCAAATTTCAGCGGTTGCAGGCGCAGGTCAGCATTTTTGAGGATGATATGAGTAGAAAGATCGCTAATCGGCAGGCTACTGCCATGCTCAATGCGCCGCCCTTTGAAGCGAACATCGGCATCCATGACGTCCCATTTATCGGTTTCGAAGCGGTCATAAGGCAGCACTTTGCCCGCAGGCTGAACGCTTTTTTCACCCTTCTTCTGTTCAGACCGTTTCGACTTTTCAGCTCCTTTCCCGGAATCAACGCCAATCAACGGTCCCAAGTCCGCCAGCCGCAATTGCCGCGACTCGACATCACCTTCCAGTTTTGGTCGTGGCTTGCCGGTGGTGTAGACCAGAGAACCGTGGATATCGCTATCGCCAATGCGCCCATTAAAACCGCGATAATCAAAGACCGACGATTTTTCAGTGTCGATTTTCGCTACCAGCCGACCATCCGTTTCAAACGGCGGGGTATCGGGCAGCAGAACGCCCGTCAGTTCATAGAGATCACCCAGCGAATCGCCAGAAAATTTAAGCCGTAAATCGACACCCCCCATCTTCATTGGGTCATTCACAACGCCATCAAAAGCAACACGGGTGTTACCAGAGCGAAAATCAGCCTGTACCGGAAATGGTGTACCTTCGCCACGCAGCGCCAGCATACCGCCTATTTTTCCCGTACCAGTGAGCGGTTCACCGTTATAACGTCCCTGCGCCTTCAGGCCAAAAACGTAATCACCCACCTTTTCTTTATCCGCTTTACCTTTCGATCCAGTAACTTCGCTGAACGGCAGCGGCTTGCCTAACGGATCGACAAAAATTTCCAGATCCGCTTTGCTTACTTTGTCATCAATGGCGATCCGCCCTTGATCGAAAAGAATATTATCCAGCCGAAACGACCATGCCGACGGCTTTGCATTCGCGTCTTTGTTGCCATCGTTGGCAAGATTAAACGTCCAGTTATTGTTCTTTTCAGAGAGGCGAATCAGGCGTGCGTCGGGCTTTTCCAGTTTGATCCACGGTAGCCAGACCGTTTTGGTCAGCAGCGCCAGCGGGGCCAGCGTTGCCTCTACGCGTGGCAAATGCACCATTGTGACTTCGGGAATATCTGGTGGGTTGCCGAGAATGATGTCTTCCGCGTGTATATGGGGCCACGGCACCCAGCTGCGCCAGCCAGTTTCTTGTTTTTGTCGCTCCCACACCACGCCCAGATCGCCACGGATAGCGAACGGACGATTCAACTCCGCAGAGACTTTCTGGTTGATGGTCGGTTTGAGTCGATTCCAGTCAAAAGTTGCAATCAAAATGATCGCCACGACAATCAACAACAAGAAAGCCCCTGAAATCGCAGCGGTTATTTTGCCTGCCTTGCTCATCGTTCGCTTCCTCATATTCTTCCTGTGCCAGTCCTAAAGATAGTCCAGCCAGTCGGAAAATGAGGCAGCTTATAGCGCCAGAACCGCCGTATTCAGCGTTTCTATCGGTGCCGGGCGTGAAAGAAACCAGCCTTGTGCGGCGAATGCGGGCGAGTTCTGTACATCGCGCCACTCTTCCGGCGTTTCTACGCCCTCGACGATCACCCCGCGACAATAGCGATTCATTAGATGTAAAAGCTGAGAAAAGAGTGTGCGGCCTTCCGGCGACTGACGCAGCATCACAAACAGTTCTCGCGCGATTTTGATGTAGTCATAACGCACTTCACTTAGTGCAGAGAAATTTGCCATCCCGGTGCCAAAATCATCCAGCCACAGCGGGCCAAATTCACACATCGAGGCAAAGGTTGAATCTTTCGGCAGACGGATATGCTCCACCAGTTCGAAACGCAGCCAGGGAAGACGCTCAATCTGGCGCAGGATTTTTGGTTGCTGACGCAGGGCGATGAGCGTAGGTCCATCAATATTGACCGATGCCAGCAGGCCGTGCTCTATAAAGAAGTCGGCTTTTTGCGCCAGCAAATCAATCTGCTCTTTCACAACCTCCATCCGATGGCTGACGGTGATTTCAGTAAAATAGCGATCCGGCGACAGGCGTTGCGAAGGGTTCAAGGGATGCGTGACCACCGTTAATAGCTCCACGGCCATTAACCGCCCGCATGTTTGATAGATCGGCTGCCAGGTGTAAGCACGCTCACACTGCAACCAAAAACGCCGTTCCTGCAAGCTCTCGATGCTTGCTTCAGGGTTGCTTATTCGCTGGATAACCTGCCTTATCATCAAAGATGTCCTGTGTTTAAAAGTGATGCTGCCCGGACTCGACAAAGATTATCGGCGCGCAAGGGCAGAACTTTACCGCCTGACCGGAGTAAATTTCCCCACTCCACAACGGAATCTTTCAGGAATACGTGCTGGCTCAAAAAAATAATGGAACACTGTTTTAATATGGTTGACCAGCAAACCACCACAGCGCAAACTAACGTTAATTTTTTACAGATCAGGTTCACGACTATGTCCAAAAAGATTGCCGTGATTGGCGAATGCATGATTGAGCTTTCCGAGAAAGGCGCGGACGTTAAGCGCGGTTTCGGCGGCGATACCCTGAACACTTCCGTCTATATCGCCCGTCAGGTCGATCCTGCGGCATTAACCGTTCATTACGTAACGGCGCTGGGAACGGACAGTTTTAGCCAGCAGATGCTGGACGCCTGGCACGGCGAGAACGTTGATACTTCCCTGACCCAACGGATGGAAAACCGTCTGCCGGGCCTTTACTACATTGAAACCGACAGCACCGGCGAACGTACGTTCTACTACTGGCGTAACGAAGCCGCCGCCAAATTCTGGCTGGAGAGCGAGCAATCTGCGGCGATTTGCGAAGAGCTGGCGAATTTCGATTATCTCTACCTGAGCGGGATTAGCCTGGCGATCTTAAGCCCGACCAGCCGCGAGAAACTGCTTTCTTTGTTGCGCGAATGCCGCGCCAACGGCGGAAAAGTGATTTTCGACAATAACTATCGTCCGCGCCTGTGGGCCAGCAAAGAAGAGACACAGCAGGTGTACCAGCAAATGCTGGAATGCACGGATATCGCCTTCCTGACGCTGGACGACGAAGACGCGCTGTGGGGTCAACAGCCGGTGGAAGACGTCATTGCGCGCACCCATAACGCGGGCGTGAAAGAAGTGGTGGTGAAACGCGGGGCGGATTCTTGCCTGGTGTCCATTGCTGGCGAAGGGTTAGTGGATGTTCCGGCGGTGAAACTGCCGAAAGAAAAAGTGATCGATACCACCGCAGCTGGCGACTCTTTCAGTGCCGGTTATCTGGCGGTACGTTTGACGGGCGGCAGTGCGGAAAACGCGGCGAAACGCGGGCACCTGACCGCAAGTACCGTTATTCAGTATCGCGGCGCGATTATCCCGCGTGAGGCGATGCCGGCGTAAAAGCAGCATATGCAAAAGGCTGGATAAAGTGTTACCCCTCTATCCAGCTCATCCATAAATACCTGATGGTTGTGCTAACTCATCACCATCAGGCATTACTGTGCGGGTGGAATATCCGTCACTTCAGGATGAACGTCATCCGTGGCGACAGAGGTGGTCGCAGCGGCAGTAGATGGGGTCATGATTTGATCCCAGGCCGCCTGCAACGCTTTCATGTTAAATTCCGGCTCGCCTTTCGGCTGCAGCAGTATTAACGCCATATCGTTCGACAACTGCTGACGCAGATCCTGATTTAACATCTCCACCGTCAGGCTGTTAAGGAAGTCCTGGCGCAGTTTCTGATATTGCTCCGGCGCGATATCGACAACCTGATTTTGCAACGAACGCATCCGCTGCCCCATCAGAATATCGGTATCAGCTCGCGCATAGGCGGCAAACAGTTTCTGCAGCTCCAGTTTCTTTTGCGCCACTAACGCATTGAACTCTTCTTCCGGCAGACCTTTATCGCGAACCTTCGCCAGTTCACGCGCCACCAGATTAAGGTTGCTGCTCAGCTTGTCGTTTGGTGATTCGATGTTAATGGCACACTGCGCACGCAGATACAGCACACGACAGTCAAATCCAAGACCGATATCTTTGCTGTTACTGGCGCTTAACGCTTGCTGAACATGCCAGAACAGCGCCTCACGGGCCAGGTCCGCACGCCAGTAGCGCAGCAGTGCGGCTGATTCACGAATCGGCTGCCACGGCGTATCCCACATGATTGATAACCGGTCCTGACGCACCGCGTCAGTCATAATACTCACCGCTTCCGCACGCAGCGGAGAAAGCGTCGGCACCGGAGCCGGTGTTTCACGTTTGCCTTTCAGTTCGCCAAACGTTTTATTGATTTGGTCGACGACCGAGCGCGCATCCACGTTTCCCACCACCAGCAGCGTCATTGCATCCGGGGTATACCATTTCTGATAGAAATCTTTAATCTTTTCCGCTTCAACGGGTTGTTTCAGCGGATCGGCAGGATCGTGACCTAACAAGGTTGATCCTTTCAGACGATAGCGCCACCAGCCCTCTTTAGTATCGGCAGGCCAGGTTGCCACCATGTCCTGACTTTGCAGCGCGTGGTTGATGGTTTCTGGCGTGATAGTCAGTTTGCCAGTGGCATTTGCCAGATAAGAGAGCGCTTCTTTCAGCAAGTCGTTACGGTTATTGGGCAAACTCAGATTAAACAGCGTGGTGTCATAAGAGACAATTACCGGCGGCATCGGGCGTTTAGGGTCGATCCCCTGCTGCCACAATGAACGCGCCTGTGCTGCTTCAAGGCCACCGCTTTGCGTTAACGCAATACGAGGGATGGCGTGGCTGTAACCGCTCTGTTGTGTACTTTCGGCGAGCGAACCGGTATTAACCAGCAGGCGAATTTCAACACGATCGCTGGGACGCTGGGGCGTGGTCAGCACTTGCCACTGTAAACCGTTGGAAAGCGTCCCCTGTTGCCATGCTGGATCAGGCTGGAGCGCATCTGCCTGCACATAGCCAGCAGTGGCCATCATCAGCAAACCGCCCGCTAAAAGTCGAATTTTTGTGCCCTGCATGTGAACCCCTGATCAACTATCCTGGTAATAAAAAACTGCCCGTTGTCGGTCAGTCTAAATAACGTTAAAAACACTTCGTGTTAGACCGCAAGAACATGAAAATGTCACGGAAGAAGTGAAATAAACCTGAACTCACCCAGGTGGTAAGTTCAGGCACAGGGGTCAATTATGCGCAAACACCCGCACTCGGGGAAGGGAGTGCGGGCATAAGTGGTGAGATTAAGAGGATAATTCGTGCGTTTTGCCATCCGGCGCACGATTATTCAGCACATCGTCCAGTTTTTTGTGGTCCAGTTCTTTCACCCACTTAGCAACGACAATGGTCGCTACGCCGTTACCGACCAGGTTAGTCAGCGCACGAGCTTCTGACATAAAGCGGTCAATACCGAGGATCAGCGCCAGACCCGCTACCGGCAAATGGCCCACCGCAGAGAGCGTTGCCGCCAGCACGATAAAACCACTACCCGTTACCCCTGCCGCCCCTTTAGAAGAAAGCAGCAACACGATTAACAGCGTGATTTGGTGGACGATATCCATCTGACTGTTAGTGGCCTGGGCGATAAACACCGCCGCCATTGTCAGGTATATCGATGTGCCATCAAGGTTAAACGAGTAGCCTGTCGGGATGACCAGCCCCACCACCGATTTGCGGCAGCCGAGTTTCTCCATCTTGTCGAGCATACGTGGCAGCGCCGACTCGGAAGATGAAGTCCCCAGTACAATCAGCAGTTCTTCACGGATGTAGCGGATAAATTTGAAGATACTGAAACCCGTCGCTTTAGCGATTGAACCCAGTACCAGCACCACAAACAGGATACAGGTGATGTAGAAGCAGATAATCAGCTGCCCCAGTTGCACCAGTGTGCCGACGCCGTATTTACCGATGGTAAACGCCATTGCCCCGAACGCACCAATAGGTGCCAGACGCATGATCATATTGATGATGCCGAAGATGACCTGCGAGAAACTTTCGATCACGTTAAAAATCAGTTGGCCTTTGCTGCCCAGACGGTGGAGCGCAAAACCAAACAGTACGGCAAACAGCAGCACCTGCAGAATGTTACCGCTGGCAAATGCGCCAATGACGCTCGCCGGGATGACATCCATAATGAAGGCGACAATGCCCTGGTCTTTCGCCTGATCGGCGTAAACCGCTACCGCTTTCGCATCAAGCGTTGCCGGATCGACGTTCATTCCGGCACCAGGCTGCACGACGTTAACGATGATAAGACCAATAATCAGCGCGATGGTACTGACAATTTCAAAGTAAAGCAGTGCGACTGCGCCGGTACGACCGACCGCCTTCATGCTTTCCATGCCCGCAATGCCCGTTACGACGGTACAAAAGATGACAGGAGCGATGATCATCTTAATGAGCTTAACGAACCCGTCGCCAAGCGGTTTCATTTGCTCGCCTATTTCAGGGTAGAAATGGCCAAGGAGAATACCAATGGCTATCGCTGTCAGGACCTGAAAGTAAAGGCTTTTAAACAGAGAGGTTTTCATAGGGTGTCCTTTAGTAAAACCACAGGTCTTGTAAGGTTATGGGGTACCTGCGGCCTTAAAATAACACCCAGACAACATCACAGAAATGTACCTGGATCATAATTGAAACAAAAAGGTTAAAAAGTTTGAGCTGGCTCGCACAAACCAGCACTTTTTAAAGTTTTGTAATCAGTTTGGGGTAGCTACTTTTCTTCCAGGTAACTCTCTTCGAAGATTTCAATAGGGAGTGGGCGAGCAAAAAGGAAGCCCTGGGCAATACCAACGCCCGCTTTTGCCAGCCAGTCGCGTTGTGCTTCAGTCTCCACGCCTTCGGCAATCATTTGTAAGTTCAGGCTTTGCGCCAACATGATAATTGCAGCAATCATGCTGCTATCTTCCGGCAAGCCTTCAACAAACATTTTGTCGATTTTTAACACGTCGATTGGCAACGATTTCATATGCTGCAGCTGACGCAGCCCTGCGTAGCCCATGCCGAAATCATCCAGCGCCACCCGAACTCCGGCATTGCGCAGCGGACGGAGGATTGCCACCGCAGCATGAGGGTCGTCAATACGTCGGCTTTCTGTCACTTCCAGAATCAGTGTTCCCGGCTGAATGCGATAGCGGGTTAACAGTTCCAGCATATCCGCCACCATATTCGGGTGCATCAGTTGCAGCGCAGAGAGGTTTACCGACAAGGGCAGCATAATGCCGCGCTCTTGCCAGGCTGCAAGCAATCGACAGGACTCTTCCAGCACCCAGTGACCGACGGTAACCATCAGCCCACAGCACTCAATGCGATCGATTAAGCCATCCGGCAGATCCCAACTGCCATCCGGTTGCTGGATACGCAGTAACACTTCCGCACTGACCAGTTTACCGCTGTTCATCTCGACC
This sequence comes from Escherichia sp. WS1368, assembly GCF_046487485.1. Taxonomy (NCBI): domain Bacteria; kingdom Pseudomonadati; phylum Pseudomonadota; class Gammaproteobacteria; order Enterobacterales; family Enterobacteriaceae; genus Escherichia; species Escherichia sp. WS1368. The sequence goes on from NZ_JBJQJI010000021.1 coordinate 17,516, forward strand.
TGTGGCTGTAACCAAATCGCAAACTGATGATTTTCCAGCGCATTAAGGATATCGCTCTCTTCCGTCAACCGCTGCTGGGCGGCTTCCATCTGCTGCGGATCAAAGAACTGAATCTGATTCTTGCCTTTATGGCGAGCGGTAAATGCCGCAGAAATAGCGCGACTGTAAAGCTGTTCGGCGGTGAGATCGCCGTAGAACATCGCCACGCCAATGCTACAGTGCGGACGGAGTTGAATACGTTCAATCGGCAGGCGCTCGCTCATGATAGTGAGCACTTGCTGACCTAAAGTGATTGCGTGCCACGGTTCCTGTACACCATTGGCAATGACAGCAAAGTCATAACCACTAATCTGCGCGAGGATCATACGTGGCGACAGTACCGATTTGAGTTTTTCCACCAGCGTCAGCAGCAGAATTTCTCGTTGCGCCTCTTTCAGCACGCCCGCAGTATCACGCAGGGTTTCACAGGTGATGATCATCAGCGCGGTGGTTTGTTTACGCGCGACAACCTGCTCCAGCATCTCCATCAGCAAGGCTTTGTTCGGCAAATCCGACACCGGGAAGCGCATCGCGTTTTCGTTCTGTTCTTCATAATGGCGCTGCAGCAATTGCTGGTTGAGGTTGTAACTGCGCACCAACATACCGATTTCATCATCCTGATGCAGACGCGGTAATGCCAGTTGGTGACCAACAAGCTCCTGGGCTGGGATGGCGTTAAGTTCGCGAGCAATATTGCGTAAAGGATGTAAAATCAGTCGATTAATACACCAGCTGATGGCGACGGTCAGGATAAGCGACAAAAGTAAGTAAATGGTCACTAACGTTGAGAGGGTGCTCATCACGAACTTATACATGCGGAAGGAATCCGCCTGTAGCACCAGATAGGCAATTGGCTGCGGGTTTGCCGGACGTTCCAGCGAGTAAACGCCCAGCGAGATTTGCACCGGTAGCTCAAACAGGCGAGTAACCATTACCGGCACCGGACGCTCTGGAATAAAACTTTTACGCAGTGCCTGGAACTGGTTGGGCAGCACCACATCGGCACGGCTGACCACGCCTGCCGGTTTAATGCTGGCAAGAATAGCTTCCGCTTCGGGAATATCGCCTTTCAAAATAGCTGAAGATAAGGGTTCGCGGACAGAGCGAGCAATGCTTTCCAGTTGCGTAGCCGTGTTATAGCGATTCTGCTGGACCAGATGGAACAGCAAAACGGTGCAAAAAATAAAAACGAACACCAGGACAACGGCTGCCACCATTGCCATCTGCTTGATTGTTAACGAGCGACTTACGCGCAAATTGTCTCCCCCCGGAAATCCCAGATTGCCGCCCGAGTATACCCGATCGCAGCGGCATTAAGAGAGGCGCTATCTGAAAACTTACCAGTCGGCGTAAGGTATCAGCGGCTGCGGCGGTAAATCCATGTCACCCTGCCATCCGGCGGCGGAATAACGTACGTAGAGCAGGAAATGGCTGGGTGCGTAATCTTTCGCCTGCTGGATATCAATTGCCGTGCCGACAAACCAGTTGGAAGTAACACGTCGTTCAAGTAATGCCCGCGCCGTGTAGCCAAAGCCCTGACTGCTGCCGCCATCGTTCGATTGCCGCTCAGCTTCTTCCTGCCAGTCGGTCGGGATCAGATTCATCAGCGGATAACGCGGCATGGTTTTGGTGCGTGAATGCGACCACGAGCCAGACGCCCCCAGCTCCCACGACCAGTTTTCCGTGCGCTCCCGCCACATCACCGGTATGGCAAACGACAGGTATTCCTGCGGGCTGTAGTAACCGCCCTGACCGAGTGAGTAGCCACTCAGGTCTTTGTCGTAATGCCAGATCATATTGTTAAGACCAATGGTCACACGGCGATTATTCTGGTTGATGATCTTATAGTAATAGCCCGTCATCCAGCGCACGCGCCAGTTATCTTCGACATTTTTACCGGTTAACTGGTCACCGCTAAGCGATGCCCAGACGCCGTTTGCTTCACCTTTATCGTAGCTCAGGCTTAGCCCCACGCCGTCGGCACGCACGCCGCCCCATTTTTTCCCGGTATTGCTCGGGGAGTCTTTTTGCCCGCCAAAGGCCAGCAAAGAACTGGAGATGGGCCGACGATGGGCGTTAACGGTGTAACCCAGCGGCCCGATATCATCGCTGTAACTGATGCCGCCGACCACATCCACCACATTGAAGCCCATCGGCGTGGTGCCGATATCCCAGCTCCAGACGTCATTTCGCCAGCCGACCGCCACGCTGGCACCGGAATCCGACTGGCTGCGGTTGCCGCTACAGTCTTGTAATGTACAGGTGCCCCAGTTGTCATCCCATTTGCCATCGGCATTAGTGGAGAAACTGCCGACGTTCATATTGACGAAATCACTGCGAAAGAACATCCGCCCGTCAGAATACGGCGCATCCACCTGCAACATGGTAGTGTGCGCTTTCAGATCGGAGTAACCACCGGTGCCGCTCGATCCCCAATAATCGTGCTCAAGGGTGACGTTAAGATCCTGCTGGCGATAGAGGTCCGCTGCATCGCTGCGCACGCCGCGTTTCAGCCAGTCATCTTTCTCGTCGTTACGGGTCAGCCGGGTAAAGGTGTCGTTATCCTGCGGACGCGTCGTGGTCACACCGGATGCGACCATAGCGTCTTTGTAGGTTTCCAGCGCCTGCTTTGGATCGCCCGCCCGCGCTTCAAACTTCGCACCGTCGCGCAGCACCATCGCACTTTCCATCGACGGCGGCTGAGATTTTGCCAGCGGGATCAACTGATTAAACGTCTGCTGCGCCGCTGCGGTATCGCCAAGCTGCGCCTGTGCCAGCGCCACGCGCCGCTGTGTGTTCAGCGAGGCGTTATCGGTAGCGGGCAGTTTCGCCAGCTGGCTACGTGCCGCCGCTTTGTCACCGGCAGCAATATCCACTTCCGTCAGACCAAGAATGGCATCGGCGTTAGTTGGCTCCCGCGTCAGGACATTCTGATATGCAGCGCGAGCGGCGGTGTAATCACGTCGTTGTTGCGCCCAGTCAGCCAGCGTGAGGTCTATGCGCGTGGAAGGTGGTTGCTGGCGCAGCATCGCTTCCGCTTCAGCTTCTTTGCCGCTTTCTCGCAGGCGATTAGCGGTTTCCAGTACCTGATCGCTTTGCAGTCGATTAACCAGCTCCTGAATATTGCTGCTCCACTGCGCGCGCGGCAGGCTGTTGATATGCGCCAGCGCCGCTCTGTCCTGGTCATGACCAGAGAGATACAGCCCGTAAGCGTAAACCTGCTCCGGGTCGTTTGGCTTCTGCTGTGCCAGATTGCGCATTAATGTATCAGCCTGGCTGCGTTGTCCGGCCTGCCAGAGATCCTGCGAAAGTCGGTAAGTAATCCATACGCTGCCGGGATCCAGCGCCAGTCGTTGCCACTGAAGTGCTGCCGCCTGCGCCCATTTGCCCTGGTTTTCCAGTGCCTCTGCCTGCTGTGCCAGACGGTCGTTTTGCAGGCTGCGTTCGATATCATCAATGCTTCGCCGCTGACTGGCAGAGAGCGAGGCGATAAACGCTTCAGCTTTTTCTGGCGATTGCTGGCGGTATATATTCGCCAGCCCGCGCACGGCGTTAGTGTTGCCGCTGTCCATACGCAAGGTCTGCTGATAATAACGTTCGGCGGCGGGATAATCTTTTCGCGCCATCGCCACATCGCCCAGCCCCAGCACTGCATAGCTGTCGGTGTTATCGACATTACGCGCCTGCTGGAACAGGCGTTCTGCCCGGTCAGGATTATTGGCTTTCAGCGCAGCATCGCCCTGCTGGATCGCCAGCCAGTAGCGGTTTACTTTCAGGAGACTGTTCCATTTGTCGTTGTTGCTGCTGTGCGGATCCAGGGCGAGGGCTTTTTCCAGATTCGCCACCGCATTGGCGCGATCGCCTTTCTGAGAATACGCCTGGCCCAGCGCCCCCAGAGCCTCACTGTCTTTCGGGTTCGCCCGCACTGCCTGTTGTAGTTCGGGAATGGCTTTACCCGCCATACCAGAGTCCACCGCCGCTAAACCTTGCGCACGAGCGCGGAAAGCAGGGTCGGCCAGCTGTTTTTGCTGTTCTGCCAGTTGCGATTGCGCCGCAGCTACGCTATCGCCATCACTAAAGATCGAGAGATATTTTTTCAGCGCCGACACACTGGCATCGCTGACGGGCATGTCTTTAATCTGCCCGTACCAGATTTTAGAGGCCCCTTCGCGCCCGGCGTTTGATTTCGCCATCTGTTCCAGGACGGCAAAACCTTCGTCACGGCGATCGCTACTAAACAGCAATAGCGCCAGATTGTTTTGCAGGCCCGTATTGCCCGGCGTATCCGCATTAATGCGTTTTAGCTGATTAATCGCTTCGCCACGGCGAGCCGGAATTTTCGCCACCGTACTCCAGTACTCGACGGCAATGTCACCTTCCGGCGGCGCACCGTTGAACAGTTTGTTGTAACTCGCCACAGCTTCTTCTGCATGACCAGTCGTCGCCTGCAATCTTGCCTGTTGCAGTGCCTGACGACCATCCGGCGTGGAAAGCAACATTGTGGTCCGCGACGATTTATACGCATTTGAACTCGGCGCTAACTGCGACAGCCGATCGAGCTGTTTTTGCGCGCCATCAATATCGCCCTGACGTAACAGAGAACGGAAACGGGCGGCAACGACGTCCGGGTTATTCGGATCAATAAGTTCCAGCCGATACAACGACTGTTGCACCAGGTCTTCACGATGGGTCGCTTCGCCTAACCGAACTTGCTCCAGCAACTGTTGCTGAGCGGTTGGTGCTGCCTCGACCATCGGCATGACGGCCAGACCGAGGGAAAGCGTGAATATGTTTAGTGTGAATTTGCGCATTCCTGGCCCCAGTCAGGTAATAACTCACCTTTTGTCGAGAAGCGGAAACGGTGTTGATCCCAGCCTTGTCCAAACAGGGTCAGCACATAGTTGTAATAGGCATCGCTGCCGGGAAAGTTATCGGCCACGCGCTGGCGCTGAACGGCCTGCGCATCGCGGTTTTGTAAAAAGGGCAGCATGGCGGCAGAAAAACCGACCGGTCCTTTACCCTGCGCTTTCCCCGTAGCCACATCCACTTTTTCTGGCGGATAGCCGTTTTTCTCGGTGAATGTCGCCATCGGTTTAAACCGGTTGAGCATCCGCGCTTTTTGCGGATCGCTGTCAGGCATCATGCCTACCCACATGTAAACGCGGATCGCGTCGTAGCTGCTGATCAATGTTTTTTCGGCTTTTAGCTGCCAGCCTTTGTCTTTCTCATAGCGCACCCAGTCTGGCGAAAAGCCTTTCGGGGCGGTTTCCAGCAATAAACGTTGATTGGTTTCGCGCAGCGTAGTCCACGGCGCGCCAAAGCGGGTGAAATACTGCGCCAGCGTCGGCGGCAGGTAGCTGGGGTTAAAACGCCAGCTGTTATCCTCAGCAAAACCCACTTTGCCCGGTAACAACATGGAACCCAGCCCAGGCACCGTCACCACTTCCTCCCGCGCGATACGTTTTAACAACGCGCTGCCGATGTCGGTATAACGCTGCTCTTTCCACAAACGCCCCGCCTCCAGCAACGACCAGGCCATCCAGACATCACCATCGGAGGCCGAATTGCTGTCCAGCACTTCCCACTTACTGTTCTCTTTCTTGCCCCACAGCCAGGCAGGCAAACGTTCTTTTAAAGAACCCTGAGCGAGATTGTTCTGCGTCCAGTCGAGAATATTATCGAAAGCTGCACGGTCGTTAGCCGCCAGGGCAAAGAACATGCCGTAACTTTGCCCTTCGGAAGTGGTGATTTTGCGCGCGTCGCTGGGGTCGATGACGCGCCCTTCCTGACTGATGTAATCCTTTTTAAACTGTTCCCAGGCAGGCCAGGTACAGGCTGCCTGAACACTAAAGGCAGCCAGCAGCAGCATCGTCACGAGTCCACTACGCAACACATTCATCTTCAATTACTCGTTATCCGGGTTAAGACGACGACGGCTGATAATACGCAGCAAACGCCACAGTACCCAGGCCAGCAGCACGACGCTGATTGCCGCCAGCACCGCCAGCAGAATCGGATGGTTTGCCAGGGCATACCATAAGCGTTCGAACCACGGCAGATGGCCAACGTAATAGACGTCGCCAACACGCAGGCTATTGATACCGGACTCGCGGATCACCGCGACCGAACCGAACATGGTGGCGCGTTTGCCGCTATCGTTCACCGCATCGTTAAGCATTTCATAACCGCGTGGGCTATCTGCCAGCAGCGCAATCACGCTACGCTGGTCGTTATACGGCGACTGGAAGCCAATCACCGCCGCCATCGCACCGGAAGAGGTCAGCGTTGACTGGGTTTCTGCCGCGCGATCGCTCTCGTCCGGCACAATGCCGGGGAACGGGGTCTGGCGCATCGGCGTTTTCACCCAGCTTTCGGTCGCCTGCACCAGCAGGTCGATCTGCTTGTCGTCTTTTAATTTGTCCGGGATACCACCGATGATCATGATGTCGGCATCTTTGCCCTGAATGGTGCTGCCATCATCGGTCACCGTCAGATTAATCGCCGGGAAGCCCGTCTGTGCGCCGATAAAACCAACAGTATTCAGCAAGGTTTCCATCTGTGCTTCGTTAGGCGTTTTCGGCATCACGGTGATGGTTTGTGACAGATCCGCCATCCGGCTGAACGGGAAGCCCGCGTTAGCAAAGGCGCGTAGATCCGGCATCGGGATGAAGTGGTAATACTTCGAGAAGTCGATGGTGGAATCATCACCAATCACCACATGATTCTGCACCGGCTGGAAGGTAATGCAGTTATCCACCGAACCGCCCGGCATCGGGTTCATATACTCAAAGTCAAAGCGCAGCTGGTTGGTCGCGCCCAGTTTCAGCGCCGGAATAGAGACATCCGTTTTGCCATCCAGCAAACCTTGTAATACCGGAATCCGCAGCAGCAGGCGATTCGCCTCCTGTTTGCTGCTCAGGTTGAAGGATTGCAGGAACTGGTTATTCAGGCTGATATCCATCCGCGAACTGTCTTTCACCGGCGGCATGGTGTAGCGATAATTAATATCCATATCAATGCCGGTACTGCGCATCAGGTAGAGATCCGGCGGCAGGTTTAGCGAAACGTTAATCGCTGCTGGCTCAAGACCGCTGGATTGTAACTGTTCTTCATAGGTTTTCAGTTCACCAAAGGTAACCGGACGATCGGTACGCACCCAGTTCGGCGCATCGTACGGCTTACGCGGTAGCAGCGGTTTCACTTCATTCACTACCACGCTTTCACCACGGAACAGAATGTTACCCTGAGCGATACCTTTCGCTGCCTGCAACAGGTCTTTGTCGTCACGACCAAACACCACCAGCAGTTTGACATAAGGATTCTGCGGATGGTTGATCATCTCAATCACCGGGGCTTTTACCGCCGGATGATCGCGCAGGAAGTCCGGGCGTTTGTCATTGGTGGCAAAAACGATGGCATTGCGATCCGGCAATTGGTTATAGAGCACCGGGAAGTTCTGCCCACGCCAGCCAGAACGCGAACCAAACCACGAGGCGACAATGGCAGATGCTTGTTGCAGCCCAACATCCGGCGCACCCGCAAAGACCATCGGCAAGGTGTTAGTACGGTTATCACGCGGGTCAAAGAATGGTACCGGGAAGTGTGACAGGTCATTCTTCACATTCAGGGTCTGATAGGTCAAATCCAGTCCACTGCTCCGCCCAACATCCAGCCAAAGCGTGGTGCTGGCCGGGTTTTCGCACACGTCCTGATAATGACCGACAAACTCCAGCCGCACACGGTTGAAGTCGGTAATAAACAGTGGGTTAATGGGCATTTGTGCCAGCGTTTTTTTACCCAACTGTTCTTTGGTCACTGGCAGCACGCCCATCAGTTCATCATTGAGATAAACCTTTAACTGCGACTGGACAGGCAGTAACGATGGCGATGGCGTGTATTCGAGGTTGAGCATCGCCTTCGTCACCACTTCATCGCTGCGCATACCAAACTCAATGCTGCCGTTCGGGTTAATGCCACGTAGCACCATGCTGCCCGGCGGGGGCGCAATTTGCGCAAAGGTCAGCTTCACATCACGCGAAGGACCGTTCTGCGCCACGATGGGGGCATCAGCGCCCTGCACGCCTGGCATCACTTGCCCCACCTGCGGATTTTGTTCCGTCTGGGCGGCTACAGCTGGCTCAGCATTGATCAGTGGTTGCGTTGCTGGCGTCGCCTGCGTCATGAAAGAGGGGAACGCACTCATCCCCATAGCCACTGCACAAATCCAGAATAGTTTTCTTTTCATCGCGTTATCATCATTGTTGAGCCAAAGCCTGATCCGATGGTTGTGCCGTTTCGCTCCGCTCCGGGCGGCGCGGAATAAACGATACAACCCAGGAAACCAGAGAAGTCAGCACACGGAATATGCCCTTCACCGAAGAAGGCGCAAACTCCGCCAGATGGCGGTAGCCACGGAAGCCGAGCTTCAGAATATCCAGCAGACTTTCCAGCGGCTTATCTTCCGGGTAGCTGTCCTGCCAGAGCGCCCATGTATCCGCACGGGCAAACGTACACTGCACAAAATCGATATGTTGCTGGGTGGTGAGCGGCATTAATTTCAACCCAACTTCATTACCCATCACGCGCGCCACCTGGGTCGGGAAGACGTATTCCTGCTGACCGCGTTTAAGCAACAGATTCACTTTCTGCCCTTCCAGAATCTGCGCCTGACCGTTGATCTTGATCCCCAAACCACCGTCGGAGAAATCCTGAACGGTACACGAGAAGAGGTGACCATCTTCGCGGGCAATTGCCGCGGGCATCGTCATCTCCACGCGGTGCGATCGGCGTACCTGTTTGCTTTCTACCGATACCGCAACTGCGCCGCCAAGAACAATCAGGTTGTAGAATACCCACACCATACTGACGACCACGGTGAGCATCTCGGTTGGCGGGCCATAGAAGTAGCGCCAGATGCCTACCGCAACGCCCACCAGGTTGAGCAGAACAAGGAAGATGTAGGGCCGCGAGATCACCCAGTCGACGTACTCTTCTTCCACCAGTCCACCTTTGGCGGTGACGTTAAATTTGCCTTTGTGCGGGTTAATCAGCGCCACCAGCGTCGGTGGTGCGATATACCACGCCAGCACCGTTTCGTAGATTTCACTCCAGAAAGAGTGGCGATATTTGCCCTGGATCTTGGAGTTGGTCAGGCTGGCATGGATCATATGCGGCAGCACGAACAGGGCAATCATCAACGCTGGCGCATAGATGATGTAGGCATGCAGCAGCAGGAACGCCAGCGGCGCAGTCAGGAAGATCAGTCGTGGAATGCCCGACAAGAAGTGGAACATGGCGTTGACGTAACATAGCCGCTGAGCAAACTTCAGCCCTTTACCGGTGAGCGGGTTATCGAGACGAAAGATTTGCACCATCCCGCGCGCCCAGCGAATACGCTGACCGATATGCGCCGACAGACTTTCGGTCGCCAGCCCCGCCGCCTGCGGAATACGCATATATGCAGAGGTGTAGCCACGACGGTGCAGGCGCAAAGAGGTATGCGCATCTTCAGTCACAGTTTCGACAGCAATGCCGCCAATTTCATCCAGCGGCTTACGGCGAATCACCGCACAGGAACCGCAGAAGAAAGTGGCGTCCCACATATCGTTGCCATCCTGCACCAGACCATAGAACAGCGTGCCTTCGTTAGGTGTTTTACGGAAACGCCCCAGGTTGCGTTCAAACGGGTCCGGTGAGAAGAAGTGGTGCGGCGTCTGCATCATCGCCAGTTGTTTTTCTTTCAGGAACCAGCCCATGGTCATTTGCAGGAACGATCGCGTTGGTACGTGGTCGCAGTCGAAAATCGACACGAACTCGCCTTTGGCATATTTCAGCGCATTGTTGATGTTGCCCGCTTTCGCATGTTCATGAGTGGTACGGGCGATATATTTCACCCCCACGTTTTGCGCAAACTGGCGAAACTCTTCCCTGCCGCCGTCATCAAGGATCCAGATGTTCAGCTTGTCTTTCGGCCAGTCGATACCCAGCGAGGCGTAAATGGTATTTTTCACCACGTTGAGATCTTCGTTGTAAGTCGGGACAAAGATATCCACCGACGGCCACAACGACATATCTTTCGGCAATGGCACCGGCTGACGATTCAGCGGCCATACTACCTGGAAGTAGCCGAGCACCAGCACAATCCACGCGTACGTTTCGGCGAACAGCAGAATAAGCCCGCACACCAGGCTGACCGGATCGTCCCAGTTCAGCGTAGAGGTGTAGCGCCACCAGATATAACGGCAAGAAACGGTCAGCGACAGCACAATCAACATTAGCGCCGAGAAGCGCCCCGGCATCCGCCGTACGATCAGCGCTACCCCCCACAGCAGCATCAGGAAGATAAACTGCGCCAGCGGGTTAAACGGCTGAGTAACGCAGATTAACGCCAGAATCAGCGAGAAGGTGACGATGATACCGAGGATCAACCGCCGCGCCCCGGCACTCAAATGGCCGAGCTCTTTTTTCTCATCAAGATGCTGTGTTTTATGGCTAACGCGCTCAGGCAGCTCGTTCATCCATTGATGGTAACGTCCACGAATATTCTGCAGACCTGAAAATGCCCGCCTGCGCGGTTTCGGCGTTTCTTTGCGCGATGCACCGATCAGTAACCAGCATGTTTGAATGAGATAACGGACCGGGTCCAGCGGACGCGGACGCGAGGCGTTGATATGCGGATACAGGTTTTTATGTTCTGCGCGAATACGCTGCCAGCGCGGGTGCTCCAGCGGAATAAAAATCCAGGCCAGGATCAACCAAAAACAGCCGAGCGTCGCGCTGAAAGCCGACGCGCCGTGACGACGATAATCGCGATAACGCCCGATAAGCCGCGCGTTGACCGGCGGGATAAGCAACCACCGGGTCAGGATACTCATGATTTACTCCCGACTGGCGTTTTCAGCCCGGAATAGTTCAACAGGCACCAGTTAGCCAGCGTCAGTATCTCTTCAGCCGCCAGCGCATCACTGCGATATTCACCGACTGGTTGCTTAGCCGCCAGGCATTCAGCCATCGCTTCATCACGATGAATGAGCATCGGCAGTAATCGGCGCTGGCTTTGCAACCAAAGCTGGTAAATATCGTCCTGAACTTGACTGCCGATACGGAAGTCATTAATCAAAATATGCGCGCCATCCGGCAGCGCCTGCTGATGCAGCCGGATATGGCAGTTGGCATCCACATTGACGATTGCCAGCGAGTGATCGCACAAACTCAGCAGCTGGTGGGTTATCTGCGAGGAATCACGCGGTAAGTCGATTAAAATCCACTGGTAACGCCCGCTGGCTTTTAGTTGCTGTAAGCCGGAGCAAATATCGCTCAGCCGGGTTTGCCAGTGCTGTGGATTTTCTTGTTCTTCAATGGATAACTGACCAAAAGGCAGCAAATCGAGCTGCGAGGTATAGCGCAACCCGGCGTCACGCCAGTCCTGGTCATCCAGCATAGCTCTGGCCCAGCCCTGACGGTGGGTAAAATCAACGTTAAATGACAGGCGCAACAAGTTGTCCGGGCAGGCATCGACCACCAGGACATTTTCTCCCAACATTTGTAATGACCAGGCTAATGCGGCGGTGATGGTTGTTGTCCCCACGCCTCCCCGCACCCCCTGCAATCCCAGTACGGCCATTCACCAATCCCCTACTTTTGTTGCGCAAACTCTGCCAGCAACGGCCAGCGTTTTAATGCCGCGGCCAACTGTTCGCGTTGGGAAATATCGGCATAATCAATATCAGGCAGTGAAAATGCCTGCTTTAACGCCAAAATATCATTCTGGAAGATATAGCCTATCGCGGGATCAGGCAGAGTATCTGGTTCATTGTTATTCATTTGCTTGATCCCTATGAAATAACCGTACCGTTCATGAGACAATTCTAACCGTGAGCATTTCGCCGGTTTATTGTTTACGGCGAGACGGGAATTTGCTCACTTTTTGACTTTCCGTTACGCAACAAAAAAAGTTAAAAACGAAAAGACTAAAATCACACGTCTTGTGACCTGCTAAATTGATTCACATGCTAAATCTGATAAGTTTTAATTTCAATGGTAGGTTTATTTCTTAGCTTTCGCTAGTAAACTGATAATCAGACAAAATGATGACATGAGGGACATTGTGGACCCTGTATTCTCTATCGGTATCTCATCATTATGGGATGAGCTGCGACATATGCCAGCAGGCGGCGTCTGGTGGTTTAACGTCGATCGCCATGAAGATGCTATCAGTCTGGCGAATCAAACAATTGCATCCCAGGCTGAAACCGCACACGTCGCGGTCATTAGCATGGACAGCGATCCGGCGAAAATCTTTCAATTAGATGATTCTCAAGGACCGGAAAAAATAAAATTATTTTCAATGCTAAATCATGAAAAAGGTCTATACTATTTGGCCCGTGATTTGCAGTGTTCTATTGATCCCCATAATTACCTTTTTATTCTTGTTTGCGCAAATAACGCATGGCAAAACATTCCTGCCGAGCGGCTTCGCTCATGGTTGGATAAAATGAATAAATGGAGCAGGTTAAACCATTGTTCGCTTTTGGTAATTAATCCCGGAAATAATAACGATAAACAATTTTCATTGTTGCTTGAGGAATACCGTTCACTTTTTGGTCTTGCCAGTTTGCGTTTTCAGGGCGACCAACATTTGCTGGATATTGCCTTCTGGTGCAACGAAAAAGGGGTTAGCGCCCGTCAGCAGCTTAGCGTTCAGCAACAAAATGGTATCTGGACATTAGTTCAAAGCGAAGAGGCGGAGATCCAACCACGCAGCGACGAAAAACGCATTCTGAGTAATGTTGCTGTACTGGAAGGTGCGCCGCCGCTATCAGAACACTGGCAACTGTTCAACAATAACGAAGTCCTGTTCAATGAAGCCCGTACCGCTCAGGCGGCGACGGTGGTCTTTTCTTTACAACAAAATGCGCAAATCGAGCCACTGGCCCGCAGCATTCATACTCTGCGTCGCCAGCGCGGTAGTGCGATGAAAATCCTCGTACGGGAAAATACCGCTAGCCTGCGCGCCACCGATGAACGTTTGTTATTGGCCTGCGGTGCAAATATGGTTATCCCATGGAATGCCCCACTCTCCCGCTGTCTGACGATGATCGAAAGCGTGCAAGGGCAGAAGTTTAGTCGCTATGTGCCGGAAGGTATCACTACCTTGCTGTCAATGACCCAGCCGCTCAAACTGCGTGGTTTCCAGAAGTGGGATGTGTTCTGTAATGCCGTCAACAACATGATGAATAACCCTCTATTACCTGCCCACGGTAAAGGCGTTCTGGTTGCCCTACGTCCGGTACCGGGTATCCGCGTTGAGCAAGCCCTGACGCTGTGTCGCCCTAACCGCACCGGCGATATCATGACTATTGGCGGTAATCGGCTGGTGCTGTTTCTCTCATTCTGTCGGATTAACGATCTGGATACCGCGTTGAATCATATTTTCCCATTGCCGACTGGCGACATTTTCTCAAACCGTATGGTCTGGTTTGAAGATGATCAAATCAGTGCCGAGCTGGTGCAGATGCGCCTGCTTGCCCCAGAACAATGGGGCATGCCGCTGCCTTTAACGCAAAATTCTAAACCGGTCATTAATGCCGAGCACGATGGTCGCCACTGGCGACGAATACCAGAACCAATGCGACTGTTAGATGATGCTGTGGAGCGCTCATCATGATGACCATCAGCGATATCATTGAAATTATTGTCGTTTGCGCACTGATATTTTTCCCGCTGGGCTATCTGGCGCGGCACTCTTTGCGACGCATTCGCGACACCTTACGTTTGTTCTTTGCTAAACCTCGTTATGTTAAACCGGCCGGGACGTTACGCCGCACGGAAAAAGCCAGGGCAACCAAAAAATGACTCAATTTACGCAAAATACCGCCATGCCTTCTTCCCTCTGGCAATACTGGCGCGGCCTTTCCGGCTGGAACTTCTATTTTCTGGTTAAGTTCGGCCTGTTGTGGGCGGGATATCTTAACTTCCATCCGCTCCTCAATCTGGTGTTTGCCGCGTTTCTGCTGATGCCCATTCCGCGCTACAGCCTGCATCGCTTACGCCACTGGATTGCCCTGCCGATCGGCTTTGCTTTGTTCTGGCATGACACCTGGTTGCCTGGCCCGGAAAGCATAATGAGCCAGGGTTCGCAGGTGGCGGGGTTCAGTACCGATTATTTAATCGACCTTGTCACACGCTTTATTAACTGGCAGATGATTGGGGCCATTTTTGTTTTATTAGTGGCCTGGTTATTCCTGTCACAATGGATTCGCATTACCGTTTTTGTGGTTGCCATTCTGCTATGGCTGAACGTACTTACCCTGGCGGGACCAAGTTTCTCCTTGTGGCCAGCCGGTCAACCGACGACCACTGTAACAACGACGGGTGGCAACGCAGCGGCAACCGTTGCGGCGACGGGTGGCGCACCGGTAGTGGGTGATATGCCCGCACAAACTGCACCGCCAACAACGGCGAACCTTAACGCCTGGCTGAATAATTTCTATAACGCGGAGGCGAAACGTAAATCGACCTTCCCGTCTTCGCTGCCCGCTGATGCTCAACCATTTGAACTACTGGTGATTAATATCTGTTCGCTTTCCTGGTCGGATATTGAAGCCGCCGGGTTGATGTCGCATCCGCTGTGGTCGCATTTCGATATTGAGTTCAAGAACTTTAACTCCGCCACCTCCTACAGTGGCCCGGCGGCGATCCGTTTACTGCGCGCCAGCTGCGGGCAGACTTCGCACACTAATCTGTATCAACCGGCAAATAACGACTGCTATCTGTTTGATAACCTGTCGAAACTGGGCTTTACCCAGCACCTGATGATGGGACATAACGGCCAGTTCGGCGGTTTTTTGAAAGAAGTTCGCGAAAATGGCGGCATGCAGACCGAATTGATGGATCAAACAAATCTGCCGGTTATTTTGCTGGGCTTTGATGGTTCGCCGGTTTATGACGATACCGCCGTGCTTAACCGCTGGCTGGACGTTACCGAAAAAGATAAAAACAGCCGTAGTGCCACGTTCTACAACACGCTTCCACTGCATGACGGCAACCATTATCCGGGCGTCAGCAAAACAGCGGATTACAAAGCGCGGGCGCAGAAATTCTTTGATGAACTGGACGCCTTCTTTACTGAACTGGAGAAATCGGGTCGTAAAGTGATGGTGGTCGTGGTGCCGGAACACGGCGGCGCGCTGAAGGGCGACAGAATGCAGGTATCTGGCCTACGTGATATCCCTAGCCCGTCTATCACAGACGTCCCCGTTGGGGTGAAATTCTTCGGCATGAAGGCACCACATCAGGGGGCACCGATTGTCATCGACCAACCGAGCAGCTTCCTGGCTATCTCCGATCTGGTGGTTCGCGTTCTTGATGGCAAGATTTTCACCGAAGACAATGTTGACTGGAAAAAACTCACCAGTGGGTTGCCACAAACAGCACCGGTCTCAGAGAACTCAAATGCAGTAGTTATTCAATACCAGGATAAACCGTACGTTCGCCTGAACGGCGGCGACTGGGTGCCTTACCCGCAGTAAGCACGAAAAAGGCCGCAGAGTTTCACCCCTGCGGCCTGATCCGGGCGCAAATTGCCATTACGGCAGCCTGACGCCCGCATGACACGTTACTTCCGCTTGTTCAGCCAGTTCATGATCATACTGGCAAGAATGCCAGCAATGACCGGAGCCGCTAAATCATGCCAGAAGGCCATGCCCAGTTCTGCGAGCGTCATATAGCCGCCTGTGTTGTAATGACAACGTTTCGCGGCTATTCTTGAGTGGTCTAGAGTCAAGATTAGCCCCCGTGGTGTTGTCAGGTGCATACCTGCAACGTGCGGGGGTTTTCTCTCTCCAGCAACCAATGCCACCAGGGATAAAGCCCCCGCAACATTGCGCCTCACCGGAACCTTTCCGGCTTGCCGCTGATTCTACGGCCATTTTTGTTCGTCGAAATCCATCATTTCTTCACTCTGTGCTGTGCATTCAGCAGAATATTATCCGCTTGCAACCGTTGCATTTTTCTTACGAAAAAGGCCGCAGAGTTTTATCCCTGCGGCCTGGTCCGGGCGCAAATTGCCATTACGGCAGCCTGACGCCCGTCTGACACGTTACTTCCGCTTGTTCAGCCAGTTCACGATCAGACTGGCAAGAATGCCAGCAATGACCGGAGCCGCTAAATCATGCCAGAAGGCCATGCCCAGCTCTGCGAGCGTCATATAGCCGCCTGAGTTGTAATGACAACGTTTCGCGGCTATTCTTGAATGGTCTAGATGCAAGAATGGCCCCCGTGGTGTTGTCAGGTGCATACCTGCAACGTGCGGGGGTTTTCTCTCTCCAGCAACCAATGCCACCAGGGATAAAGCCCCCCGCAACATTGCGCCTCACCGGAACCCTTCCGGCTTGCCGCTGATTCTACGGCCATTTTTGTTCGTCGAAATCCATCACTTCTTCACTCTGTGCTGTGCATTCAGCAGAATATTATCCGCTTGCAACCGTTGCATTTTTCTTACGAAAAAGGCCGCAGAGTTTTATCCCTGCGGCCTGGTCCGGGCGCAAATTGCCATTACGGCAGCCTGACGCCCGTCTGACACGTTACTTCCGCTTATTCAGCCAGTTCACGATCATGCTGGCAAGAATGCCAGCAATGACCGGAGCCGCTAAATCATGCCAGAAGGCCATGCCCAGCTCTGCGAGCGTCATATAGCCGCCTGAGTTGTAATGACAACGTTTCGCGGCTATTCTTGTATTGTTTGGATGCAAGAATGGCCCCCGTGGTGTTGTCAGGTGCATACCTGCAACGTGCGGGGGTTTTCTCTCTCCAGCAACCAATGCCACCAGGGATTAAGCCCCCGCAACATTGCGCCTCACCGGAACCTTTCCGGCTTGCCGCTGATTTTACGATTGCTTTTTACCGTCAGCACCCGGCAATCTTCCTCATTGCGCGATGCCTTCCAGCTTAATTTCTTTATTTGCAATAGTTGCAGTTCATATCCGAGCTGACTCCAGACTGGTAGTGAAATGCGCAATTTTGTAGAATTGCGCCTCCTCGCGACCTCCCCAGTGAATCTGTTGCCTCATTTTTTACATACTGCGTATTCGACTTCTCCACCTGTTGCGCAAGAGAAACTGGGTTTATTCATTTTTGCGAGGCCGACTTCTTTCTGGACAGGACTTTATGCAGCACAACACACTACCGAAACACGATCAGAAATTGCCGTTTACACGCTACGACTTCGGCTGGGTTTTATTATGCATAGGCATGGCGATTGGTGCCGGAACCGTGCTGATGCCAGTACAAATTGGCTTGAAGGGAATTTGGGTATTTATTACCGCAGCGATCATTGCTTATCCTGCCACCTGGGTAGTGCAGGACATTTATTTAAAAACCCTTTCTGAAAGCGATTCCTGTAATGACTACACCGATATTATCAGTCATTACCTGGGGAAGAACTGGGGAATTTTCCTCGGGGTTATCTACTTTTTGATGATTATCCACGGGATTTTTATCTACTCTCTCTCCGTGGTTTTCGACAGCGCCTCGTACCTGAAAACCTTCGGTTTAACCGATGCCGATCTTTCACAATCTCTACTTTATAAAGTCGCCATTTTCGCCGTACTGGTGGCAATTGCGTCTGGTGGTGAACGATTACTGTTTAAGATTTCCGGGCCAATGGTGGTGGTCAAAGTAGGGATTATCGTCGTGTTCGGTTTTGCGATGATCCCGCACTGGAATTTCACCAATATAACCGCCTTCCCGCAAGCCTCCGTCTTTTTCCGCGATGTCCTGCTTACCATTCCATTTTGCTTCTTTTCTGCAGTATTTATTCAGGTACTTAACCCAATGAATATTGCCTATCGTAAACGGGAAGCAGATAAAGTACTGGCAACCCGGCTCGCGCTGCGTACCCACCGAATTAGTTATATCACGCTCATCGCGGTGATCCTGTTTTTTGCCTTTTCGTTTACTTTCTCAATTAGCCACGAAGAAGCCGTTTCTGCCTTTGAACAAAATATCTCGGCACTGGCACTGGCCGCGCAGGTGATCCCTGGGCATATCATTCATATCACCTCTACGGTGCTGAATATCTTTGCCGTACTGACCGCATTCTTTGGCATTTATCTCGGTTTCCACGAGGCTATTAAAGGCATTATTCTCAATCTGTTAAGCCGAATTATTGATACCAAGAAAATTAACTCACGCATGCTGACTCTGGCGATCTGCGCTTTTATCGTCATTACGTTGACGATTTGGGTTTCGTTTCGTGTATCGGTGCTGGTGTTCTTTCAGTTGGGAAGCCCGTTATATGGCATTGTGTCGTGCCTCATTCCATTTTTCCTGATCTATAAAGTCGCACAACTGGAAAAACTTCGCGGGTTTAAAGCCTGGCTGATTCTGCTGTACGGCATTTTGTTATGCTTGTCGCCACTGTTGAAGCTTATTGAGTAAACCGGAGCGCATGGCCCCGGTTTTGTGAGTTAACGCTGCGGATTTTCATCCTGATCAACAGCAAAACAAGCTACCAGTTGACCGCCGTAGTCTTTTAGCTGCGGCTGCAACTGAGTGCAGGGGCCGAAGCGCCGACGACAGCGGGCGTTAAACGCGCAGCCCGGCGGTGGATTGAGCGGGCTTGGCAGTTCACCGGTGAGCTTGATGCGCTCGCGGCGATCGTCCGGGTTCAGGCGCGGCGTCGCGGAGAGTAGCGCCTGAGTGTACGGATGACGCGGGTTATTGAAGATTTGGTCCTTCGTTCCCTTCTCCACGCAGCGGCCCAGGTACATCACCATCACTTCATCGGCAATGTGCTCAACCACTGACAGGTCGTGCGAGATAAAGACATAAGACAGCCCCAACTCCTGCTGCAAATCCATCATCAGATTCAGCACCTGCGCACGCACTGAAACGTCCAGCGCGGAAACCGGTTCATCGGCAATCACCACATCCGGGTCGAGCATCAGACCACGGGCAATGGCGATACGCTGACGCTGACCGCCGGAGAACATATGCGGATAGCGGTCATAATGTTCGGTTTTCAGGCCGACTTTCGCCATCATCGACAGGGCTTTTTCCCGACGCTGTTCTTTGCTTAAGCTGGTATTAATAAGCAGCGGCTCTTCAAGAATTTGCCCGACTTTTTTACGTGGATTCAGCGAACCGTAAGGGTTCTGGAAGACAATCTGGATTTTCTGCCGACGCAGCTTCTGCGCCTGCGGATCGTGCTTGAGCAGATCCTGCCCCTGGTAATACAGCTCACCACCGGTGGGCATTTCGATCATCGTCAGCAACCGACCGAGGGTCGATTTACCGCAGCCAGATTCACCTACTACTGCCAGCGTTTTGCCACGTTCAAGGTTAAACGAAACGCCGTCCAGCGCCTTCACCAGACGTTCCGGCGCGAACATACCTTTCTTCACCGGATAATGTTTTTTCAGGTCGATAGCCTGCAACAGCGGTTGTTGCGAGGTGGCCTCATGCGTACTCATAGTGTCGGCCTCCCGGCATCATCAAGTGGGTAATGGCATTTGGACTGACGCCCGTCAGAGAGCATATTCAGCGCCGGTTCTTCAGCGCGACATCTGTCAGTGGCATAGGGGCAGCGCGGGTTAAGCAGGCAGCCGTTCGGGCGGTCATACTTGCCGGGAACAACACCTGGCAACGACGCCAGACGTTCTTTGTCCTGAGCAAATTCCGGCAGCGCACGCAGCAATGCCTGAGTATATGGATGACGCGGCGCATGGAAGATGGCGTGGGCATCGCCCGTTTCCACCACCTGGCCTGCATACATCACGATGATTTTATGTGCCGCTTCCGCCACCAGCGCCAGGTCATGGGTAATCAACACCAGCGCCATGTTCTCTTTCTGCTGTAGCTCCAGCAACAGTTCGATGATTTGCGCCTGAATGGTCACGTCCAGCGCAGTGGTCGGCTCATCGGCAATCAGCAGTTTTGGTCGACAGGCAATCGCCATGGCGATCATCACGCGCTGGCTCATGCCGCCGGAAAGCTGATGCGGGTAAACATCCAGACGCGATGCCGGATCGGGAATACCGACCTGATTCAGCAGGTCAATCGCCCGCTGACGGCGGGTACTTTTGTTGCCGCCCTGATGCACCTTAATCGCTTCCATAATCTGGAAACCCACGGTGTAGCACGGGTTAAGGCTGGTCATCGGGTCCTGGAAGATCATCGCCACTTCGGCACCCACCAGGTTGCGGCGCTCTTTTTCTGAGATACGCTGTAAATCCTGACCGTTAAACTCCAGCTTTTCCGCCATTACGCGGCCCGGATAATCAATCAGCCCCATAATCGCCAGCGAACTGACCGATTTACCAGAGCCGGACTCACCCACAATCCCGACCACTTCGCCCTGTTTTACGCTGTAGCTGATGCGGTCTACGGCGCGGAACGGTGCGCTTTCGTCGCCGAAATGCACCGATAATTTATCTACATTTAATAACGCCATCTCGAACCTCTTACTGCTTCAGTTTGGGATCGAGCGCGTCACGCAGACCGTCACCCATCAGGTTAAATGCCAGCACCGTCAGCAGGATCGCCAGACCCGGGAAGGTCACGACCCACCAGGCGCTTTGCGCGAACTGCAACACGTCGGAGAGCATGGTGCCCCACTCCGGCGTTGGCGGCTGCGCCCCCATGCCGAGGAAACCAAGAGCAGCCATATCGAGAATGGCGTTAGAGAAACCGAGCGACGCCTGAACAATCAGAGGCGCAAGGCAGTTCGGGAAGATGTTAATAAACATCTGACGCATCGCCCCGGCACCTGCCACGCGAGACGCGGTAACGTAATCGCGATTCACCTCCACCAGCACGGCGGCGCGGGTTAAGCGCACATAGTGCGGCAAGGCAACGAAGGTCAATGCCAGCGCGGCGTTACCAATCGACGGGCCGAAAATTGCCACCAGCACCAGTGCCAACAGCAAACTTGGCAGCGCCAGCATGATATCGACCACGCGCATGATGATGTTATCGACCAGGCCTCCGAAGTAACCGGCGATCAGGCCGAGAATAACGCCCATAATCAGCGATAACACAACTACCAGACAGCCAACCAGCAGTGACAATCGCGCACCGTACATCAGACGCGACAGCACATCACGGCCTACGTCATCGGTGCCCAGCAAGTGCGCCATGCTGCCGCCTTCCTGCCAGGCTGGCGGGGCGAGCAGTGCATCGCGGAACTGTTCCGCCGGGTTATAGGGTGCAATCCAGTTGGCAAAGATCGCGATAAACAGCACGATGACGACGTAAACCAGCCCGACGACCGCGCCTTTGTTGCGTTTAAAATAGTGCCAGAACTCCTGTAACGGGGTCATCGGCACCGGTGCGCTAATCACTTTATTTTCAGTAACCTGTGACATGATGTCCCCTTACTTCTTATGACGAATACGCGGGTTCACCACGCCGTACAGCAGATCGACCAGCAAGTTGACGAGGATAATCATCGTCGCCACCAGCAATACGCCGCCCTGCACTACCGGATAGTCGCGGCGTTGCAGTGCGTCAATCAACCAGCGCCCCAGACCGGGCCACGAGAAGATGGTTTCGGTCAGAATCGCCCCCGCCAGCAATGTTCCCACCTGGAGGCCGATAACGGTCACTACCGGCAGCATCGCGTTACGCAGCGCATGGACGATAATCACCCGCATGCGGGTCAACCCTTTGGCGCGCGCGGTGCGGATATAATCTTCACCCAGCACTTCCAGCATCGAGGAGCGTGTCATACGTACAATGACCGCCAGCGGGATAGTACCCAGCACAATGGCGGGCAGGATCATATGGGCGACGGCATCGATAAAGTTACCGTCTTCACCCCAGATGGCGGTGTCGATTAGCATAAAACCGGTTAACGGATTGGAATCATCGAGGAACACCATGTCGCTCACGCGACCGGAGACGGGCGTCAGGTTCCAGTGCACCGAAACCAGCATGATCAGCATCATGCCCCACCAGAAGATAGGCATTGAATAACCTGTCAGCGCCAGGCCAACCGCCGTGTGATCGAAAATGGAACCGCGTTTAACCGCAGCCAGCACACCAACCGGAATACCGACTGCCGTAGCAAAAATCATCGCGCAGACGCCAAGTTCCAGCGTGGCCTGAAAGCGCGGCACGAACTCTTCCCATACCGGGATGCGGCTTTTCATCGAAATGCCTAAATCGCCGTGCATTACGCCCCAAATGTAATGGAGATACTGCTGCCACATCGGTTTATCTAAGCCGAGTTCAGCCAGCAGCTGCGCGTGACGCTCTGGGGAGATCCCACGTTCGCCCGCCATGATCATCACCGGATCGCCCGGGATCATGTGGACAAAGGCAAATGTGAGAAGGGTAATACCGATAAACGTGGGGATGACGAGTCCCAAACGTCGGAGAATAAACTGCAACATAACCCGGATTCTCTGTAGTGACCCGCAGCCTGGAACTGCGTGTCTGTATTGCTCACAAATCAATTCCCGCCCAGGTCGGGCAGGGAATGAAGTATTGCTGCCGGATGGCGCTGCACGCAGAGGCACAGCGCCACCGGGTATGGCTTTTAATTATTCGATAGAGACGTTTTCGAAGTGATGTTTGCCTAATGGATCAACCACATAGCCTTTAACTTCTTTGCGTACCGGTTCAAACACGGTGGAGTGAGCGATGATCAGTGCCGGAGCCTGATCGTGCATCACCACCTGCGCTTGCTTGTACAGTTCAACGCGTTTGTTATGGTCGTCGGTAGCACGCGCCGGTTGAATCAGATCTTCAAACGGTTTGTAGCACCATTTTGAGTAGTTGGAGCCTTGTTCAGAGGCGGCGCAGCTGAACAGGGTGGCGAAGAAGTTATCCGGATCCCCATTATCGCCAGTCCAGCCCATCATTACCGTCTGGTGCTCGCCATCTTTCGCACGCTTGAGGTACTCACCCCATTCGTAGGTGACAATTTTGGCCTGCACGCCGACTTTCGCCCAGTCTGCCTGAATCATCTCCGCCATGCGGCGAGCGTTCGGGTTATACGGACGTTGTACCGGCATTGCCCACAGGTCGATGGAGAAGCCTTTTTCCAGGCCCGCTTCTTTCAGCAAGGCTTTCGCTTTTTCGGGATCGTAGGTGTAGTCCTGAACGTCGTCGTTATAGCCCCACATGGTTGGCGGGATCAGGTTTTTCGCTGCCACGCCCGCGCCCTGATAAACCGCTTTGATGATCGCGTCTTTGTTCACCGCGTAGGTCAGAGCCTGGCGAACTTTCACATCATCGAGTGGTTTTTTCTGCACGTTATATGAAAGATAGCCGACGTTCAGCCCCGGCATTTCCATCAGGTTGATGGATTTATCCTGCTTCATGCGAGCGATATCTGCCGGGTTCGGGTACGGCATCACCTGGCATTCATTCTTCTGCAATTTCGCGTAACGCACGGAAGCATCAGGGGTAATAGAGAAAACCAGCGTATCGATCTGCGGTTTGGTGCCCCAGTAGCCATCAAACGCTTTGTAGCGGATACGGGAATCTTTTTGATACTGCTGTAACTGGAACGGACCGGTACCGATTGGGTTGAGGTCCAGTTTTTCCGGTGTACCGGCTTTCATCATCGCGTCAGCATATTCTTTTGACAGAATAGAGGCGAAGTCCATTGCCAGGTCAGCGAGGAACGGCGCTTCCGGTCGAGTCAGCACAAACTGAACGGTGTTGTCGTCCACCTTTTTCACTTCGCTGATCAGCTCCGGCAAGCCCATGCCTTCGAAGTATTCGTAGCTGCCGCCAGAGACTTTATGGTACGGGTTTTGCGCGTTTTTCTGACGATCGAACGAGAACACCACGTCATCGGCGTTCAGTTCGCGCGTCGGTTTGAATTCTTTGTTGTCGTGCCACTTCACACCTTTACGCAGATGGAAGGTATAGGTTTTTCCGTCTTCGCTGACTTCCCACTTTTCAGCGAGGCCCGGAATCACTTCGGTGGTGCCGATTTTAAATTCAACCAGGCGGTTATAAAGCGGCACGGAAGAGGCGTCATAGGTAGTACCGGAGGTAAACAACTGCGGGTTAAACCCTTCCGGAGATCCTTCTGAGCAATAAACCAGAGTTTTAGCCTGAACACTTGCTGCGACGGTCATAGCCACCAGGCTGAGACCAAGCTTCAGCATCCCTGACTTTTTCAAGGAAATACGCATTATTCTGCTCCAATTGTGATGTTTGTTGTTTTAACCCTTTGCAGTGGGTTGTCGCTGCCTGACCTTTTTTGTTTTTTGCCCGGTCGGGTCAACGTTATGAGGTGGGGATGCCGTACTAATTAACATCAGTGTTACAGTGCGGATCCTCCATAAAATGCCCCTCGTGACCTACAATCTGTCAACAGAATGTGAAAACGTCAATACAGCCCACCGGGATTTACACCAACGGTGAGAATCCACAAACAAAGATTAAAAAAACTTCAAACAGCTATTTGCAGCAGAGAAATTTGTGCTACTCCAACATAACCAGAACAATCAGCTTAATAATTAGCAACAATTGGTGATTAAGTTTTATGCATTTTGTGAAAAAAATCTGATGAAAAGGTGGATATCTGAGCGATTAATACCATGAACGCTAAACCGCACAGCGGAAAATGCCAGCGCCAGCCATAAGTAACGCAAAAAAAGATTTAAGCAAATATAAAAAAAGACAATGGTTTCTGTCACAAATCCGTTAATGGATAGTGAGATATGGGGCGCAAATTTGGCAGGGAAATGTGTGGAGTGTTGCCGTTTAGATCGGATAAGACGGATACGCTGTATCCCACAATGAGTGCGGTGCCGAATTTGGTCGGTGCCAGAGGATTACTCGCCACTTCGTGGCTCGCCCTGCGGGCCGTTGCTGGCGCAACGTTCTCTCGCTTCGCTCGAGTCGAACCTCCCTGCCCCCGGAGGTTCTCATCCTCATAGGCTACAAATGCAAAAAAGCCTGCTCGTTGAGCAGGCTTTTCGAATTTGGTCGGTGATAGAGGATTACTCGCCACTTCGTGGCTCGCCCTGCGGGCCGTTGCTGGCGCAACGTTCTCTCGCTTCGCTCGAGTCGAACCTCCCTGCCCCCGGAGGTTCTCATCCTCATGGGCTGCAGATGCAAAAAAGCCTGCTCGTTGAGCAGGCTTTTCGAATTTGGTCGGTGATAGAGGATTCGAACCTCCGACCCCTTCGTCCCGAACGAAGTGCGCTACCAGGCTGCGCCAATCACCGAATGCGGGGCGCATCTTACTGCGCAGATACGCCCTCGTCAATCCCTTAATAGCAAAATGCCTTTTGATCGGCGAGAAAGTCAGCAGGCCTCTTAGTTAGCCGCCGCCTCTCTTGCCTGCGGGATGTGGCACCAGTTGTTGTTTTCGTTAATTCCACCATCCGGTGAAGTATAGCCAAGACAACCCATGATGGTGTCGTACAGTTCTACATGACGGCGTGGCACTTTCATGTCGGCTTCTTTTTTCAGCTGCGCAAATGCCTGTGCATTGACCGGATTTTCCAGATATTTATCTGACATCCAGACCATCATCGGCACACGGAACTGCTCCGGCGGTGCCAGTTCACGCGGTGTGCCGTGCAGGTGCTCGCGTTCATTAATTGACTCACCGTGGTCAGCTGCGTAGAACACAATCGCTTTCTTATCGCGAACCTGATCAATCACGCTGGAGATAAAGTGATCCACATAGGTCACCGAGTTGTCATAGGAGTTGATCATCTGCGCTTTGGTACAGCCGCTATCAACACCAATACATTCCGGCTTCCACTGCGCAAAGCTGCGCGGGTAACGCTGGGTGTAGTTAAAGTGCGAACCTTTGGTATGCAAAATGATCAGATGCTTGCCATCCGGGTTGCGCCCCAGCGATTGCTGCATTTCGTCTACCAGCAACATATCATCTACCGGCTTGCCACGGTTACGTGGCTCCGCACCAATCTGCTCACGATAAGCAATGTTGTCTGCCATCGTGTTGCTGTAGAACCACATTTCGCTCTGCATAGCGTAGAGGTCAGAACTGAATCCTAACTGCTTCAGCACCGCGAAAATGTTCTGTTCTTTTAATGTGCGCTGCGGATTATCTTCCGCTCCACCCTCTCGTACAAACATGCAACGCAGAGAAAGTTTGGTCGCCGTGTCACAAGAATAGCCACGGAACGCCGCCAGATTTTTCTCCTGGGCCAGCTTCGGCGTGGTATTACGCTCATAGCCGAAAATGCCCATATGGTCCCAACGCGTGGTTTCACCGATGATAAACACGACATAAGTGTCATCAACGTTTTGCGGTGCCTGATAAGTGAATTTCTTCGCCGGATTAAGCAATGAATTGTTATCGGAAGATTCATCGACCCGCGCCCAGGCATACAGCCCCAACGCAGAAAGCCAGTTTGATGGCAGATAAGAGTTCGCTACGACACCGCCATAACTCGGCAAATCAACGCCGGTCGCCCTCTCCACTTTCTTCTGCTGGATATCCAGCAAACGAATCGGTGCCCAAACCATAATACCCGCCAGTACGACGACCGCCAGGCTGCGAATACGCTGCCCTGGGGTTCGCAGTTGTCGGAGCAAGGTGTAGCGACAGCGGTTATTCCAGATAAGGATAAGAGGCAATGCACTAACGGCGATTAACCAGAGAATAAAGTTCAGACCAACAACTTCTTTTGACAGGTCGATATCGGTGGTCATGACGGATGCGATGATGCCATAACCAATGACTACATTAAGGAAGGTCATGTAATAGCTGGCACCTGCGGAAAAGAGCACCACCAGCGATGCCAGAATACGCCAGCTGCGGCGGCCAAACAGCGAAAGAAGACGCAGTAAAAAGAAGGTCACCAGTACGGTGGCGGCCAGTTCAACAACAGCAGAAATGCCTTTCCAGACGGTAAAATCGTGCGCATAGCTGCCGAAGCGGCGGTAAAAAACCGCGCCATTCATAAAAAGGCCAATATAGATTGCAAGCAAAAAGCTCAGCTTCTGCTGTGTAATCGATTTGATGTATCTCATGCAAACAAACCCTGGACAAACAGGTGATAACACCCTGCTTAACGGCTTTTCAGGCCCGGCAGGGGAAAAGTGCGGAGGTAGTCAGATAAGTAAAATCTACACGCGCGAATAAGTAGACCACAGCAAAGGGAAAAAGTGTGGGGAAAGAGTGTGCACGAAGCACAAATTTACAAAAATGCAAGTTTGAAAAGAGACTTTAGCGTTACAAAAAGCAGTAAAAAGGGCCAGTTAACTGGCCCAAATTTTACGCGTCATTGTTTATACATTGCGTTGAAGCGTTTGATTCACACTAAGGCTAAAGCCCAGTAGCTCGCGGCAGATGATTAAAGGGAGCCATGCGCCTCACGCAACATTTTCTGCTCTGGCTGACGAATCGTCGTAGAGAGCGCCAGTGACAGAATCAGCAGGGCGAAAATCACGTAGAAGGTCACATAGAAGCCGCCAAACAGTGAGGCGATAATCGACCCACAAATGCTGCCGATACCGAAACCGAGATAAATCACACCGTAGTTTTTCGCCAGGTTATTGAGGCCGAAGAACTCACTGACCAGTGACGGGAACACCGTGATAGTGCCGCCAAAGTTAAACGCCACGCAGGCAATCGCTGCAAAGAACGTCACTGCATTCAATGGTGCAAACAGCAGGGCCGCCATACCCACCAGCGAAATCACCTGACCAATGGTGATAACACGGATTCGGGCGATTTTGTCAGACAGTATCCCCAGAACCAGACGACCTGAAAGGTTGGCGATGGAAATAACAGTGACTGCATTGGCTGCGGAAACCACATCAAGGTGTGCCAGACTTTGGGCGATATCTTTCGCTACCCCAATCACGTACAGGCCGCTCATGCAGGCAGTCAGGAACATTACCGCTAACATCCAGTACTGCGGTTTACGCATCGACTCTGCCAGCGTGTAATCTTTCTCCACGACACCATTGCTGGTTTTCACTTCCTGTTTTGGTGCGTCTTTCATTAACGTTGCGCCGAAAACAATCATCACCAGCGCAATCGCTCCCCAAATCACAAATGTTTTTTCCAGACCCACCGTTTCGAGCAGCTGCGTGTCGATAAATTTGAACCCCAGGCTACCCAGACCATAAGAACCGATAGCGAACGCGGAGATCAGACCTTTACGCTCCGGGAACCACTTCACGCAGTTAGAGAGCGTCAGCAGGTAACCCGCGCCATCCGCCAGACCGACCAGCACACCGGCGCTTAACCACAGCATCATCAGGTTGTCAGAATGCGCTGTCAGGAAGAAGCCTAATCCCAGCAAAATGCCGGAAGCCATAGTGACGCGTTTAACGCCAAAACGTTCCTGTAATTTCCCCGCAACAGAAGATGAAATTGCCAGCCCCAGACTTAACAAGCCGAAAGAGAAAGCGACCTGGCTTACCGGCGCATCCAGCTTGGCAGAAAGCGCGCCGTTAAACAGGCTCCAGGTATAAACCGACCCCAGCGCAAACTGGGTAATGATAGTACCGATGAGTGTCAACCAGCGGGTACGCTGATAATTTGAAGGTGTCATGGCAGTATTCCTGCAGTAATAAAAAGGAAAAATCTCTGCTGACAACCATAACGAAGTGCACTTTATGCCTGGGGAAAAACGGCATGAAATGCCATCAGAACGGAATGAAATGCATTAGTTCAGGAATGAATGACTCGACAATTATTCACCAAATTTATTATTTAGTAAGTTAGCACCCACTATCGCCACAACTGTTGTTATCCAATGGTTTCAATTGTATCTATAACGTTAAAATCTGGCACTAACCCCCATCGTATACAGATAGTCGCTATTGTTAGTGGTATTTTCTGCCTGAGATAGCGCAGCATAGGCAGCAATATTTTGATTGAGCAACATATCAGCGCCTACGGTGACATCCAGCCAGTTGCCGTTCTGGTTTGTCGCCGTCATCCGGCTCAGGCCTGATTGCGCCTTCCAGATATTCTCGCCAAATTGCTGGTTATAGCTGATTTGCGCCCAGGGTCGGAGATCGCCAAGCCGGGAGTCAACACGCCAGCCTAAGGTACTCACGCTGGCATGCCATAACGGATCGGCCAGCGTGGTAGTACTGTCGCCAAACTCGTTATACATCGAGGTGGTTGTGCCATCGTAATGTAATGCCGCGACCGGGCCGGTTGTAACCTGCTCATATAAAGGAAAATTCCAGCCCATACTCATACTGCTGGTCACATCCACAGGAGTTTCTTCCGCCAGATTGACTTCCAGTCCCAGCGCCCTTTGGCTACTTTGAATACGTTGCGACAAAATATCGTTGTAATCAGGTTGATGATCACTATCCCAGGTGTAACGCTCTGTGGAATGTCCGGGTTGCGTATCAACGATATATTCTTGTTGCCAGGCGTAAGCTGTGTTGAGAAAAAAGGCACTGATTACCACACTCGCCAGCAGGCTTAGCTGCCAGCGACCACCGCTTTTTTATGATCATTAACACGACTCCAGGGAAGAGCCGAATTCGGCAATATTATTGTCATTGTATGAAGGATATCGGGCATAGTAGCCCTGTATTAAATATTGACTTTTTCACCGATGCGTCAAGAAAAGCGGCTGAAATTTTTACGATCGGGTACATAGCGAGGGAAAGTATGGAACGTTGCGGCTGGGTGAGTCAGGACCCGCTTTATATTGCCTACCATGATAATGAGTGGGGCGTGCCTGAAACTGACAGTAAAAAACTGTTCGAAATGATCTGCCTTGAAGGGCAGCAGGCTGGATTATCGTGGATCACCGTCCTCAAAAAACGCGAAAACTATCGCGCCAGCTTTCATCAGTTCGATCCGGTGAAGGTGGCTGCAATGCAGGAAGAGGATGTCGAAAGACTGGTACAGGACGCCGGGATTATCCGCCATCGCGGGAAAATTCAGGCAATTATTGGTAATGCGCGGGCGTACCTGCAAATGGAACAGAACGGCGAACCGTTTGCCGACTTTGTCTGGTCGTTTGTCAATCATCAACCACAGGTGACACAAGCCACAACGTTGAGCGAAATCCCTACATCTACGCCCGCCTCCGACGCTCTATCTAAAGCCCTGAAAAAGCGTGGTTTTAAGTTTGTTGGTACCACAATCTGTTACTCCTTTATGCAGGCATGTGGGCTGGTGAATGATCATGTGGTTGGCTGCTGTTGCTATCCGGGAAATAAACCATGATTCGGGAAGCGCAACGTTCAGAACTCCCCGCGATCCTCGAACTGTGGCTGGAAAGTACAACCTGGGGGCATCCCTTTATAAAAGCGAATTACTGGCGTGATTGCATTCCGCTGGTGCGGGATGCCTATCTTGCCAATGCGCAAAACTGGGTCTGGGAAGAAGACGGTAAGCTTCTCGGTTTTGTCAGCATTATGGAAGGCCGATTTCTGGCTGCAATGTTTGTCGCACCGAAGGCCGTCAGACGCGGTATTGGTAAGGCGCTAATGCAGTATGTGCAGCAGCGCCATCCCCATCTGATGCTGGAGGTTTATCAAAAAAATCAACCGGCGATAGATTTTTACCATGCGCAGGGTTTTCACATTGTCGACTGCGCATGGCAGGATGAAACCCAACTACCCACCTGGATTATGAGCTGGCCGGTGGTTCAAACGCTGTAAGTGTCAGTTCCGGACCGTTGTATTTTTCCAGCCATGCCAGTGCCGTATTACCCGCACAGCCATTCCCCAGCCGCGAGCTGGGGAGATCTTTGGTCAGAACGTTCACCGCGCCGTTTTTACAAATACCGTCAGCGGTTAAATCCAGATCCGGCCATGCCCCTTCATGAATACAAATCACGCCAGGTTTAATTCCCTCGCTAATGACCGCTCCGGCAAGAATTTGCCCGCGTGCGTTCCACAACCGAACAATATCGCCATCTTGTATGCCGCGCGCCTGGGCATCGTCAGGATGAATGGTGACAGGCTCACGATTTGCCACCGCGTACAATTCGCGCAGAGAACTGTAATTCAGCTGGCTGTGCAGACGATGTGCCGGATGAGCAGAAAGTACCTGCAACTGTTCTGGTTCGGCATTGCCCTGCCACTCATCCGGCTCCAGCCACATCGGATGCCCAGGGCAATCCTGGTAACCATAATCGGCAATACGCTGCGAGAATATTTCAATCTTACCGCTGGCGGTTTTTAATGGATGCGCCTGCGGATCGCGGCGAAAATCGGCGAAGCGAATAAACCGCTCACTGTCCGGGTTTTCCGGCATCTCAATTAACTGGTTGGCTTGCCAGAACTCAGCAAATGGCGACAATTCAACCTGCTGGCTTGCCCCGCGCTGCCGGGCAACGTTATAAAACGTTTCCAGCCATTGCAGCTCACTTTTTCCTTCCGTAAACCGCGCATAGCCGCCCTTCTCCCAACGTTCACTCAACTCGGCAAAGACATCAAAATCATTACGCGCTTCATAACGTGGCGGCACCACTTGTTTCATCGGCACCAGATGCTGATTGCTGTAATCGCCGGTCATGGTGAGATCATTACGCTCAAACGAAGTGGTCGCAGGCAGAACGATATCCGCGTGTTTCGCCGCAGCCGTCCAGAAGCATTCAGAGATCACCACCAGCTCCGGTTTTTGCCAGGCACGGATCAGGCGATTGGTATCCTGATGATGAGTAAAGTTGGCACCGCCCGCCCACCAGATAAAACGAATATCCGGGAAATGTCGGTTCATACCGTTGTGTTGATATGCGCCACCAGGGTTTTCCAGTGCTTCAACAATGCGGGCAACAGGGATTTTATCTACCGCATCGGTGCCGCCAGGCAAGCTGCCCTGCATGGAAGAGAGCACCGCAGAACGCCGCGTGGGGTTACCACCATTGGCAAAATGATAAGAAAGACCAAAACCGCCGCCGGGTGTGCCGATTTGCCCCAACATTGCCGCCAGCGTGACGATCATCCAGTGTTTTTGCTCACCAAACTGTTGACGCTGCATTCCCCAGCCAGCCATCAGCATGGTCGTGTTTTGGTGGAAAAGAGCCGCCAGCTCGCGGATTTTCTCTGCGTTAACTCCACAAATCCCTGCCGCCCATTCGGCGGTTTTGGCTATTCCGTCACTCTCGCCCAGCAAATAAGAGGCGAAGACGGCATAACCGGTGGTGCAACGCGCCAGAAACGCTTCGTCGTGCCAACCATTTTCCACCAGCGTATGGGCGATCCCCAGCATCAGCGCAACATCGGTGCCCATGTGCGGTGCCACCCACTCCATTTTATCGCCAAAGAAATCGACGGTTTCCGATCGCATTGGATCAATGCAGATCAGCTTTTTCCCGCTGTCACGCAGTGCGGAAAAGTAAGAAAGCCCCTGCTCATCGGATGCATTCCACGCAATTTTCAGCGTATTGAGTGGATTAGCACTCCACAGCACCACGACATCGCTATGTTCCAGCACCAGGGGCCAACTGGTTTGCTGTTGATAAACTTCGCTGCCCCCCACGACATACGGCATGATCGCCTGTGCTGCACCGGTCGAATAATCCCCCAGATGCCCGGTATAACCGCCTGCCAGCGCCATATAGCGTTGTAATAATGTCGAGGCCTTATGCAGCACGCCGTTTGAACGCCAGCCGTAGGAACCAGCAAAAATCGATGCCGGACCATAAGCCTCACGAATGCGTTTATGTTGTTGGTGAATAAGCTCCAGCGCCTCATCCCAACTCACACGAACAAATTCATCCTGCCCGCGAATGCCTTGCGGTTTTTCCGGTGACGCGAGAAAGCCTTTGCGCACCATTGGAAATCGTACCCGCGTATTGCTGTGAACCTGGTCGCGAACCGCGCTCTGCAAGGAGTTTTCCATTCCTGTGGTTAACGCGCCACGCGAGCTAAGCACGGTTTCGCCGTCAGTTTCAACCAGCATGGGCCCCCAGTGGGCGGCAGTCAGAACGGAATATCGTGAGGATGAGTTGGCCAAACCGAAGACTCCTGAAAGGTTAGATGTATTGAGCAGTTAAATATTACTTACAAATTTCCGAGTATTCCCAGGAATAATCTTCATGTTCACGCGGCATAATCTCCCGCCACGGAACCCGTGGCAAAGAATAAAAAGGTTATTAAGGATTAACAATGAAGAAACGTGTTTATCTTATTGCCGCCGTAGTGAGTGGCGCTCTGGCGGTATCTGGCTGCACAACTAACCCTTACACCGGCGAACGCGAAGCAGGTAAATCTGCTATCGGCGCAGGTCTGGGCTCTCTCGTTGGCGCGGGTATTGGTGCGCTCTCTTCTTCGAAGAAAGATCGCGGTAAAGGCGCGCTGATTGGCGCAGCAGCGGGTGCAGCTCTGGGCGGCGGCGTGGGTTATTACATGGATGTGCAGGAAGCGAAGCTGCGTGACAAAATGCGTGGCACTGGTGTTAGCGTAACCCGCAGCGGGGATAACATTATCCTCAATATGCCGAACAATGTGACCTTCGACAGCAGCAGCGCGACCCTGAAACCGGCAGGCGCTAACACCCTGACCGGCGTGGCAATGGTGCTGAAAGAGTATCCGAAAACGGCGGTTAACGTGATTGGTTATACCGACAGCACGGGTGGTCACGACCTGAACATGCGTCTCTCCCAGCAGCGTGCGGATTCCGTTGCCAGCGCGTTGATCACCCAGGGCGTGGACGCCAGCCGCATCCGTACTCAGGGCCTTGGCCCGGCTAACCCAATCGCCAGCAACAGCACTGCAGAAGGTAAGGCGCAAAACCGCCGTGTAGAAATTACCTTAAGCCCGCTGTAATCCCTTTCATGCCAGGTGATGCAGAAATCACCTGGCATTCTTCAGTTTTCCTTCATCATATTTCAGGCTAAGGTGATCGCCTTATCAGTGAATGGAGAGAAGCATGAAGCCGTCCGTTATCCTCTACAAAGCCTTACCTGATGATTTACTGCAACGCCTGCAAGAGCATTTCACCGTTCACCAGGTGGCAAACCTCAGCCCACAAACCGTCGAACAAAATGCAGCAATTTTTGCCGAAGCTGAAGGTTTACTGGGTTCAAACGAGAATGTTGATGCCGCATTGCTGGAAAAAATGCCGAAACTGCGTGCCACATCAACGATCTCTGTCGGCTATGACAATTTTGATGTCGATGCGCTTACCGCCCGAAAAATTCTGCTGATGCACACGCCAACCGTATTAACAGAAACCGTCGCCGATACGCTGATGGCGCTGGTGTTGTCTACCGCTCGTCGGGTTGTGGAGGTAGCAGAACGGGTAAAAGCAGGCGAATGGACCGCGAGCATAGGCCCGGACTGGTACGGCACTGACGTTCACCATAAAACACTGGGCATTGTCGGGATGGGACGGATCGGTATGGCGCTGGCACAACGTGCGCACTTTGGTTTCAACATGCCCATCCTCTATAACGCGCGCCGCCACCATAAAGAAGCAGAAGAACGCTTCAACGCCCGCTACTGCGATTTGGATACACTGTTACAAGAGTCAGATTTCGTTTGCCTGATCCTGCCGTTAACTGATGAGACGTATCATCTATTTGGCGCAGAACAATTCGGCAAAATGAAATCCTCCGCCATTTTCATTAATGCCGGACGTGGCCCGGTGGTTGATGAAAATGCACTGATTGCTGCATTGCAGAAAGGCGAAATTCACGCCGCCGGGCTGGATGTCTTCGAACAAGAGCCACTTTCCGTAGATTCGCCGTTGCTCTCAATGGCAAATGTCGTCGCAGTACCGCATATTGGATCTGCCACCCATGAGACGCGTTATGGCATGGCCGCCTGTGCCGTGGATAATTTGATTGATGCGTTACAAGGAAAGGTTGAGAAGAACTGTGTGAATCCGCACGTCGCGGACTAAGCCGCGACTGCGTGGAGTAAAGCCCGATAATCGCTCGGGCTTTTACTCTTTATTGGGTTGCAGTAACTGCTGTAGTCCAGGCCTGATTAAACGCCTGATGCTGTGCCGGTAATGGCGCAATCAGTTTGTTATATTCACTTGCCTGCTGTGACGTCGGGAACTGGATGCCATTTGCGACAAAGCTCACCTGAGTACCTTGTTGGGCAATGTAGTCTCCAACCATCACCAGTTGTTGCGTGAAAGTTTGTGCCGCCGGAATCAACGGTTGCAATGCATCAGCTGGCGTCGTTACCACTTTGGTGAATGCCTGATCAAAGACCGGTTTCAGGTCATCGCTCTGTTTTAGCGCAGAGTGCGCAGCATCGGCCTGCAACTTCGCATTTTGCAGCTGTTGCGCCAGTACGCCCAGAGAACCGTTCATTTCACGCAGTGGGCCGCTTTGCGTAACGTAATCCTGCGGTACGCGAATTGCGTTAACGCTGTCTACGACCGGGCGCAGACCGGAATCCATCGCCTGATTCACCTGCTGAGAATAACCATACAGAATCGCGTAATCAGAGACAAAAGGACCAAACTGTTTTTTCTGATCGGCAGTCAGGGTTGGTAGACGTTCACCGCTACGCATCACTGTATTCTGCAGGAAGTCGATAAACGCTTTACGCTGATCGCCTTCTTTATCAAAACACCCACTCAGGCTAACTACCATTAATAACGCCGCAAGAGGCGCAAACCAGCGAGAGCAGGACTTTCCTGTCGCCATTTTCTTACTCCTTTCACCCAAAAAAAGCGCACAACGACACACGCGTGTCTGACGTGACAAGGATAGTCCAGGACAGGCTTGCAGGATACCCTTTCTACGTAATCTTCCTGGTAAAATCATGGAGAAAATGAAACAAGGTTAATTTGTTGTTTCATTGTTAATAAATGATAGTGCCGTTGCTTTTTTTGTAGACCGAGATTTACGCCTTCGCAGAACGTTAGATTTTCGAAATCTTTACAAACCGGGAGTGGTAAGAGATATATCGGCATTTATCAGATCGTTAGGTGGCTATAAGTCACGCTAAATGACTGGCTGAATCGAATCATAGCCAGAGCATGCCCTGACTTCACCCCGCTGTGTCTGCTTTTCCCGACTATTCTTAATGAGCTTCGATGCAATTCACGATCCCGCAGTGTGATTTGAGGAGTTTTCAATGGAATATAAAGATCCAATGCATGAGCTGTTGAGCAGCCTGGAACAGATTGTTTTTAAAGATGAAACGCAGAAAATTACCCTGACGCACAGAACAACATCCTGTACCGAAATTGAGCAGTTACGAAAAGGGACAGGATTAAAAATCGATGATTTCGCCCGGGTTTTGGGCGTATCAGTCGCCATGGTAAAGGAATGGGAATCCAGACGCGTGAAGCCTTCAAGTGCCGAACTAAAATTGATGCGTTTGATTCAAGCCAACCCGGCATTAAGTAAGCAGTTGATGGAATAGACTTTTATCCACTTTATTGCTGTTTACGGTCCTGATGACAGGACCGTTTTCCAACCGATTAATCATAAATATGAAAAATAATTGTTGCATCACCCGCCAATGCGTGGCTTAATGCACATCAACGGTTTGACGTACAGACCATTAAAGCAGTGTAGTAAGGCAAGTCCCTTCAAGAGTTATCGTTGATACCCCTCGTAGTGCACATTCCTTTAACGCTTCAAAATCTGTAAAGCACGCCATATCGCCGAAAGGCACACTTAATTATTAAAGGTAATACACTATGTCCGGTAAAATGACTGGTATCGTAAAATGGTTCAACGCTGACAAAGGCTTCGGCTTCATCACTCCTGACGATGGCTCTAAAGACGTGTTCGTACACTTCTCTGCTATCCAGAACGATGGTTACAAATCTCTGGACGAAGGTCAGAAAGTGTCCTTCACCATCGAAAGCGGCGCTAAAGGCCCGGCAGCTGGTAACGTAACCAGCCTGTAATCTCTGCTTAAAAGCACAGAATCTAAGATCCCTGCCATTTGGCGGGGATTTTTTTATTTGTTTTTCAGGAAATAAATAATCGATCGCGTAATAAAATCTATTATTATTTTTGTGAAAAATAAATTTGGGTGCAATGAGAATGCGCAACGCCGTAAGAAAGGCGGGAATAACTTCCCGCCGAAGACTCTTACTCTTTCAAATTGCAGGCTAAAAATGCCGCCAGCTCATAACTCCCCTGTTTAATATGCAATTCACACAGTGAATCACTTATCATCCAGGTGAAAAATAAAAGCGTGCAACAAATCACTATTAAAGAAAGTAATCTATATTTCTGCGGCATTCCCAGCCCCCTGTGTTGATTTCCAACGAGTAAGAGGCTAACCTTATGGTGTCTATGCATAGAGGGGCCTCACTTTGTACTGACCCCAAAAAGTTGGACAGTTAAACACGAGGCATATAGGTCTGATTCCGATATTCAATTGGAGTCAGACCTTTTAATTTCAGGCTAATTCTTCTGCTGTTGT
>NZ_JBJQJI010000022.1:0-53031 GCF_046487485.1 Escherichia sp. WS1368
ATACAGAAACAGGGAGTTCTGGTGCCGAGGGTACTATGTCGATACGGTGGGTAAGAACACGGCGAAGATACAGGACTACATAAAGCACCAGCTTGAAGAGGATAAAATGGGAGAGCAGTTATCGATTCCCTATCCGGGCAGCCCGTTTACGGGCCGTAAGTAACGAAGTTGGATGCAAATGTCAGATCGTGTGCGCCTGTTAGGGCGCGGCTGGTAAGAGAGCCTTATAGGCGCATTTGAAAAACCTCCGGCTATGCCGGAGGATATTTATTTATTGTGTTGATGGGTTAGGAATTGATGGAAAGTAAGAACAAGCTAAAGCGTGGGCTAAGTACCCGCCACATACGCTTTATGGCACTGGGTTCAGCAATTGGCACCGGGTTGTTTTACGGTTCGGCAGACGCCATCAAAATGGCCGGTCCGAGCGTGTTGTTGGCCTATATTATCGGTGGTGTCGCGGCGTATATCATTATGCGCGCGCTGGGGGAAATGTCGGTACATAACCCGGCCGCCAGCTCTTTCTCGCGTTATGCGCAGGAAAACCTCGGCCCGCTGGCTGGTTACATTACTGGCTGGACCTACTGCTTTGAAATCCTTATTGTCGCCATCGCCGATGTGACCGCTTTTGGTATCTATATGGGTGTCTGGTTCCCGACGGTGCCGCACTGGATTTGGGTACTGAGCGTGGTGCTGATCATTTGCGCCGTAAACCTGATGAGCGTGAAGGTATTCGGTGAGCTGGAGTTCTGGTTCTCGTTCTTTAAAGTCGCCACCATCATCATCATGATTGTCGCCGGTTTCGGCATCATCATCTGGGGGATTGGCAACGGCGGGCAACCGACCGGTATTCATAACCTGTGGAGCAACGGCGGCTTCTTCAGTAACGGCTGGCTTGGTATGGTGATGTCGTTGCAAATGGTGATGTTTGCTTACGGTGGGATCGAAATTATCGGGATTACCGCCGGTGAAGCGAAAGATCCTGAGAAATCTATTCCGCGCGCGATTAACTCCGTGCCGATGCGTATTCTGGTGTTCTACGTCGGTACGCTGTTCGTCATTATGTCTATCTACCCGTGGAATCAGGTTGGCACTGCCGGTAGCCCGTTCGTACTGACGTTCCAGCATATGGGGATTACCTTTGCCGCCAGCATCCTTAACTTTGTTGTGCTGACCGCTTCGCTTTCGGCAATTAACAGTGACGTATTTGGCGTAGGCCGTATGCTCCATGGTATGGCAGAGCAGGGCAGCGCGCCAAAAATTTTCAGCAAAACGTCGCGTCGTGGTATTCCGTGGGTCACGGTGCTGGTGATGACTACCGCGCTATTGTTTGCGGTATATCTGAACTACATCATGCCGGAAAACGTCTTCCTGGTGATCGCTTCGCTGGCGACCTTCGCCACGGTGTGGGTGTGGATTATGATCCTGCTGTCGCAAATCGCCTTCCGTCGCCGTTTACCGCCAGAAGAAGTTAAGGCGCTGAAATTTAAAGTACCGGGTGGGGTAGCAACGACCATCGGCGGTTTGATTTTCCTGCTCTTTATTATCGGGTTGATTGGTTATCACCCTGATACGCGTATCTCGCTGTATGTCGGTTTCGCGTGGATTGTTGTGCTGTTGATTGGCTGGATGTTTAAGCGCCGCCATGATCGTCAGCTGGCTGAAAACCACTAATCCTTGCGTTCTGTAAGCCGGTTCAGGAGGAAATCCTGATCCGGCTATTCCGAAAGTTATCCGCCTCCGTCCTCCTCCCCCAAATATCCTTCAGATGATGAGTGATCCTGCATTAGGCTATGGCAAGGTGATCAGATTTTCATCACAGGGGAATTATGATGTTAAATGCATGGCACCTGCCGGTGCCCCCATTTGTTAAACAAAGCAAAGATCAACTGCTCATTACGCTGTGGCTGACGGGCGAAGACCCACCGCAGCGCATTATGCTGCGTACAGAACACGACAACGAAGAAACGTCAGTAGCGATGCATAAGCAGCGCAGTCAGCCGCAGCCTGGCGTTACCGCATGGCGGGCGGCGATCGATCTCTCCAGCGGGCAACCCCGGCGGCGTTATAGTTTCAAATTGCTGTGGCACGATCGCCAGCGTTGGTTTACACCGCAGGGCTTCAGCCGAATGCCGCCAGCACGACTGGAGCAGTTTGCCGTCGATGTCCCGGATATCGGCCCACAATGGGCTGCGGATCAGATTTTTTATCAGATCTTCCCTGATCGTTTCGCCCGTAGTCTTCCTCGTGAAGCTGAACAGGATCATGTTTATTACCATCACGCAGCCGGACAAGAGATCATATTGCGTGACTGGGATGAACCGGTCACGGCGCAGGCGGGCGGATCAACGTTCTATGGCGGCGATCTGGACGGTATCAGCGAAAAACTGCCGTATCTGAAAAAGCTCGGCGTGACGGCGCTGTATCTCAATCCGGTGTTTAAAGCTCCCAGCGTACATAAATACGATACCGAGGATTATCGCCATGTCGATCCGCAGTTTGGCGGTGATGGGGCGTTGTTGCGTTTGCGACACAATACGCAGCAGCTGGGAATGCGGCTGGTGCTGGACGGCGTGTTTAACCACAGTGGCGATTCCCATGCCTGGTTTGACAGACACAATCGCGGGACGGGTGGTGCTTGTCACAACCCCGAATCGCCCTGGCGCGACTGGTACTCGTTTAGTGACGATGGCACGGCGCTCGACTGGCTGGGCTATGCCAGCTTGCCGAAGCTGGATTATCAGTCGGAAAGTCTGGTGAATGAAATTTATCGCGGGGAAGACAGTATTGTCCGCCACTGGCTGAAAGCGCCGTGGAATATGGACGGCTGGCGGCTGGATGTGGTGCATATGCTGGGGGAAGCGGGTGGGGCGCGCAATAATTTGCAGCACGTAGCCGGGATCACCGAAGCGGCGAAAGAAACCCAGCCGGAAGCGTATATAGTTGGAGAGCATTTTGGCGATGCACGGCAATGGTTACAGGCCGATGTGGAAGATGCCGCCATGAACTATCGCGGCTTCACATTCCCGTTGTGGGGATTTCTTGCCAATACCGACATCTCTTATGATCCGCAGCAAATTGACGCCCAAACCTGTATGGCCTGGATGGATAATTACCGCGCCGGACTTTCTCATCAACAGCAACTGCGTATGTTTAATCAGCTCGATAGCCACGATACTGCGCGATTTAAAACGCTGCTCGGTCGGGATATTGCGCGCCTGCCGCTGGCGGTGGTCTGGTTGTTCACCTGGCCTGGTGTACCGTGCATTTATTACGGTGATGAAGTGGGACTGGATGGTAAAAACGATCCGTTTTGCCGTAAGCCGTTCCCCTGGCAGGTGGAAAAGCAGGATACGGCGTTATTCGCGTTGTACCAGCGAATGATTGCGCTGCGTAAGAAAAGTCAGGCGCTGCGTCGTGGCGGCTGTCAG
This sequence comes from Escherichia sp. WS1368, assembly GCF_046487485.1. Taxonomy (NCBI): domain Bacteria; kingdom Pseudomonadati; phylum Pseudomonadota; class Gammaproteobacteria; order Enterobacterales; family Enterobacteriaceae; genus Escherichia; species Escherichia sp. WS1368. The sequence continues at coordinate 3,429 of NZ_JBJQJI010000022.1, forward strand.
GTGCTGTATGCGGAAGATAACGTGGTGGTATTTGTCCGCGTGCTGAATCAGCAGCGTATACTGGTGGCAATCAACCGTGGCGAGGCCTGTGAAGTGGTGCTACCCGCGTCACCGTTTCTTAATGTCGTGCAATGGCAACGCAAAGAAGGCCATGGGCAACTGACAGACGGGATTCTGGCTTTGCCTGCCATTTCGGCTACGGTGTGGATGAACTAAAGCATCTGTTTTATTTGTTACGTCGTTAGTCACCAGCCCTGACACTACGCAGCGCAAAAAAGCTGCTCAATGTCAGGGCTGAATTTGTTAAATATTTGTCCCGATCGATATGAGCGATTTTTGGTATTCTTTGCCCATGATGTTATGTACAACATGCTCCAGGATAACCCTGTAGTGGAGCAAAGATATGACAATTTCAAATTCGAATTTATTAAAACCGTTTATTACTGGTACTGAGTTGCCACCTTTTAAAGAGGATGTTTTTTCTAAAACAGAAGAACAATTTAAAAAAAGCCCCCATGGCAAATTGCTTTTCATTTCCGGAAATGAAAACTTAGTAAACATTTCAGCGGAAAAAATCGATGAAATAAAAAATAGCAAAGATTTCTTTTCAAATATTGTAAATATAATAATTTTACTCATTAAGCATCCTGATAAAATTCTGCCCATTCTTCATGGTTGTCCTGTAGAGTCCATCGAACTCATTAAGAATGCGAAACGAACGGGGCAATGGTCATATGAGATGACTGATAAGAACGGGCAGAGTATTGAAGTGTCCTATATTTTCACTGATACCATAGATAATAATTATGATGGAAAATTATGCTTAAAAATCTGTAACCCCTGCAACCAAAATGATTCTAGTACACATGAATATAAAATAGATCATCAACAGTTGAAAAATCACATAAGGCAACTTGAGGAGTGGGCCCTTCTTGAAAAGTTTTATGATAACAACGCTTATTATTCTAAACGTACAAAACAATTAGAGAAGAAAATTGCCGATGCGGGGTTTATAGCAGGGAAGGTTAATGCCGATAACTTTAATGTAAAAGAGTTTAAAGACGATATAGCCTCGATGCTTTGTGAACAGCCCCCCATGCGAACACACCAGATATCTTCATCCGGATACTTATCTGCCGATAAAGTACCCGATCTCTATAAGACAAATTTGGAAGACGCGCAGAGAGATCTGAAAACAACACCGGTTGACATCGATGGTGTTAGTCTAAAACCAAAAACTCGGGAAAAAATTGCGGAAAAAATTGCGAAAAAAACTGAGGAAGAAAATGCGAAAAAAATTGCGAAACAAAATGCGAAGACCATTGAGGAGAAGAATAGTGAAAAAAACAAGAAAGAAACAAATCCTGAGGATAATTTTGTCTTAAAATTCTCACCGGAAGAAATCAATGAGATGCTCCTGGATTACAGCGATGAAGAACAAAAAAAATTAAGACCTTTTTTCACTAGTGATCATATCTATTGTTTGTTTGATGCTTTTAGTCAGGGTTTGTATAATGTTGCTCGTAATGGCAGTCCACGGTATGCAGGTTTACTACGTCAAATAGCATCCAAGTGTGCGATATTACAAGATTTTGACCAACAATTGTTCTGGCGCACGTTTTCAGGAGGAGTCTTCCATCGACGTATCTCTGTGAACAGCGAGCCAGAAAAGACAGATGTATGGCGATTCAGTACACAATTTGATTTTCCACATATAAATGACAACGGAGAGTTGTCCAGAACGGTACTCATGTTCGAGGGGGTTGCTGAAAGCAACTTTAAAGATATCGCCAATCATTCCAGCGAATGTTTTTCTTACAGTTGTTATGCCGCCCCGCTGGATGCGAATGCTAAAAAATAGTGACGCCGGAGCTTGAAGTTTCAGAGCGCCTTGCGTGACGCCTGCGCCATCATCCGCGGATAAAACTGCCAGAAGCGGGTTTCGAGGGCGGCATAATGGGCGTTTAAATCGTACCAGGAGTCACGCAGGGCATCCAGACGTGGGCGACGGCTTGCCATGCCGTTTAACACGTTCTGGATGAAATCCATATCGCGATAGCGCACCAGCCACTGCTCTGACCATAAGTAGTTGTTCAGATTGATAAAGCGCGGCGGTGAGTCCGGCAAAATCGTCATCACTTGTTCGCGGGCATAACAGACAAATTCCTGTAGCGGAAAGTCCGGCGACAGCTGCGACCAGTGGCGGGAAAGAAAGTGATCCCACATGACATCCAGGGTAATAGGCGCAACGCGGCGGGTTTCACTACGAAACCATTCCCGTGCTTCGCGGACTTCCGGCAGATTGTCGGTTAGTACATCAATGCGCCGATGCATATGAATGCCAGCCACGACGTCGGGCGGAAAACTTTCTTCAGGATTTCCGCGTACGAAATCAGCCAGTAAATTGCCAGAAAGCGAGCTTTCCGCCAGGTGAGCTAGATGCAGGTGAGCTAAAAAATTCATATACACTTCATCCTTCAAACTGCCTCTTCGTTGGCTGCCTTCACTCACCCCAGTCACTTACTTAATGTAAGCTCCTGGGGACTCATTCAGTTGCCATCTCGATGCATCTTGAATGATTTTGTGTATAGATTATGTCATCCATCAAGGAGGGTAAAGGTTGCAGGGAGAGCGCCCCGGCACTAGACTACCCGCCTCTTATTTTAGTCTGAGTCAGTGTCATGCGCGTTACCGATTTCTCCTTTGAATTGCCCGAATCCCTGATTGCCCACTATCCCATGCCTGAACGCAGTAGCTGTCGTTTACTGTCGCTGGACGGGCCGACGGGCGCGCTGACGCACGGTACTTTCACCGATTTACTCGATAAGCTCAACCCCGGCGATCTTCTGGTTTTTAATAATACCCGCGTGATCCCGGCGCGCCTGTTTGGGCGTAAAGCCAGCGGCGGCAAGATTGAAGTGCTGGTTGAGCGGATGCTCGACGACAAACGCATTCTTGCGCATATTCGCGCCTCGAAAGCGCCAAAACCTGGCGCAGAACTGTTACTGGGCGATGACGAAAGTATCAACGCAACAATGACCGCGCGCCACGGCGCACTGTTTGAAGTTGAATTTAATGATGATCGTTCGGTACTGGATATCCTCAACAGCATCGGCCATATGCCGCTGCCGCCGTATATCGACCGTCCGGACGAAGACGCTGACCGCGAACTTTATCAAACCGTTTATAGCGAAAAACCGGGCGCGGTTGCAGCCCCGACCGCTGGTCTGCATTTTGACGAACCTTTGCTGGAAAAATTACGCGACAAAGGCGTGGAGATGGCGTTCGTCACCCTGCACGTTGGTGCGGGCACCTTCCAGCCGGTGCGCGTCGACACCATTGAAGATCACATCATGCACTCGGAATACGCTGAAGTACCGCAGGATGTGGTAGACGCGGTACTGGCGGCGAAAGCGCGCGGTAACCGGGTGATTGCGGTTGGCACCACCTCGGTACGTTCACTGGAAAGCGCGGCTCAGGCGGCGAAAAACGATCTCATCGAACCGTTCTTTGACGACACCCAAATCTTTATCTATCCGGGCTTTCAGTACAAAGTGGTCGATGCGCTGGTGACGAACTTCCACTTGCCAGAGTCGACGCTGATTATGTTGGTTTCGGCCTTTGCCGGTTATCAACACACCATGAGCGCCTATAAAGCAGCGGTAGAAGAGAAATATCGCTTTTTTAGTTACGGTGATGCGATGTTTATCACGTACAATCCGCAGGCAATTAATGAGCGCGTCGGGGAGTAATTCCGCGGCGCTGGTTTAAAACGTTGGACTGTTTTTCTGACGTAGTGGAGAAAAAATGAAATTTGAGCTGGACACCACCGACGGTCGCGCACGCCGTGGCCGCCTGGTCTTTGATCGTGGCGTAGTGGAAACGCCTTGTTTTATGCCTGTTGGCACCTACGGCACCGTAAAAGGGATGACGCCGGAAGAAGTTGAAGCCACTGGCGCGCAAATTATCCTCGGCAACACCTTCCACCTGTGGCTGCGCCCGGGCCAGGAAATCATGAAACTGCACGGCGATCTGCACGATTTTATGCAGTGGAAAGGACCAATCCTTACCGACTCCGGCGGCTTCCAGGTCTTCAGCCTTGGTGATATTCGTAAAATCACCGAACAGGGCGTGCACTTCCGTAACCCGATCAACGGCGACCCGATTTTCCTCGACCCGGAAAAGTCGATGGAGATTCAGTACGATCTTGGTTCGGATATCGTCATGATCTTTGATGAGTGTACGCCGTATCCTGCTGACTGGGATTACGCAAAACGCTCCATGGAGATGTCTCTGCGTTGGGCGAAGCGTAGCCGTGAGCGTTTTGACAGTCTCGGAAACAAAAATGCGCTGTTTGGTATCATTCAGGGCAGCGTTTACGAAGATTTACGTGATATTTCTGTTAAAGGTCTGGTAGATATCGGTTTTGATGGCTACGCTGTCGGCGGTCTGGCTGTGGGTGAGCCGAAAGCAGATATGCACCGCATTCTGGAGCATGTATGCCCGCAAATTCCGGCAGACAAACCGCGTTACCTGATGGGCGTTGGTAAACCAGAAGACCTGGTTGAAGGTGTGCGTCGCGGTATCGATATGTTTGACTGCGTAATGCCAACCCGCAACGCCCGAAATGGTCATTTGTTCGTGACCGATGGCGTGGTGAAAATCCGCAATGCGAAGTATAAGAGCGATACTGGCCCACTCGATCCTGAGTGTGATTGCTACACCTGTCGCAATTATTCACGCGCTTACTTGCATCATCTCGACCGTTGCAACGAAATATTAGGCGCGCGACTCAACACCATTCATAACCTTCGTTACTACCAGCGTTTGATGGCGGGTTTACGCAAGGCTATTGAAGAGGGTAAATTAGAGAGCTTCGTAACTGATTTTTACCAGCGTCAGGGGCGAGAAGTACCACCTTTGAACGTTGATTAATATTAATAATGAGGGAAATTTAATGAGCTTTTTTATTTCTGATGCGGTAGCGGCAACGGGTGCACCGGCGCAAGGTAGCCCGATGTCTTTGATTTTGATGCTGGTGGTATTCGGTCTGATTTTCTATTTCATGATCCTGCGTCCACAGCAGAAGCGCACCAAAGAACACAAAAAGCTGATGGACTCCATTGCCAAAGGTGATGAAGTTCTGACGAACGGTGGCCTGGTTGGTCGCGTAACCAAAGTAGCGGAAAACGGCTACATTGCTATCGCGCTGAATGACACCACTGAAGTAGTTATTAAACGTGACTTCGTAGCTGCCGTCCTGCCGAAAGGCACCATGAAGGCGCTGTAATTAAAATTTTTCCCTAAGGGAATTGCCGTGTTAAACCGTTATCCTTTGTGGAAGTACGTCATGCTGATCGTGGTGATTGTCATCGGTCTGCTGTATGCGCTTCCCAACCTGTTTGGTGAGGATCCGGCTGTTCAGATCACTGGTGCGCGCGGAGTCGCCGCCAGTGAGCAAACGCTGATCCAGGTCCAGAAAACGTTACAAGAAGAAAAAATAACTGCTAAGTCTGTGGCACTGGAAGAGGGCGCTATTCTTGCGCGCTTCGACTCCACTGACACCCAGCTGCGCGCTCGTGAAGCATTAATGGGCGTTATGGGTGACAAATACGTCGTGGCGCTTAACCTTGCCCCGGCAACGCCGCGCTGGCTGGCAGCTATTCACGCTGAGCCGATGAAGCTCGGCCTTGACCTGCGTGGCGGCGTTCACTTCCTGATGGAAGTGGATATGGACACCGCGCTTGGCAAACTCCAGGAACAAAATATCGATAGCCTGCGCAGCGACCTGCGCGAAAAGGGCATCCCGTATACCACCGTTCGTAAAGAAAACAACTACGGCCTGAGCATCACTTTCCGCGATGCTAAAGCTCGTGATGAAGCCATTGCGTATCTGAGCAAGCGTCATCCGGACCTGGTGATTAGTAGCCAGGGCAGCAACCAGCTGCGTGCGGTAATGAGCGATGCTCGCCTTAGTGAAGCGCGTGAATATGCGGTGCAGCAGAACATTAATATCCTGCGTAACCGTGTAAACCAACTTGGTGTGGCGGAGCCGGTGGTTCAGCGTCAGGGTGCTGACCGTATCGTTGTTGAACTGCCAGGTATTCAGGACACCGCGCGTGCGAAAGAGATTCTGGGTGCGACGGCAACGCTGGAATTCCGTCTGGTAAACACTAACGTTGATCAGGCCGCAGCGGCATCCGGTCGCGTACCTGGCGACTCTGAAGTGAAACAGACCCGCGAAGGTCAGCCAGTTGTGCTGTACAAACGCGTAATTCTGACCGGTGACCATATCACCGACTCCACTTCCAGCCAGGACGAATACAACCAGCCGCAGGTTAACATCTCGCTCGACAGCGCAGGTGGCAACATTATGTCTAACTTCACCAAGGACAACATCGGCAAACCGATGGCGACCCTGTTTGTGGAGTACAAAGACAGCGGTAAGAAAGATGCAAACGGTCGTGCGGTTCTGGTGAAACAGGAAGAGGTGATTAACATCGCCAACATCCAGTCTCGTCTGGGTAACAGCTTCCGTATCACCGGCATCAACAACCCGAACGAAGCCCGTCAGCTGTCACTGCTGCTGCGTGCCGGTGCGTTGATCGCGCCGATTCAGATTGTTGAAGAACGTACAATTGGCCCGACCCTGGGTATGCAGAACATTGAGCAGGGGCTGGAGGCTTGCCTTGCCGGTCTGCTGGTTTCTATTCTGTTCATGATCATCTTCTATAAGAAGTTTGGTCTGATTGCGACCAGTGCTCTGATTGCCAACTTGATCTTGATTGTCGGCATTATGTCGCTGTTGCCAGGCGCAACGCTGAGTATGCCAGGTATCGCGGGTATCGTCTTAACTCTTGCGGTAGCGGTCGATGCGAACGTACTTATCAACGAACGTATTAAAGAAGAGTTGAGCAACGGACGTACTGTTCAACAGGCAATTGATGAAGGTTATCGTGGCGCATTCAGTTCTATCTTCGATGCGAACATCACCACGCTGATTAAAGTCATCATCCTGTACGCAGTGGGTACCGGGGCAATTAAAGGGTTCGCGATTACTACCGGTATCGGTGTGGCGACGTCGATGTTTACCGCGATTGTCGGTACGCGTGCCATCGTAAACCTGCTATATGGCGGCAAGCGCGTCAAGAAGCTGTCAATCTGAGGAGTGCGATGTGGCACAGGAATATACTGTTGAACAACTAAACCACGGCCGTAAAGTCTATGACTTTATGCGCTGGGACTACTGGGCTTTTGGCATCTCTGGTCTGCTGTTAATCGCCGCTATCGTTATTATGGGCGTGCGCGGCTTTAACTGGGGGCTGGATTTCACCGGTGGTACGGTTATCGAAATTACGCTCGAAAAACCGGCTGAAATTGACGTAATGCGTGATGCATTGCAAAAAGCCGGTTTTGAAGAGCCGATGCTGCAAAACTTTGGTAGCAGCCACGACATCATGGTCCGTATGCCGCCTGCTGAAGGCGAAACCGGCGGTCAGGTGCTGGGCAGCCAGGTCCTGAAGGTGATTAACGAATCCACCAATCAGAATGCGGCAGTGAAGCGTATTGAGTTCGTCGGTCCGAGCGTGGGGGCAGACCTTGCGCAAACCGGTGCGATGGCGTTGATGGCGGCGCTGCTGTCTATCCTCGTGTACGTAGGTTTCCGCTTTGAGTGGCGACTGGCGGCAGGGGTTGTTATTGCGCTGGCGCACGACGTTATCATTACGCTGGGTATTTTGTCGTTATTCCATATCGAGATTGACCTGACCATTGTGGCATCGTTGATGTCAGTTATCGGTTACTCGCTTAACGACAGTATCGTGGTATCGGACCGTATTCGTGAAAACTTCCGCAAGATCCGTCGCGGTACGCCTTACGAAATCTTTAACGTGTCCTTGACCCAGACGCTGCACCGTACCTTGATCACATCCGGTACTACCTTGATGGTTATCCTGATGCTGTACCTCTTCGGTGGTCCGGTACTGGAAGGCTTCTCGCTGACCATGCTGATTGGTGTTTCCATCGGTACTGCATCTTCCATCTACGTAGCATCGGCGCTGGCTCTGAAACTGGGTATGAAGCGCGAACACATGCTGCAGCAGAAAGTGGAAAAAGAAGGGGCGGATCAGCCGTCAATTCTGCCGTAATCAAGTTCCCGTTGATGTTGAAAATCCCGGTCAGAAGATCGGGATTTTTTTTGATGTATGGAGATTGCGAAAATCCCCGCATCTTGGGAAACTGCGCGTAACCCTACATTTCATCCAGGTAACTTTTCATGGCTATAATCCCAAAAAACTATGCGCGGTTAGAAAGCGGCTATCGCGAAAAAGCATTAAAAATCTATCCGTGGGTCTGCGGTCGCTGTTCTCGCGAGTTTGTTTATTCCAACCTGCGTGAACTTACCGTTCACCACATTGATCACGACCATACCAATAACCCGGAAGACGGCAGTAACTGGGAGTTATTGTGTCTTTATTGCCACGATCACGAGCATTCAAAATATACCGAAGCAGATCAGTATGGTACGACCGTTATCGCAGGGGAAGATGCGCAGAAAGATGTCGGTGAAGCGAAGTACAACCCATTCGCTGACCTGAAAGCGATGATGAACAAGAAGAAGTGATAAAAACGCAAAATTGCCTGATGCGCTACGCTTATCAGGCCAACGTAATCTCAGCAATGTATTGAATTTACGTGCTTTTGTAGGCCGGATAAGGCGTTTACGCCGCATCCGGCATGAACAAAGCGCACGTTGTTAACAAACTGAAATGCCGGATACAAGATCCGGCATTTCATTCATCAGAAGTTGTAACCTACTACCAGGTAACCACCCCAGCCGGTAGAGCGAACGTTGAAGTTGCCGTTGCCGAAGTTCAGTTCTGCATCGTCGTTCCACTGACCACCGTCGTGCCAGTAACGAGCTACGACAGAGTAGTGCCAGTGATCGTAGTTCAGAGCCAGAATATGGCTGGAAGCGATGGAGTTATTGGTACGGGTCTTAATACCGTTGATTGCATTACCGCTGTCATCCCCTAAATCGGAACCCCAGTCGAAGTTGGTAAAGCCGATGTAGCTCAGCTGACCGCCCCACAGATCGGTAATCGGCACAAAGTATTTAATTTTGAAACGGTAACCGTCCCACTCGTTTTCATTCGCTGCGCCATAGTTCTGCCACTGGTATTTCGCATAGACGTTCATGGACAGGCTCATCGGCAGGCCAGTATCGATATCGGTACCCAGACCCATGTACCAGGTGCTCTGGCGACCATCTTTATTACGACCCATGTCGTAAATGTAGTTGTTCGCGAAGTACCACTCTTTGAACGGACCAAAGCTAAGGTCAGTATTGGTCAGCTTGTCGATGGAGAAACGTGGTTCGATTTCCATAAACAGCGGAGAACCGTGGTTCCAGATACCTTTTGCATCGGAGTTACCGCCGAAGAATACCGGCGCATCCGCATAACCATAGAAGTCGAACCAGTCTTTTTTAGCGAATGCTTCGTACTCAAGGTAGGTATCGTTGCGGATCTGCGGTCCGAAACGGGTGTGATAGCTTCCGACAACGTTAACGCTCTGGTGCCACCAGTCGGAAAGATACTGCGGTTTGTCGTTTTCAGCTGCGTTGACAGTAAAAGACGAAGAGAGCGCCAGTACCGCACCGGCTGCCAGTAATGTTTTTTTCATATGTATGCCACTGTTTGAAAATCCCTTGCGGGAGTGAAAAAGGCGCAAATTGCGTTTCTAAATATTTCGTATACAGAGGAGCCTATTATAAAAATCATTGCTCACAAAAATATGTTTCGTTTCACAGTTCTATCATTTACGTAATCGATTGCGTTCACGTTTACACACATTCGGGCGGGGATTGTACTGACTTTCACCCTTGTTGCAAACTTTTACTATCAATCTGGGTGATGTAAGCAGAGTAACAAAATGACGGGGAAAGATGTTGCGGGACGCACAAAACGCCCCGCGAAACGTTTACTGCATAACAGGTTGAATGTCGTGGATACGTACAAAGCCTAACTGATCCACAGAAATACCCTTTAACTGTAACGGAATATCAACATCGCTGGGGGCGAGGACGCTGGCAGGGGCGTTAATCAATTGATTCTGCACATTGATTTCCTGAAAGTTGTCTATTGTTCCCTGAATTTGCCCATATTCAACAGTTCCGCTGAATGCGGGCAAGGGATCATTCGACTCGCCCTGAATACGTAGCGTCAGGGTGGTGCCATCTGTATCAGGCGTAATATTCACCAGCGACATACGTAAAGTACCGATCTGGCTTTCCAGTCTTGCTGGTGTTTTCGCTCCAGGCAGAAGGTAAACCCCACTGCTGGATTTTGCATTCAGCCTGTTTTGCTGAGTGATTTTGACTGTTTCTTTATCCGGTGCGCCGTAAAACCCCGTCCTTCAGGGCGGGGATATAAGGCGCGGTTTTCCACCTGACCAGGTGTTTGCTGTTGTTCAATGTATTGGCGGATGACGGATATTGGCGCACCTCCGCAGCTACTGGCAAAATAGCCAGGACTCCACAAAACGCCTTTGTAGTAATACCTGACTGCAATATCTGGTCGATCTCGTCGCAGTAACCTACCCGATACGCCTTTGAGGCTGTTTACCAGACTGGATATCGCCAGTTTGGGAGGTTAGTTAATTAACAAATGGACGTGATCTGGTTCGCCATCCATTTCAACCAGTTCAGCTTCAAAATCAGCACATACATTTGAAAAGTAAGTGCGTAGTTTTTCTGTCGCGTCATGGTCAAAAATCTGGCGTCGGTATCTGGTGACAAAGACCAGGTGAACATGCATCAGGAAAACACAATGCCTTCCACGCCGGATATCGGTTTCTTTTTTCATAGACCAAAGTATCATTTGACCTGTGAAACGATTACAGGCATTTAAATTCCAGTTAAGACCAGGTGGTCAACAGGAGTGTGAAATGAGGCGCTTCGCAGGCGCATGTCGTTTCGTTTTCAATCGTGCTCTGGCGCTTCAGAATGAGAATCATGAGGCCGGTAATAAATACATCCCTTACGGGAAAATGGCTTCCTGGCTGGTTGAGTGGAAAAATGCCACTGAAACGCAATGGCTTAAAGATGCCCCGTCACAGCCATTGCAACAGTCACTGAAAGACCTTGAGCGGGCTTACAAAAACTTCTTCCAGAAGCGGGCTGCTTTTCCCCGATTCAAAAAGCGGGGACAGAATGATGCATTCCGCTACCCGCAGGGCGTTAAGCTCGATCAGGAAAACAGCCGTATTTTTCTGCCGAAACTGGGCTGGATGCGCTACCGGAATAGCCGTCAGGTCACGGGTGTTGTGAAAAATGTCACGGTCAGCCAGTCCTGCGGTAAGTGGTACATCAGTATTCAGACAGAAAGTGAAGTATCAACTCCGGTTCACCCTTCAGCATCAATGGTCGGGCTGGATGCTGGCGTGGCTAAACTCGCCACGCTGTCAGATGGCACAGTCTTTGAGCCTGTAAACAGTTTTCAGAAAAACCAGAAGACGCTGGCGAGACTTCAGCGACAGTTAAGCCGCAAGGTCAAATTCAGCAACAACTGGCAGAAGCAGAAACGCAAAATACAGCGACTGCATTCCCGTATCGCAAATATCCGCAGGGACTACCTTCACAAAGTCACAACGACCGTCAGCAAAAACCACGCAATGATAGTCATTGAGGATTTGAAGGTCAGCAACATGTCAAAGTCAGCAGCGGGTACGGTCAGCCAGCCGGGGCGCAATGTCCGGGCAAAATCAGGTTTAAACCGTTCGATACTGGATCAGGGCTGGTATGAAATGCGCCGCCAGCTTGAGTACAAGCAGCTCTGGCGTGGCGGTCAGGTGCTTGCTGTTTCGCCAGCGTACACAAGCCAGCGTTGCACGTGCTGTGGTCATACAGCGAAAGAAAATCGCCTGTCACAAAGTAAATTCAGATGCCAGGTATGTGGATATACAGCGAACGCCGATGTAAATGGCGCTCGTAACATTTTAGCGGCGGGGCACGCCGTTCTTGCCTGTGGAGGGATGGTGCAGTCAGGCCGCCCGTTGAAGCAGGAACCCACCGAAATGATTCAGGCGACAGCCTGAACGTAGCAGGGATCCACGTCCTTCAGGGCGTGGAGGATGTCAATGAGTTGCGTCATCTCCTGGTTCAGCGTGCTGACGCTGTGTTTCATCTGTCGCACTTCGCTTTGCTGCACACAGGCGCTAAGGCTGAACAGGCTTCCCAGCAGGAGCAGTCGAAAAACGTTAGTATTCATAGGTCGTCCCTTTCTCGTCGCAATTAGTCTAATGGTAGAGGGTAAAAGCAGTGAAAGCATCGATCCTTTATCTCAAAAGCGTTGCGCCTTTGTTGTATCGTCAGTTCAGGGTAAAATAGATTTCTGTTAACCACCTGGTCAGGACGCCGTATGCATTGCCCATTCTGTTTCGCCGTGGACACTAAGGTAATTGACTCTCGTCTCGTGGGCGAGGGCTCATCTGTACGCCGCCGTCGGCAGTGTCTGGTGTGTAATGAACGTTTCACCACCTTTGAAGTGGCGGAGCTGGTTATGCCGCGTGTTGTAAAAAGCAACGACGTGCGTGAACCGTTTAATGAAGAGAAATTGCGTAGCGGAATGCTGCGGGCGCTGGAAAAACGTCCGGTGAGTTCCGATGATGTCGAAATGGCAATCAATCATATTAAATCGCAGCTGCGCGCCACGGGTGAGCGCGAAGTGCCGAGCAAGATGATTGGCAATCTGGTGATGGAGCAATTGAAAAAGCTCGATAAAGTCGCCTATATCCGTTTTGCCTCTGTCTACCGCAGTTTCGAAGATATCAAAGAATTTGGCGAAGAGATCGCGCGCCTGGAGGACTAAGCCGTGCAGGACGAGTATTACATGGCGCGGGCGCTAAAGCTGGCGCAACGAGGACGTTTTACCACGCATCCCAACCCGAATGTCGGGTGCGTCATTGTCAAAGATGGCGAAATTGTCGGTGAAGGTTACCACCAACGAGCGGGTGAACCGCATGCCGAGGTACACGCGTTGCGCATGGCTGGCGAAAAAGCCAAAGGCGCAACGGCGTATGTCACACTCGAACCCTGTAGCCATCATGGTCGTACGCCACCGTGTTGTGATGCATTAATTGCTGCGGGCGTGGCGCGCGTGGTTGCCTCGATGCAAGATCCTAACCCGCAGGTAGCTGGGCGAGGGCTATATCGCCTGCAACAGGCTGGTATTGACGTCAGCCACGGCCTGATGATGAGTGAAGCCGAGCAATTGAATAAAGGCTTTCTCAAGCGGATGCGCACCGGCTTTCCTTATATTCAGTTAAAACTTGGCGCATCGCTTGATGGTCGCACGGCGATGGAGAGTGGCGAAAGCCAGTGGATCACTTCGCCTCAGGCGCGACTCGATGTACAACGACTGCGCGCACAAAGTCATGCCATTTTAACCAGCAGTGCCACGGTGCTGGCGGATGATCCGGCCTTAACGGTGCGTTGGTCTGAACTGGATGAACAAACTCAGGGGCTCTACCCGCAACACAATCTCCGCCAGCCGGTACGTATTGTGATTGATAGCCAAAATCGCGTGACGCCGGAACATCGCATTGTGCAGCAGCCCGGCGAAACCTGGTTCGCGCGTACGCAGGAAGATTCTCGTGAGTGGCCGGAAACGGTGCGTACCTTGCTGATTCCAGAGCATAAAGGTCATCTGGATCTGGTTGTACTAATGATGCAACTGGGTAAACAGCAGATTAACAGCATCTGGGTGGAAGCGGGGCCAACGCTCGCTGGCGCATTGCTGCAGGCGGGTTTAGTCGATGAGCTGATTGTCTATATCGCACCTAAACTATTAGGCAGCGACGCCCGTGGATTATGCATACTACCAGGGCTTGAGAAATTAGCTGACGCCCTCCAATTTAAATTCAAAGAGATACGTCATGTAGGCCCGGATGTTTGCCTGCATTTAGTGGGTGCATGATCTCCCGGCTCGAAAGGGAAGCAGCGCACGAAATATTATGCTAAAATCCGCCCCCCTGCGGGGCCATACTCGAACCCGAAGGAAGAAAATGAACATTATTGAAGCTAACGTTGCTACCCCGGACGCTCGCGTCGCCATCACCATCGCGCGTTTCAACAACTTTATCAATGACAGCCTGCTGGAAGGTGCAATTGATGCACTGAAACGTATCGGTCAGGTAAAAGATGAAAACATTACCGTTGTTTGGGTGCCTGGTGCCTATGAGCTGCCGCTGGCGGCGGGTGCACTGGCTAAAACCGGTAAATACGACGCGGTGATTGCGCTGGGTACGGTTATTCGTGGTGGCACTGCCCACTTTGAATATGTCGCTGGTGGTGCAAGCAACGGCCTGGCGCATGTTGCCCAGGACAGCGAAATTCCGGTTGCTTTTGGGGTTCTGACCACTGAAAGCATTGAACAAGCGATCGAACGTGCTGGCACCAAAGCTGGCAACAAAGGTGCAGAAGCTGCACTGACCGCGCTTGAAATGATTAATGTATTGAAAGCCATCAAGGCCTGAAATTAGTAAGGGGAAATCCGTGAAACCTGCTGCTCGTCGCCGCGCTCGTGAGTGTGCCGTCCAGGCGCTCTACTCCTGGCAGTTGTCCCAGAACGACATCGCTGATGTTGAATACCAGTTCCTGGCTGAACAGGATGTAAAAGACGTTGACGTCCTGTACTTCCGTGAGCTGCTGGCCGGGGTGGCGACTAACACCGCATACCTCGACGGACTGATGAAGCCATACCTGTCCCGCCTGCTGGAAGAACTGGGCCAGGTAGAAAAAGCAGTACTGCGCATTGCGCTGTACGAGCTGTCTAAACGTAGCGATGTGCCATACAAAGTGGCCATTAACGAAGCGATCGAACTGGCGAAATCGTTCGGCGCAGAAGACAGCCATAAGTTCGTCAACGGCGTACTCGATAAAGCAGCACCTGTGATTCGCCCTAACAAAAAGTGATATCCAGGCCGGTAGATTCACGGAAGACCGTTCCGCGATCGCCGGCCTTTTCTTTTTTACCTGCTGAGGCATAACGTATGGCATGTGGCGAGTTCTCCCTGATTGCCCGTTATTTTGACCGTGTAAGAAGTTCTCGTCTTGATGTCGAACTGGGCATTGGCGACGATTGCGCACTTCTCAATATCCCCGAGAAACAGACCCTGGCGATCAGCACTGATACGCTGGTGGCGGGCAACCACTTCCTCCCTGATATCGATCCTGCTGATCTGGCTTATAAAGCACTGGCGGTGAACCTAAGCGATCTGGCTGCGATGGGGGCCGATCCGGCCTGGCTGACGCTGGCATTAACCTTACCGGACGTCGACGAAGCGTGGCTTGAGTCCTTCAGCGACAGTTTGTTTGATCTTCTCAATTATTACGATATGCAACTCATTGGCGGCGATACCACGCGTGGGCCATTATCAATGACGCTGGGTATCCACGGCTTTGTTCCGATGGGACGAGCCTTAACGCGCGCTGGGGCGAAACCGGGTGACTGGATCTATGTGACCGGTACACCGGGCGATAGCGCCGCCGGGCTGGCGATTTTGCAAAACCGTTTGCAGGTTGCCGATGTTAAAGATGCGGACTACTTGATCAAACGTCATCTCCGTCCATCTCCGCGTATTTTACAGGGACAGGCACTGCGCGATCTGGCAAATTCAGCTATCGATCTCTCTGACGGTCTGATTTCCGATCTCGGGCATATCGTGAAAGCCAGCGACTGCGGCGCAAGTATTGACCTGGCATTGCTGCCGTTTTCTGATGCGCTTTCTCGCCATGTTGAACCGGAACAGGCGCTGCGCTGGGCGCTCTCTGGCGGTGAAGATTACGAGTTGTGTTTCACGGTGCCGGAACTGAACCGTGGCGCGCTGGATGTGGCTCTCGGACATCTGGGCGTACCGTTTACCTGTATCGGGCAAATGACCGCCGATATCGAAGGGCTTTGTTTTATTCGTGACGGCGAACCTGTCACGTTCGACTGGAAAGGATATGACCATTTTGCCACGCCATAAAGATGTCGCGAAAAGTCGCCTGAAGATGAGTAATCCGTGGCATCTGCTTGCTGTCGGATTCGGAAGTGGATTAAGCCCAATCGTTCCTGGCACGATGGGATCGCTGGCGGCGATTCCGTTCTGGTATCTGATGACCTTTTTGCCCTGGCAGCTCTATTCGCTGGTGGTGATGCTGGGGATCTGTATCGGCGTCTATCTTTGTCATCAAACGGCGAAAGACATGGGCGTGCACGATCACGGCAGCATTGTCTGGGACGAATTTATTGGTATGTGGATCACGCTCATGGCGCTGCCGACCAATGACTGGCAGTGGGTCGCCGCCGGGTTTGTGATTTTCCGTATCCTGGATATGTGGAAACCGTGGCCGATCCGCTGGTTTGACCGCAATGTACATGGCGGCATGGGGATCATGATCGACGATATTGTCGCCGGGGTAATTTCCGCAGGCATCCTGTACTTTATCGGTCATCACTGGCCGCTGGGTATTCTTTAATGCCATTGACCGGGAGGTGTAGGCGATTCCAGACCACCCGGTTTGATTTATAAATGAACAGTGCCCCAATTTTGGGGCACTCTGTTAAAGTAAAACCCGACATCACCGAATATATTATACGGCGATATTTTAAGGTGTATCTTTGTCACTCATAATTCACGTACACTCAAATATCGTCAGTCGACGAACTCATAATAATTGCTCATATTCTCTGACTGTTGCCGAAAAATATCATCAAAGTTATCCTTAATGGTTTGGTTTATAGTGTTGAATAAATTTTTAGAAAGTTCATCTATTTTGTCTTGAATCTTTGGTTTTATTTCATCTTGAATTTCACGGGTAACCAAAAGTTGGTCCAATTGATCATCCATTTTGTATTTTGCAATTAATTGTGCAGTTAAAGGTATTTTCTTTAAATAATCATTTTTTGTTATTTTATACTGGTCGATAAAATATTGTCTGGCTTGTTCTTGTTTATAGTTAAAAATCTCATTGTATTTTTTTCTGCTTATTTTTCCTTCAAGATTCATTGCTTGATTGAATATGCTCTTTAAATGCTGATTATAGAAAATAAAATTATCAATATCTTGTATTATTTTAGTGGTTGTTGATTTTTCATCAAATTTTAATGACTCAGGGTTTTTATCTGATTCAATATAGTCAAGAATAATTTTTGCTAATGGGCTAATATCTTTTTCTTCTGTTGATTCTGCTTCTGCTTTTAATATCGGATTAAAAAGGTCGGTACGGTAAAGTTTCGTGCCTTTCATCCTGACGATGTCAGGAAGAATAGTGTTTGAAAGATTAGCCTCGCTAAAGTCCACATTTTGGCAATCACTTTCTGATAAATCTGCCCAATTGAAAGTGGTTTTAACACAGGAGCAGTTAGTTAGAATCATCCCTTTCGTTTCATTCCCATGTGATTTCTGATAAGTTATCCTTTGTATTATTTGATCTGCTTCTGGATATTGCATCTCAGGTTCTTTTTCTTTACCATATATCACCGCATTATCAAGAATTGCGCCAGTGCAATTCATATTTGTTAGATCGCATTTGATAAATCTACAACTGTTAAAATTCGCATTTGTACAATTCGTATTTGTAAACTTGACGCTATCAAAATAAGTATGTTCGAAGTTGACATTTGAGCAGTTACAGTTTCCCAGATCTATACCGAAATCTATATCGGGATCTTTATTGGGATCTTTACCGGAAATATTGCTGTGTGCTAGATATAGACCGCTGAAATCGTAATATCCATTGTCATCCTTTTCTATTGGGAGTGAATAAGTCTTTACTACCTCGTTAACAATAGAGATAGTTCCACGTATCATCAGATTTTCTCCGACTTTATAAAAAATAATGTTATGTTTGATGGTGCTGTTGTATGGCTCTGGCAATGAGGATGCAATTTTATTCCAGAAACAACAAAGCGTGGTCTGCTTTTGTTTGGGCGAGAGGTTATCAAATTTCAGGTTTAAATATGAGTCTAAATCTGACGATGCATCTATATTAAAATTGGGATCTGGAGATGACGCTGAATTATAATTTAGAACTGACAATGTATTGATGTATTTATGAATCGATTTAAATGCTTTTTGTTTATCACTGCCCAGAAAAAAATCACGAATTTTGTTCCATAGCCTTTCGATAAGATTTTGATTTAAATCGTGCTTCATTGAGTTTCTTAAATCTGCAACCGGTACATCAGTAAACAGGATCGGTTGTTTGGTGATAGTTTTCATCATGATTGTAATCCTCTTACGTTGACTAAATAAGACAGTTTTAGGGAGTATTACCTGGAGAAACTATCAAAAATCGCTCAAAGGGATGAAGATGATGAATAGCTGCAAACTCATTCACGAAGAATTTCTCTTGCAGAGGTGGATTATGGTTACAGAAGATGATGGGAGGTACGTTGTCCCCATCATCGCAGACGATGGGGAATTCAGCAGATAAAATGGCTGAAAAGCGAAATTTACTTAAATCCTACTACCGGATGCGGTTTATACGGCGTTTCCAGTTCAGCAATCTGTTCCGGCTTCAAGGTGATATCCACCGCGTTCAGCAGCTCATCAAGCTGTTCTTCCCGCGAAGTTCCGATAATCGGTGCGGCAATGCCCGGTTTACTCAACAACCAGGCCAGCGCAACTTGTGCTCGTGTTGCACCCAGTTCTTCACTGACGCCCGTTAACCGCTCTGCGATCTGCGCGTCATTTTCATCGCTTTCTTTATAGAGATTTTTCCCCACCTCATCAGACACCAGTCGTGCGGTAGTTTCTCCCCACGGACGTGTCAGACGACCCCGCGCCAGCGGGCTCCATGGAATCACCGCTACGCCCTCCTGGTAACACAGTGGCAGCATCTCGCGCTCTTCTTCTCGATAAATCAGATTGTAGTGATCCTGCATACTGACAAACTGCGCCCAGCCGTGCTGTTTTTGTAGTTCCAGTGCCTGAGCAAACTGCGAAGCGTGCATGGATGACGCGCCGATATAACGCGCTTTCCCGGCTTTTACCACGTCGTTGAGGGCTTCCAGCGTCTCTTCGATCGGCGTGTTGTAATCCCAGCGATGAATTTGCAGGATATCGACATAATCCATGCCGAGACGGCGCAGGCTGTCGTCGATAGAGCGCAATATTTGCGCACGGGATAATCCTTCCGGCAAATCACCAACGCGATGGAACACTTTGGTGGCAACGACCACGTCTTCACGACGGGCGAAATCCCGCAGTGCGCGACCAACGATCCCTTCGCTGCTGCCATCGGAATAGCTATTGGCGGTATCAAAGAAATTTATGCCGCCTTCCAGCGCGCGTTTAATGATGGGACGGCTGCTTTCTTCCGGCAGTGTCCATGCGTGATTACCACGATCTGGCTCGCCAAAGGTCATACAGCCGAGGCAAAGTCGGGAAACGCGAAGGTCGGTTTTTCCTAAGGGGTTGTATTGCATGCTGCCACTCCTGCCATGAATAATTTCTTAAGCATAGCAGGAGTAGAGTAGGGATTATGCCAGCCAGGCCTTGATTTTGGCTTCCATACCGGCGGCATCGAGGCCGAGTTCGGCGCGCATTTCTTCCTGTGTTCCTTGTGGAATAAAGAAGTCAGGCAGGCCAATGTTCAGCACGGGTACTGGTTTACGATGGGCCATCAGCACTTCGTTCACTCCGCTGCCTGCGCCGCCCATAATGGCGTTTTCTTCTACGGTGACCAGCGCTTCATGGCTGGCGGCCATTTCCAGAATTAACGCTTCATCAAGCGGTTTCACAAAACGCATATCGACCAGCGTAGCGTTCAGCGATTCAGCGACTTTCGCCGCTTCTGGCATCAGCGTACCAAAGTTAAGGATCGCCAGTTTCTCGCCACGACGCTTCACAATGCCTTTGCCAATTGGCAGTTTTTCCAGCGGCGTCAGTTCCACGCCAACCGCGTTGCCACGCGGGTAGCGTACCGCTGACGGGCCATCGTTATAGTGATAGCCGGTATAGAGCATCTGGCGACATTCGTTTTCATCGCTCGGGGTCATAATGACCATTTCCGGAATACAGCGCAGGTAAGAGAGATCAAAAGCGCCCTGGTGGGTTTGACCATCAGCACCAACAATGCCCGCGCGGTCGATGGCGAACAGGACCGGGAGTTTTTGAATCGCCACGTCATGCAGCACCTGATCATAGGCGCGTTGCAGGAAGGTGGAGTAGATCGCGACAATGGGTTTGTACCCACCAATCGCCAGACCCGCAGCAAAGGTCACTGCGTGTTGCTCGGCAATTGCCACATCGAAGTAGCGATCCGGGAATTTACGTGAAAACTCGACCATGCCGGAACCTTCACGCATCGCCGGAGTAATCGCCATCAGCTTGTTATCTTTCGCTGCCGTTTCGCACAACCAGTCGCCAAAGATTTTTGAATAGCTTGGTAAACCGCCGCTACTTTTCGGCAAACAACCGCTGGAGGGATCAAATTTAGGCACGGCGTGGAAGGTGATTGGGTCTTTTTCTGCCGGTTCATAACCACGACCTTTTTTGGTCATGATATGCAGGAACTGCGGGCCTTTCAGGTCGCGCATGTTCTTAAGCGTGGTGATAAGCCCCAGCACATCGTGACCGTCAACCGGGCCGATGTAGTTAAAGCCCAGCTCTTCAAACAACGTGCCAGGCACCACCATGCCTTTAATATGTTCTTCGGTACGTTTGAGCAGCTCTTTAATGGGGGGCACGCCAGAGAAAACTTTTTTCCCGCCTTCGCGCAGTGAAGAGTAAAGCTTACCGGAAAGCAGCTGCGCCAGATGGTTGTTGAGCGCGCCAACATTTTCGGAAATCGACATTTCATTGTCGTTGAGAACCACCAGCATATCAGGACGGATATCGCCCGCGTGATTCATCGCTTCAAACGCCATGCCAGCGGTAATCGCACCGTCGCCAATCACACAAACGGTGCGGCGATTTTTGCCTTCTTTTTCGGCAGCGACCGCAATACCAATTCCGGCACTGATGGAGGTTGATGAATGCCCGACGCTTAATACGTCATATTCGCTTTCGCCGCGCCACGGGAACGGGTGCAGACCGCCTTTCTGACGGATGGTGCCGATCTTGTCGCGGCGTCCGGTCAAAATTTTATGCGGATAAGCCTGATGCCCCACATCCCAAATCAATTGGTCAAACGGGGTGTTGTAGACATAGTGCAGCGCCACGGTCAGTTCGACCGTGCCCAGCCCGGAGGCGAAGTGCCCGCTGGAACGGCTCACGCTGTCGAGTAAATAGCGGCGCAGTTCGTCGCAGAGTTTCGGTAAACTCTCTTTCGGCAACAGTCGTAACTCCTGGGTGGAGTCGACCAGTGCCAGGGTCGGGTATTTGGCAATATCAAAACTCATCAGGGGCCTATTAATACTTATTGTTTATTTATTACGCTGGATGATGTAGTCCGCTAGCGCTTCCAGTGCCGAGGTATCGAGTGACTGCTCAGCCAGTTGTTTCAGCGACTGACGGGCATCGTCGATCAGATCCCGGGCTTTCTTCCGGGCTTGCTCAAGACCCAGAAGTGCAGGGTAGGTACTTTTACCAAGTTGCTGGTCGGCACCCTGGCGTTTTCCCAACGTTGCAGTATCTCCTACCACATCCAGGATGTCATCCTGAACCTGGAAGGCAAGGCCGATGCTCTCTGCGTACTTGTCGAGTACTGGCAGAGCACGACGTCCTTTATCTCCGGCGCTTAATGCACCAAGGCGAACGGCGGCGCGAATCAATGCGCCGGTTTTATGACGATGAATACGCTCAAGCGCGTCCAGAGGTACGTGTTTGCCTTCCGCGTCTAAATCTAATGCCTGACCACCGCACATTCCGGCAATACCGCTGGCGCTCGCCAGTTCTGAAATCATCGAAATTCTGTCGCGATCCGACACTTCCGGCATATCGGCATCGCTTAAAATCGAGAACGCCAGCGTTTGTAAAGCGTCACCAGCGAGAATCGCGTTTGCTTCGCCAAACTTCACATGGCAGGTTGGCAAACCGCGACGCAGATCGTCATCATCCATTGCCGGTAAATCATCATGAATTAATGAGTAAGCGTGGATACACTCTACGGCGGCAGCGGGCGCGTCCAGCGTGTTTGTGCTAACGCCGAACATATGACCGGTGGCATAAACCAGGAAAGGTCGCAGGCGCTTACCACCTAATAATGCGCCATACTGCATGGTTTCGACCACGGGAGTGTTCTGAAAGGGCAGTGGGGCGATAAAACGGCTCAGCGCCTGGTTGGCCTGCTTAACGCAGGCTTCGAGTTGCTGCGGAAAGTCCATTACTCATTGTCCGGTGTAAAAGGGGTTAGAGAGGCGTCTTCATTGTCAGACAGCAGAATTTGTACGCGCTGTTCGGCTTGTTGTAATTTGGCCTGCCCCTGACGTGCCAGCTGCACGCCGCGTTCGAACTCGTTCAGCGCCTCTTCCAGCGGCAGGTCACCACTTTCCAGACGGGTTACAATCTGTTCCAGCTCGCTCAGCGCCTTTTCAAAGCTGGCGGGCGCCTCATTTTTCTTCGGCATAATGAATGTCTGACTCTCAATATTTTTCGCCCCGTCATGGTAACGGACTCAGGGCAAATAGCAAATAACGCGCAATGGTAAGGTGATGTGCGCAGCAAAGCGATGTTAGTGGTATACTTCCGCGCCTGGATGCAGCCGCAGGTGTGGGCTGCTGTATTTTTCCCTATACAAGTCGCTTAAGGCTTGCCAACGAACCATTGCCGCCATGAAGTTTATCATTAAATTGTTCCCGGAAATCACCATCAAAAGCCAATCTGTGCGCTTGCGCTTTATAAAAATCCTTACCGGGAACATTCGTAACGTTTTAAAGCACTATGATGAGACGCTCGCTGTCGTCCGCCACTGGGATAACATCGAGGTTCGCGCAAAAGATGAAAACCAGCGTCTGGCTATTCGCGACGCCCTGACCCGTATTCCGGGTATCCACCATATTCTCGAAGTCGAAGACGTGCCGTTTACCGACATGCACGATATTTTCGAGAAAGCGTTGGTTCAGTATCGCGATCAGCTGGAAGGGAAAACCTTCTGCGTACGCGTGAAGCGCCGTGGCAAACATGATTTTAGCTCGATTGATGTGGAACGTTACGTCGGCGGCGGTTTAAATCAGCATATTGAATCCGCGCGCGTGAAGCTGACCAATCCGGATGTGACTGTCCATCTGGAAGTGGAAGACGATCGTCTCCTGCTGATTAAAGGTCGCTACGAAGGTATTGGCGGTTTCCCGATCGGCACCCAGGAAGATGTGCTGTCGCTCATTTCCGGTGGTTTCGACTCCGGTGTTTCCAGTTATATGTTGATGCGTCGCGGCTGCCGCGTGCATTACTGCTTCTTTAACCTCGGCGGCGCGGCGCATGAAATTGGCGTGCGTCAGGTGGCACATTATCTGTGGAACCGCTTTGGCAGCTCCCACCGCGTGCGTTTTGTCGCTATTAATTTCGAGCCGGTCGTCGGGGAAATTCTCGAGAAAATCGACGACGGTCAGATGGGCGTTATCCTCAAACGTATGATGGTGCGTGCCGCGTCTAAAGTGGCTGAACGTTACGGCGTACAGGCGCTGGTCACCGGCGAAGCACTGGGCCAGGTGTCCAGCCAGACGCTGACTAACCTGCGCCTGATTGATAACGTCTCCGACACGCTGATCCTGCGTCCGCTGATTTCTTACGACAAAGAGCACATCATCAACCTGGCTCGCCAGATTGGCACTGAAGACTTTGCCCGCACGATGCCCGAATATTGCGGTGTGATCTCCAAAAGCCCGACGGTGAAAGCGGTTAAATCGAAGATTGAAGCGGAAGAAGAGAAGTTCGACTTCAGCATTCTCGATAAAGTGGTTGAGGAAGCGAATAACGTTGATATCCGCGAAATCGCCCAGCAGACCGAGCAGGAAGTGGTGGAAGTGGAAACCGTCAATGGCTTCGGCCCGAACGACGTGATCCTCGATATCCGTTCTATCGATGAACAGGAAGATAAGCCGCTGAAAGTCGAAGGGATTGATGTGGTTTCTCTGCCGTTCTATAAACTGAGCACCAAATTTGGCGATCTCGACCAGAACAAAACCTGGCTGCTGTGGTGTGAGCGCGGGGTGATGAGCCGCCTGCAGGCGCTCTATCTGCGCGAGCAGGGCTTTAACAATGTGAAGGTATATCGCCCGTAATTTGTGTTTTTTACGTCGCATCTGGTCAGATGCGACGTTTGCCGCATCCGACACTACTCGTAATAATTATAAATCCCTGCCGCCATCACCAGTTGTGATGCCACTTCATGGGCTTTTTCACGCCCAACCAGCAGGTCGATAATTTTCAGACCAAAGTCGATAGCTGTACCCGGCCCCTGACTGGTCAGCAATTTTACCCGTGCATCCCAGACGACGCGCTTGTCCTGCCATTGTTCGGCGGGTATTTTGTCTTTCAGCGTCGGGAAGCCGGTCATATTGCCAATCGGGAAGATATCGTGCGGGACCAGCACGGTGGCTGGTGCGGCGCAAATAGCCGCGACGATACGCCCGGAACGGTGGAACTGTTTAATGGTTTCAACCAGCAGGGTGCTATCGCGAAAACACTCTGCGCCTTTAATGCCTCCAGGCAGCACGATCACGTCATATTCGCCATCAGCTACTTCGACCAGCGGCGCATCCGCCAGCAGCTTCACGCCGCGCGAGCAGGTAATCGCCAGGTTACCATCGCTGGCGACGCTGGCAGTGGTGACTTTGATACCGCCGCGAACCAGCAGATCGATAGTGGTGACGGCTTCAGTCTCTTCACTACCAGGGGCGAGGCAAACCAGTGCCGATGCGCTCATATTCACTCTCCTTTCTTTTTACCATTTCAAACAGGCGGGTGTTTTCCGGTACGGCAATCCCATGCGCGCGGGCGCGGCGTAAGAGAAAACCATTGATATAGTCGATTTCGGTGTGGCGCAGCGCGCGGATATCCTGCAACATCGACGAGATATTTTCCGCTGTGGCATCAATCACCTGCATCACGTAATCACGCAAATCTTCTGCTGAAGTATGATGCCCTTCGCGTTCGATTACTGCCGCGACTTCTTCGCATATCTGCATAATTTCTTGCGGATGATGACGTAATTCACCATTCGGGCAATTCCAGATGGCGGTCAGTGGATTAATCACACAGTTGACTGCCAGCTTGCGCCACAGCTCGGCGCGAATATTGTTATGCCACGCGACGTCAGGTAACACGGTTTGCAAAATATCCGCCAGATAACTGTAATCGCCGTCCTGTTGCCGTGCCGGACCAATATGCGTGATTCCGTTTGCCACATGAATAATGACATTGCCGTCGCGGCGGGCGGCATGGGTGGTGGTGCCCATCAGTAATGGCTGCTGAATGTTTTGCAACTCTTCGATGGTGCCCATGCCGTTGTGAATTAACAGTATTGGCGTAGTTACAGGCAGTGTGGACGCGAGGCTTTTGACGGCATCGGAAACCTGCCATGCTTTCAGCGTCACCAGGAGCAGATCGCTGGTGGCGAGAAAATCGGGATCGTTGGCGGTCAGCGATTCGTTAAATATCGAACCATCTGTCTCAACCAGATTCACACTACAATAAGGTTGTGGTACGCGCAGCCAGCCCTGAACCTCGTGACCCTGTTTACAAAGTGCTGTAAGCCATAATTGCCCTAAGGCACCGCATCCCAATACGGTAATTTTCATTGTTCCTCCTCACCCGCAACCACTCCGGGTGTTCAATAAGGCTATCCCTTAATTGTGCATGCTGTTGCGACTATGCACAATTAAGGGATACGTCCTGGTGCAGGACTGTTGGTTATTTAACTTTGCAGGTATTATGCTTCGCATCAAAAATGAAGGGAGAGGAAAAGATGCCATCTTTCGATATTGTCTCTGAAGTTGATCTTCAGGAAGCACGTAACGCGGTCGATAACGCGAGCCGCGAAGTGGAGTCCCGTTTTGACTTCCGTAATGTTGAAGCCTCATTTGAGCTGAACGACGCCAGCAAAACCATCAAAGTGTTGAGCGAGTCCGATTTCCAGGTCAATCAGTTGCTGGATATTCTGCGTGCCAAGCTGCTGAAGCGCGGCATTGAAGGCAGTTCACTGGATGTACCGGAAAATATCGTTCATAGCGGTAAAACCTGGTTTGTGGAAGCGAAACTGAAACAGGGCATTGAGAGCGCGACCCAGAAGAAAATCGTCAAGATGATCAAAGACAGCAAACTGAAAGTGCAGGCGCAAATTCAGGGTGATGAGATCCGCGTAACGGGTAAATCTCGTGATGATTTGCAGGCTGTCATGGCGATGGTACGTGGTGGCGATCTCGGTCAGCCGTTCCAGTTCAAAAACTTCCGCGATTAATCGCGACAATGTGCGTTTTGTTCATGCCGAATGCAGCATGAACAGCTAATTCGGCCTACAACGATTTGTAACTCAGGAACTTTGTAGGCCTGGTAAGCGTAGCGCAGCAGGCAATTCGCCTCGTTTTTTATGCCTGACGAATTGCCTGTTCAACCTCAAAGCGATTCGTCACTTTGCTGTCGATTTTCACATAAGCTGAATGTTCTTCTTCTGCAATCAACACTTCTTTGACGCCCGCGGTTTCCAGCAAACGCACTTTTAACGCCTCGTTTGCGGCAATGTCCGCCGGGATTTCAATGCGCAAGCTGCTGACATACGGCGGTTCTTTCATGGTACTGGCGACTGCCAGCCACACTGCGGCCAGCATTGCGCCAGCGAGAAATACTCCCTGACCGTCAAACATGCCGTCAATCCAGCCGCCCAGCGAACCGCCAATCGCCACGCCAAGAAACTGGCTGGTGGAGTAAACACCCATCGCCGTACCTTTGTAACCTGCTGGCGACTCTTTACTGATAAGTGAAGGCAGAAGGGCTTCCATCAAATTAAACGCTACAAAGAAAAGCTGCACGCCGACCACCAGTTGCCAGAACTGCGTTTGTGCGTTCCACAACACAATTTCCGCAACCACGATCAACCCAACGCAGAAGACAAAGACTTGCTTCATTTTGCGCTTAACTTCAGCGTAGATAATGAAAGGCACGACCGAGCCAAAGGCGATTAGCATTGTCGCCAGATAGACCTTCCAGTGTTCAGCCGCCGGGAACCCCGCATCAGCCAGTTGTCCGGGCAGGGCAACAAACGTCGACATCAGCAAAATATGCAGACACATAATGCCAAAGTTGAGTTTCAGCAGCCGCGGTTCCGCCAGCACTTTACTGAAACTGCCTTTCACCATTCCGGACTCACGATTAAGTACGTGAGTGCTACTGTTGGGCACAACCCAAATGGTCAACGCAATGCCGGTCGTTGCCAGAATAGCGATCATCCAGAACAGCGCGTGCAGCCCAAGTTTGTGAGTGATGATCGGGCCAAGCACCATCGCAATGGCAAAGGTAATGCCAAAGCTCACGCCGATAAACGCCATTGCTTTGGTGCGGTTTTGTTCGCGCGTGAGATCGGAAAGCAGCGCCATAACGGCAGCGGCAATCGCACCGGAGCCTTGTAGCGCCCGGCCCAGAATAATTCCCCAGATGGAGTCAGAGAGCGCAGCGATAACGCTACCGGCGGCAAACACTGCCAGCCCACCGACAATTAATGGTTTGCGACCAATGCGGTCGGAAAGCAGGCCAAACGGAATCTGAAAAACGGCCTGAGTCAGACCATAAATACCAATGGCAATACCGATTAATGCTTCGCTGGCACCTTGCAGAGCCATGCCGTACGTGGTCAGAACCGGCAGAACCATAAACATGCCCAGCATGCGCAACGAGAATACGGTCCCTAAACCCCAGGTCGCGCGCCGCTCACCTGGCGTCATTTTATAATCGTTCATTACCACCTCTGTTTTAAATTCGCGACTAGTGTAAAGCGGCAAACGAATGGGGTAAACATACGGATTTTTTAGTAAATATTTCGAGAGGGATATGTTTCTAATGCTAAGAAAAAAGGTGCCGCAGCACCTTTTTAACTGAGAGGTTGTATTACCACACAGCAGCCAGCAGCGTATGCGAATCCGGCACCATAAAATCAACGGACATCATCACCGAGAGGGCAGTGATGGCGATGATAGAGAAGCCGAACAGCTTGCGCGCCCAGATTCTGTCATCAGCAACTTTATAACCGCGCAGGGCCATACCTAACCACCAGACGCTAACCGCCGCGGCGACTACCAGATATTTATACCCAGCGTAACCGCCAAGAGAGAGCATCAGCGTGGCAACGGCAAAGGCGATGATATACAGCGTGATGTGATTCTTCGCCACCGAAATGCCTTTTACCACTGGCAATACCGGAATGTTTGCCGCCTGGTAATCCTTAAAGCGGAAAATGGCGATGGCATAGGAGTGAGGCATCTGCCACAGACTGAAGATAGCAAGCAGGATCGCTGCGCCACTATCGAACTCGCCGGTTACTGCACAGTAGCCGATCACCGGCGGCGCAGCGCCGGAGAGCGAACCAATCAATGTGCCGTAGACTGAGTGGCGTTTCATGTACAGGCTATAAACGCCGACGTAAACCACAAAGCCCATCACCCCCAGCCAGCAGGCCAGCGGATTCGCGCCAAACCACAGCAGCATAAAGCCAGCAATACCCAGCAAGGTGGCGTACACCAGCGAGACAGCAGGAGAGATCAGGCCTTTAACCAGCACCCGATTCTTCGTCCTTTCCATCTTTCTGTCGATATCCCTGTCGATGTAGTTGTTAAACACACAACCCGACGCCACAACCAGTGACACCCCAACCAGCGTGTAGATAAACAGGGGATAATCAATGCGGCCCTTTGAGGCCAGCAGGAATCCCCCAATCACCGAGATCAGGTTGCCAAAGATGATGCCTGGTTTCGTTACTTGCAGGTATTGCTTAAACATCATAACCGCCGCTCTTAGTGCATCATCATGTTGTAGTTAAGGTTCCACATAATCCAGATGGAGCCTACAACCAGGATAGCGATGATTAGCACGGTGAAGACAAACGCCGTCATGTTCCAGCCTTCATCTGATTTGGTATTCATGTGCAGGAAGCACACCAGATGCACCAGAACCTGTACCACTGCCATTGCCAGGATTGTTCCCAGAATTACGGCCGGAGAGGCAGCCCCTGTCATCACCATCCAGAACGGAATCACCGTCAGAATGATCGACAGGATAAAGCCTGTCATGTAGGTTTTTACGCTGCCATGGGACGCGCCGCTGTGATCGGTAGAATGACTCATTACATCGCCCCCATCAGATAAACAACAGTGAACACACAGATCCAAACCACATCCAGGAAGTGCCAGAACAGGCTCAGGCACATGATGCGGGTACGGTTAGTGCTGGTCAGGCCGCGACGGGCGATTTGCACCATCAACACCGCCATCCAGATAAGACCGGAAGTGACGTGCAGACCGTGCGTGCCGACCAACGCAAAGAACGCTGACAGGAAGCCGCTGCGATCCGGACCCATGCCGTTAACAATCAGGTGATGGAATTCATAGATTTCCATCCCGATAAATCCGGCACCAAACAACCAGGTCAACGCCAGCCAGGAGATAACCTGGCTTTTGTTGTTTTTGTACATGGCGATAGCCGCCATGCCGTAGGTGATGGAGCTGAACAACAGCAAGAAAGTTTCAACCAGAACGAACGGCAGTTCGAAAATGTCCTTACCTGTCGGGCCGCCTGCGGTGCCGTTAACCAGAACGGCATAGGTAGCAAACAAGATAGAGAACAGAATGCAGTCGCTCATCAGGTAGATCCAAAATCCGAAGATTTTGGTTCCGCCTGCATCGTGGTGCCCGTGTTCGTGCGCGTGGGCAGTCGCGTGCGTCAAAGTATCAGTTGCCATTTTTCAGCCCTGCCTTAGTAATCTCATCGAAATGCTGGTTTTCCAGTTTTTCGATTTCTGCCACCGGCACGTAGTAATCCACGTCCTCGTCGAAGCTTTTCACGATCCAGGTGATGATCATGCCTGCGAAGCCAACAATCGCCAGCCACCAGATATGCCAGATCATGGCGAAACCGAAGATGGTGGAGAAAGCTGCAATGACGATACCTGCACCGCTGTTTTTCGGCATATGAATTTCTTCATAGTGGTCAGGCTTTTTGTACGCTTCGCCTTTCTCTTTCATTTCCCAGAATGCATCACGCTCGTGAACGTGCGGCACAACGGCAAAGTTATAGAACGGAGGCGGGGAAGAGGTTGCCCACTCCAGCGTACGGCCACCCCACGGGTCGCCAGTCAGGTCACGGTTCTGGTCGCGGTCACGAATAGAAACGTACATCTGAATAACGAGGCAGAGAATACCCAGCGCAATCAGTACTGCACCGCTGGCTGCAATCATCAGCATGGTGTGGAACTGCGGGTCAATCTGCTGGCTCAAACGACGGGTCATGCCCATGAAGCCCAGCGCATACAGCGGCATAAAGGCAACGAAGAAGCCGATGATCCAGAACCAGAACGCGCGTTTACCCCAGGTTTCGTTCAGTTTGAAACCGAACGCTTTAGGCCACCAGTAGGTCATCCCTGCGAAGCAGCCGAAGACCACGCCGCCGATGATCACGTTATGGAAGTGCGCAATCAGGAACAGGCTGTTATGCAGAACGAAGTCCGCGCCCGGTACTGCCAGCAGCACGCCAGTCATCCCGCCCACCGAGAAGGTGACGATAAAACCGATAGTCCACAGCATCGCAGAATGGAACACGATGCGGCCCTGATACATGGTGAACAGCCAGTTGAAGATCTTCACCCCGGTCGGGATGGCGATAATCATGGTGGTGATACCAAAGAAGGCGTTTACGTTCGCGCCCGCACCCATCGTAAAGAAGTGGTGCAGCCAGACGATGAACGACAGCACGGTGATACAGACGGTTGCCCATACCAGCGAGGTATAACCAAACAGACGTTTACGCGAGAAGGTTGCCGCAATTTCGGAGAACACACCGAAAACAGGCAGGATCAGGATGTAAACTTCCGGGTGGCCCCAGGCCCAAATCAGGTTGATGTACATCATCATGTTGCCACCCATATCGTTGGTAAAGAAATGGGTGCCCAGATAGCGATCCAGGGTCAACAACGCGACGGTAACCGTCAGAATTGGGAAGGAAGCAATAATCAGAACGTTCGCGCACAGTGATGCCCAGGTAAATACTGGCATCTTGAACATGGTCATGCCCGGTGCGCGCATCTTCAGAATGGTAACGAAGAAGTTGATACCGGTTAGCGTCGTACCTATACCGGATAGCTGGAGACTCCATATCCAGTAATCGACACCGACTCCCGGACTGTACTCTATTCCCGATAGCGGTGGATAGGCCAGCCAGCCGGTCTGCGCAAATTCGCCCACGCCGAGAGAAACGTTAACCAGAATCACACCAACAACGGTAAACCAGAAGCTTAGGTTGTTGAGGAACGGGAACGCAACGTCACGCGCGCCGATCTGCAGCGGAACCACCAGGTTCATCAGACCGATAACGAAAGGCATCGCCACGAAGAAGATCATAATCACGCCGTGCGCGGTGAAGATCTGATCGTAGTGGTGAGGTGGCAGGAAGCCCGCTTCGCCCGCCGAGGCAAGAGCCTGCTGGCTACGCATCATAATGGCGTCAGCAAAACCACGCAGCAACATCACAATCGCCACGATGATATACATGATACCGAGGCGTTTATGGTCGACGGAGGTCAGCCACTCTTTCCACAGGTAGGTCCACTTACCGAAGTAAGTGATCAGGCCAACGAGCGCCAGACCTCCCAAAATAATGCCAGCGATCGTAACCATGACGATAGGTTCATGGAACGGGACTGCATCAAGTGATAATTTTCCGAACATCTTTATTCTTCCTCAACCCCTTTAATGGGCGGATTCCGCGTGGCTCATGTCCATGCCTTCCATACCTTCGTGTGCGCTGTGCTCACCTTCTGGCTGGGTCATGTTCATGCTCTTACCGTGAGCCATAAACTTGTTAATCACATCGGCAAACAAGTCTGGTTTCACGTTGGAGAAATATTCCACCTGGTTGTATTCGCTAGGCGCGGCCAGTTTTTCGAACGCTGCCATGTCAGACATGGTGTTCGGCGACTGTTTCGCTTTTGCGACCCACTGGTCGAATGCGGCGCGATCCGGTGTTGCAATAGCTTTGAACTTCATGCCTGAGAAGCCCGGGCCGCTGTAGCTGGCGGAGATACCGTCATAAGTACCGGGTTCGTTGGCGATCAGATGCAGGCGAGTCTGCATACCGGCCATGGCATAAATCTGGCTACCCAAACGCGGAATGAAGAAGGAGTTCATCACGGAGTTGGAGGTCACTTTGAAGTACACCGGAGTGTTCGCCGGGAAAGCGATTTCATTCACGGTAGCAATGCCCTGTTCCGGGTAGATGAAGAACCATTTCCAGTCCATGGAAACCACTTCGATGGTAATGGGCTTCTCGTCGTGTGCCAGCGGCTTGCTAGGCTCAAGAGCGTGAGTGGTTTTCCAGGTCAGTACCGCAAGGAAGATGATGATTAAGATAGGTACCGTCCAGACCACAGCTTCCACTTTATTGGAGTGTGACCAGTTCGGGCTGTACTTAGCATCTTTATTGCTCGCACGGTACTTCCAGGCGAAACCAACAGCCATCAAGATTGCGGGAATAACGACAATCAACATCAGGCCAAATGCCGTCAGTATCAGTGAACGTTGCTCCAGACCAATCTGTCCTTTGGGATCTAACAGCGCAGAATTACAGCCACTGAGCAATACAGTGCCTGCAAATAATGACAACCATCCCAAACTTTTATTGTATTTCCTGAGTCTCATTTAACGACCTCAATTCCACGGGATCTGGTGGCGTTTAAAGTGTGTGGGCATTTTACGGGAAGGTTACATTACTGTAAACATGATTAAATTCCTGTTACTTGGATTTGGCTTCCAGGTCACATATGTTGCAAAACATATCAGGTTGATTTTAAGAAGCTGTTGCAAAAGGGCGTTATAACAAAAGGGGAGTGCAGAAGGAGTCTGGGCGGGCAATTGGTATAACCAATGCGAAATAAAACAATTATTTAACAAATAATTATCATTAAGGTGACAACTGGGTAGTGAGAAAATAAAGACTCATTAGCTGAATCGTGTAAGAAAAATAGAATTCATAAATGGCGTCAATAATTTCCAGACGCTAAGCCGCACAAAAGAACAAATATTAATAAGCGATGCTGATGTTTATTTAG
This sequence comes from Escherichia sp. WS1368, assembly GCF_046487485.1. Classification (NCBI taxonomy): domain Bacteria; kingdom Pseudomonadati; phylum Pseudomonadota; class Gammaproteobacteria; order Enterobacterales; family Enterobacteriaceae; genus Escherichia; species Escherichia sp. WS1368. The sequence goes on from NZ_JBJQJI010000022.1 coordinate 36,664, forward strand.
CCGTAATAATTACGGCGAGTGATTACTACAGCTAAATAATATTTACAGATTACGTCAGATGCGTTTTTCGTAGCGCCAGATAATCCAGTAAACCACCAAGCACGACGCCAGAAAGGGCGACTAAAACCCCGACTTCCAGCAGAGCAGGCAGGAAAGAGAAGTGCGTCAAATCCAGCGCGTCCATCGTCAACAGCAGTAACCACACGGCCAACAGGCTGACGCCCGCCGCCAGTGTCCACATGGCAAAGGCATAACCTGCAGGATATTCGGTACGGGAGATAAAGTTGTCATTTACTCGTGTATATTCAAGCGTCTGGCGGCAAACCAGCAGCAAAATAAGCCCTGGTACGGCAGCGGCGACGGAGAACAGATAGAATGTCGACCAGCCGTGTGCTTCAACAAACCAACCCGCCACGGGGCCGACATAAACTCGCCCTACAGCAGAAAGCGCTGAGAGCAGGGCAAATTGAGTAGCGGAAAATGACTTATTACACAGCGTCATTAACAGCGCGACAAAGGCTGATGTACCCATCCCGCCACAGAGGTTTTCGAAAAAGACGGCTGCGCCCATGCTGTAGAGATGCTTATCAGTAATCGACAGCAGCCAGTAACCGGCGTTAGACGCACCTTGTAAAATACCGAAAATTAGCAGCGCCCGGAACAGTGACAGGCGCTGCATCAAAATCCCACCGTACAATGCGCCAACAATGGTCGCCAGTAAGCCAAGCGTTTTGTTAACCACGCCTACTTCACCCGCATCAAACCCGACGCCACGAATCAAAAACGTGGTTGTCAGGCTCATGGCGAATGCGTCGCCCAGCTTATACAGCACGATAAGAAGCAAAATAAGCCAGGCATTATTGCGACCAAAGAAATCTCGCAGAGGTGCAACAACCGCTTGTTCCAGCGTTTTTGGCACAGGAATGGTGTCGGTTGGTTCTGGTGCAAGCAACGTCGCGATAATACAGGGGATCAACAGCGCCGCCATCAACCAGTACATGCCCTGCCAGCCCAGCCATTTATCTGCCAGCCATAGGGCTAAGCCGCCGGAAACCAGCATCCCTAAACGGTAACCCAGCACGCTGATTGCCGCGCCCGCGCCACGTTCTTCTGCCGGGAGCACATCGGTTTTCCACGCATCGAAGACAATATCCTGGGAGGCAGAGCAAAAAGCGATCACCACTGCCAGTGCCGCCATCCAGCGGAGTTGGGTGCCAGGTTCGAGAAAACCCATCGCCGCAATGGCGACTAATAACAGGATTTGCGTGGCGAGCAGCCAACCGCGCCGCCGCCCAAAAAATGGGGGCGTGTAGCGGTCCATCAGCGGTGACCAGAGGAATTTAAAAACGTAAGCCTGGCCTACCAGCGAGAAGAAACCAATGGTTTTGAGGTCGATATTCTCGACCGTCATCCAGGCCTGTAAGGTGCCGGATGTCAGGGCGAGCGGTAGCCCGGAAGCAAAACCCAGGATCAGCAATATGGCTGAACGCGGCTGTTGAAAAATACGTAAATATTGACTGGACATGGGCGTCTACAGGCCCGGCTTGCACCGGGCCAGAGGGCAGAAATTAACGCGCGTTCTGCTTGATGAATTCGTGGATGCTGGTGTCCTGAGACATATCAGCGATGGTATCGGTCAGCACACTGTTAACCGCATCGGCGATATTTTTGTTGGAGGCCTGGAACGCACCTTCAATGTTGTAGCTGGCACGATAGTTCTTGGTCATTTTGTTGCCATTCTGCGCGGTAGCGATGATGGCGATATCCGCTTTGGTCGCGATGTTATAGCGCACGTTGCCCTGGGACACATCAGCATACAGTTGGCTAACGATGATTTGCAGATTAACCGGGCCATTCGGACCGACCATGTAACCACGCGCGGTCATCTGTTTTTCCAGCACTTCTTGCAGCAGGAAACGCAGATCGCGGGAGGCGGTCAGGGTAACGATTTGATTATCGCGGGTGACTTTTGCCAGCGCCTGATCGGTACGCTGATCGGCACCATTAATGCTTACGGTGACGCCCATCAGGCTTGGATCCTGCTGTGGCAGTGTCATCGTCGGGGAAACTTCAATAGTTGTTGGCGGTTTTGCGCATCCTGCAAGCATAAACAGAGCAACTAACGGGAAGAGGATTTTTTTGAACATGTTCGGGCTCTCAGAGACTCTTAAGCGTGTTTGGTAAAAATTCCCGCCATCATAACATTGCCAACGGCGAGGGGAAGTGGGTAAGGCATGTAAATTCATCATGTTGACGAAATAATCGCCCCTGGTAAAAGAAACGCTGATGCGAGGCCTGTGTTTCAATCTTTAAATCAGTAAACTTCATACGCTTGACAGAAAAACCAGGACGAAACCTAAATATTTGTTGTTAAGCTGCAATGGAAACGGTAAAAGCGGCTAGTATTTAAAGGGATGGATGACATCTCAGCGTTGTCGGAGGAGATATTTCATGATGATACGTGAGCGGATAGAAGAAAAATTAAGGGCGGCGTTCCAACCCGTATTCCTCGAAGTAGTGGATGAAAGCTATCGTCACAATGTCCCAGCCGGCTCTGAAAGCCATTTTAAAGTTGTGCTGGTCAGCGATCGTTTTACGGGTGAACGTTTTCTGAATCGTCATCGAATGATTTACAGTACTTTAGCGGAGGAACTCTCTACTACCGTTCATGCGCTGGCTCTGCATACTTACACTATTAAGGAGTGGGAAGGGTTGCAGGACACCGTCTTTGCCTCTCCTCCCTGTCGTGGAGCAGGAAGCATCGCGTAAAAACGCATTTGCAACTGTCGGCGCTTTTCCAGTATGTTGCTAAAGATTTTATGAAAAACGGCCTGCGGGCCGTTTTGTTTTGTCTGGATTTTGCGCTTTTTGCCCAGCATTCAGACGAAAATTGCCCGGGAATTGTGAAAAAATACGCGACAGCGCGCAATAACCGTTCTCGACTCATAAAAGTGATGCCGCTATAATGCCGCGTCCTATTTGAATGCTTTCGGGATGATTCTGGTAACAGGGAATGTGATTGATTATAAGAACATCCCGGTTCCGCGAAGCCAACAACCTGTGCTTGCGGGGTAAGAGTTGACCGAGCACTGTGATTTTTTGAGGTAACAAGATGCAAGTTTCAGTTGAAACCACTCAAGGCCTTGGCCGCCGTGTAACGATTACTATCGCTGCTGACAGCATCGAGACCGCTGTTAAAAGCGAGCTGGTCAACGTTGCGAAAAAAGTACGTATTGACGGCTTCCGCAAAGGCAAAGTGCCAATGAATATCGTTGCTCAGCGTTATGGCGCGTCTGTACGCCAGGACGTTCTGGGTGACCTGATGAGCCGTAACTTCATTGACGCCATCATTAAAGAAAAAATCAATCCGGCTGGCGCACCGACTTATGTTCCGGGCGAATACAAGCTGGGTGAAGACTTCACCTACTCTGTAGAGTTTGAAGTTTATCCGGAAGTTGAACTGCAGGGTCTGGAAGCGATCGAAGTTGAAAAACCGATCGTTGAAGTGACCGACGCTGACGTTGACGGCATGCTGGATACTCTGCGTAAACAGCAGGCGACCTGGAAAGAAAAAGACGGCGCTGTTGAAGCAGAAGACCGCGTAACCATCGACTTCACCGGTTCTGTAGACGGCGAAGAGTTCGAAGGCGGTAAAGCGTCTGATTTCGTACTGGCGATGGGCCAGGGTCGTATGATCCCGGGCTTTGAAGACGGTATCAAAGGCCACAAAGCTGGCGAAGAGTTCACCATCGACGTGACCTTCCCGGAAGAATACCACGCAGAAAACCTGAAAGGTAAAGCAGCGAAATTCGCTATCAACCTGAAGAAAGTTGAAGAGCGTGAACTGCCGGAACTGACTGCAGAATTCATCAAACGTTTCGGCGTTGAAGATGGTTCCGTAGAAGGTCTGCGCGCTGAAGTGCGTAAAAACATGGAGCGCGAGCTGAAGAGCGCCATCCGTAACCGCGTTAAGTCTCAGGCGATCGAAGGTCTGGTAAAAGCTAACGACATCGACGTACCGGCTGCGCTGATCGACAGTGAAATCGACGTTCTGCGTCGTCAGGCTGCACAGCGTTTCGGTGGCAACGAAAAACAAGCTCTGGAACTGCCGCGCGAACTGTTCGAAGAACAGGCTAAACGTCGCGTAGTTGTTGGCCTGCTGCTGGGCGAAGTTATCCGCACCAACGAGCTGAAAGCTGACGAAGAGCGCGTGAAAGGCCTGATCGAAGAGATGGCTTCTGCGTACGAAGATCCGAAAGAAGTTATCGAGTTCTACAGCAAAAACAAAGAACTGATGGACAACATGCGCAATGTTGCTCTGGAAGAACAGGCTGTTGAAGCTGTACTGGCGAAAGCGAAAGTGACTGAAAAAGAAACCACTTTCAACGAGCTGATGAACCAGCAGGCGTAATTTACGCAGCATAACGCGCTAAATTCGCACAAAGGCCCGTCACCGCCAGGTGGTGGGCTTTTTTTTTGTCATGAATTTTGCATGGAACCGTGCGAAAAGCCTCTTTCGGTGTTAGCGTAACAACAAAAGATTGTTATGCTTGAAATATGGTGATGCCGTACCCATAACACAGGGACTAGCTGATAATCCGTCCATAAGGTTACAATCGGTACAGCAGGTTTTTTCAATTTTATCCAGGAGACGGAAATGTCATACAGCGGCGAACGAGATAACTTTGCACCCCATATGGCGCTGGTGCCGATGGTCATTGAACAGACCTCACGTGGTGAGCGCTCTTTTGATATCTATTCTCGTCTACTTAAGGAACGCGTCATTTTTCTGACTGGCCAGGTTGAAGACCACATGGCTAACCTGATTGTGGCGCAGATGCTGTTCCTGGAAGCAGAAAACCCAGAAAAAGATATCTATCTGTACATCAACTCCCCAGGCGGGGTGATTACTGCCGGGATGTCTATCTATGACACCATGCAGTTTATCAAGCCTGATGTCAGCACCATCTGTATGGGCCAGGCGGCTTCGATGGGCGCTTTCTTGCTGACTGCAGGGGCAAAAGGTAAACGTTTCTGCCTGCCGAATTCGCGCGTGATGATTCACCAGCCGTTGGGCGGCTACCAGGGCCAGGCGACCGATATCGAAATTCATGCCCGTGAAATTCTGAAAGTTAAAGGACGCATGAATGAACTTATGGCGCTTCATACGGGTCAATCATTAGAACAGATTGAACGTGATACCGAGCGCGATCGCTTCCTTTCCGCCCCTGAAGCGGTGGAATACGGTCTGGTCGATTCGATTCTGACCCATCGTAATTGATGCCAGAGGCGCAACTGTGCCGCTATACTTATCCAGGGCGGCACAACGCTGTAAGCGGCTTGCGCCTGAGAATGGCATTTGCGTCGTCGTGTGCGGCACAAAGAACAAAGAAGAGGTTTTGACCCATGACAGATAAACGCAAAGATGGCTCAGGCAAATTGCTGTATTGCTCTTTTTGCGGCAAAAGCCAGCATGAAGTGCGCAAGCTGATTGCCGGTCCATCCGTGTATATCTGCGACGAATGTGTTGATTTATGTAACGACATCATTCGCGAAGAGATTAAAGAAGTTGCACCGCATCGTGAACGCAGTGCGCTACCGACGCCGCATGAAATTCGTAACCACCTGGACGATTACGTTATCGGCCAGGAACAGGCGAAAAAAGTGCTGGCGGTCGCGGTATACAACCACTACAAACGTCTGCGCAACGGCGATACCAGCAATGGTGTCGAGTTGGGCAAAAGTAACATTCTGCTGATCGGTCCGACCGGTTCCGGTAAAACGCTGCTGGCCGAAACGCTGGCGCGCCTGCTGGACGTCCCGTTCACCATGGCCGACGCAACCACGCTGACCGAAGCCGGTTATGTGGGCGAAGACGTTGAAAACATCATTCAGAAGCTGTTGCAGAAGTGCGATTACGACGTACAGAAAGCGCAGCGCGGGATTGTCTACATCGATGAAATCGACAAGATTTCTCGTAAGTCAGACAACCCGTCCATTACCCGAGACGTTTCCGGTGAAGGCGTACAGCAGGCACTGTTGAAACTGATCGAAGGTACGGTAGCTGCTGTTCCGCCGCAAGGTGGGCGTAAACATCCGCAGCAGGAATTCTTGCAGGTTGATACCTCTAAGATCCTGTTTATTTGTGGCGGTGCGTTTGCCGGTCTGGATAAAGTGATTTCCCATCGTGTAGAAACCGGCTCCGGCATTGGTTTTGGCGCGACGGTAAAAGCGAAGTCCGACAAAGCAAGCGAAGGCGAGCTGCTGGCGCAGGTTGAACCGGAAGATCTGATCAAGTTTGGTCTTATCCCTGAGTTTATTGGTCGTCTGCCGGTTGTCGCAACGTTGAATGAACTGAGCGAAGAAGCTCTGATTCAGATCCTCAAAGAGCCGAAAAACGCCCTGACCAAGCAGTATCAGGCGCTGTTTAATCTGGAAGGCGTGGATCTGGAATTCCGTGACGAGGCGCTGGATGCTATCGCTAAGAAAGCGATGGCGCGTAAAACCGGTGCCCGTGGCCTGCGTTCCATCGTAGAAGCCGCACTGCTCGATACCATGTACGATCTGCCGTCCATGGAAGACGTCGAAAAAGTGGTTATCGACGAATCGGTAATTGATGGTCAAAGCAAGCCGTTGCTGATTTATGGCAAGCCGGAAGCGCAACAGGCATCTGGTGAATAATTAACCATTCCCATACAATTAGTTAACCAAAAAGGGGGGATTTTATCTCCCCTTTAATTTTTCCTCTATTCTCGGCGTTGAATGTGGGGGAAACATCCCCATATACTGACGTACATGTTAATAGATGGCGTGAAGCACAGTCGTGTCATCTGATTACCTGGCGGAAATTAAACTAAGAGAGAGCTCTATGAATCCTGAGCGTTCTGAACGCATTGAAATCCCCGTATTGCCGCTGCGCGATGTGGTGGTTTATCCGCACATGGTCATCCCCTTATTTGTCGGGCGGGAAAAATCTATCCGTTGTCTGGAAGCGGCGATGGACCATGATAAAAAAATTATGCTGGTCGCGCAGAAAGAAGCTTCAACGGATGAGCCGGGTGTAAACGATCTTTTCACCGTCGGGACCGTGGCCTCTATATTGCAGATGCTGAAACTGCCTGACGGCACCGTCAAAGTGCTGGTCGAGGGGTTACAGCGCGCGCGTATTTCTGCGCTCTCTGACAATGGCGAACACTTTTCTGCGAAGGCGGAGTATCTGGAGTCGCCGACCATTGATGAGCGGGAACAGGAAGTGCTGGTGCGTACTGCAATCAGCCAGTTCGAAGGCTACATCAAGCTGAACAAAAAAATCCCACCAGAAGTGCTGACGTCGCTGAATAGCATCGACGACCCGGCGCGTCTGGCGGATACCATTGCTGCACATATGCCGCTGAAACTGGCTGACAAACAGTCCGTTCTGGAGATGTCCGACGTTAACGAACGTCTGGAATATCTGATGGCAATGATGGAATCGGAAATCGATCTGCTGCAGGTTGAGAAACGCATTCGCAACCGCGTTAAAAAGCAGATGGAGAAATCCCAGCGTGAGTACTATCTGAACGAGCAAATGAAAGCTATTCAGAAAGAACTCGGTGAAATGGACGACGCGCCGGACGAAAACGAAGCCCTGAAGCGCAAAATCGACGCGGCGAAAATGCCGAAAGAGGCAAAAGAGAAAGCGGAAGCAGAGTTGCAGAAGCTGAAAATGATGTCTCCGATGTCGGCAGAAGCGACCGTAGTGCGTGGTTATATCGACTGGATGGTACAGGTGCCGTGGAATGCGCGTAGCAAGGTCAAAAAAGACCTGCGTCAGGCGCAGGAAATCCTTGATACCGACCATTATGGTCTGGAGCGCGTGAAAGATCGCATCCTTGAGTATCTTGCGGTTCAAAGCCGTGTCAACAAAATCAAGGGACCGATCCTCTGCCTGGTAGGGCCGCCGGGGGTAGGTAAAACCTCCCTGGGTCAGTCCATCGCCAAAGCAACCGGGCGTAAATATGTCCGTATGGCGCTGGGCGGCGTGCGTGATGAAGCGGAAATCCGTGGTCACCGCCGTACTTACATCGGTTCTATGCCGGGTAAACTGATCCAGAAAATGGCGAAAGTGGGCGTGAAAAACCCGCTGTTCCTGCTTGATGAGATCGACAAAATGTCTTCTGACATGCGTGGCGATCCGGCCTCCGCACTGCTTGAAGTGCTGGATCCAGAGCAGAACGTAGCGTTCAGCGACCACTACCTGGAAGTGGATTACGATCTCAGCGACGTGATGTTTGTCGCGACGTCGAACTCCATGAACATTCCGGCACCGCTGCTGGATCGTATGGAAGTGATTCGCCTCTCCGGTTATACCGAAGATGAAAAACTGAACATCGCCAAACGTCACCTGCTGCCGAAGCAGATTGAACGTAATGCACTGAAAAAAGGTGAGCTGACCGTCGACGATAGCGCCATTATCGGCATTATTCGTTATTACACCCGTGAGGCGGGCGTGCGTGGTCTGGAGCGTGAAATCTCCAAACTGTGTCGCAAAGCGGTTAAGCAGTTACTGCTCGATAAGTCATTAAAACATATCGAAATTAACGGTGATAACCTGCATGACTACCTCGGTGTTCAGCGTTTCGACTATGGACGCGCTGATAACGAAAACCGTGTCGGTCAGGTAACCGGTCTGGCGTGGACGGAAGTGGGCGGTGACTTGCTGACCATTGAAACCGCATGTGTTCCGGGGAAAGGCAAACTGACCTATACCGGTTCGCTCGGTGAAGTGATGCAGGAGTCCATTCAGGCGGCGTTAACGGTGGTTCGTGCGCGTGCGGAAAAACTGGGGATCAACCCTGATTTTTACGAAAAACGCGACATCCACGTCCACGTACCGGAAGGTGCGACGCCGAAAGATGGTCCGAGTGCCGGTATTGCTATGTGCACCGCGCTGGTTTCTTGCCTGACCGGTAACCCGGTTCGTGCCGATGTGGCAATGACCGGTGAGATCACTCTGCGTGGTCAGGTACTGCCTATCGGTGGTTTGAAAGAAAAACTACTGGCAGCGCATCGCGGCGGGATTAAAACAGTGTTAATTCCGTTCGAAAATAAACGCGATCTGGAAGAGATTCCTGACAACGTAATTGCCGATCTGGACATTCATCCTGTGAAACGCATTGAGGAAGTTCTGACTCTGGCGCTGCAAAATGAACCGTCTGGCATGCAGGTTGTGACTGCAAAATAGTGACCTCGCGCAAAATGCACTAATAAAAACAGGGCTGGCAGGCTAATTCGGGCTTGCCAGCCTTTTTTTGTCTCGCTAAGTTAGATGGCGGATCGGGCTTGCCCTTATTAAGGGGTGTTGTAAGGGGATGGCTGGCCTGATATAACTGCTGCGCGTTCGTACCTTGAAGGATTCAAGTGCGATATAAATTATAAAGAGGAAGAGAAGAGTGAATAAATCTCAATTGATCGACAAGATTGCTGCAGGGGCTGATATCTCTAAAGCTGCGGCTGGCCGTGCGTTAGATGCTATTATTGCTTCCGTAACTGAATCTCTGAAAGAAGGGGATGATGTAGCACTGGTAGGTTTTGGTACTTTTGCCGTTAAAGAGCGTGCTGCCCGTACTGGCCGCAACCCGCAGACCGGTAAAGAGATCACCATCGCTGCCGCTAAAGTACCGAGCTTCCGTGCAGGTAAAGCACTGAAAGACGCGGTAAACTAAGCGTTGTCCCCAGTGGGGATGTGACGAAGTTCAAGGGCGCATCTACTGATGTGCCTTTTTTATTTGTATTCGGTGACTTTCTGCGTCTTGTGGGCTGACAATTGCCCCCGTTTCTTGTCACAATAGGCCTTTGCGCGCATCGATACGTTGCGTGAGGTACACAGTCATCTACAGCGGAGTGTTGTTACACCATGATGGACAGCTTACGCACGGCTGCAAACAGTCTCGTGCTCAAGATTATTTTCGGTATCATTATCGTGTCGTTCATATTGACCGGCGTGAGTGGTTACCTGATTGGCGGAGGCAATAACTACGCCGCAAAAGTGAATGACCAGGAAATCAGCCGTGGGCAATTCGAGAACGCCTTCAACAGCGAGCGTAATCGCATGCAGCAACAGCTGGGCGATCAATACTCTGAGCTTGCAGCGAACGAAGGCTATATGAAAACCCTGCGTCAACAGGTGCTGAATCGTCTGATCGACGAGGCGCTGCTGGAGCAGTACGCTCGTGAGCTGAAACTGGGTATCAGCGATGAGCAGGTTAAACAGGCGATTTTCGCGACCCCAGCCTTCCAGGTTGACGGCAAATTTGATAACAGCCGCTATAACGGTATCCTCAACCAGATGGGGATGACCGCCGATCAGTACGCCCAGGCGCTGCGTAACCAGCTCACTACCCAACAGCTGATTAACGGCGTTGCCGGTACCGATTTTATGCTGAAAGGTGAAACCGACGAGCTGGCGGCACTGGTAGCTCAACAACGCGTGGTGCGTGAAGCGACTATCGATGTTAACGCGCTGGCGGCGAAGCAGCCTGTGACCGAACAGGAAATTGCCAGCTACTACGAACAAAACAAAAACAATTTCATGACGCCGGAACAATTCCGCGTGAGTTACATCAAGCTGGATGCCGCAACGATGCAGCAACCGGTTAGCGATGCGGATATCCAGAGCTACTACGATCAGCATCAGGATCAATTCACCCAGCCGCAGCGTACCCGCTACAGCATCATCCAGACCAAAACTGAAGATGAAGCGAAAGCGGTACTTGATGAGCTGAATAAAGGCGGTGATTTTGCTGCGTTAGCCAAAGAAAAATCTGCCGATATTATCTCTGCCCGTAACGGCGGCGATATGGGTTGGTTAGAAGATGCCACTATCCCGGACGAACTAAAAAATGCTGGCCTGAAAGAAAAAGGCCAACTGTCTGGTGTCATCAAATCTTCGGTCGGTTTCCTGATTGTACGTCTGGACGACATTCAGCCAGCGAAAGTGAAGTCGTTAGACGAAGTGCGTGACGATGTCGCGGCGAAAGTGAAACACGAAAAAGCCCTCGATGCGTACTACGCACTGCAACAGAAAGTGAGCGATGCGGCAAGCAACGACACCGAGTCTCTGGCCGGTGCAGAGCAAGCAGCCGGCGTTAAAGCCACTCAGACGGGTTGGTTCAGCAAAGATAACCTGCCGGAAGAGTTGAACTTCAAGCCGGTTGCTGACGCTATCTTCAACGGCGGTCTGGTAGGTGAAAACGGCGCGCCGGGCATCAACTCTGACATCATCACCGTCGATGGCGACCGCGCATTCGTGCTGCGCATCAGCGAGCACAAACCGGAAGCGGTGAAACCGTTGGCAGATGTTCAGGAACAAGTTAAGGCACTGGTTCAGCATAACAAAGCTGAACAACAGGCGAAAGTGGATGCTGAGAAACTGCTGGTTGATTTGAAAGCCGGCAAAGGTGCGGAAGCTATGCAGGCTGCCGGTCTGAAATTTGGCGAGCCGAAAACCTTAAGCCGTTCCGGTCGTGACCCGATTAGCCAGGCGGCGTTTGCACTGCCACTGCCAGCGAAAGACAAACCGAGCTACGGTATGGCGACCGATATGCAAGGTAATGTGGTTCTGCTGGCGCTGGATGAAGTGAAACAAGGTTCAATGCCGGAAGAACAGAAAAAAGCGATGGTGCAGGGTATCACCCAGAACAACGCACAAATCGTCTTTGAAGCTCTGATGAGTAACCTGCGTAAAGAGGCGAAAATCAAAATTGGCGATGCGCTGGAACAGCAATAATCCTGAAGCCGCCTCGCAAAAAAATGCTTTGCAGCTGTAACAAGAAAAGGTCGCTTTCGCGGCCTTTTCCATTTCTGAACATTGCCATTTGTTTACTGTTTTCACTGCCGTTAAGGTGATTCCACTGTTAACAAACAAGGAGAAAACAGTATGAAACACGGAATTAAAGCACTGATCATTACCCTGTCTCTGGCCTGTGCCGGAATGTCTCATAGCGCGCTGGCGGCAGCTCCTGCGGCGAAACCGACAACGGTAGAAACCAAAGCGGAAGCTCCTGCAGCACAAAGTAAAGCAGCAGTACCGGCGAAAGCCAGTGACGAAGAAGGCACTCGGGTCAGCATTAATAATGCCAGCGCGGAAGAGCTAGCCCGCGCGATGAATGGCGTTGGCCTGAAGAAAGCGCAGGCGATTGTCAGTTATCGCGAAGAGTACGGTCCGTTTAAAACGGTGGAGGATCTCAAGCAGGTGCCAGGGATGGGCAATTCGCTGGTGGAACGTAATCTGGCGGTATTAACCCTGTAATTAATTTGCATAGTGGCAATTTTTTGCCAGACTGAAGAGGTCATACCAGTTATGGCCTCTGTACTTATAACAGTTTTTATAAAAACAACGTAAGGTTATTGCGCTATGCAAACACAAATCAAAGTTCGTGGATATCATCTCGACGTTTACCAGCACGTAAACAACGCTCGCTATCTGGAGTTTCTCGAAGAAGCCCGCTGGGATGGGTTGGAAAATAGCGACAGTTTTCAGTGGATGACGGCCCATAACATCGCCTTCGTCGTGGTCAATATCAATATTAACTATCGTCGCCCGGCGGTATTAAGCGACCTGTTAACCATTACCAGTCAGTTGCAGCAATTAAACGGTAAAAGCGGCATCTTAAGCCAGGTCATTACACTGGAGCCGGAAGGGCAGGTGGTAGCGGATGCGCTTATTACGTTTGTTTGTATTGATCTTAAAACGCAGAAAGCGTTAGCTCTGGAAGGGGAATTGCGCGAAAAGCTCGAGCAGATGGTTAAGTAAACGTTTTGTGGTGCCGGATGCTCAAGCCGCATCCGGCGACACCCGGAATAATTACCTCAACCCGGTTTTCTGCTTCATCGCTGCCATCACCGTCGGTTTATCGGCCAGATAATGATTCAAACCGTTGGCGCGTAAATTACATGCCGCACAATGACCGCAACCGTCGCCTTTAATGCCGTTATAGCAGGTCAACGTTTCGTTACGGACTAAATCCAGTTTGCCGTAATAATCTGCCAGCGCCCAGGTTTCCGCTTTATCAATCCACATCAGCGGCGTTTCAAAACGAATATCTTTCGCCATGCCCAAACTGACGGCATGGTTTAGTGCTTTCACAAACTCATCGCGGCAATCCGGGTAGCCGGAGAAATCCGTTTCACAGACGCCGGTAATCACCGCTTCTGCTTTTACCTGATACGCATATATTGCCGCCAGCGTCAGGAACAAAATATTACGCCCAGGGACAAACGTATTCGGGATGCCATCAGCTTCAGGTTCATAATCAGGCACCGGAATGCTGTCACGCGTCAGGCTACTGACCGCCAGCTCGTTGAGCAGGGTGACATCCAGCACCTTATGCGCGCGTGCCCCCAGTTTCAGCGCCAGTTCGCGTGCCACGTCGATTTCTGCGCGATGCCGCTGACCGTAATCGAACGTCACGCAATGGACTTCATCATATTGTTGTAATGCCTGCACCAGACAGGTGGTGGAATCCTGGCCTCCACTGAACACAACGACAGCACGTTTCATAGATAATCCTGCTTGAACAATAAAAGCGTTATGGTAACGCCTGCGATTAACCCGGACCAGCTATTCATTGCGACGGCGCGGGAAGCCAGGCTTCGGTAAATTCAAACCAGCCGCGCGGTGTCAGTCGCACACCGTTCACGCCGGGAGGGGCACTAATGCGATAGTGATAGTTGAATAGCGGCGTCAGCGTCGCGTCTGCCATTAACTGGCTAAAAACCGCTTTTAGGGCATTAAATCGGTTTTCCTCATCAGGCATTACTTGCACCGCGTCCAGTGTCGATTGCAAATGTGCATATGCTGGAGCGTCGAAAACATGTGGCCATAGTGGATCGCAACGCAGCCATTGCTCCAGGGTATATTCCGGTGCTTCGCCAATTAATCTGTCGCCCATCATGAGGTCTGCGTGTGCCAGTAGGGTCGTGTCGTCCCAGTTTTTTGCGTTATGAAAAATAATTGTGAGTTCACAGCCTTCCGCTGCCAGTGTCGCCTGTAGACGTTCTGCCATGGTATGAAGTTCTATCGGTAGGTGATAAACCAGTGTCAAGGTTTTCGGTAGTTTGACCTCATCCGGTACTTGCCATTGCGGAATAGTCCAGCCTGGCAGTAATGCATGACTGGCGGTGATCAGGTTTTCTCCGACTTCTAACGTTTGTAATAAACCGGATTGATGAATAATGGAGATCACTTTTCGCGCCTGCCAGAGGGACAGTCGGGGACTTTTGCGCAACGTTAAATAGCAAAAACCTAAACTGATGCCACTACTGACCTGGCTGACCCGTTGCAACTCCTCCGGTTTGCCGATAGTGATTTGCACGGGATGCCGACAACTGGTTCCCAAATCTTTTTCGAAAAGCGGCGGAGTTATCCAGTACTCAACCGCTTTAAGCAGCGGATGACGTAAATGGTAATAATCATGACTCTCCAGGCGCACCAGTTCCACTGTGAATTGTGTTAAGCGAAAAGGACCAGTGCCGATCAGGGGGAATTGCGGATGCGCCAGATGGCTGCAATAGCTCGCCAGCCGGTGCGCAAGCCAGTAATCGGGGCGATGTAAAAAGAAGGTCAGACACTGCGGATGGGTGACTTCAATACGCTTCACGCTAATAAATAATTGATCCAGTGCTGGCAGTTGTAACAGCATCAATAATCGCTGGTGTAAGTGTGAGGCTTTTACTGCATCGCCGTTATGCCAGTGTAGGGTTGAACGAAGATAAAAGTCCCAGCGTAACCCGTCAGCAGAGGTTTCCCAGTGATGCGCTAAATCGCCAATCGGGCGCTGGGTATTATTATCGAAGCGGGTCAGGCCGGAAAATATCTGTCCGGCGAGATGCTGCTCGGCACGGCCGGGCAAAAAGCCCGGTTGTAGCGGTTCGAGCGGGCGATAGTAGGGAATACGCAACGTGGGCGTATCGTTTTGCCATTGTCCGCCCATAAACGGCTGTAACAGAGTGCGCAGCTCACCTGGGGCCAGTTGCGCCAGCTCCAGCACATCTTGCTGCTTTCCGGTTTCCAGCGCCTGTTCCATCATCGCATTGCGTAGCGATTCTGGCGTGACCAGAAAGCGTAGTTGCCCGCGCTTTCCGCGTCCTGACTGCGCCTGCCACTCCAGCCATCCCGCCTCCTGTGCCTGGCGTAACAGCGTACGAACATGGCGTTCGCTGCAAAAACAGCGTTCGGCCAGTTCGCTGACGGTGACGGTTTGCGGCTTTCCGGCGGAAGGTTGCCACAGACGTTGATACTGGTTAAGACGGTTGAGCAGTCGCATATAAACCCGGAACAATATTATTTAACTATTCACTATTACTTCCGTATATATCAGGTGATACTCAATCACCATTAACCGTGTCACAGAGTGGAGAAAGAAATGGCTCGTCTGGCAGCATTTGATATGGATGGCACTTTATTGATGCCTGACCATCATTTAGGTGAGAAAACCCTCTCTACTTTGGCGCGACTGCGTGAACGCGACATTACCCTCACTTTTGCCACGGGGCGTCATGCGCTGGAGATGCAGCATATTCTCGGGGCGCTATCGCTGGATGCATATTTGATTACCGGCAACGGAACGCGCGTGCATTCTCTGGAAGGTGAACTTTTACATCGTGATGATTTACCTGCGGATGTCGCGGAGCTGGTGCTGTATCAGCAATGGGATACCCGAGCCAGCATGCATATCTTCAATGACGACGGTTGGTTTACCGGGAAAGAGATCCCTGCGTTGTTGCAGGCATTTGTCTATAGCGGTTTTCGTTATCAGATAATCGATGTCAAAAAAATGCCACTCGGCAGCGTCACCAAGATCTGCTTCTGTGGCGATCACGACGATCTTACACGCTTGCAGATCCAGCTATACGAAGCATTAGGCGAGCGTGCACATTTGTGTTTTTCCGCTACGGATTGCCTCGAAGTGCTGCCGGTGGGCTGCAATAAAGGCGCTGCATTGACGGTGCTGACCCAACATTTAGGTTTATCGTTGCGCGATTGCATGGCCTTTGGTGATGCGATGAACGATCGCGAAATGTTAGGCTGCGTCGGTAGCGGATTTATTATGGGCAATGCGATGCCGCAATTGCGCGCGGAGCTCCCGCATTTACCGGTGATTGGACATTGCCGAAATCAGGCTGTCTCTCACTATTTGACGCACTGGCTGGACTATCCACATCTACCTTATTCCCCCGAATAACGAGATCCCTTCCAGCACCGGGCAATTGCCCGGTTTTTTTGTGCACAGAAAACCCCCAGCTAGGCTGGGGGTTCCGGAAAGCTTTCAGCTTTGAGCCAGTTATTCAAACCCCTTTTGATTTGTTAAAACACCTTGCGGTCTGGCA
>NZ_JBJQJI010000023.1:0-41375 GCF_046487485.1 Escherichia sp. WS1368
CAGTTGTGAAGTAGTGATTCACGACTTCAAGGCGCTTTTCAAAAGGGTATTTTGGCTTTGACATATTAGGGGCTATTCCATTTCATCGTCCAACAAAATGGGTGCAGTACACTTTGATTTATAGTCAGGTGGGGCTTTTCTCTGTCTGCCTTTCGGTGAATACCTGAGACAAACAGTCTCAAGCACCCGTGGCTATTCTAGCTTAATAAGTTCGTTTCTTCTCCTTGATATAATCCTAAAAAAATCTCATAAAATTAATATATGAGATAATCTTTATTCATCAGAAGATTATTAAAGGTTGCTGTATTATTTAGCGATAAAAAAAGCCTGCCAGATGGCAGGCTTTTTAATAACGACGTTATTACTGCAACAGCGAAATATCCGCAACTCGCAGGAACAGTTCGCGCAGTTTCTCCAGCATGGTCAGACGGTTGAGACGCAATTCTTTGTCATCAACCATGACCATCACTTTATCGAAGAAAGCATCAACTGGCTCACGCAGCTCTGCCAGTTCGACCAGCGCATCCTGGTAACGACCTTCAGCAAAGTACGGCTCCAGTTTATCGCGCAGCACAACCACCTGCATCGCCAGTTTAATTTCTTCCGGCTCTTTCAGAGTAGAAGCATTCACGCGATCGCTCAGCACTTCGTCAGACTTCGCCAGAATGTTAGATACACGCTTGTTTGCCGCCGCCAGTGACGCTGCCGCATCCAGAGTACGGAAGTGCGATACTGCCTTCATACGGGCATCAAAATCTGCCGGACGCGTCGGACGACGTGCCAGTACCGCCTGGATTGTGTCAACGGTGTAACCTTCGTCCTGATACCAGGCGCGGAAGCGACCGAGCATAAAGTCGATAACATCATCAACCACGTTGGCATTAGTCAGCTTATCGCCATACAGACGCACTGCTTCTTCGGTCAGCGTTTGCAGATCAAGGTTGAGGTTCTTCTCAACGATAATACGCAGTACGCCAAGTGCGGCACGACGCAACGCAAACGGGTCTTTGTCGCCTTTCGGATGCTGGCCGATACCGAAGATACCCGCCAGAGTATCCATCTTGTCAGCAATCGCCAGCGCACAGGCTACCGGGTTAGACGGCAGGTCATCACCGGCAAAGCGCGGCTGATACTGCTCGTTCAGCGCCACTGCAACATCTTCCGCTTCGCCATCGTGACGCGCGTAGTGCATCCCCATAACGCCCTGGGTGTCGGTGAACTCGAAGACCATGTTGGTCATCAGGTCGCACTTAGACAGCAGGCCCGCACGGGTAGCATGGTTAACGTCAGCGCCAATCTGTTCAGCAATCCAGCCAGCCAGTGCCTGGATGCGGTCAGTTTTGTCACGCAGTGTACCCAGCTGTTGCTGGAACAGCACGGTTTGCAGGCGCGGCAGGTTATCTTCCAGACGTTTTTTACGGTCGGTATTGAAGAAGAACTCAGCATCCGCCAGACGTGGACGAACGACTTTCTCGTTACCGGAGATAATCTGCTGCGGATCTTTCGATTCGATGTTGGCAACGAAGATAAAGTTCGGCAGAAGTTTGCCGTCGTTCGCATACACCGGGAAGTACTTCTGGTCACCTTTCATGGTGTAAACCAGCGCTTCAGACGGCACCGCGAGGAATTTCTCTTCGAATTTTGCGGTCAGCACAGCCGGCCATTCCACCAGCGAAGCGACTTCTTCCAACAGGCTTTCGCTTAAGTCAGCGTTACCGCCAATCTTACGCGCCGCTTCTTCAGCATCGGCTTTAATCTTCGCTTTACGTTCTTCGTAATCGGCGATGACTTTACCGCGCTCACGCAGAATTTCCGGATACTGATCGGCATCGTCGATAGTGAATTCCGGCTCGCCCATAAAGCGGTGGCCGCGAATCACGCGATCGGACTGAATGCCCAGAATGGTAGCCGGAATGACTTTGTCGCCCAGCAGCAGGGTCACGGTGTGCACCGGACGCACGAAGTGCACGTCGCTTGCGCCCCAGCGCATCAGTTTCGGGATCGGCAGTTTCGCCAGCGAAGTCGCAACCATATTCGGCAGCAGTGCTTCGGTGCTTTCGCCCTTCACGTGGGCGCGATACAGCAGCCATTCACCTTTATCGGTAGTCAGACGCTCAGCCTGGTCTACGGTAATACCGCAACCACGCGCCCAGCCTTCTGCCGCTTTGCTCGGTTTGCCTTCAGCGTCGAACGCCTGAGCAATCGCCGGGCCGCGTTTTTCGATTTCACGATCCGGTTGCGCTTCCGCCAGGTTAGCTACTTTCAGCGCCAGACGACGCGGAGCAGCAAACCATTGAACGGTGCCGTGTGCGAGGCCGGCGTTATCCAGCTCCGCAGTGAAGTTCGCAGCAAAGGACTCAGCCAGGCTGCGCAGTGCTTTTGGTGGCAGCTCTTCAGTGCCGATTTCCACCAGAAAAGTTTTCTCAGACATAGCCGCCTCTTACTTATCTTTGTTGCACATCGGGAAGCCGAGGGCTTCACGGGAAGCGTAGTATGCTTCAGCCACTGCTTTGGTCAGGGTGCGAATTCGCAGAATGTAGCGCTGACGCTCGGTGACGGAGATGGCTTTACGCGCATCCAGCAGGTTGAAGCTGTGGGCGGCTTTCAGAATACGCTCGTAGGCTGGCAGCGGCAGCGGATTTTCCAGCGCCAGCAGCTGCTGCGCTTCTTTCTCGTACTGCTCAAAGCAGGTGAACAGGAAGTCCACATCCGCGTATTCGAAGTTGTAAGTGGACTGCTCCACTTCGTTCTGATGGAACACGTCGCCGTAGGTGGTTTTACCCAGCGGGCCGTCGCTCCAGACCAGGTCGTAAACGCTGTCTACGCCCTGAATGTACATTGCCAGACGTTCCAGACCGTAGGTGATCTCGCCGGTAACCGGTTTACACTCCAGACCACCAACCTGCTGGAAGTAAGTGAACTGCGTCACTTCCATGCCGTTCAGCCACACTTCCCAGCCCAGCCCCCAGGCACCCAGCGTCGGGTTTTCCCAGTTATCTTCCACGAAACGGATGTCGTGGATGGTCGGGTCCATGCCCAGCTCTTTCAGAGAACCAAGGTACAGCTCCTGAATATTGTCCGGCGATGGCTTAATGACCACCTGGAACTGATAGTAGTGCTGTAAACGGTTGGGGTTTTCGCCGTAGCGACCATCGGTCGGGCGACGAGAAGGCTGAACATAAGCAGCCGCCATCGGTTCTGGCCCCAGCGCGCGCAGACAGGTCATTGGGTGAGAGGTTCCCGCGCCGACTTCCATGTCCAATGGTTGAACAATGGTGCAGCCCTGGCGAGCCCAGTAATCCTGTAAGGTCAGGATCAAGCCCTGGAAGGTCCTGGTATCAAACTTTTGCATATTATTTCGTGCTGGATACGTGTGGATTTAAAGGAAGGGATCAGTATACCCGCTGGATGGAAGATATACAGTACGAAACGGGAAAAAGCAGGGCTTAACGCATGGAAAGATGCAAAAAATGGCCATCTGCGTCAAAAGAACAGACAAACTGCTCTTTACGGAAGGTATAACCGCGCATTTCATAGCTTACCTGAAATTGTTCAAAAGCAGTGACGTCGATTTTTTGCTCGCCGGTGTTATAACGTTTTGCCGCCTGATCCTTGCATAACGCTTCCATATTCAACGAACGCAGAGGATCAACCTTTACCCGTTGTGCTTTCTGCACGGGTGGCGGTGTAGAACAACCCACTAGCGCCATAAGCACCATAAGCGCCATTGCCGGAAAGAAAGAGTTCATCATCATTAAATTACCGTCTGGTTTGCAGGTGAGTCTTATTATTTATATCGGTATAGTGGCTGATATCTTACGAATTTCCTTAAGCCTCTATAAGCTGTAGTGATAAAACTCAGATTATTCCAGTGCGCCAACCGAATGATTTATCGGTCAGACTTTTTTTAACCAGATACAGAGACACAGATGCAGCCCAAAATTTACTGGATTGATAACCTGCGAGGGATAGCGTGTTTAATGGTGGTGATGATTCACACCACTACCTGGTATGTGACCAATGCTCATAGTGTTAGCCCCGTCACCTGGGATATCGCCAATGTTCTGAATTCTGCCTCTCGTGTCAGCGTGCCGCTATTTTTCATGATTTCCGGCTATCTCTTTTTTGGCGAACGCAGCGCCCAGCCGCGCCATTTTTTACGTATCGGCTTATGTCTGCTTTTTTATAGCGCAATCGCACTGCTCTACATTGCGCTGTCTACCTCCATCAATGTGGAGTTAGCGCTGAAAAACCTGCTGCAAAAGCCAGTGTTTTACCACTTGTGGTTTTTCTTCGCGATTGCGGTGATTTATCTGGTTTCACCGCTGATTCAGGTGAAGAACGTCGGCGGAAAAATGTTGCTGGTGCTAATGGTGGTGATTGGTATTATCGCTAACCCAAACACAGTGCCGCAGAAAATTGACGGTTTTGAATGGCTGCCAATTAACTTATATATCAATGGCGATACTTTTTACTACATCCTTTATGGCATGTTGGGCCGCGCTATAGGGATGATGGACACACAGCATAAAGCACTGTCGTGGGGGAGCGCCGCACTGTTTGCGACGGGGGTTTTTATTATCTCTCGCGGGACATTATATGAATTGCAGTGGCGCGGAAATTTTGCCGATACCTGGTATCTTTACTGTGGGCCGATGGTTTTTATCTGCGCAATCACGCTATTGACTCTGGTTAAAAACACGCTTGATACGCGTACCGTTCGCGGACTTGGCTTAATCTCCCGCCATTCGTTGGGTATATACGGATTCCACGCCTTGATTATCCATGCACTGCGCACCCGGGGGATTGAGCTTAAAAACTGGCCAATACTCGATATTATTTGGATCTTTTGCGCGACGTTGGCAGCGAGTTTGTTACTTTCTATGCTGGTACAACGAATCGACAGAAACAGACTAGTGAGTTAAATAAAAGCCCGGTCACATTGGACTGACCGGGCTTATGTGAATTATTCGCTGTATTCTTCCTGGGTAATCTGTGTTTCTTTTGGTGGGTTTATTCCGGCATCACGAATATTCTTCTGCACCGCTACTGCACCAAACAAGCTTAAGAAGAAAGCCAGTCCATAAAAACCTTTCTCGCTGAGTAATAACGTCGCATTCCACAGACCTACCATCAGTAACGCAACAGAGATAATAAAGACAGTCAGGCAGGTCATATAATAAATGGAGGTGGTCGGTATGCCTTCATACTTGTCCCGAACGGTCTTTTGATAAGACGCCGCAGAAAACAGTCCTAATACCAGTACGGCAAAATAATATCCTTTTTCATTTAACTGCATCTCTGCATTCCATAGCCCTAACAGATAGGTAACGATACCACCAACGAGAGCTATCCATGACACAATACTGAATGCCGGAGAATAGGTTGATATTTTGTTGTCCATCACAGTATTCCTTTCATTCCTGAATGTGTAAGAGGTTTATGTTGCTCATGCCGAGCGAAACAAACGCATTTGACCAAACAAGCAGACAAAAAAGGCGATGGGATAAATCACCATTTCATAAGCATTGATAGGTGCGTTTAAAACACCGATAAACAAGAGACCGATAGTGATCAACGCAACTAACTGGCAGATATGGATAAAAAAATCATCCAGTTGCCCGAGTTTTTCTGCGCGAAGATATGCATAGTTACCAAAAGTTGCTGTCATTAACACGCCAAGAAAATAGCCTTTTCCACTTAACAATGGGCATGAGATCCATAGCCCAACCAGATAAACCAGCGCCCCAACAACAAATAATAGTTTTGCAACAGTCTTTGAGGTTTTCATAACGATCTCCATATCTACCAGCGATACATTACGAGTAACCAACGAAAGACAAAACTGAAAAATGCCATTAACAAATGATTTCAGAATAAATTCATACTAAATATTAATTAATTACTGATATATATAGATGTGAATTATCCCCCACCCGGTCAGGCAGGGGATAACGTTTACGCCATTAATGGCAGAAGTTGCTGATAGAGGCGACGGAACGTTTCTCGTCGTGGCTGATAAGCGGCATAACGCTGCGCATCTGGTAGATGCGACTGTTCTAACGGCAGTTGTGGCAACAACTCAATGAGCGATTTCTCTGGATTCGCCGCAATCTGCGCCAGCCTTGCTGCGCCCAGTGCTGGCCCCACATCCCCCCCCGTGCGGTAATCGAGTTGCTGACCGCTGATATCCGTCAGCATCTGACGCCAGTACTCACTACGCGCCCCGCCACCAATCAACGTAACACTTTGCGGTTTAATGCCGCAGGCATGCACGACATCCATGCCATCTGCCAGCGCATAACCCACGCCTTCCAGCACTGCTCGCGCCAGTTCATTGGGGCCATGTTGATGAGTCAAACCAAAGAAAACCCCCTTCGCCTGGGGATTATTGTGTGGTGTACGCTCGCCGGAAAGATAAGGCAGAAACCAAACTGGCTCGGCACTTTCATCAGCCTGTTGAGCAGCCGCGATTAAAGCTGGGACATTGTTCAGGCCCGTTAATTTCGCAGCCCAATCCAGACACGACGCTGCACTCAGCATCACAGACATTAAATGCCAACGCTGCGGTAGCGCATGGCAAAAGCTGTGTACGGCGCTTTCTGGCTTGCTTAAGAACCCTTCGCTGACAGCAAAATAGACTCCCGACGTCCCCAGCGATAACATTGCCTGATTAGCATCAACCATTCCTACACCAACCGCACCAGCTGCATTATCACCACCGCCTGCGACAACTGGCACCGCCGCCATACCCCACGCTTTCGCAACTTCAGGTAGCAAAGCACCAGTAATTTCGCTGCCTTCGTATAATGCGGGCATCTGGTCACGAGATAAGTGGCAAGCCTGCAGCATGTCGTCACTCCAGTCACGCTTTGCGACATCCAGCCACATGGTGCCAGCTGCGTCAGACATATCGCTGGCAAACTCCCCCGTCATACGCAGACGCAAGTAATCTTTCGGTAACAATACTTTGTCGATTTGACGGAATATCTCCGGCTCATGCCGCTGAACCCATAGCAATTTAGGCGCAGTAAATCCGGGCATCATCAGGTTACCGGTAATCACCCGCGATTGCGGAACTCGCGCTTCCAGCAAAGCGCACTCTTGCGCACAGCGCCCGTCGTTCCACAAAATGGCAGGGCGTAATAACCGTTGCTGGGCATCCAGTAAGGTTGCACCGTGCATCTGGCCGGCAATACCCAATGCTTTAACGTCCTGCAGAGAATGCTGATCGCCCAGGGCTTTCATTGCGCGATCAGTTGCCTGCCACCACTGTTCCGGGTCTTGTTCCGACCAGAGTGGATGCGGGCGCGAAACGGTCAGCTTTTCCGTTTGCGCAGCAACCACCTCGCCCTGCTCGTTGAGCAAAATAACTTTTACGCCCGAGGTGCCAAGATCTATCCCGATATACATATCGATCGTTCCTTAAAAAAATGCCCGGTATCGCTACCGATAACCGGGCCAACGGACTGCACAGTTAGCCGTTATTTGTCGAACAGATAATGGTTTACCAGATTTTCCAGTTGCTCCTGGCGACCACTCTGATGCACCGGAGACAAATTGTGTTCCTGAGCATATTTGGCTAAATCTGCCAGTGACATTTGGCCTTTCAGGATTTGCTGGCCTAATTCGCTATTCCAGCCGGAATAACGCTGCGCGATGCGTTTATCCAGCTCGCCATCTTCAATCATGCGTGCTGCAATTTTCAGCGCCAACGCCATCGTATCCATCGCGCCGATATGACCGTAAAACAGATCATATTTATCAGTACTTTGACGACGTACTTTGGCATCGAAGTTCAGACCGCCGGTGGTGAAACCGCCTGCTTTGAGAATTTCATACATCACCAACGCATTCTCTTCCACACTGTTCGGGAACTGGTCGGTGTCCCAGCCCAGTTGTGCATCGCCACGGTTAGCGTCGACAGAACCGAACAGGCCAAGCGCAATGGCGGTGGCTATTTCATGATGGAAAGAGTGACCTGCCAGCGTCGCGTGGTTAGCTTCAATGTTCAGTTTAATCTCTTTTTCCAGACCAAACTGTTTCAGGAAGCCATAGACTGTCGCAGCATCGTAATCATATTGATGTTTGGTCGGTTCTTGCGGTTTCGGTTCGATAAGCAACGTACCCTGAAAGCCGATTTTATGTTTATGCTCAACCACCATTTGCATAAAGCGGCCCAGCTGTTCACGCTCCTGACGCAAGTCGGTATTTAACAACGTTTCGTAACCTTCACGACCGCCCCACAGGACATAGTTTTCACCGCCCAATTTATGGGTTGCTTCCATCGCTGTAACAACTTGCGTTGCCGCCCAGCTGAAGACTTCTGGATCTGGGTTCGTCGCCGCACCCGCGCCGTAGCGAGGGTTTGTAAAGCAGTTAGCGGTTCCCCACAGCAGCTTCACGCCGCTCTCTTCTTGCTTGCCTGCCAGGACATCAACCATTTGCGCAAAATTATTGATGTACTCTTTTAACGACGCGCCCTCAGGGGAAACATCCACGTCGTGGAAGCAATAAAATGGCACATGTAACTTGTGGAAAAACTCAAATGCGACATCTGCTTTACGCTTCGCCAACGCCAGTGCCTCACCAGGCTGCTGCCACGGACGATTAAACGCCCCCACACCAAACATGTCCGCCCCGTTCCAGCAGAAGGTGTGCCAGTAGCAGGCGGCAAAACGCAAGTGCTCTTCCATACGCTTGCCCAACACCAGTTCGTCGGGATTATAGTGATGGAATGCTAACGGGTTAGAGGATTTTGAGCCTTCATAACGAACGCGATCGAGCTGGTCAAAATAGGCTTGCATATTGAACTCCATAATCAGGTAATGCCGCGGGTGATGGATGATGTCGTAATATTGGGCACTCCCTTTCAGTTGCTCAATTATGTTATTTCACACTGCTATTGAGATAATTCACAAGTGTGCGCTCGCTCGCAAAATAAAATGGAATGAGGAAACTGGGTAATTCCTCGAAGAGAAAAATGCAATAAGTACAATTGCGCAACAAAAGTAAGATCTCGGTCATAAATCAAGAAATAAACCAAAAATCGTAATCGAAAGATAAAAATCTGTAATTGTTTTCCCCTGTTTAGTTGCTAAAAATTGGTTACGTTTATCGCGGTGATTGTTACTTATTAAAGCTGTCCTCTACCTACAGAAGGCCCTACACCATGAAAATAAAGAACATTCTACTCACCCTTTGCACCTCACTTCTGCTTACCAACGTTGCGGCACACGCCAAAGAAGTCAAAATAGGTATGGCGATTGATGATCTCCGTCTTGAACGCTGGCAAAAAGATCGAGATATTTTTGTGAAAAAGGCAGAATCTCTCGGCGCGAAAGTATTTGTACAGTCTGCAAATGGCAATGAAGAAACACAAATGTCGCAGATTGAAAACATGATTAACCGGGGCGTCGATGTTCTTGTCATTATTCCGTATAACGGTCAGGTATTAAGTAACGTTGTAAAAGAAGCCAAACAAGAAGGTATTAAAGTATTAGCTTACGACCGTATGATTAACGATGCGGATATCGATTTTTATATTTCTTTCGATAACGAAAAAGTCGGTGAACTGCAGGCAAAAGCCCTGGTCGATATTGTTCCGCAAGGTAATTACTTCCTGATGGGCGGCTCGCCGGTAGATAACAACGCCAAGCTGTTCCGCGCCGGGCAAATGAAAGTGTTAAAACCTTACGTTGATTCCGGAAAAATTAAAGTCGTTGGTGACCAATGGGTTGATGGCTGGTTACCGGAAAACGCATTGAAAATTATGGAAAACGCGCTAACCGCCAATAATAACAAAATTGATGCTGTAGTTGCCTCAAACGATGCCACCGCAGGTGGGGCAATTCAGGCATTAAGTGCGCAAGGTTTATCAGGGAAAGTAGCAATTTCCGGCCAGGATGCGGATCTCGCAGGTATTAAACGTATTGCTGCCGGTACGCAAACTATGACGGTGTATAAACCTATTACATTGTTGGCAAATACTGCCGCAGAAATTGCCGTTGAGTTGGGCAATGGTCAGGAACCAAAAGCAGATACCACTCTGAATAATGGTCTGAAAGATGTTCCCTCCCGCCTGCTGACACCGATCGATGTGAATAAAAACAACATCAAAGAAACGGTAGTTAAAGACGGATTCCACAAAGAGAGCGAGCTGTAAGCGTTACGCCCCGGCGGGGAGCGGGGGCGTGATTTCTCTCCATGCCGCGTGAATGAATTGGCTTAGGTGGAGTCGTTATGCCTTATCTACTTGAAATGAAGAACATTACCAAAACCTTCGGCAGTGTGAAGGCGATTGATAACGTCAGCTTGCGGTTGAATGCTGGCGAAATCGTCTCACTCTGTGGGGAAAATGGGTCTGGTAAATCAACGCTGATGAAAGTGCTGTGTGGTATTTATCCCCATGGCTCCTACGAAGGCGAAATTATTTTTGCGGGAGAAGAGATTCAGGCGAGTCACATCCGCGATACCGAACGCAAAGGTATCGCCATCATTCACCAGGAATTGGCCCTGGTGAAAGAATTGACTGTGCTGGAAAATATCTTCCTGGGTAACGAAATAACCCACAATGGCATTATGGATTATGACCTGATGACACTACGCTGTCAGAAGCTGCTCGCACAGGTCAGTTTATCCATTTCACCCGATACCCGCGTTGGCGATTTAGGGCTTGGGCAACAACAACTGGTTGAAATTGCCAAGGCACTTAATAAACAGGTGCGTTTGTTAATTCTCGATGAACCGACAGCCTCATTAACTGAGCAGGAAACGTCGGTTTTACTGGATATTATTCGCGATCTGCAACAGCACGGTATCGCCTGTATTTATATTTCGCACAAACTCAACGAAGTCAAAGCGATTTCCGATACGATTTGCGTTATTCGCGACGGTCAGCACATTGGTACGCGTGATGCTGCCGGAATGAGTGAAGACGATATTATCACCATGATGGTCGGGCGAGAGTTAACCGCGCTTTACCCTAATGAACCACATACCACCGGAGATGAAATATTACGTATTGAACATCTGACGGCATGGCATCCGGTTAATCGTCATATTAAACGAGTTAATGATGTCTCGTTTTCCCTGAAACGTGGCGAAATACTGGGTATTGCCGGACTCGTTGGTGCCGGACGTACCGAGACCATTCAGTGCCTGTTTGGCGTGTGGCCCGGACAATGGGAAGGAAAAATTTATATTGATGGCAAACAGGTAGATATTCGTAACTGTCAGCAAGCCATCGCCCAGGGGATTGCGATGGTCCCCGAAGACAGAAAGCGCGACGGCATCGTTCCGGTAATGGCGGTTGGTAAAAATATTACCCTCGCCGCACTCAATAAATTTACCGGCGGTATTAGCCAGCTTGATGACGCGGCAGAGCAAAAATGTATTCTGGAATCAATCCAGCAACTCAAAGTTAAAACGTCGTCCCCCGACCTTGCTATTGGACGTTTGAGCGGCGGCAATCAGCAAAAAGCGATCCTCGCTCGCTGTCTGTTACTCAACCCGCGCATTCTCATTCTTGATGAACCTACCAGGGGTATCGATATTGGCGCGAAATACGAGATCTACAAATTAATTAACCAACTCGTCCAGCAGGGTATTGCCGTTATTGTCATCTCTTCCGAATTACCTGAAGTGCTCGGCCTTAGCGATCGTGTACTGGTGATGCATGAAGGGAAACTAAAAGCCAACCTGATAAATCATAACCTGACTCAGGAGCAGGTGATGGAAGCCGCATTGAGGAGCGAACATCATGTCGAAAAGCAATCCGTCTGAAGTGAAATTGGCCGTACCGACATCCGGTGGCTTTTCCGGGTTGAAGTCACTGAATTTGCAGGTCTTCGTGATGATTGCAGCTATCATCGCAATCATGCTGTTCTTTACCTGGACCACCGATGGTGCCTACTTAAGCGCTCGTAACGTCTCCAACCTGTTACGCCAGACCGCGATTACCGGCATCCTCGCGGTAGGAATGGTGTTCGTCATAATTTCTGCTGAAATCGACCTTTCCGTCGGCTCAATGATGGGGCTATTAGGTGGCGTCGCGGCGATTTGTGACGTCTGGCTAGGCTGGCCTTTGCCACTTACCATCATTGTGACGTTGGTTCTGGGACTGCTTCTCGGTGCCTGGAACGGATGGTGGGTCGCGTACCGCAAAGTCCCTTCATTTATTGTCACCCTCGCGGGCATGTTGGCATTTCGCGGCATACTCATTGGCATCACCAACGGCACGACTGTTTCCCCCACCAGCGCCGCGATGTCACAAATCGGGCAAAGCTATCTACCCGCCAGCACCGGCTTCATCATTGGCGCGCTTGGCTTAATGGCTTTTGTTGGCTGGCAATGGCGCGGAAGAATGCGCCGTCAGGCTTTGGGTTTGCAGTCTCCGGCCTCTACCGCAGTTGTCGGTCGCCAGGCATTAACGGCGATTATCGTCTTAGGCGCAATCTGGCTGTTGAACGATTACCGTGGCGTTCCCACTCCTGTTCTGCTGCTGACGTTGCTGTTACTCGGCGGAATGTTTATGGCAACGCGGACGGCATTTGGACGACGCATTTATGCCATCGGCGGCAATCTGGAAGCAGCACGTCTCTCCGGGATCAACGTTGAACGCACCAAACTTGCCGTATTCGCTATTAACGGATTAATGGTCGCTATCGCCGGATTAATCCTCAGTTCTCGACTTGGCGCTGGTTCACCTTCTGCGGGAAATATCGCCGAACTGGACGCAATTGCCGCATGCGTGATTGGCGGCACCAGTCTGGCTGGCGGTGTGGGAAGCGTTGCCGGAGCGGTAATGGGGGCATTCATCATGGCTTCACTGGATAACGGTATGAGTATGATGGATGTACCGACCTTCTGGCAGTATATCGTTAAAGGTGCGATTCTGTTGCTGGCAGTATGGATGGACTCCGCAACCAAACGCCGTTCTTGATTTTGATAAAAATTTTCTCAAAGCCGGTAACGTATTACCGGTTTTGAGTTTTTGCATGATTCAGCAGGAAAAGAACCATGTTTACTAAACGTCACCGCATCACATTACTGTTCAATGCCAATAAAGCCTATGACCGGCAGGTAGTAGAAGGCGTAGGGGAATATTTACAGGCGTCACAATCGGAATGGGATATTTTCATTGAAGAAGATTTCCGCGCCCGCATTGATAAAATCAAGGACTGGTTAGGAGATGGCGTCATTGCCGACTTCGACGACAAACAAATCGAGCAAGCGCTGGCTGATGTCGACGTCCCCATTGTTGGGGTTGGTGGCTCGTATCACCTTGCCGAAAGTTACCCACCCGTTCATTACATTGCCACCGATAACTATGCGCTGGTTGAAAGCGCATTTTTGCATTTAAAAGAGAAAGGCGTTAACCGCTTTGCTTTTTATGGTCTTCCGGAATCAAGCGGTAAACGTTGGGCCACTGAACGCGAATATGCATTTCGTCAGCTTGTCGCCGAAGAAAAGTATCGCGGAGTGGTTTATCAGGGGTTAGAAACCGCGCCAGAGAACTGGCAACACGCGCAAAATCGGCTGGCAGACTGGCTACAAACGCTGCCACCGCAAACCGGGATTATTGCCGTTACTGACGCCCGGGCGCGGCATATTCTGCAAGTATGTGAACATCTACATATTCCCGTACCGGAAAAATTATGCGTGATTGGCATCGATAACGAAGAACTGACCCGCTATCTGTCGCGTGTCGCCCTTTCTTCGGTCGCTCAGGGCGCGCGGCAAATGGGCTATCAGGCGGCAAAACTGTTGCATCGATTATTAGATAAAGAAGAAATGCCGCTACAGCGGATTTTGGTCCCACCAGTTCGCGTCATTGAACGGCGCTCAACAGATTACCGCTCGCTGACCGATCCCGCCGTTATTCAGGCCATGCATTACATTCGTAATCACGCCTGTAAAGGGATTAAAGTGGATCAGGTACTCGATGCGGTCGGGATCTCGCGCTCCAATCTTGAGAAGCGTTTTAAAGAAGAGGTGGGCGAAACCATCCATGCCATGATTCATGCCGAGAAGTTGGAGAAAGCGCGCAGTCTGCTGATTTCAACCACCTTGTCAATCAATGAGATATCGCAAATGTGCGGTTATCCATCGCTGCAATATTTCTACTCTGTTTTTAAAAAAGCATATGACACGACGCCAAAAGAGTATCGCGATGTAAATAGCGAGGTCATGTTGTAGCGATGATGAGAATTGTCGGCGTCGCATCAGGTAACTCAGCACAACCACCTGATGCGAGCAAAAGCCTTATCCGACTGACAAGTCGGATAAGGCTCGAGGAAATGCAATTACATATGCGCCGCGATTAACCGTTGGTTATCCTGGTACATTGCGAACAGGTAGTTGTTATAACTCTTCCCTTTGGTCGAGTAGCCCTTCAGTTTGTGAATCATCGCTGTGGCAGTCACTTCCTGATCCGCTTTACGCAGCTGTGCACGCGATTTACGGAACGAAGAGTAAGCCGGGTGAGTATTCAGGTTAGTGACATAGGCGCTCACCGATTCTTTGACAGAACTAAACTGTGAGTACCCCTTCACTTTACCCGGCGCATTAGTACAACGTCCTTTCATGCATTTCATGCCGAACAGGTTGTTGTTGTTGCGCGCCAGCTTCGACGTTCCCCAACCGCTTTCTGCTGCAGCCATCGTCGCCACCATACTAGTGGGGATAATGTCTACGCGTTCAAGCAAGGTATTCCACGGGATTTTGCGCGTATTACCAGACCACTTCACCTTGTAGCGTTTGGCGATGTCTTTCAGACGCGCACGCTCAGCAGGTGACCATTGGCCCTGATACTGTTTTGAAATGAGCCAGTTACGTTCCGCAGTAATGGCCGCATTTTGGCTGGTAATGTAAGGCATTACAGTCCGGAGAAACGCCTTTTTCCTTGGTGTTCCGGAAGGGTATTTTCGCAAATCAGGAAGTGAACTACTCTTTGCACTATTGCGAGAATACTCTTGTTTACTGCTTACCTGTTTATTACTAGC
The DNA here is from genome assembly GCF_046487485.1 of Escherichia sp. WS1368. Lineage (NCBI taxonomy): Bacteria > Pseudomonadati > Pseudomonadota > Gammaproteobacteria > Enterobacterales > Enterobacteriaceae > Escherichia > Escherichia sp. WS1368. Next base: position 15,006 of record NZ_JBJQJI010000023.1, read on the forward strand.
TTTAGTTAAGTGGGACTTTTGACTCGCTGTTGTTGTGTGCGTCTTCGCTAACACCTCACTCGAAAACACCAGAGTGAGTAACATAAGAATCATCGCCCCATATCGTCGTATGGGAGTCAAAATCATCAGGTCTCCTGGTCGGATTTAATCATTCCAACACCTTATATTTTTCACAAATTTGAGAGTTGAATCTCAAATCATATCAAAAATAGCTGTCAAGAGCACCCCAAGGAATAGTCCAAATCTGAAACTATGTCACGAGTTAACGATTCAGATTGGCGCTAAATCGCAGAAAATGTGGGGTTTATCGCAAAATTCAGCCGTTTTTTGCGCGCGATCGCTCACCCTTGCTTCTCATCCTGTGGACTTACCGCTCAGGGATGAGTTTTGTCTGGCTTATCGCTGGCAAACTGTCTGAAATCGCAGCAATAAGGACTCATCCGCCATGAAACTCGCCGCCTGTTTTCTGACGCTCCTTCCTGGCTTCGCCGTTGCCGCCAGCTGGACTTCTCCGGGGTTTCCCGCCTTTAGCGAACAGGGGACGGGAACATTTGTCAGCCACGCGCAGTTGCCCAAAGGTACGCGTCCACTAACGATAAATTTTGACCAACAGTGCTGGCAGCCTGCGGATGCGATAAAACTCAATCAGATGCTTTCCCTGCAACCTTGTAGCAACACGCCACCTCAATGGCGATTGTTCAGGGACGGCGAATATACGCTGCAACTAGACACCCGCTCCGGTACACCAACATTGATGATTTCCATCCAGAACGCCGTCGAACCGGTAGCAAGCCTGGTCCGTGAATGCCCGAAATGGGATGGATTACCGCTCACACTGGATGTCAGCGCCACTTTTCCGGAGGGAGCCGCAGTCCGGGATTATTACAGCCAGCAAATTGCGATAGTGAAGAACGGTCAAATAACGTTACAACCCGCTGCCACCAGCAACGGTTTACTCCTGCTGGAACGGGCAGAAACTGACGCCCCTGCCCCTTTCGACTGGCATAACGCCACGGTTTACTTTGTGCTGACAGATCGTTTCGAAAACGGCGATCCCAGTAATGACCAGAGTTACGGACGTCATAAAGACGGTATGGCAGAAATTGGCACTTTTCACGGCGGCGATTTACGCGGCCTGACCAACAAACTGGATTACCTCCAGCAGCTGGGCGTCAATGCTTTATGGATAAGTGCCCCATTTGAGCAAATTCACGGCTGGGTCGGCGGCGGTACAAAAGGCGATTTCCCGCATTATGCCTACCACGGTTATTACACACAGGACTGGACGAATCTTGATGCCAATATGGGCAGTGAAGCCGATCTACGGACACTGGTTGATAGCGCGCATCAGCGCGGTATTCGTATTCTCTTTGATGTCGTGATGAACCACACCGGCTATGCCACACTGGCGGATATGCAGGAGTATCAGTTTGGCGCGTTATATCTTTCTGGTGACGAAGTGAAAAAAACGTTGGGTGAACGCTGGAGCGACTGGAAACCTGCCGCCGGGCAAACCTGGCATAGCTTTAACGATTACATTAATTTCAGCGACAAAACAGGCTGGGATAAATGGTGGGGAAAAAACTGGATCAGAACCGATATCGGCGATTACGACAATCCGGGATTCGACGATCTCACTATGTCGCTGGCCTTTTTGCCGGATATCAAAACCGAATCAACGACCGCTTCTGGTCTGCCGGTGTTCTATAAAAACAAAACGGATACCCACGCTAAAGTCATCGACGGCTTTACCCCTCGCGATTACTTAACCCACTGGTTAAGTCAGTGGGTCCGCGACTATGGGATTGATGGTTTTCGGGTCGACACCGCCAAACATGTTGAGTTGCCCGCCTGGCAGCAACTGAAAACCGAAGCCAGCGCCGCGCTTCGCGAATGGAAAAAAGCTAACCCCGACAAAGCATTAGATGACAAACCTTTCTGGATGACCGGTGAAGCCTGGGGCCACGGCGTGATGCAAAGTGACTACTATCGCCACGGCTTCGATGCGATGATCAATTTCGATTATCAGGAGCAGGCGGCTAAAGCAGTCGATTGTCTGGCGCAGATGGATACGACCTGGCAGCAAATGGCGGAGAAATTGCAGGATTTCAACGTGTTGAGCTACCTCTCGTCGCATGATACCCGCCTGTTCCGTGAAGGGGGCGACAAAGCAGCAGAGTTATTATTATTAGCGCCAGGCGCGGTACAAATCTTTTATGGTGATGAATCCTCGCGTCCGTTCGGCCCCACCGGTTCGGATCCGCTGCAAGGTACGCGTTCGGATATGAACTGGCAGGATGTTAGCGGTAAATCTGCCGCCAGCGTCGCGCACTGGCAGAAAATCAGCCAGTTCCGCGCCCGCCATCCCGCAATTGGCGCGGGCAAACAAACGACACTTTCGCTGAAGCAGGGCTACGGCTTTGTTCGTGAGCATGGCGACGATAAAGTGCTGGTCATCTGGGCTGGGCAACAGTGACTTTTCCGGCTTCCCGTTCGTCAGTACCTCGGGAAGCCGCCAACCAGGATAAAATGTCAGAGCTAATCAGCGTTGCAGGATAAAGCACCGCTCACTCTTCAACAGAGCGATTTGCACCCCAGCAAATGTAGCGTTATTGTTACCTTCCTTGCTACAGAGTTCGACAGATATCCCGCTATGACATTCTCCCTTTTTGGTGACAAATTTACCCGCCACTCCGGCATTACGCTGCTGATGGAAGATCTGAACGACGGTTTACGCACGCCTGGCGCGATTATGCTCGGCGGCGGTAATCCAGCGCAGATCCCGGAAATGCAGGACTACTTCCAGACGCTACTGACCGACATGCTGGAAAGTGGCAAAGCGACTGATGCACTGTGCAATTACGACGGTCCACAGGGGAAAACGGAGCTACTCACACTGCTTGCCGGAATGCTGCGCGATAAGTTGGGTTGGGATATCGAACCACAGAATATTGCACTAACAAACGGCAGCCAGAGCGCGTTTTTCTACTTATTTAATCTGTTCGCCGGACGCCGTGCCGATGGTCGGGTCAAAAAAGTGCTGTTTCCGCTGGCACCGGAGTACATTGGCTACGCTGACGCCGGACTGGAAGAAGATCTGTTTGTCTCTGCGCGTCCGAATATTGAACTGCTGCCGGAAGGCCAGTTTAAATACCACGTCGATTTTGAGCATCTGCATATTGGCGAAGAAACCGGGATGATTTGCGTCTCCCGGCCGACGAATCCAACAGGCAATGTGATTACTGACGAAGAGTTGCTGAAGCTTGACGCGCTGGCGAATCAACATGGCATTCCGCTGGTGATTGATAACGCTTATGGCGTCCCGTTCCCGGGTATCATCTTCAGCGAAGCGCGCCCGCTGTGGAATCCGAATATCGTACTGTGCATGAGTCTTTCCAAGCTGGGTCTACCTGGCTCCCGCTGCGGCATTATCATCGCCAATGAAAAAATCATCACCGCCATCACCAATATGAACGGCATTATCAGCCTGGCACCTGGCGGTATTGGTCCGGCGATGATGTGTGAAATGATTAAGCGTAACGATCTGCTGCGCCTGTCTGAAACAGTCATCAAACCGTTTTACTACCAGCGTGTTCAGGAAACTATCGCCATCATTCGCCGCTATTTACCGGAAGATCGCTGCCTGATTCATAAACCGGAAGGAGCCATTTTCCTCTGGCTATGGTTTAAGGATTTGCCCATTACGACCGAGCAGCTCTATCAGCGCCTGAAAGCACGCGGCGTGCTGATGGTGCCGGGGCACAACTTCTTCCCAGGGCTGGATAAACCGTGGCCACATACACATCAATGTATGCGCATGAACTACGTGCCGGAGCCGGATAAAATTGAGGCGGGTGTGAAGATTCTGGCAGAAGAGATAGAAAGAGCCTGGGCTGAAAGTCACTAAAAATTGCCTGATGCGCTACGCTTATCAGGCCTACATGATTTCTGCAATATATTGAATTTGGTAGAATTTGTAGGCCGGATAAGGCGTTTTAGCCGCATCCGGCATAAACAAAGCGCACTATTCCGGCGTTGAGAAACGCCGGAAAACGTTTCAAACAGGCTGCTGCCGTAGCCGATGCCGCTGCACTTTCTCGACATCCATGCACTGCAACGCCTTTGTCGGGCAGGCTTCAACACAGGCCGGCCCCGTCTCCCGATGCCAGCACAGATCGCACTTAATCGCCCTCGCCTTTTTGCGCGAAGAAACGACCTCCATCGCACCAAACGGGCAAGCCAGCATACAGCTTTTACAGCCAATGCAACGTGATTGTTCAACGAAAATATGCCCATGTTCGCGGCTTATCGCGTCAACAGGGCAGACATTCGCGCACGGTGCATCTTCACACTGATGACAGGCTACCGCCGTGGTCCAGCTGTGGTCTTTAATGACACGAATACGGGAAATAAACTCGTCTGGTGACAACGCAGCGCAATCCTGATTCTCCTGATGCGACACTGCGCAAGCCACTTCACAGGTACGGCAACCGATACATTTCGTCGCATCCGCAATAATAAACCGGTTCATGATCACTCCTTTGCACTAAAACAGCAGAGTGCCAGAGAGCGCGTCTCTACTGCTTTGATCCAACGAAGGAAATGTTAAAGTTTTGGCACTTGTCCAAAGCGTTATGTGATCGCGCCCTGGTCGTCCCTGACAGTAAATCCCAGTTCATTAGAAATAGCCTGCGCGGTTTCACGCAGTGGTTTCAGGAGATTTTTCTCCCCCACCTGTTTCAGACGTGATGTCGAAAGAGAAATCGACACGGCGTACGGCACCCGCCCATGAATATCAAACACCGGAACAGCAATACAGGAGACGCCGAGTTCGTTTTCTTCTCTGTCCATCGCCGCTCCGCTTTCACGAATGTGCGCCAGTTCGTCGAACATCGCGGGCAGCTCGGTAATGGTATTGCGGGTTAACGGCTGGATCTCATGCTGATGGCTTTTCCAGTATGACTTCACGTAGTCCGGGTGACCAAACGCCATGTAGATCTTGCCCATTGCGGAACAGTAGAGCGGCATATGCTGGCCTATATAGGCACGGGTTCGCAGCATCCCGGTTGTGGGTTCCAGCTTATAAATCAAAATAGCGTGATCGTCTTCGCGGCTGGAGAAGTTAATGGTTTCACCAGTGGCGATGTTCAGTGCCTCAAGATGCGGAGCGGCGATATGAATGATATTCAGCGAAGACAGCGCCTTCTGCCCGACGGCAATAAATTTGGTAGTCAGGCGGTAACTCCCTGCGGCGGGCGCGGTGGTCACATAGCCGCAGGACTGTAATCCCTGCAATAAGCGATGGACGGTACTCTTATTTAAACCAGCCAGCTCCGAAAGATGCGCCAACGGACAACCGTTTGGATAGTTGCTCAAAATCTCAATCAGCATCAACCCGCGAAACAGACTCTGGCTTCCGGCTGGACGCTCTTTTTCCTGCGCCATCTCGTTCTCTTTTTTTCCCATCACTTCTTTCCCCATTTTGTCGCGTCCTGATGGTAGCGCAAAGTGTGTCGTAGTTCACGATCTCGACAGATAATTTATAACCAATTGATTTTTAAGTTTTTTGAAATTCATCAATCAGATTGCTTTGTTAAAAAGCGATCGATATATTTGAAATTAGATTTCGCATATTGAAATTTTAAGCCAAAAAAGCGATCAAAAAAACAAGGAAGCCAGGGATGAAAGTGACATTTGAGCAGTTAAAAGCAGCCTTTAATCGAGTCTTAATTTCACGCGGCGTTGACAGCGAAACGGCTGATGCCTGTGCCGAGATGTTCGCCCGCACCACCGAATCCGGCGTTTATTCTCACGGCGTCAACCGTTTCCCTCGTTTCATTCAACAACTGGAAAACGGCGATATCATTCCTGATGCCCAACCCAAACGTATAACCAGCCTCGGCGCAATTGAACAGTGGGACGCCCAGCGTTCGATCGGTAACCTGACAGCGAAAAAGATGATGGATCGCGCCATCGAACTGGCTGCCGATCATGGTATTGGTCTGGTGGCACTACGTAATGCCAACCACTGGATGCGCGGCGGCAGCTACGGCTGGCAGGCGGCGGAAAAAGGCTATATTGGCATTTGCTGGACCAACTCCATCGCCGTAATGCCGCCGTGGGGCGCAAAAGAGTGTCGCATCGGCACCAACCCGCTGATCGTCGCCATTCCTTCTACCCCAATCACCATGGTCGATATGTCGATGTCGATGTTCTCTTACGGCATGTTAGAAGTTAACCGTCTGGCAGGTCGTCAGCTCCCGGTTGATGGTGGCTTTGATGATGAGGGCAATTTGACCAAAGAACCTGGCGTTATCGAGAAGAATCGCCGCATTTTGCCGATGGGCTACTGGAAAGGTTCTGGCATGTCGATTGTGCTGGATATGATCGCCACTCTCCTTTCCGACGGCGCATCGGTTGCCGAAGTCACCCAGGACAACAGCGACGAATACGGCGTTTCGCAAATCTTTATCGCCATCGAAGTGGATAAATTGATCGACGGCCCCACCCGCGATGCAAAGCTGCAACGCATCATGGATTACGTTACTACCGCTGAACGCGCTGACGAAAACCAGGCCATCCGCTTACCCGGCCACGAATTTACTACCCTGCTGGCCGAAAACCGCCGTAACGGCATCACCGTTGATGACAGCGTGTGGGCCAAAATCCAGGCGTTATGAGGAGATAAGTCATGATTTTTGGACATATCGCGCAACCCAATCCGTGCCGTTTGCCTGCCGCCATTGAAAAGGCGCTCGATTTTCTGCGCGCTACCGATTTCAACGCCCTGGAGCCGGGTGTTGTCGAAATCGACGGCAAGAATATTTATGCGCAAATTATCGATTTAACCACACGCGAAGCGGCGGAAAACCGTCCGGAAGTGCATCGTCGGTATATCGATATTCAGTTTCTGGCGTGGGGTGAAGAGAAAATCGGCATTGCTATTGATACGGGAAATAATAAAGTCAGCGAATCACTATTAGAGCAGCGCGATATTATTTTTTATCACGATAGTGAACATGAATCATTTATAGAAATGATACCGGGCAGCTACGCTATTTTCTTCCCGCAGGATGTTCATCGACCAGGTTGTATTCTGCAAACAGCCTCTGAGATACGAAAAATTGTGGTTAAAGTCGCATTAACAGCGCTGAATTAATCGAATAATCGTCTACGCCAGAACGCCTGGGTAATGTTATTGCTCTAACTATATTAATAATTTAGGTTGCTGCACATGCAACTTGAATTATGACAGACATAGCCTCAAGGAATAGCTATGAAAAAAATACTTGAAGCAATACTGGCGATTAATCTCGCCGTACTTTCCTGTATTGTGTTTATAAACATTATTTTAAGATATGGTTTTCAGACAAGCATTTTATCTGTAGATGAATTGTCACGTTATTTATTTGTCTGGTTAACATTTATTGGCGCGATTGTGGCTTTTATGGATAACGCCCACGTTCAGGTCACCTTTCTGGTGGAGAAACTCTCCCCCGCATGGCAGCGACGAGTCGCTCTGGTTACCCATTCCTTAATCTTATTTATTTGTGGCGCACTGGCCTGGGGCGCAACGCTAAAAACAATTCAGGACTGGAGCGATTATTCACCGATCCTCGGTTTGCCCATCGGCCTGATGTATGCCGCTTGTCTGCCCACCAGCCTCGTTATCGCATTCTTTGAACTGCGTCATTTATATCAACTCATCACGCGTAGCAATTCTCTAACGACGCCACCGCAAGGAGCTTAATCATGGCTGTGCTGATTTTTCTGGGCTGTCTGTTGGGTGGTATTGCTATCGGTTTGCCTATTGCCTGGGCACTGTTGTTGTGCGGGGCGGCGTTAATGTTCTGGCTGGAGATGTTTGATGTCCAGATCATGGCACAAACGCTGGTGAACGGAGCCGACAGCTTCTCCCTGCTGGCGATTCCGTTCTTTGTGCTGGCGGGTGAAATCATGAATGCGGGCGGCTTGTCAAAACGCATTGTTGACCTGCCGATGAAACTGGTGGGGCATAAACCAGGCGGGCTGGGCTACGTCGGCGTGCTGGCGGCTATGATTATGGCAAGCCTTTCTGGTTCTGCCGTTGCGGATACCGCCGCCGTTGCCGCTCTACTGGTGCCGATGATGCGCAGCGCCAACTACCCGGTCAACCGGGCGGCGGGGCTGATTGCCTCTGGCGGCATTATCGCGCCAATTATTCCCCCTTCCATTCCGTTTATTATTTTCGGCGTTTCCAGCGGATTATCCATCAGTAAGCTGTTTATGGCGGGCATTGCCCCTGGCATGATGATGGGCGCAACGCTGATGCTTACCTGGTGGTGGCAGGCCAGTCGCCTTAATTTACCCCGCCAGCAAAAAGCAACGATGCAGGAAATCTGGCACTCTTTTGTCTCCGGTATCTGGGCGCTGTTTCTTCCAGTCATCATTATTGGCGGGTTTCGCTCCGGTCTGTTTACCCCTACCGAAGCCGGGGCCGTTGCTGCTTTCTATGCGTTGTTTGTCGCCACAGTTATTTACCGTGAAATGACCTTCGCCACACTTTGGCATGTGCTTATTGGCGCGGCGAAAACGACCTCAGTGGTGATGTTTCTGGTGGCCTCGGCACAAGTTTCCGCCTGGCTGATCACCATTGCTGAACTGCCGATGATGGTTTCTGATTTACTGCAACCGCTGGTCGATTCACCGCGTCTGCTGTTTATCGTCATTATGGTGGCTATCCTGATTGTCGGCATGGTCATGGATTTAACGCCGACGGTATTAATTCTTACCCCGGTATTAATGCCTTTAGTTAAAGAGGCAGGAATCGATCCGATTTATTTCGGTGTCATGTTTATCATTAACTGCTCAATCGGCTTAATTACACCGCCTATCGGTAATGTGCTTAACGTTATTTCAGGGGTGGCAAAACTCAAATTCGATGATGCAGTCAGAGGCGTTTTCCCTTACGTCCTGGTTTTATATTCATTATTAGTCGTATTTGTTTTTATTCCCGATCTCATCATCCTCCCTTTGAAATGGATTAATTAAAAGGAAAATATTATGAAATTACGCTCTGTAACCTACGCATTATTCATTTCTGGCCTGGCTGCATTCAGTACATCTTCACTGGCGGCACAATCTTTACGTTTCGGTTATGAAACCTCACAAACCGACTCGCAACATATTGCAGCGAAAAAATTCAATGAATTATTACAGGAAAAAACCAAAGGCGAACTGAAATTAAAATTGTTTCCGGATAGCACCCTCGGTAATGCACAGGCGATGATCAGCGGCGTGCGTGGCGGCACCATCGATATGGAAATGTCCGGCTCGAATAACTTTGCCGGATTGTCACCTGTGATGAACCTGCTTGATGTCCCTTTCCTGTTCCGCGATACCGCCCACGCGCATAAAACGCTCGACGGCAAAGTCGGTGATGACCTGAAAGTCTCCCTTGAAGGTAAGGGACTGAAAGTACTGGCCTATTGGGAAAACGGCTGGCGCGATGTCACCAACTCGCGTGCGCCAGTGAAAACACCTGCCGACCTGAAAGGGCTGAAAATTCGCACCAACAATAGTCCGATGAATATCGCCGCATTCAAAGTCTTTGGCGCTAACCCGATCCCGATGCCGTTTGCCGAAGTCTATACCGGGCTGGAAACCCGCACTATCGACGCTCAGGAACACCCTATCAACGTCGTCTGGTCAGCAAAATTTTTCGAAGTGCAGAAATACCTTTCTCTGACCCATCACGCCTATTCCCCGCTTCTGGTGGTGATCAACAAAGCGAAGTTTGACGGCTTAACCCCGGAGTTCCAGCAGGCGCTGATCTCATCTGCGCAGGAAGCGGGTAACTACCAGCGCAAACTGGTTGCCGAAGATCAGCAAAAAATCATCGACGGCATGAAAGAAGCGGGCGTGGAAGTCATCACCGATCTCGACCGCAAAGCCTTTAGCGACGCACTGGGTACTCAGGTCCGCGACATGTTTGTTAAAGATGTTCCGCAGGGCGCTGAGCTGCTGAAAGCCGTGGATGAGGTGCAATAAACCATGACGCAATACTGGCTGGGGTTAGATTGTGGCGGTAGCTGGCTGAAAGCCGGGCTGTATGACCGCGAAGGCCGGGAGGCAGGCGTGCAGCGCCTGCCTCTGTGCGCATTAAGCCCGCAGCCAGGCTGGGCAGAGCGCGATATGGCAGAACTGTGGCAATGCTGCATGGCTGTCATTCGCGCCCTGCTTACTCATTCTGGTGTCAGCGGGGAGCAAATAGTGGGTATCGGTATCTCCGCACAGGGAAAGGGCTTGTTTTTGCTGGATAAAAACGACAAGCCGCTCGGGAATGCTATTTTGTCCTCGGACCGCCGGGCGATGGAAATCGTTCGTCGCTGGCAGGAAGATGGCATCCCGGAAAAACTTTACCCGCTGACCCGACAAACCTTGTGGACCGGGCATCCGGTGTCGCTGTTACGCTGGCTGAAAGAGCACAAACCAGAACGCTACGCGCAAATTGGCTGCGTGATGATGACGCACGACTACCTGCGCTGGTGTTTAACCGGCGTCAAAGGCTGTGAAGAGAGCAATATTTCCGAGTCCAACCTCTACAACATGAGTCTTGGGGAATATGACCCGTGCCTCACCGACTGGCTTGGGATCGCTGAAATCAACCACGCCCTGCCGCCTGTTGTCGGATCTGCCGAAATCTGCGGGGAGATCACCGCTCAGACAGCCGCACTGACCGGTCTGAAAGCGGGTACGCCCGTTGTCGGCGGCCTGTTTGATGTGGTTTCTACCGCACTCTGCGCCGGGATCGAAGACGAATTTACCCTCAATGCGGTAATGGGCACTTGGGCGGTGACCAGCGGCATAACCAGCGGTTTGCGTGACGGTGAAGCGCATCCGTATGTCTATGGTCGCTACGTTAACGATGGTCAATTTATCGTTCACGAAGCCAGCCCCACCTCTTCCGGCAACCTCGAATGGTTTACCGCACAGTGGGGAGAAATCTCGTTTGATGAGATCAACCAGGCCGTTGCCAGCTTGCCGAAAGCCGGTGGCGATCTCTTTTTCCTGCCGTTCCTGTACGGCAGCAACGCCGGACTCGAGATGACCAGCGGTTTCTACGGGATGCAGGCCATTCACACCCGCGCACACCTGTTGCAGGCCATTTATGAAGGGGTGGTATTCAGCCATATGACCCATCTCAACCGGATGCGCGAACGTTTTACTGATGTGCACACCCTGCGCGTCACTGGCGGCCCGGCGCATTCCGATGTCTGGATGCAAATGCTGGCGGACGTCAGCGGACTGCGTATCGAGCTGCCGCAGGTGGAAGAAACCGGCTGTTTTGGCGCGGCGCTTGCCGCCCGCGTCGGCACCGGGGTTTATCACAACTTCAGCGAAGCCCAACGTGATTTACAGCACCCGGTACGCACCCTGCTGCCGGATATGACCGCCCATCAGCTTTACCAACAAAAATACCAACGCTATCAGCATCTCATTGCCGCACTTCAGGGCTTTCACGCCCGCATCAAGGAGCACACATTATGAGCCGACCACTTCTGCAACTGGCCCTCGACCACTCATCACTTGAAGCCGCGCAGCGCGACGTGACGCTGTTAAAAGACAGCGTCGATATCGTCGAAGCGGGCACCATTCTCTGTTTAAACGAAGGGCTTGGCGCAGTGAAAGCCTTACGCGAACAATGCCCGGACAAAATCATCGTTGCTGACTGGAAGGTCGCCGACGCTGGTGAAACGCTCGCGCAACAGGCGTTTGGCGCGGGTGCCAACTGGATGACCATCATCTGCGCCGCGCCGCTCGCGACGGTGGAAAAAGGCCACGCGATGGCGCAACGCTGCGGTGGTGAAATTCAGATCGAGTTGTTCGGTAACTGGACGCTGGACGACGCCCGCGACTGGCATCGTATTGGCGTGCGGCAGGCCATTTATCATCGCGGTCGTGACGCACAGGCCAGCGGGCAACAGTGGGGCGAGGCCGATCTGGCACGCATGAAGGCGCTTTCCGATATCGGCCTTGAGCTTTCCATTACCGGCGGGATTACCCCTGCTGACCTGCCGCTGTTTAAAGATATCCACGTGAAAGCGTTTATTGCCGGACGAGCACTGGCAGGCGCAGCAAATCCGGCGCAGGTGGCTGGCGATTTCCATGCGCAAATTGATGCCATCTGGGGAGGCGCGCGTGCGTAATCATCCGTTAGGGATTTATGAAAAAGCGCTGGCGAAAGATCTCTCCTGGCCTGAGCGGCTGGTGCTGGCAAAAAGCTGCGGCTTTGATTTTGTCGAAATGTCGGTGGATGAAACCGACGAACGTTTGTCACGCCTTGACTGGAGCGCCACACAAAGGACTTCGCTGGTTGCCGCGATGATCGAAACGGGTGTTGGGATCCCGTCGATGTGCCTGTCCGCACATCGTCGCTTTCCTTTTGGTAGCCGTGACGACGCGGTACGCCAGCGAGCACGGGAGATCATGAGTAAAGCGATTCGTCTGGCGCGCGATCTCGGCATTCGCACCATTCAACTGGCGGGTTATGACGTCTATTACGAAGACCACGACGAAGGCACCCAGCAACGTTTTGCAGAAGGGCTGGCGTGGGCGGTCGAACAGGCGGCGGCATCACAAGTCATGCTGGCAGTGGAGATTATGGATACCGCGTTTATGAACTCCATCAGCAAATGGAAAAAATGGGACGAGATGCTCGCCTCGCCGTGGTTCACCGTCTACCCGGACGTCGGCAACCTCAGCGCCTGGGGCAATGATGTTCCCGCCGAACTGAAACTGGGCATTGACCGTATCGCCGCGATCCACCTGAAAGACACCCAGCCAGTCACCGGGCAAAATCCCGGACAGTTCCGTGATGTGCCGTTTGGCGAAGGCTGCGTCGATTTCGTTGGCATCTTCAAAACGCTGCATGAACTGAACTATCGCGGTTCTTTCCTGATTGAGATGTGGACCGAAAAAGCCAAAGAGCCGGTGCTGGAGATTATTCAGGCGCGGCGCTGGATTGAAGCGCGTATGCAGGAGGCTGGATTTATATGTTAGAGCAACTGAAAGCCGACGTGCTGGCGGCGAATCTGGCGCTTCCCGCTCACCATCTGGTGACGTTCACCTGGGGCAATGTCAGCGCGGTAGACGAAGCGCGGCAATGGATGGTAATCAAACCTTCCGGCGTCGAGTACGACGTGATGACCGCCGACGATATGGTGGTGGTTGAGATAGCCAGCGGTAAGGTGGTAGAAGGCAGCAAAAAGCCCTCGTCCGACACGCCAACGCATCTGGCGCTTTACCGTCGCTATGCCGAAATCGGTGGCATTGTGCATACCCACTCGCGCCACGCCACCATCTGGTCACAGGCCGGGCTGGATCTCCCCGCCTGGGGCACCACGCACGCCGATTATTTCTATGGTGCCATCCCCTGCACGCGACAGATGACCGCAGAGGAGATCAACGGCGAGTATGAATACCAGACCGGCGAAGTGATCATTGAAACTTTCGAAGAACGCGGCAGGAGTCCGGCGCAAATCCCGGCGGTACTGGTGCATTCTCACGGCCCGTTCGCCTGGGGTAAAAACGCCGCCGATGCGGTGCATAATGCCGTAGTGCTGGAAGAGTGCGCCTATATGGGCCTGTTCTCGCGCCAGCTTGCGCCGCAACTCCCTGCGATGCAAAACGAACTGTTGGATAAGCACTACCTGCGTAAGCATGGGGCCAATGCCTATTACGGGCAGTAATCCCTCACGCCGGGGCTTCATCGCCCCGGCACTACGAATTGATATGTTCCTTGCTGTAACGTCGCTTCCACGCAGCTGGCGTTAAACCGGTGTGTTTGCGAAAAATCTGTCGGAAATAACCAACGTCATTAAACCCGCACAACGCCGCCACTTCCGTGAGCGATCGCGCTTCGCTAATTAACAGCTTTTCGGCTTCGCGCACTCGCTGGCGATGGATTGCTTCTGTTAACGTCAGATGAAACACCCGCCGATAGACACGCCCAAGATAATCGGCATTGCAGTACAGCTCGCGGGCTAAAAGCGCCGTAGAAAGCGGGCGATGATATTGCGTGCGGATCAGTTTCTGCGCTTTCCAGGCAAGCGTGGTACCTGCGGCATCGGCCTGTTCATCAAGACGCGCGTCACGGGTGAGTTGCTGCAAAATCAGCAGCACAATAAACTCCAGCGCCGGAGTGCGTTGATGCTTTTCCTGTTCGCTTAAGAACTGGCGAAACAGGGCCACCAGCGCCTGCGGATCGGCAACCTTCGTTTGTTGCGGCACGCTAAGATGAGTGAGCCAGCGCGGGTCGCTATCCGGCGCTTTAACCTCAAAATGCAGCCAGTAAAATTTGAGATCGGCGGGAAAATCCTCTACCCCAACATGCTGTCGGTTCGGCCAGAGTAATAAACTCTCTCCCGCATCGACCAGAAATATCCGCTCTTCTTCCTGAATCGCTAATCGACCTTTTTCGACAAAGATAATTTCCCATGACTCCAGCCGCCTTGCCGGATGCCTCCCTACGCCACGGGAAATAAATAATCCACCATTTTGCACTTTAATCGGTAACGTCATGGATAATTCGAGCATTAATATGTAATTTCCCGCTTATTCATTAATGATTAAACACATTACCTTTTGATTATTAATCAAAAACATTAATTTCACCTGATCCAATTCACACTTTTAAATTCAGGTCGGAATCGTCACCTTTTTTTACTCTTTTCTCGCCTTGTTGATATTCCCGTTCACGGCAGAATTAATCATGTCATTGCAATAAAACTAAAAATTGCACCCTATTCACGAGGAACATCTATGACCTCTACACCGATTACTACCGCTGATATCGCTAAAGGTAAAATTGACGATGCGTTATCTGTACGGGAAAAAATAGGCTACGGCCTGGGTGACGCAGGCGGCACCGTAATAACTTGCCTGATCATGAACTTTCTCACCTTTTTCTACACCGACGTTTTTGGCTTAACTCCGGCGCTGGTCGGCACGCTGTTTATTGCACTGCGCGTGTTTGATGCCATCTCCGACCCGGTGATGGGCGTCATTGCCGACCGGACGCAAAGTCGCTGGGGGCGCTTTCGTCCGTGGCAGTTGTGGATTGCCATTCCCATCGGCATTATCGGCATCCTGACGTTCACCGTGCCAGATGCCAGCATGGGAGTAAAAATCGCCTGGGCGTTCGGCACTTACCTGCTCCTTTCAGTCGGTTATACCGCCATCAACGTGCCGTACTGCGCGCTGATCAACACCATGACCACCCGCCACAATGAAGTGATCTCCTGCCAGTCCTGGCGATTCGTTCTCTGCGGCGTGGCGGGATTTCTGGTTTCGGTAGGCTTACCGTGGATGGTAGATCTCTTCGGTCAGGGTAATGCCGCGCGCGGCTATCAACTGGGCGTCGGCGTATTGTGCGCCATTGCCGTGGTGATGTTCCTGTGCTGTTTCTTCTGGGTTCGTGAACGGGTGCCACTCTCCACAATGGGGAAATTTACCCTGCGCGAACATCTTGCCGGGCTGCGAAACAACGACCAACTGCTGCTGATGCTGGTCATGTCTTTCCTGCTGATTAACGTCTTTAATATTCGCGGCGGTGGGTATATGTACTTCATTACCTACGTCTTACAAGGCAGTACGGGCTACACGTCGCTGTTCTTCACCATGGTCACCTTCGCCTCCATTATCGGCTCGGTGATTGTCAGCCCATTAACGCGGCGTTTCGATACCGTCAAAATTTACTACTACACCAACCTGCTCCTCGCTGCGCTGGCGGTGTTGATGTGGTTCCTGCCTTCTGGCCCGGCTTATCAAACGCTGTGGCTGGCGGTGATCCTCGGTAATGGCGTGATTCTTGGCTTCACATTGCCACTGCACTTCTCATTGATGGCCTTTGCCGATGACTACGGCGAGTGGAAAACCCGCGTACGTTCTTCCGGCATGAACTTCGCCTTCAATCTGTTTTTCATCAAGCTGGCCTGGGCCTCCAGCGCCGGGATCATCAGCCTGCTGTTTATTTTTGTCGCCTACCAGCCAGGCGTGGAAAACCAGACCGCCAGTTCGCTTGGCGGGATCGCGGCGATGGAAACATTGCTGCCTGCGCTATTCCACCTGCTGCTGGCGATGGCGATCCGCTTTTGCAAACTCAATAACCCTATGATGTCACGCATAGCTAGCGACCTGCGTCAGCGTCATGTACAGCCTTAAGGAGCACAAGATGAACATTTCGGAAGTCGATCTGCATAAACTGACGGTCAGCGATCCGTTCCTCGGTCAGTACCAACAACTGGTCCGCGACGTGGTGATTCCTTATCAGTGGGATGCCTTGAACGATCGTATCCCAGAAGCGGAACCTAGCCATGCGATTGAAAACTTTCGCATTGCCGCAGGACTGCAAGACGGTGAATTTTACGGGATGGTGTTTCAGGACAGCGACGTCGCCAAATGGCTGGAAGCGGTAGCCTGGTCGCTGTGCCAGAAGCCGGATGCCGAACTGGAAAAAACCGCTGACGAGGTAATCGAACTGGTCGCTTCCGCCCAGTGCGAAGATGGCTATCTCAATACTTACTTTACGGTAAAAGCGCCCGAAGAACGCTGGAGCAATCTGGCGGAGTGTCATGAACTTTACTGCGCCGGTCATCTGATTGAAGCCGGAGTCGCCTTCTTCCAGGCCACGGGCAAGCGGCGCTTGCTGGAGGTCGTTTGCCGCCTGGCCGATCATATCGACAGCGTATTTGGTCCAGGTGAAAGTAAGTTACACGGTTATCCCGGTCACCCGGAAATTGAACTGGCACTAATGCGCCTGTATGAAGTGACTGAAGAGCCGCGCTACCTGGCGCTGACGAACTATTTTGTCGAACAGCGTGGTGCGCAACCGCACTATTACGACCAGGAATATGAAAAGCGCGGGCAGACCTCGCACTGGCACACCTACGGCCCGGCGTGGATGGTGAAAGACAAAGCCTACAGCCAGGCGCATTTGCCCATCGCACAGCAGCAAACCGCCATTGGTCACGCAGTACGTTTTGTCTACCTGATGACCGGCGTCGCGCATCTCGCGCGTTTAAGTCACGATGAAAGCAAGCGTCAGGACTGCCTGCGGCTGTGGAACAATATGGCCCAGCGTCAGTTATATATTACCGGCGGCATTGGCTCACAAAGCAGCGGCGAAGCGTTCAGCAGCGATTACGATCTGCCGAATGACACGGTATACGCCGAAAGCTGTGCTTCCATCGGCCTGATGATGTTCGCCCGGCGAATGCTGGAAATGGAAGGCGACAGTCAATATGCCGATGTGATGGAGCGCGCACTGTACAACACCGTGCTCGGCGGCATGGCGCTGGATGGCAAACATTTCTTCTATGTGAATCCGCTGGAAGTGCATCCAAAAACGTTAAAATTCAACCATATCTACGATCACGTTAAGCCGATCCGCCAGCGTTGGTTTGGTTGCGCTTGTTGTCCGCCAAATATCGCCCGCGTGCTAACCTCGATTGGTCATTATCTCTACACGCCGCGTGAAGATGCGTTGTATATCAACATCTACGCAGGAAACAGCATGGAAGTGCCGGTAGAAAATGGCACGCTGCGTCTGCGGGTTAGCGGAAACTATCCGTGGCAGGAACAGGTGACAATTGCGGTTGAATCGCCCCAGCCGGTGCGTCATACGCTGGCTTTACGTCTGCCGGACTGGTGCATACAGCCGCAGATCATATTGAATGGGGAAGAGGTCGAGCAGGATATTCGTAAAGGGTATTTGCACATTACCCGCGAATGGCAGGAGGGCGACACGCTGAATCTGACTTTGCCAATGCCGGTACGTCGCGTTTACGGTAACCCTCTGGTGCGTCACGTCGCCGGAAAAGTGGCGATTCAGCGCGGCCCGCTGGTGTATTGCCTGGAACAGGCCGACAACGGCGAGTCACTGCATAACCTGTGGCTGCCTACCGATGCGCCATTTACGACCTTTGACGGCAAGGGATTGTTCCGCCATAAGATCTTAATCCAGGCACCGGGTTACCGGTGTGAACAGAGCAATCCAGAACAACAACCGTTGTGGCATTACGACTATGCCCCAGCCAAACGCCAGCCGCAAACTCTGACATTTATCCCGTGGTTTAGCTGGGCTAACCGGGGTGAAGGCGAAATGCGGATCTGGGTGAATGAGGAAACCAGCGCATGATGCGACGCTTAACGCGTCTTATCAGTATCAACATATCGGTGCGGTTGCCCGCCAACCATCGAAACGCGAGATTAAACGCCCGGCAATACACGCCGGGCAGCTTCTGCCAGAAACGCACTTCTGTTGGCGTAGTCTGGGTTATTGCGCACGTAGGTATCAATCTTGTTCAGTAACCTTTTCGGCATCGTAATATTGATACGTTCAGCCCGACCTTCGAACTGATTCATATTGATATCCACCAGCAACCATTGCCCACCAATAAAGTCCTGCGCACGCTGGACCAGATGTGTTTCCACAGAGCCTGGAAGCGGCAACTCTTCATTCATCTCGCATAAGGTTTCGAAGTGCGCGACCAGTGCACTTCGCGCATCCTGGAAAGCGTTGTCCAGCGTATCACCAGCAAAATAACAGCCTGGAACATCAGGGAAAAAACCGCTGGCGCTGCCGTCAGGATCACTGTGGATATAGGCGGGATAAAACATATTGCCTCCTGAAATTTTAAAATGTTAAACCAGCCTGACGCCCAATTTGCGCCAGCGTACCGGGCTTAATATCTTTTTTAGGGTGCGGAACCGTCACCAGACCCGGATGAACAGGGTGGCGGAACTGATGATGACTGCCACGGGTTCGAATATGTTCCCAGCCATGCTGCTTCAGGATGGCGATCACGTCTGCACTTTTCACATCCCTGCCCTTCCATGATTATACACACGATACACACACAATTAGCGATAACAATCACGATAGCGCGATTTATATGGGCCGTCAGGGGGATAAAGTTGACTCGCTCGGAAGGAGAATAACGGTGTGCAGTAACTTGTTGAAAAGATGCGAGGAGACTCGTAATTAAGTTCAATCAATATTCAGTCATTCAAGACGTAGACATTTGAATTGGTAAAACGCGCAAACGTCGCATCAGGCAATGAATACCCGATGCGACCAGCTTCTTACATCAGAACAGCCCCAACGGTTTATCCGAGTAGCTCACCAGCAGGCACTTGGTTTGCTGGTAATGCTCCAGCATCATCTTGTGGGTTTCACGGCCGATACCTGATTGTTTGTAGCCACCAAACGCCGCATGTGCCGGGTAAGCGTGATAACAGTTGGTCCACACGCGCCCGGCCTGTATGCCGCGCCCCATCTTATAGGCCAGATTACCGTTGCGGCTCCAGACGCCCGCGCCCAGGCCATATTGCGTGTCATTCGCCAGCTCCAGCGCCTCGTCCATTGTTTTGAAGGTGGTTACCGCCAGCACCGGGCCAAAAATCTCCTCCTGGAACACGCGCATATTATTCTGACCAAACAGAATCGTCGGTTCGAGGTAGTAGCCGTCTTTCAGTTCGCCTTCCAGCAGCTTGCGCCGCCCGCCGGTGAGCACGTCTGCGCCCTCTTTTTTACCAATATCAATGTAGTTGAGGATGGTTTCCAGTTGCCCGTGAGAAACCTGCGCGCCCATTTGCGTCACGCTGTCGAGCGGGTTACCGCTACGAATACTTTCAACACGGCGGATGGCGCGTTCCATGAAGCGTTCGTAGATAGACTCCTGCACTAAAGCACGGCTTGGACAGGTGCAAACTTCGCCCTGGTTAAAGGCAAACAGTGCAAAGCCTTCCAGCGCTTTATCGAAAAAGGCATCTTCTTCATCCATCACATCAGCAAAGAAGATATTTGGCGACTTACCGCCCAGTTCCAGGGTTACCGGAATAATATTTTGCGTGGCGTACTGCATAATTTGTTGGCCCACTTCCGTTGAGCCGGTAAACGCCACTTTGGCGATGCGTTTCGAGGTCGCCAGATATTCGCCAATTTCCCCACCAGCGCCGTTAACCACGTTCACCACGCCCGGCGGCAGTAAATCACCGACGATTTCCATTAGCAGCAGTACAGAAAGCGGGGTAAGACGTGCGGGTTTCAGCACCACACAGTTGCCCGCCGCCAGCGCGGGAGCCATTTTCCAGCTCGCCATCAGCAGCGGGAAGTTCCACGGGATAATCTGCCCCACCACGCCTAACGGTTCATGGAAATGATAGGCCACGGTTTCGCTATCAACTTCACTGATCCCGCCTTCCTGCGCCCGAATACACGAGGCGAAATAGCGGAAATGGTCAATCGCCAGCGGTACATCAGCAGCACTGGTTTCGCGAATGGGTTTGCCGTTATCCCAGGTTTCAGCCGTCGCTAACAGTTCAAGGTTTTGTTCCATTCGATCGGCAATCTTAAACAGAATCGCCGCACGATCCTGCACCGAAGTATGCGCCCATTTATCTTTCACTTTGTGCGCAGCATCCAGCGCCAGATCGATGTCTCGTTTGCCCGAAGACGCCACTTCGCACAGCAGCTGCCCGGTCACCGGCGTCAGGTTCTGGTAATACTCACCATCGGCAGGGGCTACCCATTCGCCGCCAATAAAGTTGTCATAGCGGGTTTTTAACTTGAGGGGGAAACCATACTCGCCGGGCTTAATCTGTGCTGAAGGGGGATTATTGGTCATGATCGTCTCCTTGCGGTGTGAGGTATAACAAGGGTAGACGTGGCTGGCGAAATCTTCGCCAGTCGGTAACAGCTTTACGACGGCTATCACGAATTTACGGGCAAGGATTACAGAGATAACTAAAACTCTCTCAAAAATCGCAAATTTTGAGATAGTTTAAAAAATGGCTGACAATTAGCCAGCCATTGG
The DNA here is from genome assembly GCF_046487485.1 of Escherichia sp. WS1368. Taxonomy (NCBI): domain Bacteria; kingdom Pseudomonadati; phylum Pseudomonadota; class Gammaproteobacteria; order Enterobacterales; family Enterobacteriaceae; genus Escherichia; species Escherichia sp. WS1368. Next base: position 35,864 of record NZ_JBJQJI010000023.1, read on the forward strand.
GGGAATGATGATTACATCGCAGCGCGATAAATTGCCACAATCTCTTCGTGAGTTGCCTGAATCGGGTTAGTAAACCCACACGCATCTTTCAGGGCATTGGTGGCCAGTACCGCGAAATCCTCTTCTTTCACGTTCAGGTCACGCAGGCCTGCCGGGATATTCACTTTCTTCGCCAGTTCACGGATGGCATTGATGCACGCTTCTGCGCCTTCCGCGTCATTTTTGCCTGTCACGTTAACGCCCATGGCAGCAGCACAGTCACGCAGACGCGCAGCAGCGACTTTGCTGTTGAACACCTGAACGTGTGGCAGCAGAACAGCATTACATACACCGTGTGGCAGGTTGTAGAAACCGCCCAGTTGGTGCGCCATCGCATGAACATAACCAAGAGATGCGTTGTTGAACGCCATACCAGCGAGGAACTGGGCATAAGCCATTGCTTCACGCGCTTTAGCATTGCTGCCATCTTCAACGGCTAACGGCAGGTTTTCGGCAATCATGGTCACCGCTTTCAGTGCACAAGCGTCAGTGATCGGCGTTGCAGCGATAGAAACATACGCTTCGATAGCGTGTGTTAAGGCATCCATACCCGTTGCGGCGGTCAGTGACTTCGGCATACCGATCATCAGCGAGGAGTCATTGACAGAAAGCAACGGAGTTACATGTTTATCAACAATCGCCATTTTGATATGACGCGCTTCGTCAGTGATGATGCAGAAACGGGTCATTTCAGAGGCCGTACCCGCCGTGGTATTGATGGCGATCATCGGCAGCTGCGGTTTTGCAGAGCGGTCAACGCCTTCGTAATCGCGAATATCGCCACCATTGGCTGCCACCAGCGCAATACCTTTTGCGCAGTCGTGTGGAGAACCACCGCCTAAGGAAATCACGCTATCGCAATTATTTTCTTTAAGTAATTTCAAACCTGCAGCGACGTTTTCCGTGGTGGGGTTAGGTTGGGTGCCATCATAAATAACGCTAAAAATATTGCGTTCTTCCAGTGCTTTTTGCACATCACCCGCCATACCCAATTTCGTTAACATATTGTCAGTGACAATTAAGGTACGGGTAAATCCATAATCTGCCATCATATTCATTGCATCATTCAATGAATCAGCACCAATAACATTCACGGAAGGAATAAAAAAGGTTGAAGCTGCCATAACACACTCCTGAAAGTGTAAAAAAGGGCGGGCAGCTTACTGAGGATTTTCATTCAAAAATATGATCAGTATTATTGATTATCAAAATTAATCTAATAAAAAGCACATTGTATTCATTAAACAATGTGCTTTTTTTAAATTCATAAGAATTTTGTATTAATTTATTTTAAAACTTAATTAATCATTTCCTTATTTTTCCGGAAATAATAATGCGTCGCGCAATAAATGATCATTTCCACGACGACGCGTAAAGCCAATGCGGTCAAAATATTCCAAAATCTGAATTGCCAGCTTTCGGCCTACGCCTAAGCGATCGCGGAAATCCGCCGCGCAGGTTGAACCACATTCCTGATCGAGATCGCGGATCATATTGGCAAACTCGACAATCCGATCGTTACGGTAATAACGATCTTTAACGATCGCGGTAATTATCCCCTGCTGCGCCGCCTGACGTAGCGTCAGACGCATTGCCTGCTCGTCGGTTCCCGTCTCTTTTGCCAGGTCTCGCACCCACCACGGTTCGTCACCAAACAGTGGCTCTGCTTTTTGCCAGATGGCCTGCTGCTCTTCGCTGAAGCCCGCTTTGTGATCCGGCAGATGCAGCCAGCCGTGATGACTGAGGATGTCGCCGCTTTCGCGCATCTTTTCAATCAGCAACAGTACCAGCGCTTCATCTTCCATTGGCAACGCCATACGTCGCAGACGTTCGCGCCCAGGACCAGGTTCATCGCGATGTTGCTCATGATAAGTCGCTAATGTGTCGAGAATTTTCCGCTGCCAGCGGGCGGCAACCGGCGCATTCAACAAGCTATAACCAGCCTGAATATAGCCAGGCTGTTGCAGCAGTTCGCGCATCCCTTCGCCGTTGAGCTGCCGTGCCCAGGCGAAATCTGCAAGGTTAACCGCTCCGCGTTCCAGATGAACAGATAACGCATCGGCATCGCTCTGCGCTCGTGCAAGAGACGCCAGCCATTGCAGATATTCCGGCTTACGCTTACCGCGACGCGGCGGGTTAAGCATCACCACACGCGCCCCCGCCAGCGTGTTGCGGGCCGAGATATCGCGCAGCACTAAGCGATCGTTATCCGCCAGCCACAGCGGCGTGTCGAATACCAGCTCGGCAAGGTTATCTTCCAGCAGCGAAACGCGTCCCGTGACGTGGCTGGCGGCGTGGTGAATATGCAGCGGCTGCCACTGGGTCAGCGGTGTATGGGTTTGAAGCTCGACAATCACCCGTGTGAACGGCTCCGGCGGCGCATCGGTAAGCAGCCAGTCGCCACGGTTAATCTGCTCTTTTTCCGCATCACCCGCGATGTTAAGCGCGATACGCTGCCCGGCATGGGCGGTTTCTGTTGGCTGGTTTTGTGCATGCAGCGCACGTACACGCATCGGTTTATTTACACCAGTCAGCCAGAGTGAATCGCCTACCTTCACTTCCCCGCTTAACGCCGTACCGGTGACGACCAGCCCGGCACCTTTTACGGTAAATGCACGGTCGATCGCGAGGCGGAAACTATGTTGGCTGGCGTGTTCACGTTCTGGTAACTGAAGCAAATGCTCGCGCAGGGCATCAATTCCCCGACCTTCGGTTGCTGCGGTGATAAACAGTTTTGCCTCAGCAAAACCGTATTCCCGCAGCACCTCCTTTACCTGGCGTTCAACCTCATCAACACGCGCTTCGTCCACGCGATCGGCTTTGGTCAGCGCCACTGTCAGCATCGGGTTACCGGTCAGCTGCAAAATCGCCAGATGCTCACGAGTCTGAGCCATCACGCCGTCATCGCACGCCACCACCAACAGCGCGTGATCGATACCACCAACGCCCGCCAGCATGTTGGAAAGAAACTTTTCATGACCGGGTACGTCGATAAAACCAGGCACGCGACCATCCGGCTGCGGCCAGTAGGCATAACCGAGATCGATGGTCATGCCGCGCTTTTTTTCTTCCGGCAGACGGTCGGCATTTACGCCAGTAATCGCCTGCAATAAGGTTGTTTTGCCGTGGTCAACGTGTCCGGCAGTCGCAATAATCATTTCAACAACATCTCCAAAAACCGTTGCTCATTTTCAAGGCAGCGTAAATCCAGCCACAATCGTCCGTCATAAATACGACCAATCACCGGCACTGGCAATTCACGCCAGCGGGCGGCTAATGACTCAAGGTGGCTACCGCGTCCATCATGGGGTGTAAACGTTAATGCCGCGCTCGGCAGGCGATCAACCGGCAGCGAACCACTGCCAATCTGCGAAAGACATGGCATAACCTGTACCGCAAACTCCGCGCCGTAATGTGCGGCAAGGGGGGCCTGTAAACGTTGTGCCTGGATTTGAATGACCTCTGCGCTGCGGGTAAGCAGGCGCAGGGTCGGTAATTTTTCACTCAGTGCTTCAGGGTGTAAATAAAGACGCAACGTGGCTTCCAGCGCCGCGAGGGTCATTTTATCCGCGCGTAATGCACGCTTCAGCGGGTGGCTTTGCAGGCGGGCGATCATCTCTTTTTTACCAACAATAATTCCTGCCTGCGGCCCGCCTAACAACTTGTCGCCGGAGAAGCTCACCAGACTGACACCCGCCGCAATCAACTCCTGCGGCATTGGCTCTTTCGGCAAACCGTACTGGCTAAGATCAACCAGCGAGCCACTGCCTAAATCAGTCACTACGGGAACATCCAGCTCTTTGCCGAGCGCCACCAGTTCCGCTTCATCTATCGCTTTGGTGAATCCCTGAATGCTGTAGTTACTGGTATGTACTTTCATCAACAGCGCGGTATTTTCATTCACCGCCTGACGATAATCATTAGCGTGCGTGCGGTTGGTGGTCCCCACTTCGTGTAGGGTGCAGCCTGCCTGACGCATGACATCAGGAATACGAAACGCGCCGCCAATCTCCACCAGTTCGCCGCGAGATACCACCACCTCTTTCCCGCTGGCAGTGGCCGCCAACATCAATAACACCGCCGCCGCATTGTTATTAACGATACAGGCATCTTCCGCTCCCGTAATGCGGCACAGCAGCTGCGCCAGCGCCCGATCGCGATGTCCGCGTCCGGCGTCGTCCAGATCGTACTCGAGGGTCACTGGCGAACGCATAGCCTGCGCAACGGCTTCCACTGCGGCTTCTGCCTGTAAAGCTCGCCCAAGATTGGTATGCAGCACGGTTCCCGTCAGGTTGATCACCGGACGCAGCGCGCTCTGCGCCTCCTTCGTCAGTCGGGCATCGACTTCTTGCGCCCAGTTTTCACACCATGCGGGCAGCGTCTGGCTGTCACGAATCACTTCTCGCGCTTCGTCAAGCATCTGACGCAGCAATTCCACCACGCGGGTGTGACCATAAGTATCACGCAAAGAAAGGAAGGAGCTATCGCGCAATAAGCGATCAATAGCCGGAAGTTGACTATAGAGGGAACGCGTTTCGGTTGTCATAGGAAACCTGGCTGATCAAGGCCCTCTCACACGGAGAAGGGCGTTTAACATAACCACGGATTGTAACGTGAGATGGGTCAGGAGGACATATCGCGCATCAAGCCTTTGGCGGTTCGGTGCGAGCAAAACTTTCGCGGCTAAACAGGTTTTCGACCAGTTTGACTAAGTGTGGGCGGTCGACACACCAACCTGGCGCAACGCGGCGGAAATTGAGATATCCGACGGCACAGGCAATGGCGATAGTCGCCAGATTGACCGTATCGGTTTTGAGTGTGCCATCGACCAGATATCCTTCCAGCACATCCAGACTGCGGTTGATTTTCTCCCGCTGGCGTAACAATTCATCTTCAGACTGCTGCGCCGCCGGACGCGCCTGTTCACGCACCGATACCAGTCCGGCATCCATAATGCCATCCGCCAGCGCCTCAATTTTGCGCACCCGCAACGACTCCAGCGGATCGCGCGGCAACATCGCCGGAGCGACATTCATTAATTCAATATATTCAGCGATGATCGGCGAATCAAACCAGCATTCGCCCTCTTCGGTCACCAGCACCGGCACTTTTCCTAACGGGTTAAATTGCGCCACGCCGTTGTCCGCGTTATAGGGCAGTTCATTAATAAATTCGAAAGTTATGCCCTTTTCTAACAACAGAATAGAAAGTTTGCGTACAAACGGGCTGGTGTAGCTACCGACGAGTTTCATGCCGAGTCCTTTGTGCGAGGAAAAATATCAGTATGGCCTGGTGATGGGAAAAAGGGCAGAAAATGTTGATGGTTTGTTACTTCCCAATAAATCACATATTTATCATGGTGATATAAATATTTTCCTAATTGTTCTTATCTGACAGATATCTCACTTAAGGCTTTCTTATAAATCTGTAGGGTTTCGCCTGTCAGCAGACAAATAACCCGATAAAACAAGGA
>NZ_JBJQJI010000024.1:0-40341 GCF_046487485.1 Escherichia sp. WS1368
GTCCTAAGACATCAATCATCTGCTCTCCAATGACTAGTCTAAAAACTAGTATTAAGACTATCACTTATTTAAGTGATATTGGTTGTCTGGAGATTCATGGGGCCAGTCTAGCTTGACAGTCAGTTTCCGTATCGGGTCAGTGGTTGTGAGTAGCAGGTGGAAATTTCCACGCTCAATCTCCGGTGCTATCCGCATTGTGAAGCCAGCAGTCCGATCTTTTTCAGCCAGTGTAGTGTCACCGGATATTGCCTGACGGGGGATCAGTTCCGTGGCAGGTTCCCAGCTTCCGGCAGATGTTGTTTGTGATTCAACGCACGGGGTACTCTGCATTATTTTGCGGATTGTTTCGGAGGATATCGCCTGACCGTCATCAAAGAATGCACTACGGAAAATCACGTTCTGATTTTTGGCAAACAAGCCTGGATGCCGCTCGCTCAGACTTTCGTATATATTCATACCATTCAAACAAACAGGAGAACTGTCCGGCAGGTCTGTTCGCACGGTATCAATTTTCAACGTTATCTGGTGGTCATTTGAGGTTAACGGTGACTCAGGTACTGGTTGTGTTTTGCTATCCGCGCAGCCTGACAGTAATGCGGTGGCGGCAACCATCGATAAAATGATGGATTTCATGGTGTTCCTCCATATTTCAGGCAAAAGAAAACCCGCACGAGGCGGGTATGAATGAGCCATTAAAGGCGGAATTGCACTCTTTGTTTAGTTTTGATATCTATCCTGTTGCATCATCAGAACAGAATACTGGAGTTAAGTTGGTTATGGCGCGGTTTTATTTAAATGTACCTTTTGAAGAAAAGGAGTTAGCCAAACAAAAAGGGGCGCAATGGGATCAAGAACAACGGAAATGGTTTGTTCCACAGGGGAAAAATCCAATTTATTTTATTCAGTGGATAAAAGAATTAAACGAACATGATTACAATATTTTTTCTCAACGTTTTTATATTGCGGAAAGTTACCAGTCATGTTGGCGCTGTAAGAAAATAACTCCTGTTTTTGGTGTTTTTTTGCCTCGTTGGTTTAGTTATAGAGATGTTGTTTGTGGGGTTAAACCTGCTGAATGGGAAGGTCGCATATTAGATAAATGGTATGAAACATCTTCTCCACGAGGGATGGTATATTTTGATTCAAAGAAAAATATAATTTATCAGTGGTTAACCAATCCAAAAGCATGGGCTATTTTATCCAACGTAAGAAGGATATCATCTTCTGCGTTATCAATAATCAATAAGCATTCTAAGTTATATTATCCAGCCTATAGTAAAACAGCGAAAATGACCTACTACGCGAATCATTGTTGTCATTGTAAATCAATGCAGGGAGACTTTATGATGTTTGATGAACCAGGTGGTGTGTTTTATCCAGTCACATCTGAACAAGCGAAGAAAATAAAACTTCATGAAGTAATAAATGAAACAATTTTTGCTAATGCAAACCACAGGCAAGCCATAGAGTAATGCTTGGTAGTGGAGGTTTTATAAATCTTTACGCAAGATAAAACCCGCGCGAGGCGGGTTTTATTATTGTTTCGCTTACTCATATTAATCTAATCGTGACTTGTTCATCACCTAAATGTCTCTCTCAATTTCTTCTTATACTCTTCTTTTTTTATCTGCTCTAATGCCGTGCGAGCATTATCACAATTCTGGTCTGTAATTTCGCCTTTTCTGCACTGCTCAATGGTTTTAGCAGCTTCGGCTGGGTTGCTTGTATAGTATTCAACAGCGTAAACTTTTTCTTTACATCCTGCTAACATGAATACTGCAAATAGCATGGATGATGCAATAATTACATTTCGTGACTTGTTCATCACCTAAATGTCTCTCTCAATTGGCGAACATATACTTCTTTTTGAGCTTTGCGTTCAGCTTCAAGCTGTCTCTCTGCAATATCATATTGCTTCAATTGTAGCTCCATTGTCAATTTTTCTGTATTCAATTGGTTAGATAAGTCAGCTTTTTTTTGCGGAGTATCTGCTGACGCGAACTCCTTCTGTAACGTGGTTAATCTCTTAGCCCTTTCCTGTATTTCATTGTTGAAGTTTTCATAGAATTTGATCTTAGCCAGGATTGCATCATATTTTTGTTGCGTCTCTGCAACGTTGCTTGATAAGTCATATTGCGATCGCAAAGAGCTAAGATCTGATTTTGCACTATTTGTTATTGTTGATAGAGAATCCTTCATATAGCTGGATGCGCTATCAAAGCCATTGCTGAAATCAGTGAAGCCTTCGAGTCTTTTCTTCTGTTCTTCAGCGTATCTTATGGTCTGTTCATATTGTTGCTTGAGTTGCTCAAGCTGTCTTGCCGCTTCAGCGGCACGATTTAGCCCTTCTTCAACTGTTTTAGCTATCGCTGTAACGTCTACTACTGGAATACCAGATGCAAAGATTGATGGTGATGTTACGGTAATTATTCCAGCAAAGAGAACGGACAGGACTTTATTTTTCATGTTAATCACCCCGGTTTAATTATATTTCCAGACCTCGGGGTTCGTCCCTGCAATGATTTGGCAGCGCCCCGTCCAGCCTGGTAAAATGGCATTGACATTTGTTTGGAGAAACCTCCTGCGAAAGCGCGAAGCCCTGATGCTCGCATAAAACCGGATGCAACCTTACCTCCAAAGCCATTAGCGGCTGATGTAAGGCCATTTATACCTACCCCACCTGTTAATGTAGAACAGAGCGTGCCAACCTGTTCTACAAGGAATACAGAGATAACAATGACCATAAAGAAATAAATCACTGTTGTGAGGGTTATATTTCCGCTTGACGGGACGGTTTGCTCCACAAAACTGATAACGAAACTGAAGGATATACTGTAAAAAAGATTAAGTAGAATGTAGTTAAGACAACTCCCCACCCATGCTGTAAACATATTTCTTGTTGAAGCAAACAGGGAAAAGCAAATAAACAAAATTCCGGCGGATAAGAGAATGCCAACCATGAATGTGGATAGGCATAAGAAAATAGCTGTGTAATAGATAAGTAGTAATCCGCCCCCATAACCGATGAGCCAAACGATATGCACATTTATTAGATCTCCGAGGTCACTCCAATCTAGAGCATCTAATGCTTTAATCTTATAATCGTTTAAACTCGTTGAAAGCATATTCCACAAATTATCAACACTGGTTGCAGAGCTTGAATTACCCGTTACAGCAGCAGAAAGGTCGGAGCCTGCGTGCATGACAAACGGAATCACAAACTCACTGTAATAAGGTGCTGAATAAGTGAATGCACCAACCAGGGCGAATGCACCGATATTCTTAGTCACCTCGCTCATCAGGACGTCACGTTGGGCATACGTGATTTCATATATTAGATAAATAACGTATAAGGCTATAGCCGCAAAGAATGTAGGAGATATTGCCTGTGCGACCTTAGCGGCGTTCGTCGCCGCTGTGGATTCAACAATGGTTGTTACTTTCTCAAGAAATTCTGAAACAATGTTCATAGCTTAGTCCTTCTGGCAGATGAAGAGTTCACCAGAGGCACTAATATTTGGCTTCAGCTTAATTACCAGGTCTGTGCCGAAAAAAATTGCTTCTCCAATTTTTTGGAAATTTAATGTGGATTCTTCTTTATTGTAACTATAAACGTTGTGGGTCGCTGTCGATGTTTTGGTTTTACGTGGTGTAAACGCTTTTTTAATGATGTAATCGAGAGCGTGGCTGTTATGAGATGGTAAAGTGATTAAATCGTCGTTTTTTTTCATAATGTAGTTCTGATTTTTGAGGTTGAAGATAATTGTCGGTCAATGCTTTTGATTTTTTTTCGTATCTCAATTGGATTCGCCTCAGATAAGTTAGCAATGGATAAAGCCAGTTCGATTTGTAAAATTTTCCTTGTTTCGATGAGATTGATTTTTACTTGTGGTATATCACGGAAGACACCACAGCCGGTAATTGCTTTTGAAACGACACGTTCTGTATTCGCTATGCTTTTCTTTACTGTTCGAGGGGGGACATAACGTGCACGGCGAAGTTTTCTCAGATTAGCTTTTGCTTGAGTCATGTAATGTGTCCAGAGTTATAATTTTATTTCTTTGCATGATTCCCCTTTACGGCACACAGATACACGGTTATTTATCACATTCACCACTGTCACAGTTCCGTCGTCGCATTGAGTGACGATGAAAGGGTATTCGTTGATTTTTGTACAGTGAGATTGTTCTCCTGCTATTGCAACCACAACCGGGCTAATAAATAACGCCAGAACAGATGCCAGCTTAATAAAAGCACTCATTTTTGTATGCCCTATATAAATAAATACTTTCTTCAAATCCTGAATATACTATCTGAATACAGAAGCGGTCCTGTTCTCCTGAAGTAAGGCTTCATTATTTTATGGGCCATTGGATGGGTAGTATGTACGGGTATTGATAGAATGAATTTTGAATGTCCTGTTTTTATTGCATTCAGAAGTTCGTCAATTTCTTTTTGAGATGTCGTTGCTTTCATCAACAAGTGCCTCAATAAGTTTATTAATACACGCCCGTTCTGCCGGAACCTCCCGGCCTGTAATCGGGTCAAAAACGACATGATCGCTTTCAACGTAACGTAAACGGTGATAGACATCTATACGGAGTTTTGTTTTAGCAGCTTCACGTTCAACTCGAGTTAACTCTTCTTTTTCTCGTTTGCTGCTGAAAAACAGAAACCAGATCATTGCTATGATAATTACTAAAAAAGGGATAACGGTGCCTAAAATAATTACTAAAAAAGGGACAACGGTGCCTAAAATGCTTACCATTTCTGCCATGCCATCCAGAATAGATTGAATCTTTCCTGTGGCTGTGGTGGTTGTTACTGGTTCAGCAAAATCAGAAACAGTGTCTGATAAAAATGTAAATAAACGGGCAGATAAACCAAATAGCACGCCAAAAACTAGAACTTTTATTATCGAACCGTATACATTTAATAGACTGTATTCTTCCTCTTTAGGCGATTCAAAGTTTTTTGCCCTTTGTGTCTGCTCTTGTTTAGAACCAGAAACACCTCCGATGAATAAGCCAATACCACCAGTACCTAAACCAATACCCCCACCAGTACCATTCCATTTACCTGTTGTTGTTTCTTTAGCTACAATAGCTGCAAGAGAAATTCCTTCATTTGCGTTTCGCATAGAATTTTCCTCATACTATTCCTGTGACACTTAACACCATCAATAAAATATGTAATGCAGTAATTTTTTTTAGCGTTTTTTTATAGACTTCAATAAAATCCTTATCCAGAAGTCTGATAATAAAAATACATAGTGCATTCATCGCTGCTCCTGTAAGCGGAATTAACAACGAAAGATGCATGATTTATTCCTTGTTTTCACTCTTGTCTTCGATGGTCATTACTTTAAGAGTTATTCCTTGCATGTCTGTAACAATAACTCTTGTTCCCGCAGGGTAGTTTTCATTGTGTAACGTCTCAACAGGCCAGAATGTATCACCAATAAGTAATTGCCCCTTGCCGTTCACAATATCGTCACTGAGAGTAAATTCTTTTCCTTTAAAACGTGAATGCCCTGTGTTCACCAGGAGAGTATCTAATTTCTTATGTTTTTTGTCATAGAGGAACTTAATTATCGACGCCAGTATGCTGATTGATGCAAAGAAGCATATATTGGCTTCTTGTGATATCGGAAGAAAAAAGCCCACAATGGCGCTTGATAATGCACCAAGACTGATTAAGAGTAACCATCCTGTTCCGGTTATAATTTCAAGTGCAATACACAGAAGAAACAGTGTAAACCATAACATGGCTAATCTCCATGATAAAAGGGAGAAATTGAATAAAGAAGATGAAGGTAGTTATAAACGCCAAATGCATAAATTAGCAGAAAGAAGCCAAAGAATATGCCATTAAAACTCCATATTAACAGGGGCAGCAGAGCCATCGCTATCATCACCCCTCCGAAGTTCAGCCATAATGGAAATATTGATGCGATGTGGTTTAGTATTTTTTCTCCTTTGTTCTCATCTTTTGTAATAAAAAGAAGAAAGCTCCATGCCCCCATAGGGATTATATGTAAAATAAGAAGGATGAACCCATAAGTTTTCATTTAAATGATTTGCTCATTCGTGAATATGAATATGAGGACGGTGATTAAAACAATATTGTCACCGTCCGCTATCTGTTTTAAGACAAATATTGTTGAGCCTGTTTCATATCAACTTTGTGAGTATCCTGTGATACGTTTTTTAGCAGTTCACTGATACCTGCAACCGAACTCACCAGGCTACTTGAATCAAGCGGCATCATAACCAGTTTACTGTTTGATGCTGTGCCAATTGCCTGGAGTGCTTCAGTGTATTTTTGCGCAATAAAGTAATTAACAGACTGAACGTCACCTTCAGCGATTGCATCCGACACCAGTTTTGTTGCGCGAGCTTCCGCTTCTGCCTGACGTTCGCGTGCTTCAGACTGAAGAAACGCTGATTGCCGTTCCCCTTCCGCTTTCAGTATTTGAGACTGTTTTTCTCCTTCCGCCTTCAGAATTTGTGACTGGCGTATACCTTCCGCTTCCAGAATCTGGGCACGCTTAGTACGTTCCGCTTTCATTTGCGCGTTCATCGCCTTAGTCAGTTCTTCTGGTGGTTTAACATCCCGAATTTCAATACGTGTGACCTTAATTCCCCACGGATCAGTTGCATAATCGACAACCGTTAACAGCTTAGAATTGATGCTGTCACGTTGAGAAAGCATATCGTCGAGATTCATTCCACCAACGACAGTTCGGATATTGGTCATGACAAGATTTGAAATAGCTGATGCAAGATTATCGACTTCATAAGCTGCCTTCGCTGCATCAATGACCTGGATAAAACAAACAGCATCGATAGTTACGTTTGCATTGTCTTTCGAAATAACTTCCTGTTTAGGAATATCCAGGACGGTTTCCATCATGTTGATCCGTTGACCTATGCGGTCCATAAACGGGATCAGGAAGTGAAGACCGGGGGAAAGCGTATGGGTATATTTACCAAAGCGTTCCACTGTCCAGGCATTACCTTGCGGCACGATTTTGACGGCAGATTTAACGAATATCAGCGCGACTAAAATTAATAAGAGTAACGGAATAGATGTAACTATTGGCGTAATTATAGCGTCAATCATGATTAATCCTCTCCCCATTCATCACAATATGCTTCAACCGGAGTTTTTCCTGCTTCATAATCACCACGCCATGCTTCCGCATCGGCGGCATTTCCACCGCGTAACTCTGCGTAATCCATTAATAGCTCGTGCCATTCTTCAAATGTCACTGTTTTTTTAGTGGAACCAAAATCAGCCATATGTATTTCCTGCATTTTGTGGAGGTATCTCTTTGCAAATGAAATCTGAAATATGAACATCAACAGAAAAACACTTTCCTGCTTCTTTTTCTTTTGAGAAGTTTTTTCTGCATTCTTCAGCGGTCATAGGGAAGTCGCTGTAATGAGTCCATTTCACGGGGCCACCACCTGGTTTTTTGATGGTTGCGTTTATTTGGTACTTAGGCATTCAAAAATACCTCCACTCGATCACCTGTCTTTCTTGAACACATCCAGCGGCGCAGTTCTGTAAAACTATCCTGGATCTCACAACGGGTACTTTTCATTGTGACAGTTGGTATATTGTCGTAGCTGGCATATGCAATCTCTTTTTTTGGGGTGCGCAATATGCCTTTGTCAATATCAAGAATCCTGAACGCACTAATTCTTCTTTTGTGCTCGTTAAATAGTGTTCGTTTAGTTGCTGTTATCTGCTTCTGTGCTTCCTGGTAAATGTAGGTAAGCACATCATAAGATTGTTGCTGTGTAATAAGGAAATTACGGCTAACATCCGTTGTTGTGAGCGTTTTATTATTTCTTAATCCCCAATAAGCAACGATGATATAGAGTGGATATCCTTTCAAATCTGCCACACATTCAGGAATGACAGGATTAATTTTTAACTTACGCGCCATATTTTCTCCCGGTTGTTTGTCTGAAATAGAAACATCCCCGGAATACAGCGTCATAAGCTAATTATGAAAAGTTGCAGCCACTCACTACAGGCTCTTTATCTGATTGTTCATCATCATGCATAGCTAAACCCCCTTACCTGGAGTGGAGACTGGCAAATCTGGTGTACTTCTGCGTTGCAGCCTGTACGACTTGCTCAGGGAGAGAGTGAGTGAGATTAACTCAACGCGAGTTCACCAAATAAGGGGGTTTAAGTATGCAGAATGATATTTGCGGATAAAGAGTCGTTACCTGTGTAGATGGCGCGGCACGTCACTCTGTTACGTAGCCCGTTGCTGACAGATGCCAGCGGTGCTTGAAATGCACGAATAATAACCTCCTTATGCCAGGGCTTTAGGCAATGACCGCTGTCCGGGGTTGTTAAAGAGCATGAGATGACAAGCGTTCTAACGGGCGTCAAAGAGTGCTCATTTTCCAGGCAATGAGCACAAAAAACGCGATGAACGCGCTTTTTACAATCATCTGGATAGTATTGTGTGTGCGACATTTAAAACCTGTCAATGCCAGAAGAGCGATCTAATGATCTGTATAATATCTAAAAAACAGAATAATATTCTGTTTGTTAAATGGTGTACGATCTAAAAATCTAGATAATACTGTTTGCGTGGTTTATTCGATCGTGTGAGTGGGTGTATGTAGTCAAAAAAACTTTTTTGAATATACAAAATTCTGAATTTCTGATTTTGTAAGGTTTTGTATGGGGAACGTCAGTAAAGAAGGGGCTTCACTAGCTGTTCTGAAAACGATTTTGAAGCTGTCAGAGATGTGTGTTGAATCAAAAAGGAAACGAGCCAGGCTTGAACATCGTTGATCGATTGCGCCCATGCTGCTAAATTTGCAGGCAAGTTTTCCGCGATTTGTAAATGCAGAAAACGAGGTGCTGAAATTTTGTTCGAGAACGTAAATTTCAGATAAAGAAAACCCCCGTAATCTCGTCTTTTCCAGGGAGCGCAGATTAGCGGGGGCTGACATCAAGGCAGAGCCTTGAGCTTATTTATTTCAGGTATGCTTGTTACCTGAGATGGAGTTTAATTCCATGAGAAGGAAATATCAACTCTTACAGTGCAAGCTAAGTGCAGCTTGCTGTGATTAGCAAACGTCACTGGTCTGAACTATCACCGGAAGAGCAGGTCCGTTTCTGGCAGGACTACGAAGCGGGTATTGAAAGCTCATTCCTGGTCCTCCAGGAAAACAAAGGCGGAACAACAAAACGTCGCCGGGGTGAACATTCCACTAAGCCAAAGTGTGAGAATCCAGCCTGGTTCCGTCCCGACAACTATAAGGCGCTGGGCGGACAGTTGGGCCACGCTTACAATCGTCTCGTTAAAAAAGACCCGGTCACTGGTCAGAACACACTCAGAATGCACATGTCGTTGCATCCATTTTATGTACTGAAACGTCAGAGTGTCGGTCGCAAATATAAATTCCGACCGGAAAAACAGCGGCTGCTTGACGCAATATGGGTTGTACTTGTGAGTTTTTGTGATCGTGGATTGCACACTGTCGGCATGTCTGTCTCCCGCCTGGCAGAAGAAATAAGCCCAAAAGACAGTAAGGGAGACGTGATTCCTGAAACCGCAGTCACAGTATCGCGCCTTTCCCGTCTGCTGGCAGAGCAGGTTTCCTTTGGCACGTTGGGAACGTCAGAAAAGACGATATGGGACCGTGAATCCCGCCAGCGACTGCCGAAATACGTCTGGATCACCGAAACTGGCTGGAAAATGCTGGGAGTTGATCTGGTGAAACTTCAGGAACAGCAACGTAAACGCCTTGCAGAAAGTGAAATCCGTCTGCAATTGATTAAAGAAGGCGTTATCCGCGAGGGCGAAGAAATCTCTGTTCACTCGGCTCGTAAACGCTGGTATGCGCAGCGTTCTCTCGATGCCATCAAGTCCCGACGTAAGAAAGCAGCGGAGCGCAAACGTGCTAATCGCCTGGCAAAACTGCCGTATGATGAACAGCGAAACGAAATTGCGCGGTTTATTCTGAAGCGTATGCCGCCGGACGAAGCGTACTGGTGCACTAAAGAAAGATTAGAGCAACTGGTAGCCAGAGATCTACGTCAGCTTGAACTGGCTCTGACAGCTTCGCCACCCCACTAGTTTAGCTGCCTGATACAATCGGCACTCTCTTCAGCCCCTTCGGGGCTTTTCGTGTTGCCTGCATTTCATGAAATTCCTCATATTTGACGACCGTTTTTCATTTTGTCCCGCTCTGACAGTTTTTTGATGGCCGCAATAGGGTATCGGAGTAAAAACGCCTTCGGTTATCCACAAAAACCCGCAAAGGAATAGCTTCAGAAAGCAGCAAACATAGAACATCAAACCCGCAATATATTCTTAACCCCTGTTCTTTAATCCCCTGCGTTGCTTCGCCGCAGGGAAAATATTTATCTTTGAAACAACTGTGGATAATTACAAAAATGCCTTCGCTTGCAGCGGCTAACGCCGCGCCGCTCAGAATATAAAAGTACCTCCCACCGCTTCGCGGCGGGCATATGGACTTCTGCCTAATGAAAAACAAAGCCCCTCCAACCCTCTTACAAAAAAACGCTGCAAATACTCAGCCACAGCGCCCAACCCATCACTGAAAAGCGCCGCCGCCCCCGCCCGAAGGGCGGGAACAACATCGCTTTCAATAATGGATGTTGTAACTAAGAAATCACATGGCTGTCAGTCTTCTGGCTGGAAGTACCAAGTACACGCTCGTAAGCGGTCCTGGCGGCCCGCTAACGCGGAGATACGCCCCGACTGCGGGTAAACCCTTGTCGGGACCACTCCGACCGCGCACAAAAGCTATTTCATGGCTGAAAGCGGGTATGGCTTAGCAGGATGGGGATAGGTAAGGTGAAACCTATCAATCAGTACCGGCTTACGCCGGGCTTCGGCGGTTTTACTCCAGTATCATATGTAACAACGGAGTGCCGCCTTCCATGCCGCTGGCGCGGCATCAAAAAAGAAAGCCCCCCAATGACGGGGGAAATAGCGTTTTGATCAAAATAATAATGCTAGTGTGCTTCTTGCGTGCCATCTTAACTTCCAAAGGGTACTCCCGCCGACATAAGGCGGGAGGGGAATTTGGACGGGCTTGAAAAGCCCGAAAGGTGATCAGCCACGCTGATGTTGAATGTATTGCTTCACAACTTCCAGCGGCGCACCTCCGCAGGAGCCAGCAAAGTATGACCTCGACCAGAGCACGGCTTTTCCGTATGCCCCCCGCAAATCAAGAAATTCATTTCGCAGACGGCGGGATGTCACTGCTTTCAGTGAGTTAACCAGTACCGAAAGTTGCACTGTTGGTGGGTATTCGATCAGCATGTGGACATGATCGACGTCTCCGTTACTTTCTTTAAGTTCTGCCCCAAAATCACGGCAGACTTCTGCTGCATACTGATGGAATGCTGCACAGTGTAACTCTCCCAGTATCTTTCGACGGTATTTTGTTACAAAGACAAGATGAACATGCAAAAGGAAGGCAGCATGTCTTGAACGATTGATTTTATATTTTTGCATTGAGGTTGGCCGTAAAAGCAGTAATATTGTAAGCAAATCTACTACACACTGAATGATGATGCTAATCCTGAAAGCCTACAAATTCAGACTGGAACCAACGCATGAGCAGTCGCAGCGTTTGCGGCAGTTATGTGGTTGCGCCCGTTTTGTCTGGAATTTAGGTCTTGCGGAGACAAAGCGCATACTTGGCTCAGGCGAAAAGCTACCTTCGGCTTTCGAGTTGAACCGGATGATTACGGTGTGGAAAAAAATGCCGGAATACATCTTCTTACAGGATGCTTATACCGACAATCTGCAACAAAAGCTGAAAGACCTGCATACCGCATGGAAACGTTGTTTTGATAAAAAGCTCGCAGCTAAGGCTCCGGTATGGAAACGAAAAAATGAGGGCAGAGACTCAATCCGTTTTGTGAACTTTGAGAAATATTGCTGCCTTGAAAATCGCAGAGTGAAGCTACCGTCAGGTCTTGGGTGGGTAAAATTCCGGCAATCTCAACGTGTGAACGGTAAAATCAAAAATGCGACAATCAGTCAGTTAGCGGGACAGTGGTATATCTCGTTTCAGGTTGAAATTGAAACGGCAGAACCAAATCACACAAGCACAACGATAGTCGGGCTGGATGCTGGCGTGGCTAAACTTGCCACGCTGTCAGATGGCACAGTCTTTGAGCCTGTAAACAGTTTTCAGAAAAACCAGAAGAAGCTGGCGAGACTCCAGCGTCAGTTAAGCCGCAAGGTCAAATTCAGCAACAACTGGCAGAAGCAGAAACGCAAAATACAGCAACTGCATTCCCGTATTGCAAATATCCGCAGGGACTACCTTCACAAAGTCACAACGACCGTCAGCAAAAACCACGCAATGATAGTCATTGAGGATTTGAAGGTCAGCAACATGTCAAAGTCAGCAGCGGGTACGGTCAGCCAGCCGGGGCGCAATGTCCGGGCAAAATCAGGTTTAAACCGTTCGATACTGGATCAGGGCTGGTATGAAATGCGCCGCCAGCTTGAGTACAAGCAGCTCTGGCGTGGCGGTCAGGTGCTTGCTGTTCCGCCAGCGTACACTAGCCAGCGTTGCGCGTGCTGTGGTCATACTGCGAAAGAAAATCGCCTGTCACAAAGTAAATTTGTGTGTCAGGTATGTGGATATACAGCGAACGCCGATGTAAACGGCGCTCGTAACATTTTAGCGGCGGGGCACGCCGTGCTTGCCTGTGGAGGGATGGTGCAGTCAGGCCGCCCGTTGAAGCAGGAACCAGAGGCTGAGCAATCAGCCGTCACCCACTAATGGGAATCCCCCTCCTGAGTCACGAAGTGCGAAGGTGGGGGAGGATGTCAATCCAGGCACAAACTAAATTTAACGTTTCGTTAACTACAAAGAAATCCGATGAGTTAATCACTTGCGAAATAAAAATCATATAGTAAATTACTATATGATTTTGCGTTGTTTCGGAGAATTAAAAAATGCCTTTGATTGAATACATCAACAAGTTCTATCGGGGGAATCAGGCATCGTTCGCCAGGCTGACCGGAGTTCAACCTGCGCAGGTAACACAGTGGATCAACAAAGGATTCATCGTGGTGAATCACACACTGTATAGTCCACGCCGAAAGCTGGGAATTTAATTCCTGGTCAATATTTGACATCCTCCACGCCCTGAAGGACGGGGATATAAGGCGCACTGTATCCTGTTGTCTGGCAGAAAAAAGAAAGCCCCGTAGTTAATTTTTCATTAACCCACGAGGCGATCCCAATGCTTCAACAACACCAGGATAGACTTTTACCGCCCTTTACGCAATACCATGTATTTTCAAGTTTCTGGTCGATATATAATGTTGTTGGCGCTTGAGGCTTTCTGCCTCATGGCGAAAAGGTGGTTTGTATCTTGTTGTGCGGCAGAAAGAAGAAAGCCCCGTAGTTAATTTTTCATTAACCCACGAGGCGATCCCAATGCTTGAACAACATCAGGATAGCCTCTTACCGCGCGTTACGCAAGGAGAAGAAGGCCATGAAACTACCGGGAAACGCCCTTATCTGGTGCGTATTAATCGTGTGCTGCACGTTGTTAATATTCACACTCCTGACCCGGAATCGCCTGTGCGAAATCCGGCTGAAGGACGGATACAGGGAGGTTACGGCAAGCATGGCTTACGAATCCGGCGGTAAGTAGCAACCCGGAGGCGGGCGAAAGCCCGCCTTTTTGGGGATGATGTGGTTCTGGCATTAAGCGCCTTTACAAAGGGGGTATTCTGTACGGATACCCCCTTTTTCCATGTATTTTCAGGATATTAACTGGTGAATATGGTATAATTAGTCAATATGACAGCAATTATTGAGGCGAGTATGCAGCCCAAAAAAACACCCGTGATTGTGGTCAAAAAACGCCGCGTTCTGGTCATGCCAGAAAATCCTGTGGTGAATGAAAAGCCGCAGGAAGTACAAAAATCAGCAGTTAATGAAAACAAGAAAGTACAGAAGAAAGATGCTGTAGCAGAGAAAACACGTAAAAAGCAGCCTCAGCCCTGGTATTTGAAAAAACAAATCACTTTTCCCCCAAAATATCCGAAAGAATATTTTGAAAAGTGTTTCAATAAAGTTCGTGCTGTTTTTCCTGAACTATGGACAGACGAAAAAAAGAACTTGCCCCTGAAAAGCGGGATTCTCCAGGACGTTGAGAAATACCTGGCGGATAACCCGGATGTGGATCTGACGATTGAAGAGTGGAATTGTGCGGTTCAGGTGATGACGTTCCGGTGGCAATATCTTCAGAATTGTACTGTACCAGGCGCAACACGTTACGACCTTTACGGGAAACCTGCTGGTACAGTAAAAAAAGCACACGCAACTTATGCGCAACTGGTTCTCGATGCCCGTAAGAAAGCCAGCGAGAAGAAACAATTAAAACGTAAGGGATAAAGCCCCGAAGGGCTTTATCATTTCAGCCTGGCTGACTGTAGAATCCAGTGATTTTTTCCGTTTTCGTCCAGGCCGTGTTCGTAAGCTGCAAGAGCCGCTTTCATTATTGCTGTTTTTGTCTGGCCTGTTCGCAGTGCTTCCCGTTCCAGAATATCTTCGTAAACGTCCCCAAGCCGGACATTGGTCACTTTAGTTGCTCCCGATTTTTTGCGGGTAGCTTCATTGATGAATCGGGCTGTGTCTGCATTGGTTTGTTCTGTTTTTTGTCCTGGTATTACCGGAGTTTTCAAGTCAAGAGCCATTATATCACCTTTCGTGTGTTACATTAGCTTTACTGTGTAAAGTTAATGATGTAAAGCTGTCGTATTACATCCATTAGGGATTGATGCCTAACTCTTGCGCCAAAAGCTCTATTTGTGCTTTAGCTGTAGAAAGGCTGGATGCGCGACGTACATCATGAACGCCAGCGCCTTCATTACAGGCCGCTTCAAAAATATCTAAATCTGAAATACGTGTACGAAGTGGCTGTATCCACACCGGGTTCTCCCGGAGTAACTTGTCGAGATCAATCGCTGCTTTTCTGTGGCGTGGTTTTGTCGTGTTAATTCTCGTGAAAAGTACCCAGGGTTGCAGGTCTGGATTGATCTGTTGAGCTGTGCGAACTTTTTCTGTTACATGAGTCAGCGTTTCTGCTTCGAAATCTGAAGACGGCTTAACGAGAGTAAGCAGAATGTCAGCTACAGTTAAGGCACTGCGAAATTCCTTGCTGTCATGCCCTGGACAGTCAATGATCAGCACTTCACATATTTTTTTCAGGCGCTTAATGACTTCTGATACATCGCCATACTCTTCATAAACAGGAACCGGTAATAAGCCATTCTGCTTTCTTTTTTCGTTCCAGCTAAGAATATCATTGTTTTTATCGGTCTTCAGAATGATGACCGTTCGTGAATTATTTACCAGATAAGAAGCCAGGTTTGTTGCTGTGGTGCTTTTTCCTACACCGCCTTTATCTGATGCGACAAGTAATGCTCTCCCCATAGAAACCTCGGATATACAGTGTAAAGGTTTATTTGTCTTTACATTGTATTCATTATAGTTACGTTGTAAAGATGTTTGTGTCTTTACAATGTAATTGTTTTTTGCGCTTTACATTGTGTGTATGTTACAGGGTAACTTTTCAGGATGCGATTTTGCCTGGTGTGTTGTTGCGCCCGTAGCTCGCTGACGCTCACACGCGCAGTACAGCGCCCCGCCCTGCTGCAATGCACCAGGACGGCGTAAACTCGCTGGCGCTCGCGCTAACTGCGGCATTCTGCGGCGCAAATCAGCATGATCATGGCCTGTCAGTCCGTTGGGCTTTGCAGGGTGAAGGGATGGCCCTGTGCATCCTGGTATGTTCGTCAGCGGCTGCGCCGCGCTTCGGGGCGATGTGGCCCCGCTGCTCCCTGGTATTTTCTTTCGCCCCTTCTATCCGCTGACGCGGATTAAGAAATGAGCAAATCATCAAGTAAATTGCTGTTTTCAGGCAATAAATCTTGATAATACATCTAAATAGATGTATTATTATTTCATCGAAAGGGGATTGGCTCCTTTCCTTCTTAAGTCCAAACGGACAGGAGATTTAAAATGAAAACATTGACTTTTAATAACGGCACTGTTTCTGTTGGCGATGTGTTTGTATCTTCCTGGGGATATGAGCAAACGAACGTTAATTTCTACCAGGTTATTTCTGTTCATGGCAAAAAAACCGTAACTGTTCAGGAGATTCGCGCTTCAGTTCATCGGACTCATTCAATGAGCGGATATAAGACCCCATTACTTAATGATTTCTGTGGTGAGCCATTAAAACGGCGAGTGCGTGATTATTACAGTACGCCAGCAATTGAAATTGAGGAATTCGAAACAGCATATAAAGGATCACCGGAAGAAAAACACGAGTTCACATCATACTACTAAGAAAATAGTTGCAGGGGGTATCCCCTGCAACCATGTTAAAAATGTTAATAGTAGTAGTATTTACCCAGGGGGTTTTAGTATGAATGATGGGGTAAAACTCCGTCCTTCAGGGCGTGGAGAATGCCGGGCTAATGCAGCAATGTAATGTTGCGCCCGTAGCTCGCTGACGCTCACACACGCAGTACAGCGCCGCGCTTCGGGGCGATGTGGCCCCGCTGCTCCCTGGTATTTTCTTTCGCCCCTTCTATCCGCTGACGCGGATTAAGAAACGAGCAAATCATCAAGTAAATTGCTGTTTTCAGGAAATAAATCTTGATAATACATCTAAATAGATGTATTATTGTTTCATCGAAAGGGGATTGGCTCCTTTCCTTCTTAAGTCCAAACGGACAGGAGATTTAAAATGAATATCCAGGAAGCATTAAACGTTTTTGGATTATCCGGCGAATTAACTGAAAAAGATATCAAAGCAGCATACAGAAAAGCCGCTTTAAAATATCATCCAGATCGTAACCCGTTAGGGGCTGAACTGATGAAAGCGGTAAATGCAGCTTTTGATGTCTTGATGGCAAATATTGATAAAATAAATCAGTTCCAGAGCGCTGATGAACATGCACGATATAATTACGGTGATGACCTGGAAAAAGTATTAAACGTTCTTTCTGGTTTATCTGGTCTGGTATTTGAAGTGATAGGTAACTGGGTATGGATTAGTGGAGAAACTATTACACATAAGGAAACTTTAAAAGAAATCGGGTGTAAATGGGCGGCAAAGAAAAAACAATGGTTTTATCGTCCAGACGAACATAAAAGTTACTGGAATCGTGAAGAACACACGATAGAAGAAATCCGCGCAAAATACGGTACAACCGGACAGCGCAGGGCGACAGGGTGGCAACGCGTGGAAACCAGAGCGTAACCAGAACGGGGGCGAGAAGCCCCCGATATCATACCAGCCCGTCTTTTGGGGCATCGAACCCAAAAAGACGGGAACAGCAGCCACGTAGCAAAAAGGGAAACAGAT
The DNA here is from genome assembly GCF_046487485.1 of Escherichia sp. WS1368. NCBI lineage: Bacteria > Pseudomonadati > Pseudomonadota > Gammaproteobacteria > Enterobacterales > Enterobacteriaceae > Escherichia > Escherichia sp. WS1368. Next base: position 17,425 of record NZ_JBJQJI010000024.1, read on the forward strand.
GAACTCTTTTTTTGAACAATATCACCCTGTCTTTGAAGTTGTCTGCCGTATCCTGGGGAACGGCTGGCGCGTGAACAAACTTGATGATTGTCCGTCTCGTATAAAACTGACGTCACCGCAGTTTAAAAATTACTCTGTGCATATTCGGATGGAAAAAGACCGATTTTCTGTTGTGGGGAGTGTGGATAGTCGTTCCTGGAGTAGTCCGTATCATGTTTGTACGTTATCCAGGAAGCGGAATCCCGTTGATATAGCAGCCAATATCGAGCGAAAAATTTTGCTAAATGCTTCGCAGGAGGTGTTACAGGCGATTGAGTATGAGAAACGCCAGGCGGCAAAAAAGGACGAAATTCTGATCCTGAAAGGTATGTTATCGCAACTTGTCCAGCTTGAAAGCTGGTATGGGGCATTGACAGGCTTTAAAGCTGAAAATGGATTGAACGGTAAAGTCACCGAGCAGGGCGAGCGTTATGATTTGCAGATTAGGGGTTTGAGTATAGATCAACTTGTTAAAATTACAGGATATTTGAAACAGTTATGAGAAAAAACAAAGGGCGATTGACTTATTATCTTGAAGTGATTGATAAAAAATACCATTTTGTAAAAAAAATAAGCAGTTATTCAAAGGAGTTCACTGACGGAAAAACAAAAAGAACAAAGAGAACGTTAAGTGAGCTGGTTTTTAATGAAAGTGAGGTCGAGGCAATAGACTTTACAAAAAATGGTTTAAGACCTGTTGATAAGAATATTCTCTTAACTATGGTGAAAGAATATAAGGAGAGTGATGCATGACTATTGAAAATACACCGGAAAACATAAAGAAATTACGTAAAAAAATTGGCCTTACCCAGACAGAGTGCGGTGAGATTTTTGGCGTAGGCTTAAGTACATGGCAGAAAAAAGAAGCTAAAACCCACAACCAGCTTAATTTATCGAAAGGTGAATTTGAGTACCTGTTATTACTTGCAGGGGAGCACCCTGAATACGTCCTGCATAAAAAAGCTGAATCCCGCTCACCGGAGGAACCGTGAGCGAGAAGAAAAACACCACGACGCAGAAATCTAAGATATACAGTGTAAAGGTTTATTTGTCTTTACATTGTAATTGTTCTTTGTCTTTACACAGTGTGTGTTTGTAACAGGGCGACTTTACATAATTGCGATTTTGCCTGGTGTGTTGTTGCGCCCGTAGCTCGCTGACGCTCACACGCGCAGTACAGCGCCCCGCCCTGCTGCAATGCACCAGGACGGCGTGAACTCGCTGGCGCTCGCGCTAACTGCGGCATTCTGCGGCGCAAATCAGCATGATCATAGCCTGTTGGTCTGTTCTGGCTTTGCAGGGCGAAGGGATGGCCCTGTGCATCCTGGTATGTTCGTCAGCGGCTGCGCCGCGCTTCGGGGCGATGTGGCCCCGCTGCTCCCTGGTATTTTCTTTCGCCCCTTCTATCCGCTGGCGCGGATAAAAAAATGAGCAAACCATCAAATAACTTGCTGTTTTCAGGCAACAAATCTTGATAATACATCTAAATAGATGTATTATTGTTTCATCGAAAGGGGATTGGCTCCTTTCCTTCTTAAGTCCAAACGGACAGGAGATTTAAAATGAAATTCACTTCAACCACGAATCATGTTTTCACATTCGAACGAGTAACGCTTTGCACGATTGTTCTTATTCATAAGGATACGGGACAACAGTATGTTGTCATATTTACGGATAACAATAAAATTCGTGACTATAAGACCGGAATTGTTTCTCAGTTTGGTGAACTTAAGCAGAGTGATATTGATTTAATTCTTTTCTATCGGGACGAATATGAAAAATATTTTGACTCGTTAAATAATGGCGAGGAGTATTTGAGTTTTAAAGAATATATCGGATGTATAAGGGGAAAATAAATTATGAAAGGTGTGATCAGGTTGCTGGAACAACCTGATCACGTTATCGACAATCAAAACTGAATGAGGTTTTTAAATGTCAACGCGGCAGATCGTACAGCTTGCTGACTCCCTTGTCAAAGGCTGGGAAACCAGAATTCCGGCAATGACGTGCACGGAGTGGGATCAATTCCGGTGGTGGTTAAACTACCTGCAAGGGTATGAAATGTTTTAAATAACCGGGATAAATTCATATATGGGGAGAGTGTCATGCTCTCCCTTTCTTATTGTGTAAGCGAGTTGTATTACATATTTAGCTTTACGTTGTAAAGATTTTATTCGTTGTCTTTACAGTGTGGTGCGTTTTCCGGCGGTTGCGCTGCGCTTAGGGGTATGTGGCTTCGCTGCTCCCTGGTATTTTCTTTCACCCTCCTATTTGTCCGATGACTTTTGACAACAACGCTATTTGTAACTATAATTAGTTGCATGTTGGCAAGGGATGGGATTATAGCGTATGGGGAAAGCAGATAAGCTACTGGCAAAATTTTTAAACAGTAAAAAAACGTTTGAATGGGATGAACTCGTTGTTTTGTTTTCTTCTCTAGGATATGTCAAAAAGGAAATGCAGGGATCAAGAGTGCGATTTTTCAATGCTGAAATTAATCACACAATATTAATGCATCGCCCACATCCAGAAAGTTATATTAAAGGTGGAACGCTGAAAGCTATTAAACAGAACTTGAAAGAGGCTGGGGTTTTATGAAACATTTAAAATATAAAGGATATTTAGGTACGGTTGAGCCGGATTTTGAAAATAATATCCTGTATGGAAAGCTGGCATTTATTCGTGATCTGGTGACTTATGAGGCAGAAACATTGGCTGACCTGGAACGGGAATTTAAAACATCGGTTGATTTGTATTTACAGTCCTGTGTGGAGGACGGAAAGGAGCCTGACACGCCCTTTAAAGGTGTGTTTAACGTCAGGCTTGATCCAGAGCTGCATCGTCGGGTCGCTGAAATGGCGATGGAAGAAGATTTGTCGCTGAATGCCTTTGTCAATAAGGCACTGGAAAAAGAAGTCAGTCATCATCGCGCAGGGGCTTAATCGCCCCTTTTTGTTGCTCGCAGGCGTTGATGTTTCTTGGTATTACGGTGTAGTGTGTTGTATTTACAAACAATGCTTTACGGTGTATTACGATGCATACTCTTTAATTGCTTGCAATCTCTTTTCACGTTCGTTGCTTTGTTCAGCTTTTTTCAATTCACTGAATATGTACTCTTCATCTTTACCCGTGAGTTTTGAACCGGAGAGCAAGCGATTAACAACTTTACGTCGAATTGCAGGGTAATCTTTGGTTTTATCGAGTATGGACAATATGCGGTCACTACTAAGAATCTGGCCTTTCCCTGATTCCACATAATGTAGAAAAAATGCGATTGCGGACACGCCCAAAAGCACTGTAAGGACGGCTACACCATCAAGACGAAACTTTGATATAAAGGAATACGCGACCACTCCAATAATTGCTAAGCAGAGACATAAATAAATTAAGAGGTTTTTGTTGCGTTGTTTTTTTTGTGCGCGATCATGATCATCTATGATTGCCAGTATCTTTTCTGGAGTTGCTTGAGCCATTTTTTTTCCTTATCAGGGAGACGGAGTGTTCAATCATCTGGCTTTACAATGTAAAGCTGTGTTTGTCTTTACGGTGTAAATAATGAGATGTGCAGTTAAAAGTGTCAATCAGGTATCATATAGTAAAACACTATATGATTTTTCTGTAATAGGCTTAAAAAATTCTCGCTTACATTGTAAAGGTCTTTGTGTCTTTACAGTGCACCACGTTGTAAATCACTGCCTTCTGTGGAGATAATCATGTTTTTTTCTGTTGGTGTCGAAACACCGAAAGATGATCAGACTGCATACGGCATCACTGTTCCGGCTTTTGATTGTTTTGGTTTTGGATGTGTTTCTGCGGCTGATTCTCAGGCAGAAATACCCGCTATGGCGCGTGAAGCGATATTGGCAATCGTGGAAGATATGGTATTAAGCGGTGCTTATTCTGTTGATGATATTCATGATGAAGGGTGTTTGACTTATTCGGATCACTCCAATTATAAGCACTGTGATAGCTGGTTTTTGGTTGATGTCGATTTAACATTAGACATGCCGTAGTCCGGCTATCGGGTCATGAGGACGCTGAAGAATATCGCAGGCATATATTTACAGTGTAAAGGTGTTTCTGTCTTTACATTGTAAGGCTTATTGAATACTACACTGTAGTGCAATGTATGTGTTTTTATGACCTATCCCCGCGTTGTGCGGGGATTTTTTTTGATAGCTAACCGCTCGCCGCAGTCTAGCGACCGAGCATAGCGAGCGAGTGACGAGGAAGCGGAAGATCCACCGTTGCCAGGAGAAAAGCAGGTACGCACTATGCATTCTGCCCTAGTGATGCTTTCACAAACCACGCGGCCTGAACTATTACGCCATGAATCCAGCGCAAATCGGCATCACGATTTTCTTTTTTCATTTTTTCGCCACTTAAAGCCTTGCTTACGTGACTTTTTACCAGATTTTCGTGTAATTCTTTTGCTTCTTCAATTGTGAAACCACCAGGCAAATTTGGCGCTTCTGCTTCCAGTGATGCCAGAGCAATTTCATAAGCCCGGCGCTCAATATTGTCTCGCACGTCCAGGCTGCCGATTCGCTCCCTGATTTCTTTAATTAGTTTCTTGTCGTCGTCGGTAAATGTTGTCATCTCACTCTCCTTTGGCGTCAATGTTTACAGCCTGGCAAGCCTCTTTGAGCACCCAGTCAATAGCGTCTTTCCATGCCCCTGTTTCGACGGGAGGATTCGTGTGCTTTACCTGATCGTAGAAGCGTACTGCGTTTACCAGTCCTCTTGTTGGTGCTGCTATCGCAGGTGGTAAGTTGTAGAGTTCCTGAATTTCATAGTTCGGCCTGTCGTTGCAGTCTTCTTTTGTCGGCACGTATTTCCAGTCACCAACCCACGTTTTACCCTGAGAGTCCGTAACGTCTTTTTTCACGTAACGATACCTCCATGCAACAACCCCAGCTTCCAGCGATGCCAGTGCGATTTCATAAGCCCGGCGTTCAATATTGTCTCGCACGTCCAGGCTGCCGATTCGCTCTCTGATTTCTTTAATCAGTCCCTTGTCGTCGTCGGTAAAAGTTGTCATTAGTGACTCCTTTTCATATCTATGGTTTTCTTGAATCAATTTCGTCTAGTTTGAGTTTTATATTTTGCTGGTCTGATTTTGGTAATTTTCTCATGCTCTCTTCAGTTATTTTTTTCATATCAAGAAAAGCTCTTGCATAGAAGCGCAGGCTTGCCTCTTTTTCATGTTGTGCAACATACCAGGTTGCGCCAGAAAATGCCGCAGACAGGCATAATGTGCACAAGGCACAAATTGCAATGGCTGTTCTTGTACTGAAGGGTTTTACAGTCTTAGATAATGACTTCAACTTTTCTTCATATAATTTGTTGTTTTTTTCCTGGTTGCGTTTAATTCCAGATATGAGTTCAATAATATCATCTGTTAATTTTTCTTTTACCTCAATACTTGTTTCTTTTAGATCGTTTTTTCCCTCTTCTACTTTTTCTTTTATTTCATTATCCAGATCGCCGCACGTCTCAACAATATTCTTGAATCTTTGAATATAGTCATTTTCTACAGATGAAACGACCTGTCTGAAGCCCTCAGACAGGGCAGTGAAGTTAGCTTGTAACTCATTGCTGAATTTTTCCTGTATCTTTTGGTTCAGAAAAATTAATGAAATAACTGGATCGTCTTTTGATATTTTATGCCCTGTCTCCTTGAATACATCAACAATAAAATTATCAATATCTTCACTGGAAACAGCCTTTTCAGGCTGTTTTAATTCTGGCTGATTAACTGTACTCATATTATTCACCGTATTCATCGTCATAGATGCTATCTAATTGTTTGTAAATGTCATTGAAGACTCGTTTTAATCGTGATTTAGCCATTAATCCAAAATGGTCGGACTCAAGAGCTTCTTTCAGTGTTAGTGATTTTTCTGTTAGCTCTTTGATGTCAGAGGCAAAGGCATCACTTTTTCTGTCCTGAATAACCACAACGCCAGCGATTACATCCTTGTTTTTTTCAATGAATTTAGTTTCTATTAATGGGATATTTTCAAGTGCTGGAATACCCTGAAATTCATTTATCCAGACAATAAGTTTTACCTTACTTCCTTTAACCAGTTCTTTCAGTTCTTCAAATCCCTGCAAGGTATCCGCAAGAGCTTGTCCACCAACGATAACAGTATGGATATAAACGTCTTGTTCTACATCTTCAAACATGTCCATAACACAGTTATCATTGAAATACTGAATTAACGGTAAAAATGTAGATGCGCCATTGTCAATAACAAAAGTATTCTGACTATTGGTCAGCATTGATTCGAACATTGGATCGAATTTGGATTGTATTACTTTGCTGTTTTCAGTGATTTGTATCAAATCTGCATTTAATCTTTTTACTTTAACCGTAGTTGTATTAACCGGGTCTGTGTCACCGACTACGATATTATCCATGTGATTTTCATCAATAAAGTATTGTGCCAGTATTGCGGTCGCGAATGATTTTCCAACACCACCTTTACCCTGAAGGATGAAATTGATTGAGTTTTTCATTTATAATGCTCCTTTACTTAAAGATATTTATTTATGAATTTTTCATTCGTAGCACTTGGATCGTGCTCTATTTCTTTTTTGTTCTCACTAATGTTTGAAAAAAAACCTTTTACCCCCCCTCTCGGTTCATCGCCTTTAGCTTCATTCTGATCAATTACATCTATGGTTTTTGCCTGTTCTTTTGGTTCAGTGCATTTTTGTCTTTTTTTAGCCCTCTCTGTCATATTTATATAAGTCTTTTGGGCTAGTTCTGTCTTGGTGTTGTTGTTTATGTAATCAGCTATTTGCTCCCATGTATAATATTTCTTTGCTTCAAGTATATTTTGCAAATACATATTGAAGACAGCCTGCTTTGATTTCGATTTTGTTTCGTTTATAGCCTCGCATATTGGAGATAATAAACTCTCGATCTTTTTCATTTGTTACATTTCCTCTCTCTCTCTACCTCCTACATTGGCATAATACCTTATTTAAAGCAATTTGCTCGCCGTTTGTGTGGGTGATTATGTGGGTTGTTTTGTGGGTTGTCAATGGGGGTGTGGTCTTTTTTGTGGGTTAAAGTGTGGGTGATTGTGTGGGTTGTGTGTTTTTGGTTGTGGGTTATTATGTGAGTCATTGTGTGGGCTGTATGCACGGCATTTTTTGTTCTTCTAAAACACAGGCACGATACCGATTGTACACAAGACCGTTCCGGTCATGTTACAATCGTGTGCCAAAGGGGGACGCCCCTTTGAAACCCCGAACGATGCAGCCGTTCTTATGCGGTTCTACGAACCTTGAGGACATATGAAGAAAAAAACCAACAAAAACGTTCATGTAACATTCAGACTTACCGAAGAAGAATATGCTCCGTTCGATAGGGCTATAAAAGAGCTTAATATTAGTAAGTCTGAATTTTTCAGGCTGCTTACTATTGGTAAAATAAACACATATGCATCTGATAAACGTAACATACCAGAATACAAACGTTGTCTTTCTCAGTTGAGTTGGGCAGGAAACAACATAAATCAAATAGCGCACCGATTAAATTCAGATCATTTAAAAGGTATTATATCAGAATCGCTTTATAAAAAGGTTTTAAATGGACTAATCGGTATTCGTGATCGCCTTCAGGAGATAGCTAAATGATTGTCAGATACGGTGGTGGTAATGATGGTATCGTTGATTATCTGATAAATGGTCGCAAAGCAGAACGCCAGTACACGCGTGATGAACTTGATCATCGTGTTGTTCTTGATGGTGATTTACAGACTACAGATAAGATTATTGATTCTATTGAAAACAAAAGTCAGGAACGTTATTTGCACATTACTCTGTCTTTTCATGAAAGTCATGTGTCGAATGAAGTGTTAAAGGCTGTTGTTGATGATTATAAAAAATTATTGATGAATGCTTATCATCCTGATGAATACTCTTTTTATGCGGAAGCTCATTTGCCTAAAATTCGTCATATCCAGGATAATAGCACTGGTGAACTTGTTGAAAGAAAACCACATATTCATATTGTAATTCCTAAAGTAAATTTGATTACTGAAAAGTTCCTGAATCCAGTGGGAGATGTTACCAAAGGGCATACAATTGAACAGCTTGATGCTATACAGGAATTTATTAATAATAAATATAATCTTGATAGCCCTAAAGACTATCCGCGTAAAGATGCGGATTACGGAAAAATTATAAGTAGAGTTAAGGGGGATCTTTACAAAGAGCATCACTCTGAATTGAAAGGTGAGTTGCTTTCGCGTATAGAGAACGAGAAAATTGAAAATTACTCTGTATTCAAAGATATTGTTGCAGAGTATGGTGAACTTCGTATAAGAAATGCTGGTAAAACCAATGAGTATCTGGCTGTAAAATTGCCTGGAGATAAAAAATACATAAACTTAAAAAGTCCTCTTTTTCGTCAGAATTACATTGAGACAAGGACATTAACACTTGAGAAACCAACACACAAAGAGATAGAAAAGAGACTTAATACCTGGTTAAATAAAACAAGCCAAGAGATTAAGCATATTTTTAACCAGGCGGAGAAAACAAGGGAACTTTACAAGACATTAAGCCCTTCACAACAAATTGATTTCCTGCAAGAGAGGATAAAAGAATATGACTCAAGAGAAAAACTTAACGAAAGAAATTCTCAGCAAACGTCAGGACGAGCGGGAGGTTACAAGTCGTGTCCTAAAAAGTTTGCCAGAATCCGTCAATCTGAAGCAACAGTCGGATTGTCACGTATGCCCCAACGCGGTATGGTTTACGGAATCAATGGATTCACAAGACCCGACTCTGTCAGTGTATTGTCAGATATTTCGCAGCGTGATCTGGCAGAGCAATTATCGCAAAGAGAACATCCTGGTCAGGATGTGCGACGGGATTATGATAGACAATTCACAGAGTCAGGAATAAAAAGTCTTGAACGCTCTTCTTTTTTGTGTGAAACGATGTTTCAGACTCTGAATGAGGCGGCAGAGAAAAACGAAATTGCAACGATGGCAGAAATTCGCAGAAATATTGATCCTGTCAGGTTTCTGTCTTCTGCCGCCGAGCGTTTTAATATTATTCCAGCGCAGCATAAAATCAGAACAGCAAAGGACGGTTCCCCCCGGTTTTCTGTGGGGAATCGTAATATGAACGCATCTGATTTTCTGACAAAGCATATTAATCTTGCCTGGAAAGATGCGAAATCCTTTCTGCTTGAAGTTTATTCACAGCAGTTAGAAAACACGCCATATACGCGCTATCCAACCTACAGACGCCTTACGCATCATGAAGCCCGTGAGCGTCTTAACTCACTGAATTTATCGGAAAAAACATTACGAAATACTATCAGGTTTGAGCGTGGCAAGCTGTATAATGATCTGCGAGAGATGAGACGCGAGTTGAAGTTAATACCACGTGAACAGCGTGATATTGCCGTGGGTGTGATTGTTTACAAAAAACTAACCACACTTGAGCGTCTTTCTGAACTCGACACAGAGGGGCGACACATAATTCGTCAATATCATGCTGACTGGCATAAGGATAAAGATGAAATGAAAGCCCTTGAACGTCTCAAAAGCTATCTCAACTTCGATGAAATCAACGCCATTTCTGCTGACGAACCCGAACTTTCGCTTCAGAAAGCGGTGGATTCCCAGCGCCGCTTAGAAGAGGCGAAAAAGGTTAACTCCAAACTAAAAGATCTTGTGATGGATAAGCAGGATTCCAGGATTGTTTATCGCGATCAGGAATCGGAAAAGCCTGTCTTTACCGACAAAGGGAACTTTGTCGTTGCGGGTAAAAATCCTTCAAAAGAAGAGATCGGAATAATGCTTGAGTATTCCAGGGAAAAGTTTGGTGGTGTACTCAAACTTACCGGCTCTGAAGATTTCAAAAAAATGTGCGCTGAAGTTGCCGCAGAGCAGGACATGAAGATTATTTTACGCCCGGAGCAGTATCAACAGATGATGCTGGAATTAAAAGCAGAACTTCAGGGTAATAAGTTTGAGCAGGTGGAAACACAGGAAAATAGCCAGGAGTCCGAATCCAGAATAGAGAAAGGTGATGCATTGAAGGAACAGGCCACCGAACAGGAACAGGCTACAGAGCAGGCACAGGCTACAGAGCAGGCACAGGCTACAGAACAGGCACAGGCTACAGAGCAGGCACAGGCTACAGAGCAGGAACAGGCCACCGAACAGGAACAGGTCACCGAACAGGAACAGGCTACCGAACAGGAACAGGCTACCGAACAGGCACAGGCCACAGAGCAGGCACAGGCCACAGAGCAAGCACAGGTCGCAGCGCAGGCCACATCTTCATATGATCCTGGTGTTATTACCAGGGCAAACACCCTGGATTCACAGATGCTTAGTAAAGGCACAAATGGTGAATTTGGCTATTTGAAATCTCTGGATAGCGATGAAAATGAGATTTGGGAAGTGCTGGGACATGTACCTGGAGACAGCGATGATATTTTTGACGTTGCCAGTTTTGATAATGAAAACGACGCAAAAGAATTTTGCAAAATTGTGAATGAGTTAGGTATTGACAGAACACAGGCTCTGATTCAGGAGCAGCTTACTACTCAACACGATCAGGCTACTGCGCAGGTGCATAATAAACAGGAAATTTATTGTATAAACTTTAGTCGCTTCCATGATTTGAATGAAGGTATCGTCTTTCATTCTAAAGATGCGGCTATTCAGTGTTATGAGGAAAGCAAATCTTCTGCAATAGAAAAATATGAAAGCAATTATTTAAATGGTGATGGTTTTGATACTGTTGTGCTTATGTCTAAAACTGTCTCAACCGATGAATTATCCTCTTATCCAGAGGGGGCATTAGTAACGTTTGATAGGCCATTTGAAATAATTGCCAATTCATATGAAGAATACCGTACTCCAGTGTATGCGGTTTCTTTTTCGAAGGATGAGTTTAGTGAAGATATTAAGACTTTTGAGTCATTGCACGACGCATCTGAATATAAAAATAAGATGCTTCAGGAGCACGGGCTTAACCAGGATGATATCTTAATCACACCTGTAACAAGAGAAGAAATCGCCTTTAAAGGAATTAAGGACGCTGTTAATGACGCTAATATGGCAGTGATGGAACAGGCGGGGGATTCGTCCAGAGAATCACCAGAAGAGATACTCGCCAGTATTTCAGCTAACGAGCATATGATCTCCGGGCTTGAAAACTTCCTGGTTAAAGACCGTTCTCAGTTCAGTTCCTGCAATGGGGATATCGTTGTGGAGGCGGAAATTACCAGGGGGGAAGGTGGTCTTTATCACCTTGCGGTCGCTGGTAAGCATGGCTTAGAGCGTGGTGATGCAGTTGCCAGAGTGGATGTTACGGAGCAGCAATTTGCCGCGATCACTGGAAAAACACCTTCTGAAGTTTTAACGGGGGACCAAACATCGGCTCGTGTTCCGGTAATTACAGGTATCCATTTCAGTACAAGGGCTATTGAAAATGTGAATAAACTGGAACAACAGAAGGATTATGTCTATTTCTCAACACATGAAGGCCTGAATGCTGAAATAAAAGATTTCAGCTCTCTCAAGGATGCTATTGAGTGGGGCCGGGTTGAATGCGAGCTACATGATCTCAATAAGCGCGATACTGTCATTTATCGCGTCGAGTCTGAACATATTTCTCAGGGGATTGACGCTGTAATGAAAAATGCTGAACGCGTGGAGCGTCATGAAATTGAGAAAGCACAGGGACGGGATTGCACGCCGGAAGACGGCAAGATTCTTGAGGCAATTGATCGCTTTGAGGACAAGTTCAGAGGGGAAGGACTGAAGTTCGAAAGGGAGAAGGCCGAATCCGATTTGCTTAATCACGGATTCACTCGTGAAATGGCAGAAGATGCTCTTGGAAAACAATTTGTCCAGGCCAGAGAAGAACATCTGGAATTGCAGCAACAGCGTGACAATTCACAGGACATGCACTAATTAAGAAAAAAGCCCGGTTTTCGGGCTTTTTAAGATACAAATTATAAATACTCTCAAGTGTATATTCAGTATGGGATTGCGCAATGATTGCCTAATAAAATTTCTGAAATATTTCTGTATCGCATAATTTTTTATATCAGATAAATTGTACTGGATTTCTTAAAAAATTGCAGTAAAATTGCCGCAATTATCCCACCGTTTATTTTTTGAGTAGTTTCTCATGATGCAGCATACTTCTGTGTGGTACCGACGCTCGGTCAGTCCGTTTGTTCTTGTGGCGAGTGTTGCCGTTTTCTTGACCGCGACCGCCAATCTTACCTTTTTTGATAAAATCAGCCAAACCTATCCCATCGCGGACAATCTCGGCTTTGTGCTGACGATCGCTGTCGTGCTCTTTGGCGCGATGCTACTGATCACCACGCTGTTATCATCGTATCGCTATGTGCTAAAGCCTGTGTTGATTTTGCTATTAATCATGGGCGCGGTGACCAGTTATTTTACTGACACTTATGGCACGGTCTATGATACGACCATGCTCCAAAATGCCCTACAGACCGACCAAGCCGAGACCAAGGATCTATTAAACGCAGCGTTTATCATGCGTATCATTGGTTTGGGTGTGCTACCAAGTTTGCTTGTGGCTTTTGTTAAGGTGGATTATCCGACTTGGGGCAAGGGTTTGATGCGCCGATTGGGCTTGATCGTGGCAAGTCTTGCGCTGATTTTACTGCCTGTGGTGGCGTTCAGCAGTCATTATGCCAGTTTCTTTCGCGTGCATAAGCCGCTGCGTAGCTATGTCAATCCGATCATGCCAATCTACTCGGTGGGTAAGCTTGCCAGTATTGAGTATAAAAAAGCCAGTGCGCCAAAAGATACCATTTATCACGCCAAAGACGCGGTACAAGCAACCAAGCCTGATATGCGTAAGCCACGCCTAGTGGTGTTCGTCGTCGGTGAGACGGCACGCGCCGATCATGTCAGCTTCAATGGCTATGAGCGCGATACTTTCCCACAGCTTGCCAAGATCGATGGCGTGACCAATTTTAGCAATGTCACATCGTGCGGCACATCGACGGCGTATTCTGTGCCGTGTATGTTCAGCTATCTGGGCGCGGATGAGTATGATGTCGATACCGCCAAATACCAAGAAAATGTGCTGGATACGCTGGATCGCTTGGGCGTAAGTATCTTGTGGCGTGATAATAATTCGGACTCAAAAGGCGTGATGGATAAGCTGCCAAAAGCGCAATTTGCCGATTATAAATCCGCGACCAACAACGCCATCTGCAACACCAATCCTTATAACGAATGCCGCGATGTCGGTATGCTCGTTGGCTTAGATGACTTTGTCGCTGCCAATAACGGCAAAGATATGCTGATCATGCTGCACCAAATGGGCAATCACGGGCCTGCGTATTTTAAGCGATATGATGAAAAGTTTGCCAAATTCACGCCAGTGTGTGAAGGTAATGAGCTTGCCAAGTGCGAACATCAGTCCTTGATCAATGCTTATGACAATGCCTTGCTTGCCACCGATGATTTCATCGCTCAAAGTATCCAGTGGCTGCAGACGCACAGCAATGCCTATGATGTCTCAATGCTGTATGTCAGCGATCATGGCGAAAGTCTGGGTGAGAACGGTGTCTATCTACATGGTATGCCAAATGCCTTTGCACCAAAAGAACAGCGCAGTGTGCCTGCATTTTTCTGGACGGATAAGCAAACTGGCATCACGCCAATGGCAACCGATACCGTCCTGACCCATGACGCGATCACGCCGACATTATTAAAGCTGTTTGATGTCACCGCGGACAAAGTCAAAGACCGCACCGCATTCATCCGCTGATTTCTCCCTGTATTTTTTCCAAACCCACCGCACACTCCATTCGTATTATGGGCGGTGGGGTGGGGTTTGTTATGCCGTATTTATCAAATAAACGCCTACTTGCTGAGATGAGTATCGCTCTTGTCATGGCGATCGTTGCCACGCTGACCCTTGAGCACAGTCAGATTGATCTGATGGTCGCTGATTGGTTTTATCTGGGTATGGGGCATTGGATGGTTGCCAAGCAAGCTTTTTTGCCAGATTTGCTACTGTATTCTGGACTAAAAAAGCTGCTGATGGCGATGCTGATCTACTTGCTGGTTGCGACCATTTGCCGTGCTTATCATGAGAAAAAGGGCAATGCTATCACTGCCAAGTGGCTTGTCCCAGTGACAAAATTTCGCGTGCGTGAGCTTGCGTATCTGGTGCTGACTTTGATCCTAGTGCCGACAGTTGTCGCGTCATTGAAGGCATATACTCATGTGGTCTGCCCTGTGCATTTGACGATTTTTGATGGTACGCTGCCGTATTTGCCGATGCTTGATAGTATGCGTAACACCATTCCTGATAAGTGCTTTCCTGCGGCGCATGCCAGTAGCGGATTTGCGCTGTTTGCCTTTGCGTTTGCGCCAAGTTTGCGCCGCCGTCGTGGTGCGATCATCATCGTGGTGATGGCATTGGGCTGGGCGATGGGCTGCTATAAGATGATTATTGGCGATCATTTTTTGAGCCATACGGTGGTGTCGATGATGCTTGCGTGGGCGATGTCGGCAGGGCTTGCGTGGGTGTTTTTTAAGAAGGGTGAACAATTCAAGGAAAAAAAATCAACCCCAAACAGAAATAACAGCTACAAAAATGGACAGTAATAATGCAATAAAAGTAATGTTGAGCCATATGTTGGACGAGTCTTTTAAGACTAATGAGGCTGTTAATGCCATTGTAATGAAACTAATGATAATAATGGCTGCAAATAAATATTGTACAATGTTTTTTATTGTACTTGGTTGCTCCCCAATTCTTTCTCTGTAATTTGCATCAACATTAGATATCCATTGAAGTAATAGAGCAATAAAACAGCCTACTCCGCAAACGGTGAATTGCACAGACGTCGGGTTTGAATCAAACAACGAGATCGCTAAGTTATATAAGTATACCGCGCCTGAAATCACCCCGACAACTAAAATAGAGATGAGTATAATCCGAAGAACTAATGTATTGCTTTCCTTTAAGGAATATATTAAAGCCGCTTTTTCGTATTCTTTCATGATTTAATCCAGTCTATAAGTATAAGAACCAACAAAACTGTCCAGGATTCATTTTCTGTGAGCATATGAAATCCCATCCAGAGTGATGATACTGGCAGAAACACGCCCACAGCCGGAATTATTAGTCTGGCGGAGAATATCCTTATCAGGAGTATCAATAGTGATAAGAACAGAAAAAGAGTGATCATGTGGAAAAACATTCACATCACCTATAACACTATTAAGATAGCCTGCCAGATATCCATTTCAGACAGGCTATATACAGGGTTCAATTCATTCTATGAAAGGTGTATAGGGATTGCTGATGTTTGTGTCGATCAAAAATCTAATATTAATAGATGAGAACTAATATACATATTTCCAGACGGATGGGGGGATTTTATCGTAGAGTTTATTCATTGTGAGTTCTGCAAGCCTGTGATCGGCGGCGGCATTAAACGACTCAAGCTCAGAAGGAGGGAGGCTGTTTTGGTTTTTTTCAATAATCTTTTCAAGTGTGTCGAGTGTTGAGCAACGTCTTAACTGAAAGAGCCAGTCTTGTTTTGTTTTCATTGTACAATTCCTGAAGAACATCCTTGTCCTATAGTAGCTACAACGATGTTTGATTTCTACTGCTGGATTTATTTCTTACTTTTTTGTGTAAACTCAAATCCCAGTTTCCCGGTTGCTTTGTCAACCAGTTTTACTTTTGCTGAAAATTCTTTGTTTGTTTTTTGACTAATGAAACCTTTCAATTCACTTGTAACTCCTTTTGTTATTAACGTTTCAATTTGTTTATCGGTTAATGATTTGCCGCAGAAATCTTTCCATATCTTAAATTCACATCCTGTACAGGAATAGCTTTTTGGCCTGATAACAATCTGTTTACCACAGGAAGGACAAGGAGAGGACAGGCGTTGTGACTGACCAGACGGCGCGCTGGGGGAAACTTTTATTTCAGCACTGTTCGCATTACTGATCATCGGTATCAGATCATTGTACAGTTCGTCAACGAACTGTTCGATGGTCATTTCTCCGTTTTCAATGAGTGTCTGTTTTTCCGCCCATAATGCCGTCATATCTGGATTAACAGCTATATCCGGCAGAGCATCAATAAGCGCATACCCGGTATCTGTCGGAATAAGTTTTCCTTTTTCCAGGGTGATATAGTTCCGTTTTTTCAGTGTTTCCAATATGGAAGCCCGCGTAGCTGGCGTACCAATACCGCCATGTTCGTCTTTTTTATCCCGATCTTTATCCTTCAGTAACTTTTTAATCACTGGATCAGTGACAAAATCTGCGACACGAACAAGCGCGGCAAGTAAAGTGGCTTCGGTGAATAATGGCGGTGGCGTTGTTTTCTTCTCATTCACAACCACTTCTTTTGTCGTCACTGTTTCTCCTGTGCGAATTTTACAGAGCAGATCAAAAGCGGAATCATCATTTTCGGCTTCTGATTCCTCATCCCCGGTATTTTCCTCACCAAGAAACGCTTCAAATCCGCTGTCTGTTGTTTTCCTGGCACGGGCATAAAACGACTCATCACCACACTGAATGGCAACGGATACTTCCTGGTATGTTTTTTCAGGCATGAACTGAACAAGATAGTGTTGTGCGATTGCCAGGTAAACATTGCGCTCGTCACTGCTCAGCGCGTTTACATCCGGTACGTTAACGGTCGGGATTATCGCCGTATGCGCAGTCACTTTCGCACTGTTAAACGCCTTGCTTTTACGTGTCGAATCAACGTCCAGTGGCTGATCGAATACTGACTTCAGGGCATCGAGAACCTGTGGTGCTTCGCTGAATTGTTCATCAGAAAGATATGAGCAATCTGAACGGTTGTAAGTAATTGCTTTGTATTTTTCACGTAGCTGCTGTGTGATATCCAGCGTTTGTTGTGCCGTCATTTTGAACTTCTTGTTCATGTACTGCTGAAGCCGGACCAGGTTAAAGGGCAATGGCGCAGCCGTTTTTTTATCGTCTGTTGCTGCTGCTTCAACTGTCGCTGGTTTTCCTGCAAGGGAAGCCGCTGCTCCATTCGCCCACGCCTTATCAAGTAATTTACGGTCTGTCAGTGGTGCGAACTCACCAGGTTTCCAGTTCGCCCTGATAACATCAACGCCGCGTTGAAAATGCCCGGTCATGGTGTAGTAGAAACTGGATTTATGATTCTTGTTGGCACGGGTGCGATTTACTATCAGGCCAAGAATAGGCGTCTGAACACGCCCGACCGAAAGTGTCCCTTTATAGCCTTTAGCCCGTGCCGGGATCGTATAAGCACGCGTCATGGATAAACCGTATATCGCGTCGGCTACAGAACGCGCCAGAGCCTTGAGATAGAGTCCTCTGAAGTCACGGTTATTTTTGGGATTTGCCAGTGCCTTTTTCACTGCCGGAAGGGTGTTGTCGTTGATCAGAACGCGCTTAACGGGTTTTGTGTTGCCTGCATATTCCAGGACCTCATCGACAAGTAGCTGTCCTTCGTCATCTGGATCGCCAGCATGAATAATTTCGGTCACATCGGCACGCCTGATAAGCTCAATAATCGTTTTAACTTGTTTTGCGGCGCTTTCTACTGGCTGGTATTTTACGGGATAAAGACGCAAAGGGAGTGTTTCAATCTTCCACTCTTTGTATTCAGGATTATAGTTTTCGGGGGGCTGTGATTCGATAATATGACCAAAACAGTTAGTCACAATAGTATTATCACTTTCAAACCAGCCATCATGACGGGTAAAATTGCCACCAAGCGCCTTAACAATATCATTCGCTACTGCGGGTTTTTCTGCGATAAAAAGTTTCATTTTGTTATCCTTTACATTGAATTAATCTTTTGGCACAACGGATAGCACGTTCTTCTGATACTGCCTGTTGCCAGTTATCTTCACTTACTGGATGTCTGAATCTGCGTTCACAGCCATTAAAAGCAAAAATCCCCTCACGGTTAAGTATATTAGTTGCAATATCCTGGTCTTTAATTCTCAAAAAGGCTGTTACGGCAAAACCAGAATACGAAGAAATTTTTGAAATGATGCATTCATCAGCTTTTATTAACGCGGCAAAAGGAACTATCTTTTGATGACCACACGAAATCAGAGGGAGTGTGTGAATATCATAATAAGCTATTGAATGACAATCCATGCGGGTATCATCAATAGCTGCCAGCCAGAATCCTGTCTGGTCTTTTATTTTTCTGCTAATATCTGAATCTGAAACACCAGGATTTAATAAATATCCACCATAACAGACATGGAAGGGGTGAGCAGATTCATCAATATCAGGAAGTTCTTTTACCGGATTTTCTTTCCAGTCCTTCAGAACACCGAATTCAAGAGCATCCAGCAAAAACTTTCGTTCAAATCCATCAAGCAATGCATATTGCATGTTAAACCTCTCAAAGAAGCTCTGATTTGTTGACCTCATGGTGAACCAGTTCACCATTGCGTAAGACAAACAGGTAAGAAAACTTTCTTTCCTTATCTTTCAGTCAGTTTTTGTATTCAGAAAGAATAAACACCCAGTCATCGGTGCTGTAATGAGATGCGATGACTCATTATCTTTTTAGTGATGAGTTGATTATTTTTAAAATATGCCTGCCTTTAATTAGCATGTTTCTGGAAACAGCCTGATTACGAATACCTCTCATCTGGTCAAACTGATAGGTTAAATCATGTTCTTTTCGTGAAAGTCCAAGAGTGGCTCTTTCATTATCCATCAGGACTGAAATTGCAATATATTCTCCAGATGCACACCAGTCTGCATAACTGGCAACGCAATGTTCCATCTCCTGACCTTCCTGACACAGAGCATCAAATGTAATTAATTCATTTACACCGTTATCAACTTTCTGCCAGTTTATCCCAGTTCCTTTCCATTTTGGGATTACGGGAATAACGTTATTCTTCACTTGTCGCGTCCATTCATCAGATAGTCTCCAGAAAGAAGGCCACTCCTGGTTTTTATGAATTAACCGTTCTTCTGCTAACAACCAGTCAATTGCATGACACAACTGATTCGTTTCCATTTCCCAGCGTGATGTTTGCCTGGATTCAGTATTACGGTCATAAAAGCCAATGTTTTTAAATAAATCACGATGATATTCTAGCCATTTTGAGCATATACGATAAATATCATTTTCTTTTTCTGAGTAAGCTCGAATGCTAATATAATCGATAATCCAGTAAATTGCTCTCACAGGATAGTTCTTGATAAGTGGATGGCGTAATAATCTGACTGTAAATCTGAATGATGCATTATCATGTTTATCATTTAAAGCATATACTAATGACAAACTAACATGTCGTAAACTTCTGAACTCACCATAACTAAGTTTGCAGGGAAAACTGATTTTTTCATATAACTCTTTTGTCTTTCCAGATAGTATAAACTGACCATTTTTATGTTGTTGTCTTAGACGACCAACCATAGGCCACAATCCGAAAAAATCCATATCATTCACAATATGGATTCGCTTTGAAAAATCCAGATAGTCCTCAAATAATGCCTGACGAATTGAATTGTAAGCTATCGAACAATGTGAAGCTCTGGCATATTGTGCAAATATCTTTTTATCTACCATTATCCATATAGCTTTACTCAATGCTTTTGAAGCATTAAATTCATTATCCACCCCTATAATTTTTAATGCTCTCTGATAAATTTTGTTTTTTATCTCTGCGAGTAAAATATGTCTGCTGATATATCGTGTATTATAGGGGTAGTTGAACGATGCTATTTTACCAAGGCAATGAACAATGTCATGTATTCCATACTCATATGAGTAATATACATTGGATGGATATAGTGTGGAAATATAACGACTCTCACTGTTTTCCTCTTCCTCTCCAATGCGTAACAAATAGAGTTTGTCTTCAATTGAATATCCAGCCTCAATCAATGATTTGATGATGTAGCTAATCGCATATTTTAACCAGTCGTCCATGTCGTATGCAGATTTTTTAGACCAGAATAAAAAAATCTTACCAGGAAATGAATTTCTTCTGGTCCATACCCCAGTGTGCTTATCTCTTAGCTTGTATCCCCACAAAGTGATTTTGTTATTCTTTTTGCTTTTTCTAATACGAAAAACGCCACAAATGATAATGGAGATATACTTTTCATTCTCCTCTGTTTTTACAAGACGAAGCCCCCCTGTATTTTGATAGATTTTAAAAACATCATGCAACGTAAGAATATTATTGTCCCTTGTCTGTTGATTAATTACATACATGCCGCCCCCTGTTAAAAAGAAGCCTTTAATATTGCACAAAGATAAAAAGACAGAATCATGGCAAACCAAAAGAAGAATGCATTTTCTTGCCCCTTAATTTCTGATACGCCATTCCCACGGTGGAACCGGATTTGCATCGGCCCACAAACCGCGTTTTTGTTCCTGCGCTTCCCGTTGCAGAGCCGGTAATGACTCATCCACGTTGTAACGTTCATATACCCATGCAGCGCCAGACTGAACCATAAAGCGGCTGGCATCCGTGCCGTTCGTCGTGAACACATGACCGATAATGCGTCCGTAGCGGTCTTTATGTGAATAAGAGACTGTCACCTGTTTACCTGCAACCAGAGTTTTAAGCTGACTAGTTGACCAGCGTCCAAAAGGTTGTTTCTTTTCAGGGGCATCGATGTTTATCAATCGGACTCGGATCGGAACTTCATACACAACAATTTTTGCGGGTAGTGTTTTAATTTCTATGGTGTCGCCATCGAGAACGCGAATAACTTTCCCCTGAAGAATTTTCTGGTTAAATGTATAAGGTATTCCACCTGCATTTGCAGACTGAAAAGCGGTAAGCAGATAAATAAATATTGTTAATAAGATTTTCATAAAAGATTAACGTTAATTTGTCTGTGCAATGGATAGAGCGTTATTCTTATTTTCTTCCTGCCGCTTCATCGAAAAATGATGATTTTCCTACTGCTGCGGCATCATACTGAAATGAATATCCAAAATCATCGTCATGCTCAAAACCTGTATTTTCTCCATTTTTTAGTCTGGAAAGAATAATCTCAAGTTGACTGATTATATCTTCCCTTTCACTATGACGAGTGCCTTGTAAGAGAATAGTTACTTGTTGCAAAGGATATGCATGTTCAATCCATGCCTGGCTAGGTCCAGAGTGCGTTGTATATAAATTTTTTTGTGCCGAAATATTATTCAGAAAACAGTTTAAGTCATCATTGGAATAAATTTCTTTAATATTGTTGATGTTGGATGTTAGTTTTACAAGTTGGAATGGTGGAGAATTTTTGTCTTCATTGTTGTCTCCTTTATCGTATTCTGGAAACACAATTAACAAAGGTGCACCATTAGTTCTCTTCATAAAACGGGTTACTAGCCGCCCAATATATTTATTGGACATATGCTGTTCAATGTCCAGGACAGCATATTCCTCCGCTGGGAACATTTTGTTTTTTTCGATGGATTTAATTTTTCTGGTAAGATGAATGTTTCTGATAAGCAAACCTACTATCAGGAAGTAAATAAATATCCAGAATAAAAAATCACTCTGTAGTTGTTCTATCATAAGTGAATCCTCTAATTTGTTAATGGACAAATCATTACCCGTTCATCAATGTTTGTAGGAAGTTCGCCAGGAGTAGGGACGCGTTCTCCTCGCTGGGCGGCTTGTGCCAGTGTTCGTAGCAGCAACACGCTGGCATGAAATATGGCCTGTTCTTTTGTGGCTGCGCTTGTTTCCAGGTCGAAATCACTCAGAGTCACAACGACTTGCCCGTTTCTGTTCTCGACCGTTGCCGGGTAGGGAACAAAATAGGGAGCGATTTTGCTGGTTTGCTTGCGTCGGGCATCGAGTTTACTGACAAGTTGATAAGCCCGAAGGTGTGTGTATCGTTTCAACATGTTCAGGGAGCGATGGCCTGAAATAGCGGCAACCTCAATGACGTTCAATGTACCAAGTTCGAAAAATCGGCTGATAGCCTCATGACGGAGGTCATGAAAATGCAAGTTTTCTATCTTCAGTTCCTGAAGTGCTGTTCGCCAGGCACTTTTGAATCCCGAAGAGGTATAAGAAAAAATATTACCGTTAAGCTGTGTCGGCAGCATTTGCAGGTAATTACGGGCTTTCCTGGATAGCGGAACATCGCGTGGAGCACCGTTTTTGGTTGTTGGAAGATGAGCTACCCCATGTTGCAGATCGACGTGTTCCCAACGCAATGACAAGATTTCACCTTGTCGCATTGCTGTTTCCAGCGCCAGATGAAAAATGACGTAAAGAGCCTGATTTTTTTCTTTGAAATACCGCGAAAGTCGGCGTTCTTCTCCTGAAGTCAGGCGACGATCGCGCCCGCTACTGATTTTGGGTTTTCTGACCAGTTCGACAGGATTCATGCGGCATGTTCCCCATTCCACACGGGCGATATTGAATAATGATGACAACAGGGCAAGTTCAAGACGGACGGTGTTTCCGGTTATTTGACGCCCCGTTCGTGGGTTAATTTGCGCCAACCGTTGATCCCGATAATTGGCAATATCAACAGTGGTAATGTCATCCATATAGCGTTCAGCAATAGGGTGACGTTTAATCACATTTACGCGATAAAACTCCTGTAGATGGCCTTTTTTGTGGATGGATACTGTCTTCAGGTATTTGTCCAGCGCCCGGCTGATTGTCATTTTGCGAATTTTGATTTTCTGAAACATATCCCCTCCAGACAAAAAAGGGGGGAAGGTAGAGATTCTTGCTTCGAAATGCAATATCACCGTGCCAATCCGGTACGTGGAAAAAAGGAGGGGGCATAGGGAAAGTCTCCACCTATCAGCTTAATTTCCCATACTCTCAGTCAAACTTGGGTCAGCATACTTTTTGCGCAT
>NZ_JBJQJI010000025.1:0-39920 GCF_046487485.1 Escherichia sp. WS1368
GTCATAAAACCGGTGGTTGTAAAAGAATTCGGTGGAGCGGTAGTTCAGTCGGTTAGAATACCTGCCTGTCACGCAGGGGGTCGCGGGTTCGAGTCCCGTCCGTTCCGCCACTTATTAAGAAGCCTCGAGTTAACGCTCGAGGTTTTTTTCGTCTGTATATCTATTATTGCCAGAATCGCAAAAATCCTCTGCATTTTACGCTCTTTTTCCGCAACAGTCTGAAGCCCATAATCACCTCAGTTAACGAAAATAGCATTAAAAGAGGCATATTATGGCTATCCCTGCATTTGGTTTAGGTACTTTCCGTCTCAAAGACGACGTTGTTATTTCATCTGTGAAAACGGCGCTTGAACTTGGTTATCGCGCAATTGATACCGCACAAATCTATGATAACGAAGCTGCCGTAGGTCAGGCGATTGCAGAAAGTGGCGTGCCACGTCATGAACTCTACATCACCACTAAAATCTGGATTGAAAATCTCAGCAAAGACAAATTGATCCCGAGTCTGCAAGAGAGCCTGCAAAAATTGCGTACTGATTATGTTGATCTGACGCTAATCCACTGGCCGTCACCAAACGATGAAGTCTCTGTTGAAGAGTTTATGCAGGCGCTGCTGGAAGCCAAAAAACAAGGGCTGACGCGTGAGATCGGTATTTCCAACTTCACGATCCCATTGATGGAAAAAGCGATTGCTGCTGTTGGTGCTGAAAACATCGCTACTAACCAGATTGAACTCTCTCCTTATCTGCAAAACCGTAAAGTGGTTGCCTGGGCTAAACAGCACGGCATCCATATTACTTCCTATATGACGCTGGCGTATGGTAAGGCCCTGAAAGATGAGGTTATTGCTCGTATCGCAGCTAAACACAATGCGACTCCGGCACAAGTGATTCTGGCGTGGGCTATGGGGGAAGGTTACTCAGTAATTCCTTCTTCTACTAAACGTAAAAACCTGGAAAGTAATCTTAAGGCACAAAATTTACAGCTTGATGCCGAAGATAAAAAAGCGATCGCCGCACTGGATTGCAACGACCGCCTGGTTAGCCCGGAAGGTCTGGCTCCTGAATGGGATTAAGCCTCTCTGACAGCTCCTCCGGGAGCTGTTTTTACATGCTCGCTAAGGAAATCGATAAAAGCCCGGATGCGCGTACTTACCGCACGGTCGCTGTAATAGACTGCACTGAATGGCATTTCCACTGGCAACACTTTATCTGCCATTAGCTCCACCAATTCTCCGCGAGCGATTTCTCTGTCGATCATGTAGTCGGACAAACACGCAATCCCGTTGCCACTCAGGCAAAGCTGTTTCAGTGTTTCCCCACTATTGGATGACAAACCGTACTTCACCTCATGTAATTGTCCATCGCTACAGGCTATCGGCCAGGTATTGAGGGAAGCGGGTTCAGTGAATCCCAGGCAAACATGTTGCTTTAAATCGTCGATCGTTTCTGGCTTCCCATAGCGGGAAATATAATCGGGGGAGGCTATAATTTTTCGATAACTGTTAAATAACGGCCTGGCACGTAAGCTGGAATCCGTTAACGTACCGGCGCGTATCGCGACATCCACTTTTCTTTCGATCAAATTAATAATCGTTTCGGAGGAGACTAGTGATAAAGTGACTTCCGGATAGCGTTCACGGAAAGGCTTAATCAACGGCATCAGAAAGTGCAGCACTACTGGAGTTGCGGCATCGATGCGCAACAGTCCACGCGGTGTATTACGCGTCTCCATAATTTCTGATTCTGCCGCTGCCATCTCCTGCAAAATTGACTGTACGCGACGAAAATAACGCTCGCCTTCTTCCGTCAGGCTAAGTTGCCGCGTGGTCCGATTAAGCAGGCTAACGCCAAGTTTCATCTCCAGCTTCTTCACCGCCCGGCTTACCGCTGAGTTTGCTTGCCCTAATTGTTCCGCTGCCCGGCTAAAGCTGCCGCTTTCGACGACCGAAACAAAAATGGCGAGTTCTTCCGACGTGGCTTTCATTTTTGCTCCTGTTGCAAAATAGATGAGATATTTTGAATTTATTTGTCATTAAACCATCAGGATGCGTGATATGTCATCCGATTTAATGTTCTCAATAATGAGCAAATTTCTGACCGGTGTAAGCACTTGCTTACATAACAATATACAATTGCTCGTTGAAAGAGTGAGCTAAAATCCCTATAACAGTAGAACCCTCCCGAGTGCGGAAGGGTTGACGTAATAGAGGTTTCAAAGTCAAAAGTGCGAAAAAACACCTATGCCATGCGCTATGTTGCCGGACAACCTGCGGAAAGGATCTTACCGCCGGGGTCTTTTGCGAGCATCGGCCAGGCATTACCACCCGGAGAACCGTTAAGTACCGAAGAGCGTATTCGGATCCTGGTGTGGAACATATACAAACAGCAACGCGCTGAATGGTTGTCGGTATTAAAGAACTACGGCAAAGATGCACATCTGGTGTTATTGCAGGAAGCGCAGACAACGCCAGAGTTAGTACAGTTTGCGACCGCTAACTATCTTGCCGCCGATCAGGTACCCGCTTTCGTGCTGCCACAACATCCTTCTGGCGTAATGACCCTTTCGGCGGCACATCCAGTGTATTGCTGCCCGTTACGTGAACGAGAACCCATTTTGCGTCTGGCGAAGTCGGCACTGGTGACGGTCTATCCATTACCTGACACCCGCCTGTTGATGGTGGTTAATATACACGCCGTCAACTTCAGTCTGGGCGTGGATGTTTATAGTAAGCAGTTACTTCCTATTGGCGATCAGATAGCTCATCACAGCGGCCCGGTCATTATGGCGGGAGATTTCAATGCCTGGAGCCGTAGAAGGATGAACGCGTTATATCGCTTTGCGCGGGAAATGTCGCTGCGCCAGGTGCGTTTTACCGACGATCAGCGCCGTCGGGCGTTTGGTCGCCCGCTCGATTTTGTTTTTTACCGTGGTCTGAACGTCAGCGAAGCTTCTGTACTGGTTACGCGCGCTTCCGATCACAATCCGCTACTCGTTGAATTCAGTCCCGGCAAGCCTGATAAATAAGGTATGTCAGGTCTGCCACAGGGCAGACCAACGTTTGGCGCTGCCCTTTTATACTCAAACAACAAAAGGACAGCGCAATGACATCACAATCCCACCATGACCACGTAGAAAAGCAGTTTAGCTCTCAAGCTAGCGAATATCTGACTAGTACCGTACATGCATCCGGACGGGATTTACAGCGCCTGGCGGTGCGTCTGGCTGATTATCCTGATGCAAGTGTACTTGATATGGGCTGCGGAGCAGGGCATGCCAGCTTTGTCGCTGCGCAGAACGTGAGCGCGGTGGTGGCGTATGACTTATCTGCCCAAATGCTGGATGTCGTGGCACAAGCTGCCGAAGCCCGGCAACTGAAAAATATCACCACCCGCCAGGGTTATGTCGAAAGTCTGCCATTTGCCGATAACGCATTTGATATTGTTATCAGCCGTTATTCTGCCCATCACTGGCATGATGTTGGTGCAGCACTGCGAGAAGTGAATAGGATATTGAAACCTGGCGGTAGGCTGATTGTGATGGACGTAATGTCTCCGGGGCACCCAGTGCGCGACGTCTGGTTACAGACGGTAGAAGCATTACGCGATACCTCTCACGTACGAAACTACGCCAGCGGTGAGTGGTTGACGTTAATCAATGAAGCCAATCTGATAGTTGATAATTTAATTACAGATAAGTTACCGCTGGAATTTTCTTCATGGGTCGCGAGAATGCGTACGCCAGAAGCGTTAGTAGACGCTATTCGCATTTACCAACAGAGCGCATCGACAGAGGTGAAAACGTATTTTGCCTTGCAGAATGATGGCTCTTTCACCAGTGATATCATCATTGTAGAAGCACATAAAGCAGCATAAATAAAAAAGGCACCGGGGGAATCGGTGCCTTTCATTATCTGATTTGTCAGGAATCTGGCATGTTGTTGTTTTTCACAAACAACGTCAGCTTATCGCCTGGTTGCAGATTCGCAGTATCGCTGTTCCAGCGCATCACATCTTTGATGTTCACGCCGTGGCGTTTAGCAATGCTTGAAAGCGAATCGCCTTTGCGCACACGATATGTAATGCTATCGCTGTTGTTTGCCAACCGCTGTGCGCTACTACCTGCGCCAATCGTCAAGCTTTGGCCTGGCTTCAGCTTAGATCCGCGCAGTTTGTTCCACTGCTGCAAATCTTTGGTGCTAACGCCGAGACGTGAAGCGATACTTGAAAGCGTGTCGCCAGAGCGTACGGTGTAAACACGGCTGTTAAGCGGCGTATTGTCGGCAACCAGCGTCGACTGTACAGCAGCAATTTCGCCCGAAGCCAGAGATTCACGCAGTTGATCTGCATGCTTCTTTGGCACCATCACGTACTGCGGACCACTTGCGCCCAGCGTGGAGCCTTTCACGCCAGCGTTGAATGTCTTAAGCTTGCTGACGGAAATCCCCGCCATATCTGCAACCTTCGCCATTTCAACTGGGCTGCTCAGGTGCACACGCGCCAGAGCACGGCTTTCATCGGTCGTTGGCAGACGTACGCCATAACGCTTGCTGTTTTTGAGAATATCACTCAATGCCAGCATTTTAGGCACGTACTGCTTCGTTTCCTGCGGCAACGGTAACGACCAGAAGTCCGTGGATTTCCCACGCGCTTTGTTCGTTTTAATTGCCTTCATGACTCGACCTTCGCCGCTGTTATAAGCCGCTACGGTCAGAAGCCAGTCGCCGTCAAACATCTTGTTCAGACGCTGCATCATGTTCAGCGCGGCAGTTGTTGAAGCAACAACATCGCGACGCGCGTCATAATTGCGGGTCTGTTTCAAACCATAATTGCGCCCCGTGCTCGGAATGATCTGCCAGATGCCTGCTGCATTGGCGCCAGACGTTGCGTGAGGATCAAAAGCGCTCTCCACTATGGGTAGTAGTACCAGTTCCATAGGCATGTTACGTTTTTTAACTTGCCCGGCTATCCAGTACATATACGGCTCTGCCCGTAAAGTTACATCGTGGAGATAGCTCTTATTGCGTAAATATTTCTGTTTCTGTTCGCGAATCCGGTCATTTTCCGGAATTCCCATCTTTAGCTCGTCGCCAATGAAAGCCCACAAGTCACCATCTGGCGCGATAGACGTCCCATCGTCCATCCATCGTGCCTGACTTGTAAACTTTGCTGCTTCCCCTTGACCAGCTGCAGAAAGGCTCTGTGCGTGCTGTTGAACGTTGCCGGTACTCTGGCAACCCACGAGCAGGACAGAGGCGAGTAATATCGCTTTTGCCTTCATGTGTGTGTCAATAGTTGCTTAAAAGACGACCGATCATAACGGCGAACGGAGCCGATGACAAGAAAGTTTTATCAGAACCTATCTTTCTTTGACCTTAACCATGCAAAACGTTCTTCAGGTTGTTGCAATAATGTTTCTTCATTAATTACATTAATTAAATCAATATCTTCTGTTCTTAAAAAAACATTAATTTGCCGCTCATTTTTCAGAATTACGGGTAGTGTTATTTGATTTTTTGCCCGTAACTCCTTAACTTTACGATAATAATCATTTATGGACAAATCGTGCGGAAGAATACTCAAAGCAAACTTCATATTTGATAAGGTATATTCATGAGCACAACATACCAATGTATCGTCAGGTAACGCACTTAACTTTTTAAGTGATTGATACATTTGTGATGGTGTCCCTTCAAACAACCGACCACACCCACCAGAAAACAGCGTGTCGCCGCAAAATAGATAAGGTTTACTGAAGTAACAGATGTGTCCTAAAGTGTGACCCGGTGTGGCAATTACACTAAATTCATGCCCCAAAACGAAGGCAGTTTCGCCATCTTTGACTACCTGTGTTGTTCCCTTATCTTGTGTCTCTTGTGGACCATACACCACAATTTGCGGAAACTTTTTCACCAGTTCTTTTACGCCGCCAACGTGATCGTGGTGATGGTGGGTGAGAAATATGGCCTCCGGTTGCCAGTTATTGGCGGCAATGGCGTTTAATACTGGCTCTGCGTCTCCGGGATCGACAATCAGGCAGCGACCTGCTTCATCATTCAAAACCCAGATGTAATTGTCATCAAAGGCGGGAATACTGTTAAGATTCATAGATTACCTCTCAGTGTGAAACGGAAGGTTGTGATGAAACCGGCAAGAGTCCCTCAAACTGTCGTGGCTCCTGATTGCTGGGGCGATTTGCCCTGGGGAGAGCTTTATCGCAAGGCGCTGGAGCGCCAGCTCAACCCGTGGTTCACTAAAATGTATGGTTTTCATCTGCTTAAGATTGGCAATTTAAGCGCAGAAATCAATTGCGAAGCGTGCGCGGTTTCTCATCAAGTGAATGTTTCTGCGCAAGGACTGCCCGTCCAGGTGCAGGCGGACCCACTTCATCTTCCTTTTGCCGATAAATCCGTTGATGTTTGTCTACTGGCACATACATTGCCGTGGTGCACCGATCCGCATCGTTTATTGCGTGAAGCCGATCGGGTATTGATTGATGATGGCTGGCTGGTGATTAGTGGCTTCAATCCCATCAGTTTAATGGGATTACGAAAACTTGTGCCGGTATTGCGCAAAACCTCGCCCTATAATAGCCGGATGTTTACTCTGATGCGGCAGCTGGACTGGCTCTCTTTGTTGAATTTTGAAGTGCTACACGCCAGCCGTTTCCACGTTCTCCCGTGGAACAAACACGGTGGAAAACTATTGAATGCGCATATTCCTGCGCTTGGTTGCTTACAACTTATTGTCGCCCGGAAACGGACTATTCCTTTAACGCTAAATCCGATGAAACAGAGTAAAAACAAGCCACGAATTCGCCAGGCGGTTGGAGCCACCCGGCAATGTCGTAAACCACAGGCTTAAACTTCGACTTGATAGCCCGTATCTTCCAGTGTGGGATTCATCGCTGCGGCACGAGCCAGTTCATCGCAACGTTCGTTTTCTGGATGACCGGCATGGCCTTTAACCCATTCCCATTTGATTTGATGCTGCCCCAGCGCAGCATCAAGACGTTGCCAGAGATCGACATTTTTTACTGGTTTTTTGTCTGCGGTTTTCCAGCCACGTTTTTTCCAGTTATGGATCCACTGGGTGATACCCTGGCGGACATACTGGCTGTCGGTACTCAAAATGACTTCGCAATGTTCTTTTAACGCCTCCAGCGCGACAATAGCGGCCATCAACTCCATACGGTTGTTGGTGGTGCGGGTGTAGCCTGCGCTAAAGGTTTTCTCGCGTCCGCGATAGCGTAAAATAGCGCCGTAACCCCCAGGTCCTGGATTACCCAGACACGAACCATCGGTGAAAATTTCTACCTGTTTAAGCATCTCTGGTAGACTTCCTGTAATTGAATCGAACTGTAAAACGATAAGTCTGACATAAATGACCGCTATGAGCACTGCAATTACACGCCAGATCGTTCTCGATACCGAAACCACCGGTATGAACCAGATTGGCGCGCACTATGAAGGCCACAAGATCATTGAGATTGGTGCCGTTGAAGTGGTGAACCGTCGCCTGACGGGCAATAACTTCCATGTTTATCT
Source organism: Escherichia sp. WS1368 (assembly GCF_046487485.1). Lineage (NCBI taxonomy): Bacteria > Pseudomonadati > Pseudomonadota > Gammaproteobacteria > Enterobacterales > Enterobacteriaceae > Escherichia > Escherichia sp. WS1368. The sequence goes on from NZ_JBJQJI010000025.1 coordinate 7,547, forward strand.
CAAACCCGATCGGCTGGTGGATCCGGAAGCCTTTGGCGTACATGGTATTGCCGATGAATTTTTGCTCGATAAGCCCACGTTTGCCGAAGTAGCCGATGAGTTCATGGACTATATTCGCGGCGCGGAGTTGGTGATCCATAACGCAGCGTTCGATATCGGCTTTATGGACTACGAGTTTTCGTTGCTTAAGCGCGATATTCCGAAGACCAATACCTTCTGTAAGGTCACCGATAGCCTTGCGGTGGCGAGGAAAATGTTTCCCGGTAAGCGCAACAGCCTCGATGCGTTATGTGCCCGCTACGAAATAGATAACAGTAAACGAACGTTGCACGGGGCATTACTCGATGCCCAGATCCTTGCGGAAGTTTATCTGGCGATGACTGGTGGTCAAACGTCGATGGCTTTTGCGATGGAAGGAGAGACACAACAGCAACAAGGTGAAACAACAATTCAGCGCATTGTGCGTCAGGCAAGTAAGTTACGCGTTGTTTTTGCGACAGATGAAGAGCTTGCGGCACATGAAGCCCGTCTCGATCTGGTGCAGAAAAAGGGCGGAAGCTGCCTCTGGCGGGCATAAATACCTGTAAAAGGCGCTAAAAATAGCGACTTGGGCGATTTTTGCAGCAAACGATTCAAAAGATGAGAAAAACCGTTGACGAAGGGTGAGGCAATCCGTAATATTCGCCTCGTTCCCAACGGAACACAACGCGGAGCGGTAGTTCAGTCGGTTAGAATACCTGCCTGTCACGCAGGGGGTCGCGGGTTCGAGTCCCGTCCGTTCCGCCAAATTCACTCATGAAAATGAGTTCAGAGAACCGCAAAATTTTTAATTTTGCGGTTTTTTTTGTATTTAAACCCCACAATTTCTTCGTTCAATTATTTTGTTATGCTGTAAATGTGGTAATTATATATGATTGACCATTCATTAATATTTAATAATACCAGCGAATCATTCAATTTAAATATATTTCCATGTTATAATTTTTATTATTCTATTGATTTAATGAATTAATATTTAATATTATTTTTGTTTGTTCTGATTCAAGTGGAGTATATAATTAAAAATCGTTAGCTAAACATTACCATGATTATGACAGACGAGGGAGTGTCCGATTTTGAATTCAAAAAAGGTTTGTTGTATATATGTATTATTCTCGCTGCTTGCAGGATGTGTCTCTGAATCTCTTATTGATGAAAAGAAGAAAAAAGCTCAAACCACACAAAGTAATTTTAATAAAAACGCTCCGCAGCAACTAACAGACAAAGACTTATTTGGTAATGAAACCACACTAGCCGTATCCGAGGAGGATATTCAAGCTGCGCTTGATGGAGATGAGTTCCGCGTTCCCCTTAATTCACCTGTAATACTTGTTCAATCCGGCAACCGCGCACCGGAAACCATTATGCAGGAGGAGATGCGAAAATATTATACTGTTTCCACATTCTCTGGTATCCCGGACAGACAAAAGCCTCTGACTTGTAACAAAAACAAAGATAAAAATGAGAACGAGGATGTTGCCAGTGCTGAAAATATGAACTGGATGCAGGCATTACGTTTTGTGGCGGCAAAAGGCCATCAGAAAGCGATTATTGTTTACCAGGATACGTTGCAGACAGGAAAATATGACACTGCACTGAAATCAACAGTATGGTCCGATTATAAAAATGAAAAACTGACTAACACAATCTCACTGCGCTATCTGGTGCGATTCACGCTGGTGGATGTAGCTACAGGTGAGTGGGCTGCCTGGTCGCCGGTGAATTATGAATATAAAGTGCTTCCACCATTTCCCGGCAAGAATGAAGCCAGTACGACTGATATGACAGAGCAGCAAATCATACAACTTAAGCAAAAGACCTATAAAGCGATGGTAAAAGATTTGGTTAACCGCTATCAATAATAAATTATATCTGCCGCCAGGAATTTCTGGCGGCAATAATACAAAATTCTTTGCATAAGAAATTGTTCCTGACAAAGACAGTGCAAGAAAGGACATGGAATCCGGCGTTAAAAACTGTTTGTTTTAGAATATTTAATTATTTAACTGCTTAATCTTCCTTGCGAGAAATATGTTCATTATTACATTTTATGCCATTTTTAATATAGATTGCTCCTGGGAAAATCCCCGTGTTATTACCGCAGGGGTGATAATTAGCATTGACATATCCTGTGACAAAAGGAGCTATTAAAGGTGCTATTACGATAGCTATTAGTAAAAATATAAGAGTTAGCTGTATTGTTATGTCTGTGGCGAAATTGATTACCTTTGTTTTTTTTATTAAGAATGATTTTATTATTGTTAGTAAAATTACATGAATATTTAACAAGGAAAACGATATGAAACCGAAGCATAGAATCAACATTCTCCAATCATAAAATATTTCCGTGGAGCCTTTTATTATTGAATATAGAGGTTTAATTCCGGTAAAAAATAAAGAAGCATTGAATGCAGGGAAAAATAATATGGCTATAAAAAACATCGAAAAAAACTCTTTCAATTTAACATGTAAACGCATAGTTAATCCTCATATCACGGGGGGAGTGTTAAGAACATACATAAATGGAGTCATGTTTTCCCTTTTCCATTTATCAAGTTCCTGTTGCCGTTTTAGTCCATCTCTAATTGCATCTTTTAATTTTTCTGATAAATGGTATTGAGCATCGATTTCATTTAAAACAACTGTACACACTATCCCTGTAAGTAAAATTGCTCCTCCTACAAGAATTACTGGAAGGCCAAAACTAAGACAGGCAAAAGAAGCCAGGCTTCCAATAGCAGTTGCAACACCGCCTGCAATCACTGCTTTGGCCACATCCATTGAAAAATCACCAAGAAAATTAACCAGATCTCGCTCTGAACTCATAATAAATTCTATGGTTCTCCAGGCTACTGAAAACCAGATACAGAACTTAACTCCTTTTATTGATTCAGATAAAGCTCCTCGCCAGCCAATAGCGAGTTCCAGAACTTGAGGCGCTCGTGAAGAGAAAATATATTTACCGAGCTTTTCTAAAAGCCAGGGGCTGGATGTTGTAATTTTTATATATTTCTCTCCAAGTATTTCAAAGTAACTTGCTTTTGTATACTTTAAGGTATTAAAGTTAAATATAATTTTCCCATTTCCATCAAACTCAGTCATTAATTTACCCGCGTTAACTAACCAAGCGAGTGTATCTTTTATACCTGAAGGATGTGTAGTGATAAAATGAATGTAATCAAATGATGTTATTGAGCTGAGTATTTTTTTTGCAACATCAAGTGTCAAGAGAATAACATGATGAGTGTTCTGACGCCTTAATTCATCAATGAGTGGGACGTCGTTAAGATAAGGGTGCTGAGGTACTAGCTGGTTTATCGGTTGAGCCCCCCGAAGAATGTCACCCACATAATCAGCCCACTGTGCATTCTGTGTGTTGTTATTATTCCTTAAACCAGCCATTATATCTCTCCGCAATAGTAATTTATTATGTTATTACAGTAAATTACTGTACACGATCCTGCCATTTACTCATTGCATTCGTACCGGCTAACGTATGCTCCCAGGAAATATCTTCATAAATAAAGGCAATTCTCTCCTGTGGCTCCAGTTCTTTTTCCAGGACAGCATGCGGTGTGACAAAATCAATACTTGATATTCGGGCTTTTGACAGGTTTATTTTATAATAAGGCTGGTAAATACCCGCTTTACTGGTTCGGTAGAGTATAAATTCACATGTTACCATTTTTTCATTGTCACTAAGTGCTTTTGCCAGCAATGGTGAGGATTTATCAACCGGTTTGGTGATAATTAATTCATGATGATTGACATTTTGACTTCTTGAGATGGAATGCATTAACGCATAAACCATGATCTGATCTTTATGTTCTGGCTGTGCTTTGTTTCCGACAGAATCAAGCGTTGAGCAACCTGCTGAAATCAGCCCTTGTGTCTCTCCACTCAAAGATAAATAACTCATATTTGCCATGATAATCTCCTTTAATTAAATAATTATTTTTCGGCCGTGGTCCCGGTTGCCGCCTCTGGCATGACGTTATTCTTCAGCAGCAGCCAGCGGATTAACACGCCTTCGAGTCGCTCATTAATTTGTTTTTCCAGCGCATCTATATTCTGCTTCTGCGCACGGGTATCCTGGTACTGCGTCAACAGAGACTCAACGGGTGTTTCCTGCCCCAGTCCCCGCTCCGCCTGCCAGATGACATTTTTGATATAGGAAAGGGTTAGTCCCTCTTTCTCGCGCCGCATCACGAGATCTGCAAAAGCATGTAAGTCCTGACGGGTCTGCAACCAGCCACGCAACTGCGGGCTACTCTGTGCGCGGGTTTTGAGTGCTTCATTCCAATGTGTCGAGGCCTGCTGCTGCTGCAGGCTTTCCGGCCAGCGACTGTCGGCAACACGCATCATCTGCATCCCGGTTTCCAGCGGTTGTACCGGGGAGACGCCAAGAAGCTGTTGCAGCCTGCGCTCATAGTTTTCTAGTTCAGGTGAGGCCATCCACACCGTTGCTGCGCCCTGCGCGGTGTCGTTAACCTGTAACAGTTGCTGTTGCACCGGATAGACCTGCCACCACCACAATGCTGAGGCGACAGCCACTGAACAGGCGATCCCCGTGATAAACCCTCTTACCGTACTGCCTTGCTTCATCACACTGGCCTGTGGGGGATTCTCTGACAGACTGCGCACTTCTACTTTCATCTCAGGCAGGTCGGGCAGGGGAGGCACTACCGCTTCTGGCGTGGAGGAAGCCGTTGTTTCCGGGGCATAAATCAGTGTTCTAACCGTGGTCTGTACGGCGTTTTCAACGTTACTCTTCGGCTGGGGTTCAAGCCGCTTACGCGTGTTCTGCATAAAATAGAGCAGATTCTCCACGCGCGGAACGCGCTTCAGCTCCACCTGCTGAAGCTTGTCGCAGATAAGCTGCAATGCCCGCTCTGTGCGGTAGATCAGCGGCAGATCGGGTTCCGCAAAGGAGATTTGCTGACGCAGAATATTGCCGGTTCGGGAGTTAAACCAGTCCAGCATTTCAGTACGCGCCGGACCGCCCTGCGGCCAGAATTTATCCCAGTCGTGGCTTACCATTGCCGCCAGCAGTTCCGCACCTTCGCAGAATCCCGCCAGTCCCTGTGTCCGTGTCCGGGCAAGCGTATAGTAGGTGGCGGTGTGTAAATCCACACCGTTGGCTTTAAAAATCGCCAGCGCCAGCGACTCCACCAGTTTCCAGTTCAGCTCAGGCTGTGACGGATGGCTGGCTTTGTTTATTTCCTCGCGGATGGCGCTGAATTCCGGCAGCCCGCGCGGGTCACTGCCGGTAACGATAGTTTGTGTCAGTCCGTTACTATTCATCCCTGCCTCCTCAGTACAGTGTGTCTGACAGGCCAAACTGGCTGAATAACCCACCGCTGAACGGGTTATCTTCCGTGTCGGTATGCACGCGGTAGGTCATTGCGCCACCGTCCACACTAAAGCGCACGGTAAAGTTGCCATCCTGTACTCCGGTCAGCTGTCCGGCCCCGAACAGGCGGAACTGAGCCCACGGCCCGCTGAAGCTGATACTGCGCGGTGCGCCGCCGCGGGCACCAACCAGCGTCAGTTTGCTTTCGTTGCCTTCGCGCATATTGTTAGGCCAGACCAGATGGGCGGTATAGTTACGGCCCTGGCTGTAATCGACTAACTGACCGTCAAGGTTCAGTACGCTGCGGCGTTTGTTGCCGGAAAGCGATACCGTTTCCACGGCAAAGGATGTTCCCAGACCGTTCTGTTTGCTGAAGAATATGTCACGGATTTTCTGCGCGGTTTCCAGTTGCGCAATAATATCTTCGCGAATAATGACGTTGTTATCGCCATCCTCCAGACTCAGGTCATTGTCGATAAACAGCTTTAGGTTCTGCTGGTAGAAGGTATCCAGTATGCCATCTGGTTTAAAGAATCGTTCGAAGGCATCCAGTGAGGCATCCTGTGCAGAATGTGGATTAAACGGATAGTTATTTGCCAGTTGCTCGTTAAACGGTTTCACCACGCTGTCGCGCCAGTCCACTTCCATATAGTGAACGGCTTCCACCATCACCACATGCCAGGCCTGGTCAGCCAGCCTGCCTGCCCAGCGGTTGAGCGGAGCAGGCAGTGTTTTTGACATCTGGCGGGTGGCGAATATGGGATCGCTGCTGTTCTGATCAAGCCGTAACTGCACGGCTTTCAGTGCCGATTTCCCAGGTACAGGCGCGTTCTGGATCGCCAGCAGGTAGCGGTGTAACTCGGTGAGCTGCAGGTACACGGCCTGCATCGTGCTTTCTTTATCTTTCTGGACTGTCAGGGTACTGTTTTCCGGGGCGAACTCATGCCCAAGGCGGGTGAGTAACTGGTAGTCTGGTTCAGCCAGGGCCTCATCCCGTTCTTTAGCAGATAGCTTTTCAGAAAAGGCGCCTGGTTGTGTGTTGTCACGCAGCACGGTCAGCGCCCGCTGCAAAGGCTGGTCACCGCTGATAACCTGCTCCAGCGCCCCGGTCAGTTGTCCGATGGACTCAAAATTGCGGATATTCAGATTGTCCATCCCAGCCCGCCAGGTGGCGGTGTAGTCGCTGATATACTGCTCGGTCAACTGGCGCTGGATTTCCGCCCGGTCGGCGTCACTGTATTTCACGCTGCGGGTGAGGTTGAGTACCCAGGAATCCATCGCCGTCAGTTCAACCAGTTCATCGCGCTGTTTTACAAAATAGCTTTGCAGGCCGTAACGGGTAAGAAACTGTGGAACAACCAGTTTATTGTCATCGGCAGATGTAAACACCTGGTCAAAGGTTGGCCCTACCTGGTCACGCAGATTGAGGTCGGCAGGAAGAACGCCCAGCGCCCGCGTTTTCAGGCTCTGGTAAACTCGCTGGTAGACAGGTAGTTTGCTTAGTTCTTTCTGTGCTGACACAACGGGCTTGTCATACGGCGTCCAGCGGCTGATAGCGTCACCGTCGCCCGCCTGACGCTCTGCATGCCAGTCTGTGTGAGCCAGCGCGTAGTCAAGATGGGACATCAGTTGCGCCTGGATATCGCGCTGGCCGTGGAACTTTTCGCTCCAGCGTTTTGCCATATACTGCTTCACCACCTCATTGTTACGTCCGCTCTTATCCTCCAGCATTCGCATCACGCGCAGCACGGCGAGTTTTTCCTCACTCTCCGGTGGCGCGGCGTTCATCTCTTTGACCAGCCCGTTAAACAGCGACGGAAGATAGCGTTGCTCCAGCAGTTGCAGGTAGGTCCGTTCCACATAAGGCCCGATGCGTCGCCCCTGATATAATCCCATCTCCGCAAGGCGGCTGCGGTCGCCCCAGTCACCGTAGGCCAGAGTGGCATCGCGTACCGGGTTCAGCAGCGGCAGTTGCAGGTTGCCATAGTCATCTTCCCCCTGCGGAGGCGGCACATCCATAAAGGCTTTGGCCTGCTTAAGCACGGTGATGCCGGACTGATAGTTACCATTGTAATAGTGATGCCAGCCGGTGATGAGCAGCAGTGCCGCCACGCCGCCAGTGGCAGAGAAAACCGTCAGGCGGCGACGGGAACGCATCAGCCAGGCGCGGCTCTCCGTTGCCAGATTAGGCTCTGCGAGTAACGCCTGCGGGAACAGGCTACGGGTGAAATAGGGTGCGGTGTCCACCAGAGGCCAGGACGCCAGTGGGTTATTGCCCAGCCGGTATTGGCGGGCGGCAGACTGGGTGAAAATATCATCCATCTGTCCGCGCTGAAGCGAAGAGGTGAGATAGACGCCACGCAGCATCACGTTCATATTTTCGCCGTCAAGCAGACCCTCAAGCAGTGACACCAGTGGTTCACGGCTTCCCTGCATCTGGCGGGAAAAACTAAATAAAGACGCGCGGGTGTGAGTCTGAGCGACCATCAGATCCGGCAACGCTAGGTTCATTCGATCCACCCATGTCTGCCAGAAAGCATTCAACTCTGTTCGCCAGTCATCATTTTCATGGGCGCGGCGGGTGAACGTGACCCCTAGAATTGCATCGCGATCCTGTCTGTTCAGTGACTGGAACAGGGCGGCAAAACCCTGCAATAAATCAAGCCGGGTGAGTACCACGTAAACCGGTAACTGGCAGTGAAGATGCTGGCGTATATCCTGCAAGCGGCTGCGCAGCGTCTGTAACAGATGTTCGCGGCGGCGTTTGTCTGCGGTAAGCAGATCGGGTAAATCGAGTGTCAGAATAATCCCGTTCAGCGACTGGCGCGCGCGCTTTTCTTTCAGCCAGCCGAGGGCATGTTCCCACAGACGGCGATGCAGGATATCCGCATCAGCGGGAGCGCAGAGTGTGCCGTCGATATCAAAGATCACCGCCTGTTTACCGACATGGGGCGTGAGATACAGGCGTTGTTCTGCGCCGCGTGCGCCCTCCGGGGCATAAATAATGTCGGACGGAAAACCCTCGCGCAGCAGTGTCGTTTTGCCACTGCCCGCCGGGCCGATGACCATATACCACGGCAACTGCCACAGGAAACGGCGGTTGTCGAGATGGCGTTGCAGGCGCAGCAGCCAGCGGTCAAGGTAACGCTGCTGGGCGTTCAGCTCCACACTGAGCGGATCAATGGCCTCCTCGCGCTGCTGCTTTTGCATTTTTTCAAGCTGTTGCAGGCGCTTCATCACCCGGACGGTAAGCCACACTAGGGCGATAATCCCCCATGCCGCCGTTGCCAGCCAGCGGTTCGCCAGTGGTTTGAGCCACTGTTCTTCATACAGCGTCCACGTCGGGCCTTTCCACCAGATCCATACCAGCAGAAAAATCCACGCCAGTATCAGCAGCCAGAAAGCGGAGACTTTAAACCGGGGCATCGCCGGGCGTAGGGCTGATTTGAGTCCGCTGAGTAGTCGGGGTGTTGGTAATCTGAACACAAAAACTCCTGTTCTCTTTTATTGTTCTGCCGTGAATTTTTGTTCAAGCTGCGTAAGTAATGATGGCTCCCAGTCAGACACCATCATCTGACTCCCTATCATCAACAACATCCGGTACTGTTGCTGCGCAAGCTGTATCAGCCCCGCCTCCTCCGTCAACTGTGCGGCAAGGTACTGGCGGTGAAACTGATCGCGGGGATCGCCTTCGGGTAGCATGTCCAGATATCGCAGCGCCGCCTCCAGACCCTGCCCAGCAAAACAGGCTCTGGCTGCCTGCGATTCCTCACCGATTTGCGCAACCGGTGCAACTTTGCCGTCGGGCGAAGCTGCCAGCCATTGTTTCGTCTGCTCACTGAGAAACGGTGTGCGGTCATTAAACAGCAGCCCGGTAAGCTGGGGCAGACGCTCAAGGAAGCGGATGACCTCATCGCGGATGGTGTCTGCCACCTGTTTGTAACCCAGACGCAGTGCCGTCTGTGCAGAAAGACAGTGACCGTCCAGCCAGTAAGGAGCCAGCAATACGCTTTTCTCAACCTGCTGCCACAGCGCCATATCCGCGCTGGCAAGCCGGGACTGGTAATCCGCCACCATATCGGCAGAGACCGCAGCCAATGGGGTACGTCCATCGCTTTCCGCCTGGGGTGTACTGGTGATGGATTGCCACAGGGCATGGCGGCGCAGGCGATAGCCCTGCGGCGAGTCCGGCTGGCGTTCACATAAAATAGCCGCCACTTTTAACAGCGTGTCGCGCCAGGCTTTGTCGTCGTGACTGTCGATGGCGATTTGGGGAGCCGGAGCACTGGGTTGCGTCACGCCGCTTTCAGACGTGGCGGTGGTCTGTCGTGAACTATCGGAGGCCGCTGGAGTGGGGGCAGGAGCCGGTGCCGCACGATTAAACGCACGCTGGTACAGGGCAAAAAGATCATCGGTAGCCAGTGCCAGTTCCGGGGCGTTATGTGACTGCCAGCACTGCGCCAGTTTCGCCAGTTCCCCTGACAGCGCGTCGCGCTGCGCTGTGGCGGCGTTCTGTGAAAAGCCTTCAATACCTGTTTCGAAGCGTTTAATGACCTGGCTGGCAAAGCGTTTTTTATGTGCCATATTCTGCGGCGCAGCCACCGACCAGTAATGCTCCACATACAGCGCCAGCAGGCGCAATGCGAGATGAGGATCACCGGCGTGTTGCAGGGTTCTCAGCAGATGCGCCAGCAGACGAAAGTCCTTACTCTCCGAAGCCAGAATGACCAGCCCCCGGCGCTGGAGTTCCGGGATATCCAGTTGACTGTGGGCCAGAGATCCCAGTTTGACGATTTCGCCGTCGATATACTCCCAGTCCGGGTTGTCATCTTTCAGCGCCGATGCCAGTTTTTCTTCCGGCAGGTTTTCCAGCAGGTGCGTTATCCAGACATTCGGATCGCGTAAGTCCATTGCCATATTTTTATTCTCCCGCCCAGTGGCAGGCAACGCGCAGGGGGGCAATCGCCCTTGCCAGCCCGTCAATGTTAAAGGTCAGCTTTCCTGCGGCGTTATCTGCGCCGGTATCCACTGTCAGCGTTTTTGCGCCGAACAGTTGCTTAATTTCATCAATCCCGGACAGCCCCCGGCTGGACTCCAGCAGGGTGCCGTTCTCGCGCACAAACCAGTGGCTACGCAATGCCCGGCTGTCGGCATTCAGAGTGACGGCGATATCATGGACATCCAGAGGGTGCATCAGCGCCACCTGCATCCGGGTGATATTGTCCACGCAACTGAACATCAGCACCGGGCGCGGCGGAACATGGCCGATAGCCGGGGTGGTTATCACCACCGTCGGGCGCTCCCCCGGCACCTGCGTCACCAGCAGTTCTGTGGTGTTGCCCTCGCGGCGTTTTTCCAGCTCTGTGGCGCGGGTCCAGGCCTCGCCCACAAAACCGGCTTTGACCAGCGCCCCGTCAAACCCTGACGGGGACAGCGGTGCCAGCAGGCGGTCATAGCAGTCAAGCCGCTCCAGCGCCGCGGACTCCCGCCGACAGGACTGCATGGCCTGTGACGTGGCTGTCGCATCCGGCGGGGTCGTGGTGGCGACGGCGACCGCCACACCGGCCATTGACGATGTTTCTGCGGGCGCGGCAGTGGCGGGTAAGCCCGTCATCAGGCCCGCGATAAACCATCCTGTCTGCCGGAAAACGCGCAACCTGCTCATAAAACCGTTTCATCCTTTGTGACGGACTCGTCGTTCTGAGCATCTTCCATGTCTGCCGTAAATGCGTCGTCCACCGCCGACAACCGAATCCGGGCAATCGCCGTGTTAGCCGCCATTTTCTGCAACAGCAGCAGCGAGAGCGGCGGTAGCATGTCGCCATCGATGACCGATTCCAGCATCCTCGCGCCGTTTTCCGCGCGGGTGACGCGGCTCATGATTTCGTCCGTCACTTCCGGTTCAATGACCACTTCTGCACCAAAGCGACTGCGCAGCACGTTATCCAGACGGGCCAGTTTTCCGGCGATAATGGTGGCGAGCGTCTCTTTCGACAGCGGCAGATACGGCACCACTTCCATACGCGCCAGCAGGGCAGGTTTGAAGAAGTCGGCCAGCACCGGATACAGTTCTTCCTGCATGGTTTCCGGGTCATCGGCGTGCTCGACTATTACCTGGTAGCCGAGGTTGGACGTCAGGAAGAAGACGATATTTTTGCAGTCAATCAGGCGGCCTTCACCGTCTGCCATTTCGCCCTTATCGAACGACTGGTAGAACAGGTTGAGCACATCCGGGTGCGCTTTTTCCACTTCATCAAGCAGTACTACCGAGTAGGGTTTCTGGCGAATCGCTTCGGTCAGTACGCCGCCTTCACCGTAGCCAACGTAGCCCGGAGGCGAACCAATCAGCCGCGAGACGGTGTGTTTCTCCTGGAATTCGGACATATTGATGGTGGTCAGGTACTGGCGACCGCCGTAGAGCAGCTCTGCCAGTTGCAGGACGGTTTCGGTTTTACCCACACCGCTGGGGCCAGCCAGCAGGAACGCACCGAGCGGGCGTCCCGGAAGACGCAGGTCGGCGCGTGCGGTCAGTAGATGCTTATGCAGGCTGGCAATCGCCAGGTCTTGGCCTTTGATGGTGTCGCCCAGCAATTTCGGCAGGTCGGTGATGACCGACATTTCATTCTGCGACAGGCGGTTGAGCGGCACGCCGGTCCATTCGGCAATCACCGCCGCAATCTGTTTTTTATCGACGTGCGGGGAGACCAGCAACCGGTCGTTATGCAGGGCGTCCAGTTCGGCAGTGAGCTGGGCCAGCCGCTGTACCGGGGAAACTGTTTCAGCGGTCTCTTCCGGCTGTTCTCTGTCGGCCTCATCAGCCGGTACGGCACCGGTATTATCCTGTTCTGACTCTGACTCTGACTCTGACTCTGACTCTGACTCTGACTCTGACTCTGACTCTGGCGGCGTATCCTCCGCGGCATCTGCGTCCGGCAACGACGCCGCATCGTCTTCTGCCACGCCCAGCAACTGCTGGCGCAGCGCGATAATCTCCCGGACCAGCGCCTGCTGCTGATGCCAGGCCGCTTCCAGTTCATCCAGCGCCGTCAGCGTTTCATCGTACTGCACCAGCACCTCGGTCATCCGTGAGGTGTTGGTACGCAGCCCGATGCGAAGCTCGCGCTCAAGCTGGCGAATTTCCGCCTCCTGCTGGTGGCTCAGAGTGGTCAGCGCCGAGATTTGCTTCGGCGGCGAGGAAAGGTTAATGGCGACGCGGGCGCAGGCGGTATCCAGCACATCAATGGCTTTGTCCGGCAACTGACGCCCGGAGAGATAACGTTCGCTCAGCGTTGCTGCGGCCTGCAAGGCGTCATCATCAATCAGCACGCCGTGAGACTGTTCATAGACCGCCGACAGACCACGCAGAATAATGGTGGCTTCGGCGGCGTTGGGTTCGCTGACCTTCACCAGCTGGAAGCGGCGCGACAGGGCGGCATCTTTCTCGAAGTATTTTTTGTATTCGCTCCAGGTGGTGGCGGCGATGGTTTTCAGTTCGCCGCGCGCCAGCGCCGGTTTGAGCAGGTTGGAGATATCCAGCCCGCCCTGCTGGTTGCCCGCGCCAATCAGGGTATGTGCTTCGTCAATAAACAGAATGACCGGCACCGGAGAGGAAATGACCTCCGCCATCAGCCCCTTGAAGCGTTTTTCGAATTCGCCCTTCACCGACGCCCCGGCCTGCAATGCGCCTAGGTCAAGGGTCATGATATCGGTGTTTTTCAGTTTGTCCGGCACCTGGCCTGCCACGATGCGCAGCGCCAGCCCTTCGATTAAGGCACTTTTACCCACGCCTGCTTCGCCCACCACCACCGGGTTGTTCTTGCGGCGGCGGCAGAGAATGTCGATCATCAGGTCGATTTCGTGGTCGCGGCACAGTACCGGGTCAAGCCTGCCGTTACGGGCGTCTGCGGTCATGTTTTTGGCGTAGCGGGCAAGCAGGGTGTCAGCAGCGTCCGTCAGTGTGCCTGCGACTTTACCGTCTGCATCCGGCACGACTGATTCCGCCGACTCCTGTGTCCACTGTACAAAGTCCTGTTGCAGACGGTCACGGTTAATGCCGGTCAACAACCGGGCGGCAGCAGGCGGTATATAACGCAGCGGCGAATGCAGCAGGGCCAGCAGCAACACGCCGCCACGCAATTCGCTGTGCTGCATCTCAGCCGACGCCAGCAGCCAGCCCTCTTTCAGCCACTCAACCAGCATCGGGGAAAATGCCGGGTAGCTGTCCGCAGAACGGGCAGTTGTGTAGTTCTCCACCGTCAGCGCCTGGCGCAACTCTTCCATGCCAATATCGCCCTGGCGGGTAATAACCCGCAGGTCGCTGCGTGGCATGGCGAGCATCTGAATAAGCACATGGCTGACGGTAATTTCCGCTGCCTGCTGACTCATACATTCAGAGGCGGCCATCTCCAGCGCCTGGCGGGAGAACAGGTTCAGCCGTTTTACCAGCGTGGGAAGATCAATCTGGATCATAAACGTCCTTATCGAAGTAATTTGTTTAGCTGGTGCAGGATGTCCTGCGTCTGGCTGTCCAGCCGCAACAGATAGAACAGGTAAAACAACGCCAGCACGACAACGCCACCACAAAAAATATGTTTAACAGTCAGGCGACTGATGAGCTGATAACGCCCGCCCTGGGTTTTTTTGTCCTGGTGTAACAGCGGGAAAGGGGCATCGCCGCGCAGTTTATGCAGAACGTGGTACAGACGGCGGTAGATCTGCTCAAATTCCCCCTGATCCTGTGCTGCCACTTTGTAGCGCCCGCGAAATCCCAGAGAAAAACAGATCCAGAGAAATTCCAGCAGATCCTGGTAACGTTTGGGTTCACGGATCAGGCGCTCCAGCAGGATGAAAACTTTCTCTCCACCCCAGGCTTCGTTGTGGAAATGGACCAGCAATGACTGCTTGATCCACTCGTTCTTGTTCGACCAGCCGTTACCGAGCGCCGCTTCATCAATAAACGTGCAGAGGATGTAGCGAAACGAGATAATCACGCCCGGTTCGTAGCCCTGCTCCTGAAGCAGTTGCTCCACGGCCTGAACATCTGTCACCACCTGAGCAAAAAGATGCTCCGGCATCGTCTGACTGTTCATGGTTGAAAGGCGCATCACCATACCGAGGAGCGGCGTGGCTGCGTCGATCATCGGATTCAGGCTGTTGCCACGAAGCGCGAGATGATAGTCGCGCTGGCTTTTTTCGTGGTGTCCGGTAAATGGTGGCAGAGACAGTGACCCCTCATCCATCGTCTTACCCTCTTATCGCCCACAGTTGCATGTTCAGATCCGGGAAACTGCCGGATACATGCAGTGCAACGGCCCCGGCGGCAGCCATTTCTGTCCAGGCCTGGCCGCTCTTGTCGAGTTCGAAATAGCTGAACCCGGAATGGTAAGGAAGCTGGCGGGGAGCCACCATCAGGGCACGCAATGGAATGCCGGGTATCTGCACACTGACCATATTGCGGATTTTTTCCGGCGAGGAAATTTTCGACTGCTGGATAAACTGGCGCTGGATCTGATCGACCGGCATGTTTGCCGCCACGGCCAGCACAAAGGTGGCAGATTGCAGCAGTTCTGTGTCATGGATATCGGCCTGCCAGATACCGTCACGCAGATGCAGCGGCAGATTAACGGCTCTTGGCGACAGTACGGTATGCAGCGCCCGTTTGACTTCCGGTAACAGCGTTTTAAATGTTTTGGTCAGGTCATGATGATCATACACATCAAGCGGGCAGGGCAGGCGCGACGGCTCGGTAAAGGTCATCAGTTCACCCAGCAACCCGGCAAGATCAAGGTAGAAATCTTCCGGGTGGAGCTGGGATCGACGAGCGCGATGGGTAAACCGGGTCTGGTTACGGTTAAGTAACTGCAACATCATAAATTCCGCCACATCCGCGATGCCGCTCTGCGCCGGAGAGCCAATGCGGTTTGCCAGATCGCTTGCCCGTCCGCCAATGGCCCCCTGTACCTCTTTGAGATAAACACGCAGTTTCTTACTGACCTGAATATTCTGGCAGGAGGGGATAAAATCGTCATCCAGCGTCAGGGAGCCGTCGGCATGGCGATCGCTGATACGGCAAAGCGGGAGCGTAATATAGGCGCTCATATCTTCTGCACCGCTCATAATGCGCGGCGTCAGTTGACCCAGCGTCAGTGTTCGCGCGTCACCTTCTTCTGAATGCAGATCCCGGACATCGGCATAATTCAGCCGGTAACGCCCGATTCGCCGCCCGTCGCTGATTTCATTTCTCACATCACTGGCGACCGGCAGAGCGAGGTAAATATTGCGGCTTCTTTCGTCCGGAAAATGTTGCGGGTGCAGCGGATCGGGCAGTGCGTCCTGGTCGGGGATAGAAAAGACGGTGCCGTCGGGCAGTGTGCCTGACGCGCTGTCAATCATGATCTTACCCTGCGCCAGCAGTTCATTGTTGAGGGTGAGTTCGGTAAATCCCCAGGATAAATCATTCATGGCCCGGAAACGCTGGTTATCCAGGTAGTCGTTGTAACGCTGCTGTTGCTGGAAATGGTGTGGGCGCATCAGCATCCCTTCCTGCCACATCACCTTGTTGCGGGTGGTTGCCATAATTATTCATCCTCTTTTTTCATTTCGATGCTGCTTTGACGTACATGCACCAGCAGGCGGTAATGGTGGCCGGTTCCTTCCACCGTCTCGATTTGTTTCCATTCAGTGGCCTGGTCATCGGAGAAATAGGCCACGACACCAATAAACTGCGTTTTCTCATCCAGCTTTACCGGCGGCAGGGTTTTGATGGTGTCCGGCAACAGGTTGAAATCCTGGTGGTCGATATAGTTTTTACCCAACACATCCGGTAGCGGCGTACTGGCTATCTGGTCATAGTCGGCTGCCAGCAATTTTGAGTCGTCAGTCAGGTACACCAGTTGCACATCCACGGCGGCTGATTCACCCTCCGCATTGGTATTGGTGTCCGGTTCGGTCAGCAGGGTGACGGTTATTTCCGAAGGTTGCTCCTTCAGGCTCCCGACCTGGATATCCGGGTTTTTGATCACCTCGCTGATTTTTTTCGCCGTTTCGCAGCCGGTTAATATGACGCACATCAGCACGCAGGCCAGAAACGCCTTCCTGTTCATGCTTCCGGCTCCCGCTGTTTTTCACGAAGCACCCGGTCATAGATCTGGGCGTAGACCTCGTTAAACAGCATCTCAAACCCCTGCTGGCGATCGGAGGCCAGTTCTTCGTAATAATGGCTGTACATTTGCCATGCTCCGGCATCATCCAGCGGCTGGCGCAGTTCATGGCTGCGGCGGTACTGCACAAAGCGGCGCAGCAGATTTTGTGGTGAGAAAGCGTCAAGCAGGACACGAAGTGACTCCACAATCGCTGCCCGGTTAGCTTCTTCGTGGTGGCGGACATTACGCAGGCTTTCACTGACAGCGGCGGGAGCCGCCAGATGTACCGGACTTTTACCTTCGGCAAACATCACGTCGAGCGCGGTGGCGTAATCCATGTTCAGGCGCAGCGGGTTATCTTCCAGCGGGCGCAAATGTTTGTCTGAGAGGCTGTTACGCTGTTGCTGCAAATCGAGCAGACCTTTTATTGCGGCCTGTAACGTGCGTCCGGCCTCTTCCAGAAAATCATCCGCATCGTCAGAATTGCTCACGGTAAGCGAGCCGCCGAGACCGCGCAGTAAGGGGGTGACCGCAAGGTGGCGTTGCGCCATTTCTGCCACAGGGAAGTCATCATTACGATCGCCGGGGCTGGCATAAATGGGCGGTAGATCCATAAACGGAGTATTGATCCCACCATTACTTGCCGGATCGGACAGCGGTGCCGATGGCCGGACAGCCGCAATGCCTGAAAGCGGATCGCCCGTGGTAATCAGGCTTTCGGACTGAAGTGCCTGGAGTGGATCGGTAGAAAAACCGTTTACCACGGTGTCTGCAAGCTGATGCCGGTGAGTCATTCCCGGATAGTGTGGCGCACCCTCCGTTGACAGCAGGGTATCCGTGAGCATATCGCGATTGGTGACGATGGTTTCGGGAGTGGCCATTTCCTCATCGTAATGGGGGATATCTCCCCGGTTCAGATGAACCCTCACCATCAGACGCCCTATCTGGATCTCATCGCCCTGGCGCAGCTGTATCAGGTCTGATGTTGCTGTGACTTTTGCCTGGTTCAGCCACAGTTGTGCCGTCTGCGGGCGCAGACAAAATGTGCCATCGTGCAGGATAACGGTAAAAGCCTGAGCCGGAATGCTCTGCTGACGATCCTGTACCGACCAGTGGCATTCGGGGCCATGGCCGACATTTCCCTGCTGTGTGAACAGACAGCGCGCCGCCCGCCCGCTTTCCAGCTCACTGCCGTTAATGACCTGCAATGAAAGCGTCTGTAGTTTCTCTTCCGGCATATTCTGCTCCGTGATTATCATAATTTACGACCGTACCCTGATGGTGACTGAAGGTCGTTCTTCCGGTGTGCCGAGGAAGCTGGTCCAGCCCAGCAGCGCACTTTTGTTATCGCCCAGGCGCATTGCGCCCACCTGCTCCGGCGCCAGCCCCAGATGTAAGTCCCAGGCAAGCTGATCGCGCAGGATGAAGGACACAAACATCGTCAGTGGCAGGAAGTTTTCGCCGGACGGCAGAAAAGAGAGGAACTGTTTTCGGGTCAGGCTGGTAATACTGAGCTGGAATTTTCCGCTGAGATCGGGCACCCGTGTACCCAGAACAAAGTTGCCCAGTACCGATCTTCCTGCCAGTTTTTCGCCATTTTTAAGTGAATAACTCCCCAGGCTATTTTGCTGATCCGGTTCAATATCCACCTTGCGACGTTGCCAGTTTTGCAGCGTCACGTCTGACAAATCAAAACAGTGGGACACCAGACCGCAGATTATTTCCGGGGATCGTCCCGGATTTGCCAGGATCCCGGAATACGCCAGCATTTTGCTGTGATTAATCGCCAGCTTATCGCGAAGCTGGCGGTGGCCCAGCCCAACAAGGGAGTACATGCGCTGCGAGAACGCATCCACACCGCCGTTACGAAAACTGATGTGATAGCGGTACTTACGCCAGATATGCCAGACAAACTGGGTCAGGCGGTGGCTGAACATATCCAGAAAATCACCTACCGGACTTTGTTCATGTACCGCTTTCCAGGCCAGGTGATCGAGGTAATAACCGGGGAGAGGCGACTGGCTCCCCTGTAACCCCATAAAGGTAGTGGTCATCCTGAATGCCCCTGACGTATCCCGTTTCAGCGCACTGATATCACTCAGGGGAAACGCAAGGCTGGCATCGGCGCTGAAACGCAGGGTTTCCTGTGCCGGATCGTCGCGCAGGGATAATTCCGGCGTCCCCTTTTCACCCTGTGCCAGGCGGTGCAACAGCTCCGCCATCGCAAAAAAATTGTAAGAGCAGGCGTTATGAAAAACCTGTGCCAGCGGATCATTCTGCTCTTTATCTGCCGGGGGATTTCCCGGACTCAGATAAGAGGATGCTGCCCGGTTCTTTCCGTCCATTTCCATGTCTCCTGGCTTTCTGTGTTCACAACGGTCAGCATGTGGAATGAGTTAACGCTGGCGTACAGCGACAGAAAATGCGAAAGCACCGTACCGAGCAGATACATTTCCCCTTCACAGACAAACGGCTCCGGGTGCAGATACAGCGTGGAGGCCAGCCCCCGGACGGGAATGCCCGTAAACAGGCGGTCGACAGGGCGAGTCTCCAGACGCTCAATGGCATCCAGCTTTTGTTGTGACAGCCGCGCCGTCTGCGGATGATGGATTGCGTGGCGATCAAAGTTGGCGATGACCTGCTTCAGCGCGTCCGTATCCAGTAATGACAGATAATTCAGGTTCATGGCGGAGAGCAGGGACCAGTGCAGGCTGCCATCAATGACCGGCCAGAGCGGTTGCGTCGGGCGGGTAATGTTGCGAAATGAAGCAACAGCCGCATTTTTACCGGTTGTGCCGGTGATATCGCCGGAACGAATTTGTGACGGAAGCTCACGGTTGGTACAGGTCAGCGATACCGAAACCACTTCATTACTGAGCAGCGATTCGTCTGACGGATAACTGCCATCAGCATGTATAAAAGCAAGGGTATGATCAAAGCCGCGATGGAACAGGGATGTTTTGGTCCGGTGATGCCAGTACACCACTTCCCGCTTCCGGCTGTATTCCATCTGATGGCTGAAACTTTCAAAGGCAGGCCACTGGCGCGCGGCCTGCGTCGAAACAGGACGCCCCAGATCTTTTTTCCTGAACATATCCTGCACCTGGCTTATCACGCCGTTAACGGAAAAGACATCGTAATGTTCCGGATAATGGCGGCTGGGAACCAGCGGATAGTCTGCCCGCCGGTTGTCCAGCGTGATGGCTTCTGCATGGTGGATAAATAAATTAATGGCAGGTGCGCAATACAGGCGCAGGGAGTCGCGGCGCAACCGGATGTCCACGGGCAATGGGCGCGAAAAACGCAGTTGCAGGGTAAAGGATTCAGCCTGCAATCCGTCAGGCAACGCCGGACAACCACAAAGATCAAAAAAGAGAAACGCATCCGGGTAACAGAAATACTCCTGAAGGATCCGGTAGCCGCTGTGGACGTTTTTCGGCCAGGGCAGCATGGCATCCTGTGGCTCAAAACCGACAGCTTTCAGCATAAACTCAGGCAGGCGAATATGCTGTTCACCCACAGTCAGGTCGGCACCCTGCAAGTATTCACAGAACCATAAATAAAGCTGGTCACGGGTATAGTTGTCGTCATTGCCGAGCCAGAAGCGAAGTTTGTTCAGATCCAGCGTGCGGAAGTCCGTTCCCGGTGCGACCGAAAAGGTGATGTTGATAACACCATTACGGGTCGTACTGCGGTTTTCAATCTGCTCCAGGCGAACGGGCAGCAGCCAGATATCCCGGCAGAGGGTGAAGGTACAGGGAGGCGGCTCCTCCTTTTTAGCATCGGAGGGCAGCACTTCATCGACTCTAATTTCCCCGGCGTTGGTTGTAAACTGCTCATTACGGGGGATTAACACCGGCACAGAAGACTTATCCATATCCGGCGTATATTCAATAAGGGTCATTGCCGGAACCGGACGCAGGTAATTAGGCCATAGCATCTTAATAAGCCCGTGCGTCAGTTCTGGGAATTCATCCTCAATTTTCTGGCGGAGATTGCCGGTAAGAAAAGCCACCCCTTCCAGCAGGCGTTCAATATCCGGATCTGCATCTTTTTCGGCCAGGAAGCGGGCCAGATGGGGTTTTTCCGTTGCCAGCAGCTTGCTAAGCTGGCGCAGGTAATCGAGTTCTTCCCGGAAATAGCGTTCTTCAAATTCCATTTGTCAGTCCACCCGGTAATGCTGGCTGCCATTCGGTGCCATATCAAATTCAAGCACCTCATGCGTTTCGTTAAATGTCACCCAGGCTGTAATATGAAACGTCATATCCAGCGGGCTGGAGGCGGATGAAACCACTGCCTGCACTTCAGCGCGTGAGATCCGGGGTTCATAGCGTTCTATACATTGCGCGATGGCCCGACTCATTGATTCGCGGAAGTTTTCAGCCCCTTCCGGTTCATCAATGCCCAGCTCAGGCGCACCCCGGCAACTACCGGACCGGGTATTAAGAATGTTTCGTAGGTTCTGGCGAATGGATTGCCTGAGCGAATGAATACTGCCTCCCTGCCGGTTTCTGGCTGAAGAGGCTTCCATACGCTCAAAAAGAGAACCTGTGGTTCTTTCCCGATCCGGTATCATGGTGTGTTACTCCCTGTCTAACCGGCCAACCAGGGAAAGCTCAAAATTTGCCCCCATAAATTTAAAATGAGGCCTCACGCTTAGCGCAACCTGGTACCAGCCGGGTTCGCCTTCTACATCCATAACCTCAACTTTGGCAGCGCGCAGAGGTTTGCGGCTGCGCACGTCTGCAGGCGGGTTTTCCTGGTCGGCAACATACTGACGGATCCAGGTATTAAGCTCTCTTTCTAAGTCGCTCCTTTCTTTCCATGACCCCAGTTGTTCACGCTGCAACACCTTGATGTAGTGCGCTAACCGATTGATGATGAAGAGATAAGGAAGCTGCGTACCCAGCTTATAGTTGGTTTCTGCGTCTTTTCCCGGAAAGTGCTTCGGTTTTTGTACCGAGTTTGCAGAGAAAAAGGCTGCATTATCAGAGTCTTTACGCATGGTAAGGGTGATAAAACCCTCTTCAGCCAGTTCAAATTCGCGGCGATCGGTGACCAGCACCTCGGTTGGGATTTTGGCCTGAATCTGCCCCATCGTTTCGAACAGATGCACCGGCAGATCTTTCACTGCGCCGCCGCTTTGCGGACCGATAATGTTTGGACACCAGCGGTATTTGGCAAAACTGTCTGCGATATTGCATGCCAGCATCCAGGCCGTATTACCCCACAGATAATCTTCGTGGTTCTGGCTGACATCTTCGTAATAGTTAAAGTTCTTAACAGGGTTATCTGTTGGTGAATAGGGCTGGCGAAGCAGGAAGCGGGGTGCCGTAAGCCCTAAATAGCGCGAATCTTCCGAGTCACGCAGGGCGCGCCATTTGGTGTAGGCCGGACCTTCAAAGATGGCATAAAGATCTTTGATATTAGGCAGTTCGGTCCACGAGTTCAGCCCCATAAACTCCGGGGAAACGGAGGACAGGAACGGTGCGTGCGCCATTGCGCCCACGGCACTGACGTATTGCAGCAGTTTCATGTCAGGCGCGGTATTTTTGAACTCATAAGCGCCCAGCACGGCAGCGATGGGTTCACCGCCAAACTGTCCGAAACCGGACGAATAAACGTGCTTATAAAATCCGGACTGAATAATTTCTGGCGCAAACTCAAAGTCTTCCAGAAGTTCCTGCTTGGTGACATGAAGCACGTTGACCTTGATGTTTTCACGGAAATCAACGCGATCCACCATGGTTTTCAGTGAGCGCCAGAACGACTCGACCTGCTGAAAGGCAGGCGCATGGATGATGACATCCATCTGGCGGCTGATGCGTTCATCAATATCTGCAATCATGCTGTCCACGGCCAGTTTATTGACCGGTTCGGCAGATGCAGTGGATTGCAGGATGCTGGCAATAAAGGCTGTCACACCCTGGCGGGCAACGTCATAACCTTCTGAACCGGGCTGAATACGGGTCTGAGCCATGATTTGATCAAGCAGCGACGATGCCTGATCAGTCTGCCCGGCATGACTGGAAACGAGTTCCTCTTCCTGTAAAGACATACTGAAAATCCTTCTGTTTTAGCTGTGTTTCTGAAACCGGGTTTTCGCCGTCAGTGAAGTACGCGCCGCCAGTACGGCGCGCTCTGCTGAAACTCACAAAGATGGATAATCTCATCCAATAGATCACTGATACGGCGATCCAGTGTTGTAATCAGCGCATCCACGCCATCCCGGTTGATTTCACCGGACGGGCTGAAACATACCCGGTAAACCGCCTGCAAAATGTCTTCGTCAGAGAGGGGGTGTTTCCCGGAGATATTTTTGTGTGCCGCCATGTCTGGATAACCCTGTTTAATGAAATAGTGGTGGTTATTTCCCACTCACTTGGCCGATTTCTTTGAGCAACTGCTCGCGGGACTCCTCATTTTCCAGCAATGCCTGGAGCTGGGTACGGAATGCCGGAAGGTTGCCCATCGGCCCCTTCAGCGCAGTCAGTGCTTCACGCAATTCCAGCAATTTATTAACTTCCGGAACCTGCCGGGCCACGCTGTCCGGTGAAAAATCATCCAGTGGCTTGATATTCAGCGCCACATTCAGTTCATCGTCCGTTGTGCTTCCCTTCAGCGTGGCGGGGACGGTAAAATTGAGGCCAATGGCTGCTTCAGCCATCACCGCACCGAAATTGTGCTTGTTAACGGAAACTGCCTGACGTTCATCCAGTGGGGATGTCTCCTGCGTATTTCCGGTATCGCCGACAACGAGCATGTTAAGCGGAAGCTCCACTTCAGCCGTCTGGCCGTCCGTCTTCGGGACATAGGATATATTTATACGCTCGCGAGGCGCGACGCTGCCTTCAAATTTTTTGCTCATAAAAGTGATCCGTCATGTTATCTCGTACAGGCCATGAACACGGCATATTTGTACCGCAAAAAAATATCGGCAATGCCGCCCTAATGGCGGTGAAAATAAAATCACCACTCCTTCATCACCCCGCATTCTACGCTTCAAAATAAATAAGAAAAGGACTTTTTATCGATCGTAAAGAGAGGTATTCTGCAAGCGTTAAATAGATTGTGTGAACCTGCGAAATTCGCGTCAGGTGTATTATGGCAATAATTTAAATATAGAGTTTTTATGTAACTTATTGAATTATATAATAATTTCATTAAACATAAGCTAATCTGATGATTGCTTGTTTATATATTTGTTTTGTGATTGATTAAGTGGGTATTTTTAAGGAATATCTCAAAAATTATCAAAATGATAATTCAGAAAGGATAAATACAATATTTATTCATGATTCAGCTTTGGCCATTTTATGGAGGCAATACGGACTTTGAACAGTTGGGTATGGTTATCCAGATATATATTATTAACTTATTGCTGAATAAGAGATTTAATGATTTTAAAAATAGTTTTTACGACAACCGTAAATTCTAGCTCGGTTTGTATGTAAAAAATACTGAAAAATGATGCGGTTCCGTGAAGTGAGTTGCATCTGCCTGTCTGGGATTAACGGCAGGTCATTGTAAGTAGTAATTAACCACGTTAACAAGGAGTTTACAAATGCCAACACCGTGTTATATCTCCATCACTGGTCAGACCCAGGGAAATATTACTGCAGGTGCATTTACCGCTGATTCTGTCGGCAACATCTATGTGCAGGGGCACGAAGACGAGATGCTGGTGCAGGAATTCCTGCATAACGTTACTGTCCCGACCGATCCTCAGTCCGGCCAGCCTGCGGGTCAGCGTGCTCACAAGCCGTTCATTTTTACCGTGGCGCTGAACAAAGCTGTTCCGCTGATGTACAACGCACTGGCCTCCGGCGAAATGCTGCCAACCACTGAACTTCACTGGTGGCGTACCTCTGTGGAAGGCAAACAGGAGCATTATTTCACCACCCGCCTGACCGATTCGACGATTGTCGATATGAAACTGCATATGCCGCATTGCCAGGATCCGGCGAAACGCGAGTTCACCCAGTTGCTCGAAGTTTCACTGGCCTACCGCAAAATAGAGTGGGAACACGTCAAGTCTGGCACCTCCGGTGCCGACGACTGGCGCGCACCGCTGGAAGCATAAGTTAAGCCAACAGCATCCGGCTATTAGGCCGGATGCTGTTTTTGTATTACGCCGTAAAAAGAAAGGTTGTCAGTAAGGGGTTACGTTCACGGGAGATGGCGGATGCCGGAAACTTCGGCGGTAGCGTGCCTGAACGCAAGCGTAACACTGTACTGTTACAGCCGCTTTAACAGCGAACTGTCTGTTTTTCCTTAAACCCGGAGGTTGCTATGTCAACCGGATTACGTTTCACGCTGGAAGTGGACGGCCTGCCACCGGACGCGTTTGCGGTGGTCTCCTTTCATCTGAACCAGTCACTCTCTTCGCTCTTTTCCCTCGATCTCTCTCTGGTCAGCCAGCAGTTTCTCTCCCTTGAATTTGCGCAGGTGCTGGACAAAATGGCCTACCTGACGGTATGGCAGGGCGATGACGTACAGCGCCGGGTGAAAGGTGTGGTGACCTGGTTTGAACTGGGGGAGAACGACAAAAACCAGATGCTGTACAGCATGAAGGTGTGCCCACCGCTGTGGCGCACAGGGCTGCGCCAGAACTTCCGTATCTTCCAGAATGAGGACATCGAAAGCATACTCGCGACGATCCTGAAAGAAAACGGGGTGACCGAGTGGAGTCCGCTGTTCAGCGAGCCGCATCCTTCCCGTGAGTTTTGTGTCCAGTACGGCGAAACCGATTACGA
Organism: Escherichia sp. WS1368; assembly: GCF_046487485.1. NCBI lineage: Bacteria > Pseudomonadati > Pseudomonadota > Gammaproteobacteria > Enterobacterales > Enterobacteriaceae > Escherichia > Escherichia sp. WS1368. Next base: position 32,836 of record NZ_JBJQJI010000025.1, read on the forward strand.
TTTCCTGTGCCGGATGGCGGCGGAGGAAGGCATCTTCTTTTATGAGGAGCACGCGCAAAAAAGTACCGACCAGAGCCTGGTCCTGTGCGACACCGTGCGTTATCTGCCGGAGTCCTTTGAGATCCCCTGGAATCCGAACACCCGTACCGAGGTGAGCACCCTATGCATCAGCCAGTTCCTCTACAGCGCACAAATCCGCCCATCTTCCGTGGTGACCAAAGACTACACCTTTAAACGACCCGGCTGGGCAGGGCGTTTTGATCAGGAAGGCCAGCACCAGGATTACCAGCGCACACAGTATGAAGTGTATGACTACCCCGGACGTTTCAAGGGTGCCCACGGGCAGAACTTTGCCTGCTGGCAGATGGATGGCTGGCGAAACAACGCAGAAGTGGCGCGCGGAACAAGCCGTTCGCCGGAGATATGGCCGGGACGGCGAATTGCGCTGACGGGGCATCCGCAGGCGAACCTGAACCGGGAATGGCAGGTGGTGGCAAGTGAACTGCACGGCGAGCAGCCGCAGGCGGTGCCGGGACGCAGGGGTTCAGGTACCACGCTGAATAACCACTTTGCGGTAATACCGGCAGACAGAACATGGCGGCCACAGCCGTTGCTGAAACCGCTGGTGGACGGCCCGCAGAGCGCCGTCGTGACGGGACCGGCAGGAGAAGAAATCTTCTGTGATGAACATGGCCGCGTGCGGGTGAAATTTAACTGGGACCGCTATAACCCGTCAAACCAGGACAGTTCATGCTGGATCCGTGTGGCACAGGCGTGGGCAGGCACCGGCTTTGGCAACCTGGCGATACCGCGTGTGGGTCAGGAAGTCATTGTGGACTTCCTCAACGGCGATCCGGACCAGCCGATTATTATGGGGCGCACCTACCACCAGGAAAACCGCACCCCCGGCAGCCTGCCGGGAACAAAGACGCAGATGACCATTCGTTCAAAAACCTATAAGGGCAGCGGGTTTAATGAACTGAAGTTTGACGATGCGACAGGGAAAGAACAGGTCTACATCCACGCGCAGAAGAACATGAACACCGAGGTGCTGAATAACCGCACCACTGATGTGATAAACAACCATGCCGAAAAAATAGGTAACAACCAGGCGATCACCGTTACCAATAACCAGATCCAGAACATTGGCGTTAATCAGATACAGACGGTTGGTGTCAACCAGGTGGAAACGGTAGGCAGCAACCAGATTGTCAAAGTGGGTTCAAACCAGGTTGAAAAGGTGGGGATCATTCGTGCGCTGACGGTGGGCGTGGCTTACCAGACGACGGTAGGCGGCATCATGAATACCTCGGTGGCGTTGTTGCAGTCCTCACAGGTAGGGCTGCATAAATCACTGATGGTGGGAATGGGCTACAGCGTCAATGTAGGGAATAACGTCACCTTCTCGGTGGGCAAGACGATGAAGGAAAACACCGGACAAACAGCAGTTTATTCTGCCGGTGAGCATCTGGAACTCTGCTGCGGTAAGGCAAGGTTGGTGCTGACGAAGGACGGAAGCATATTTCTCAATGGTACGCACATTCATCTGGAAGGAGAGTCGGATGTGAACGGTGATGCGCCGGTGATTAACTGGAACTGTGGTGCCACACAACCTGTACCGGATGCGCCTGTGCCGAAAGATTTACCCCCCGGAATGCCGGATATGCGGCAATTTTGAGTCAGGTGCAAAAAATTAAAACGGAACTGGTGCAGTGACCAGATAAACCATATTAAAAGCAGAAGGAATTGATTCATGGGTGGAAAACCGGCGGCGCGGCAGGGTGACATGACCCGCAAGGGACTGGATATTGTGCAGGGTTCAGCAGGGGTGCTGATAGGTGCGCCAACCGGTGTGGCCTGCTCGGTGTGTCCCACAGGGGAAGCCACGCCGAAATATGGCAATCCGGTAAACCCGCTGCTGGGAGCGAAGGTGCTGCCTGCTGAAACCGACCTGGCACTGTCCGGCCCGCTGCCGTTTGTTCTTTTCCGCGCCTACAGCAGCTACCGGACCAGGACGCCCGCGCCGGTGGGGGGGTTTGGTCCCGGCTGGAAAGCCCCCTTCGATATCCGCTTACAGATACGCGATGAAGGCCTGATACTCAACGACAGCGGCGGCAGGAGCATTCACTTTGAACCCCTGTTTCCCGGCGAGATAAGCTACAGCCGCAGCGAGTCGTTCTGGCTGGCGCGGTGCGGGGTGCTGAAACAGCACAAAGGCCACCCGCTTGCGCGGCTCTGGCGGGCGTTGCCGGAAGCGGTCCGTCTGAGTCCACACATCTATATGATGGCTGCCAGCACAACCGGGCAGTGGCTGGTGCTCGGCTGGCCGGAGCGGGTGCCGGGGGCGGACGAGGTGCTGCCGCCGGAGCCGCCCGCATACCGGGTGCTGACGGGCGTGGTGGACGGCTTCGGGCGGACGCTGGCCTTCCACCGGGCGGCAGAGGGTGACGTGGCGGGTGCGGTGACGGGGGTGACGGACGGCGCGGGCCGCTGTTTTCACCTGGCGCTGAGCACGCAGGCGCAGCGGGCGGAAGCCTTCCGTAAACAGCGCGCCTCTTCTTTATCTTCTCCAGCCGGTCCCCGTTCTGTTTCCTCTTCTCAGGTTTTCCCCGATACGCTGCCCGCCGGTACAGAATACGGTGCCGATAACGGTATCCGGCTGGAGGCGGTGTGGCTGACACACGACCCGGCATACCCGGATGAACAGCCGACTGCGCCGCTGGCGCGCTATACGTACACGGCCAGCGGAGAACTGCGGGCGGTGTATGACCGCAGCGGGACGCAGGTGCGCGGGTTTACTTATGATGCGGAGCACGCCGGGCGGATGGTGGCGCACCATTATGCAGGGAGGCCGGAGAGCCGCTACCGGTATGATGATACCGGGCGGGTGACGGAGCAGGTCAACCCGGAGGGGCTGGACTACCGCTTTGAGTACGGGCAGGACCGTGTGACCATCACGGACAGCCTGAACCGGCGGGAGGTGCTGTACACGGAAGGCGGGGGTGGCCTGAAGCGTGTGGTGAAGAAGGAGCATGCCGACGGGAGCATCACCTGCAGCGAGTATGATGAGGCGGGGGAGGCTGAAGGCGCAGACGGATGCGGCAGGACGGCGGACGGAGTACCGGCTGCATATGGCGTCTGGAAAGCTGACTTCAGTGATACTGCCGGACGGCAGGACGGTACGGTATGGTTACAACAGCCAGTTGCAACTGACTTCAGTGACATATCCGGATGGTTTACGCAGCAGCCGGAAATATGACCGTCAGGGCCGACTGGCAGAAGAGATCTCGCGCAACGGTAACATTACGCGCTGGTTTTATGACTCCCCCCGCAGTAGCCTGCCCGGCGCGGTGGAAGACGGAATCGGGGTGACGCGGAGAATAACGCGAAACCGGTACGGTCAGCTTCGGGCCTTCACGGACTGCTCGGGGTACATGACGCGGTATGAGTATGACCGGTACGGTCAACAAATCGCCGTTCACCGGGAGGAAGGCATCAGCACTTACAGCAGTTATAACCCGCGAGGCCAACTGGTCAGTCAGAAGGATGCGCAGGGGCGTGAAACCCGTTATGAGTACAGCGCCGCAGGCGACCTGACAGCAACGATATCACCGGACGGTAAACGCAGCACCATCGAATATGATAAACGCGGGCGTCCGGTGAGTGTGACGGAAGGCGGTCTGACGCGCAGCATGGGGTATGACGCTGCCGGGCGCATCACCGTGCTGACCAACGAGAACGGCAGCCAGTCCACGTTCCGGTATGACCCGGTGGACAGGCTGACGGAGCAGCGCGGCTTTGACGGCAGGACGCAGCGTTACCGGTACAGCGCCACAGGGCAGCTTGTCCACAGTGAAGACGAGGGACTTATCACCCTCTGGCATTACGATGCGTCGGACCGCATCACGCACCGGACGGTGAACGGCGACCCGGCGGAGCAGTGGCAGTATGATGAGCACGGCTGGCTGACAGAAATCAGCCATATCAGCGAAGGCCACCGTGTGGCGGTCCACTACGGCCACGACGATAAAGGCCGCCTGACGGGCGAACGGCAGACGGTGGAGAACCCGGAGACGGGGGAGATGCTGTGGGAGCATGAGACGAAGCACGCGTACAGCGAACAGGGGCTGGCGACCCGTCAGGAGCCGGACGGTCTGCCGCCGGTGGAGTGGCTGACGTATGGCAGCGGTTATCTTGCGGGAATGAAGCTGGGTGGTACGCCACTGGTCGAGTACACGCGGGACCGGCTGCACCGTGAGACGGCCCGCAGCTTCGGCGGGGAGGCATATGAGCTTGCCACCGCCTGGAATACCAGCGGCCAGCTCCGGAGCAGGCACCTGAACCTTCCGCAGCTTGACCGTGACTACGACTGGAACGACAACGGACAGCTAATTCGCATCAGCGGCCCGCAGGAGAGCCGGGAGTACCGTTACAGCGACACGGGAAGGCTGACGGGCGTCCACACCACGGCAGCGAACCTGGACATTGATATCCCGTATGCGACGGACCCGGCAGGAAACCGGCTGCCGGACCCGGAACTGCACCCGGACAGCACCCTCACGGCATGGCCGGATAACCGCATCACGGAAGATGCGCACTATGTCTACCGCTACGATGAATACGGCAGGCTGGCGGAGAAGACGGACCGTATCCCGGAAGGGGTGATACGGATGCACGACGAGCGGACGCACCACTACCATTACGACAGCCAGCACCGCCTGGTGTTCTACACGCGGATACAGCACGGCGAGCCACAGGTGGAGAGCCGCTACCTCTATGACCCGCTGGGCCGCCGGACGGGAAAACGGGTGTGGCGGCGGGAGCGTGACCTGACGGGGTGGATGTCGCTGTCGCGTAAACCGGAGGTGACCTGGTACGGGTGGGACGGCGACAGGCTGACGACGGTACAGACCGACACCACGCGTATCCAGACGGTATACCAGCCGGGGAGCTTCACGCCGCTCCTGAGAATCGAAACAGAGAATGGCGAACAGGCGAAGGCGCGGCACCGTAGCCTGGCGGAGGTGTTGCAGGAGGACACGGGTGTGACGCTACCGGCGGAGCTGGCGGTGATGCTGGGGAGGCTGGAGCGGGAACTGCGGCAGGGCAGCGTGAGTGAAGAAAGCCAGCAGTGGCTTGCACAGTGTGGGTTGACGGCGGAACAGATGGCGGCGCAACTGGAGGCGGAATACATCCCGGAGAGGAAACTTCATCTTTACCACTGTGACCACCGTGGGCTGCCGCAGGCGCTTATCAGCCCGGAAGGGGAAACGGCGTGGCGCGGGGAGTATGACGAGTGGGGAAACCTGCTGGGAGAGGAAAGCACGCAGCACCTTCAACAGTCACTCCGTCTGCCGGGGCAGCAGTATGATGAGGAGTCGGGGCTGTACTACAACCGTCACCGGTACTATGACCCGCTACAGGGGAGGTATATCACCCAGGATCCGATTGGGCTGAAGGGGGGATGGAACCTGTATGCGTATCCACTGAACCCGGTGCAACGGCTGGATCCGCTGGGATTAAGTGCGGCGTTGGGCGCAGGAGCATTAACTGCCATGGGAACTGGTTCTGAAGTAGGTACAGAGATCGGTTCGGTAGGAGGCCCTCCGGGGATGTTAGTCGGTGCGGCAGTCGGTACGGTGGTTATTGGTGGTGGTATAATAATATACAACAATCGCGAGGCTGTTGGGGACGCGATTGAGAAAAGTATGGAGATGCAGGGTGAAGCCGAATTATTAAATGCACAAAGTCAAATGGAATTCTGGCGAGATCCCTATGGTGCTTTTTCCAGCGTGTTTGGAAATGATGATTCATCAAAAGAGAATCCAAATGTCGGGAAGGATTTGACGGAGGAAGAGAAGAACTGCCTGGGTGGTGGCAGTACGGGAAGCCCGGGAGGATGGGGACCAGAAGATGAGAATAGCGCAAGAGATCGTATGCAGCATGAACGGTATAAAGATGAATTGCGACAGAAGATGGGAAAACCTGACGTTACAGATTCAAATTTGAAAAATATTATAGACGATCTTTATCGGCCAAATGCAAAAGTAGGAAGTGGAAGCACAGCAGATGCTGTTCGTTATGAATTGGCCACAGGTGAAAAAGTTGGTGGTAGAGGACATGTATTGAAAGCACAGGATTATACAAGGGCTTTACAGGATTGGTTGGATAAGAATCCAACAGCATCTCCAGGGGATCGAGCAGCAGCAGAAAACGTTCTTCAGGATTTACAGAATGCTTTGGGAGGCAAGTAATGAACCAATATATTGCTAATTATATAGAAAAAATGGCATCGTTTTCCACTGTTTTGTCTGAGACAGTCTCATTAGCTAATGAATACTGGCATCCAGAAACTCCACCGGTGGTTATGTTGTTCTCTCAGATTGGAAAAACGATTGTAAAAAATTTTTATGAAATGGGTGATATTGAAAGAGAAAAAATATTTAAACATGTCGAAGATGGTATGGTCTCGATTGATGATGAATTGGCCACAGTTGTAGCTACAGGGCTTATAGAGGCAATAGTCACTGCGACCGATAGCAATTCTTTACTTTGGAAAGATGTAAGTAAATTTTTGGGTGATAAATCAAAGTCTCATGCATTAGTGTGGAAAGATTTTGGTCAGGAGTGATATTCTTTAAGAAGTATTAAGTTCGCTATTGAGGCCTTAATACTTCTTGAAGTTAAATTAAAGTTAGGGTGAAGTGCAGGGAAAGATCACGTAACGCTGCTTTTTTGTACTAAATAATTCGCATTTTATGTTTAAAAATTGAGATATTCCTCATTACCTAAAGCTGTTTTTTATTGCTTATACATGATCAAATACTCCTTACATAATTAAGGAGAACAAAATAGAACTTAAAAAATTGATGGGGCATATTTCTATTATCCCCGATTACAGACAAGCCTGGAAAGTGGAACATAAATTATCGGATATTCTACTGTTGACTATTTGTGCCGTTATTTCGGGTGCGGAAGGTTGGGAAGATATAGAGGATTTTGGGGAAACACATCTCGATTTTTTAAAACAATACGGTGATTTTGAAAATGGTATTCCTGTTCACGATACCATCGCCAGAGTTGTA
>NZ_JBJQJI010000026.1:0-38627 GCF_046487485.1 Escherichia sp. WS1368
CAGTTGCCAGACCGCAAGGTGTTTTAACAAATCAAAAGGGGTTTTAATAACTGGCTTAAAGCTGAAAGCTTTCCGGAACCCCCAGCCTAGCTGGGGGTTTTCTGTGCACAATTAAATGCCCGGCAAATACCGGGCATCAAGGTAATTACTCAAATCGCCATGCAATATTCATGCCGACACCATAATTTCGCCCGGGCGCAGGTTCGTAATATCGCCCGTTTGACTCATTGACAATGACAGAACCAACGTATTCTTTATCGAATAAATTATCGACACGACCAAATAAATCCACAGTTAAATTGTGGTAATTGTATTTATACCCGGTGAATAAGCCGACGAGAGTATAAGACGGCGCTTTGGCCGTATTTTCATCATCTGCCATAATATCGCCCATATAACGCGCTTCCGTACCTGCATACCAGCCATCCTCCGGTACATAACCTATCGACGCAAAGCCCATATTACGGGCGATCCCTGGCATCCGATTACCGTTACAATCCTGTTCATTGCAAACATTGCTGCGATAGGTCGCATCGAGCCAGGTCCAGGACGCTTTTACACGAAAATCTCCCGCGAAACGTTGATCCCATGCCAGCTCAGCGCCTTGACGACGGGTCTTTCCGGCATTTTTGTAAGTCGTACGCCCACCGCTACTGCTATCGACTACAATTTCATCATCGGTGTCGGTCTGGAACAATGCGAGACTAAGCAGCCCATCACCAATACGCGTTTTACTGCCGATCTCAATTGTATCGTTGGTGGATGGTTTTAAACCAAAGTTCATACCGCTTTGACCGTCAGCACGATAAGACAGCTCATTAATCGTCGGCGTTTCAAAACCTCGCCCGGCTGCCAGATAGATATTCCAGGCATCGGTCATTGCATATTTTAACGAACCGGCAGGTAGCCATTTGTGATAACTGGCATCACCGCTGTCATCGCCGTTACCCGAAGTAACGTAATGGTCGTTGGAATCAAACCATACGGAGCTGTAGCGCACGCCAGCATCCAGCGACAGTTTTTCGCTCAGCTGCCACTGTGTCTGCAAATAGGGATCGACGTTCCACATCAGATTGCGTTCGTCACGGCGCAACTCACCTTTTTGCCCGTATTCCGGCACGCCGCTATTCAGGCGGAAGTTATTGTAGCCTTTGCGATTTTCACTCATGTTTTCGTAGTTCAGGCCGGTAGTGAACGTGAGCGGAACGCCCAGCTCGCCACGGTGTGTCCAGCGGCTGTCTATCCCCTGATAATGGCGTTGCAGAGTAATCACGCCGCCCGCATGCGACGGGTTAAGTTGTGGTGCCATCGGGATTGACTGGTACTGGGTCGTTTCTCGCTCCCCGGCATACATCATCACACTCATATCATCTTGTGCGCTCAGGCTACGTTCATAGCGCAACCCAGCCTGAGTTTGCTTGATGGTTTTTCGCGTGTCGTACTGTTCAGCGCGTGGCGCTTGTTGCGGATTCGCCTTCCATTCTGCTTCGGTTAGCCCACCTGGGTCATCTGCTTTGATATCCACACTATTGAAAATCAGGCTTAATTTGCTGGCGTCATCAATGCGTACGCCCAGTTTGGCATTGGCTAAATTTTTCTGTGCGCCACTATGATCACGATAGCCGTGGGTCGTAAAGCGCGTGGTTGAGACGGTGTAATCGACATCGCCAGGCTGAGTGCCGTCGCCCATTGCGCCTGTTGCTTTCAGCCCATAGCGCCAGCTGCCAAAACTGCCGTAGTAACTACTGGCTTCAATGGTTGGTGGCTGTTGTCCGGTCTGGGTGATGACATTCATTACACCGCCAGACGCGTTGCCATACAGAGCAGAGAAGGGGCCGCGCAGCACTTCCACATTTTGTACACTGCTTAAATCGATGTTGGATGTTTGCCCTTGTCCGTCGGGCATGGTGGCGGGAATACCGTCCACATACAGGCGAATACCGCGAATTCCGTAAGTGGAGCGGGAGCCAAATCCGCGAATCGACAGCTGTAAATCTTGCGCATAGTTCTGCCGGTTTTGTACCTGCAAACCAGGCACGCTGGTCAGTGATTCGGACAAGTTAATGCGCGGTGTTGCCAGGCGCATCTCCTCGCCATCCACCACGCTCACGGCTGCTGGGGTATCCAGTTCTGAAACCACCTGCGGTGCGGCACTGACAATCATGGTCTGTTCATCAGCGGCAAAAACAACGGGGGAAAGGACAAGCAGTGCGGGCAAAACGGTCTGTCGGACGGAAAAAATCTTCATGAAAAAAGCCAAGTTAAGAATGGGAAAACGCCGCCATGGTAATAAAATTGTAAATATATGGAAAACGAAACGGCACGATACGTTAAGTAATTGAGAAAATTGTAGTCGTAACGGCAAGAAATGCTCCACATTTGAGAAAATAATGATTACCATTCCCATTTATAACAAGAGCGTAACGATGATTACGCTTAGCGAAGCATTGTGAAGCAGCAAAAATATCGGTTCATCAAAGGGAGTCGTCATGCATTTACGTCATCTGTTTTCATCGCGCCTGCGTGGTTCATTACTGTTAGGTTCATTGCTTGTTGCTTCATCATTCAGTACGCAGGCTGCAGAAGAAATGCTGCGTAAAGCGGTAGGTAAAGGTGCCTACGAAATGGCTTATAGCCAGCAGGAGAACGCGCTGTGGCTCGCCACTTCGCAAAGCCGCAAACTGGATAAAGGCGGCGTGGTTTATCGTCTTGATCCGGTTACTCTGGAAGTGACGCAGGCGATCCATAACGATCTCAAGCCGTTTGGTGCCACCATCAATAACACGACTCAGACGTTGTGGTTTGGTAACACTGTAAACAGCGCGGTCACGGCGATAGATGCCAAAACGGGCGAAGTGAAAGGCCGTCTGGTGCTGGATGATCGTAAGCGCACGGAAGAGGTGCGCCCGCTGCAACCGCGTGAGCTGGTAGCTGATGATGCCACGAACACCGTTTACATCAGTGGTATTGGTAAAGAGAGCGTGATTTGGGTCGTTGATGGCGAGAATATCAAACTGAAAACCGCCATCCAGAACACCGGTAAAATGAGTACCGGTCTGGCGCTGGATAGCAAAGGCAAACGTCTTTACACCACTAACGCTGACGGCGAATTGATTACCATCGACACCGCCGACAATAAAATCCTCAGCCGTAAAAAGCTGCTGGATGACGGCAAAGAGCACTTCTTTATCAACATTAGCCTTGATACCGCCAGGCAGCGTGCATTTATCACCGATTCTAAAGCCGCAGAAGTGTTAGTGGTCGATACCCGTAATGGCAATATTCTGGCGAAGGTTGCGGCACCGGAATCACTGGCTGTGCTGTTTAACCCGGCGCGTAATGAAGCCTACGTAACGCATCGTCAGGCAGGTAAAGTCAGTGTGATTGACGCGAAAAGCTATAAAGTGGTGAAAACGTTCGATACGCCGACTCATCCGAACAGCCTGGCGCTGTCTGCCGATGGTAAAACGCTGTATGTCAGTGTGAAACAAAAATCCACTAAACAGCAGGAAGCAACCCAGCCGGATGATGTGATTCGTATTGCGCTGTAATAGATATGGCGAGGGTGAAAACGGTGAGACTTGCCTGACTTTTATCACGCCGTATCCGGCACCTTCGTCAGTAATTTGAATTTGCCCGGCACGTAGCCGGGCAATTTTGCAATTAACTCGCCGTTTCAGGCTTAAACACAATTTCCTGTTGTTCTTCATCTTCCTCGACGACTGGCGCAGTGCTGTGAATTTCAGCAACGCGTTTGCGCACACCAAACCAGCCTATAACCAGCAGAATACCGATAATCGGCAGCGCCGCGATGGTATAAGTCCCGTTCGGGTAATCGAACGCCATCAGCACCAGGACGCTCAGCAAAAACAGTAATGTCAGCCAGGAAGTGAAGGGCGCGCCAGGCAGTTTAAAACTGACATCCGCGGCTTTGCCTTCTTTAATCGCTTTACGCAGGCGCATCTGGCACACGATGATAAACGCCCATGAGGCGATGATTCCCAGCGACGCGAAGTTCAACACAATCTCAAATACGCGCGACGGCACCAGATAGTTGAGGAATACGCCGACGACATACACAACCAGTGTCGCCAGAATCCCGGCATACGGCACATGCTGACGACTCATTTTCGCCATAAAACTCGGTGCGGAACCGCCCATCGCCATTGAGCGCAGAATACGTCCGGTGCAGTACAGACCTGAGTTCAGGCTGGAGAGGGCAGCGGTCAGCACCACAATGTTCATAATGCTGCCGATATATGGCACACCCAGTTTAGAGAAAAACGTCACGAACGGACTTTGCCCCGCCTGATATGCGCTCCACGGCAATAACATAACCAGCAACACCACGGAGCCGACGTAAAACAGGCCAATACGCCAAATCACACTGTTAATGGCTTTAGGCACCATGGTCTGCGGATCTTTACATTCTCCGGCAGCTGTACCCACCATTTCAATGGAGGCAAAAGCAAACACTACGCCCTGAATCAACACCAGCGCAGGCAGCAAACCGTGGGGGAAGAAGCCGCCGTTATCGGTAATTAAATGAAAACCAGTGGTGTTGCCATCCAGCGGCTGACCACTACCGAGGAACACTGTACCCACGACCAAAAAGGTAACAATGGCGAGCACTTTAATAAGCGCAAACCAGAACTCCATCTCGGCAAACCATTTCACACCGATCATATTCATGGTGCCAACGATGGTCAGCGCAGCGAGCGCAAAGACCCACTGCGGCACGCCGCCAAACGCACCCCAGTAATGCATATACAGAGCGACGGCGGTAATATCGACAATCCCCGTCATCGCCCAGTTGATGAAGTACATCCAGCCTGCAACGTAAGCGGCTTTCTCTCCTAAAAACTCACGGGCATAAGAGACAAAACTGCCACTGGAAGGGCGGTGTAACACCAGCTCACCCAATGCACGCAGAATAAAAAATGAAAACAGGCCGCAGATCAAATAGACCAGTGCCAGTGCTGGCCCCGCCATTTGCAGTCGGGCTCCCGCGCCTAAAAACAAACCCGTACCAATCGCGCCGCCAATGGCGATCATCTGTACCTGGCGATTGCCCATCGCTTTGTGATACCCCTCTTCGTGGGCATTAAGCCAGCGGCGTTTCGCGGCGTGTTGATCTGAAGTGTCGGTGTCGTGTTTACTCATTGCTCTCCCTGATTGCTTTAATGAAAAAGTCATATAAGTTGCCATGAACAATGTTTATTCATCCTGGCGATGATAGTTATCACCATTATTCTTTATGGGTATAAAACTATCGGCGCAGCATCCTACCCGTTATCGATAAACGATGCAAAACATCCCCTTACAATCCTGAAGGGGAATAATACAACTGACGAAAAAATGACAAATCCTTTTGCTGGTTAACCTGTGTACTGTCCTACACTTAATCTTTAAAAGATTGTGAGGGGCATATGATTAAGGTGTATGGCGTACCCGGATGGGGCTCTACAATCAGTGAGCTGATGCTAACACTGGCTGATATTCCTTATCAGTTCGTTGATGTCAGTGGTTTTGACCACGAGGGAACCTCACGCGAGTTATTGAAAACCCTGAACCCGTTGTGTCAGATTCCGACACTGGCGCTGGAAAATGACGAGATTATGACGGAGACAGCGGCGATTGCATTGATGGTTCTCGATCGTCGCCCGGACCTTGCGCCACCGGTTGGGCGCGCCGAACGTCAGCAGTTTCAACGGCTATTGGTCTGGCTGGTTGCTAATGTCTATCCAACATTCACTTTCGCCGATTACCCTGAGCGTTGGGCTCCTGACGCACCCGAACAGTTAAAGAAGAATGTTATTGAATATCGAAAATCGTTTTATATCTGGTTGAATTCGTAGCTCACTGCTGAACCTTATGCGTTTGGCGATCAGCTACCCTTATCTCTGCGTTATGCGCATATGGGGACCGGGGCATGAATGGTTTCAAGATAATGCCGCGAATATCAGTGCGATTGCTGATGCTGTATGTCCGATACCAACGTTACAAGAAATACTAAAAAGGAATGCCATTATTTAACAATAATGCCGGAGATTAATGTTAATAAATCACTGGCGTAGTTAACTGGACATCCATTTGTTTGCTATGAATGGTAATTAAAGTTGGTACAATTATTTATATGATTTATGTAATCTCGTTTTTTATATGAAATATCAATTTAATATAATCCGAAAATAAAACATCCTTTCGCATGTAGAGAAATATGTCGATATGATAGCGCCGTGCAGATCATGTTATCAGGGCAGAGCGGTAGCGTATCAGGGAAAAAGCATGAAAGCCCGCGCCCCACAAGACTTTGGTGAATGATGAATTTTTAAATCGCGACATTACTTTTATCGTAAAACCCATCATGTTGATCTTTTTTTTCGATCAATTTGACCATCTTATTTCAGTGTGATCTTATCCTTTCTTTTTGATGGATAGCACACCATGAACGGACTAAGCCTTTTGGATCAAATTTCAATTATTCACGATTATCGCCAGTCCTGGAAAACCAGTTACAGCCTGGCGGATATCCTTTTTCTGACGATCACCGCCATTATCGGTGGCGCTGAAGGATGGGAAGAAATTGCTGATTTTGGTGAGGAGCATCTGGAATGGTTACGCCTGTATGGTGATTTTGAAAATGGCACCCCCTCCCATCACACGATTGCCCGAGTGATGGGAATGATTTCAGCAAAACAATTACAGCCCCTTTTTATCCAGTAGATGAAGGACTGTCACACGTTGTCTGAAGGCTCTGTTGTGGCGATTGATGGTAAGTCATTACGGGGTACTTACGATAAATCGAAACGTAATGCCGTGATCCATAGGGTCAGTGCTTTTAGCGCAGAAAATCGTCTGGTTTTGGGGCAGGTGAAAACAGGGGCAAAATCGAATGAGATAACGGCGATCCCGGAACGGCTCCAGTTGCTGGAATTAAAAGGGTGTCTGGTCACGCTGGATGCAATGGGTTGCCAGCATATAATCGCCCGTGAAATTCTGAAAAAGAAAGCCGGTTACCTGCTGGCGCTGAAAGGAAATCAGGGAAAATTAGCGGAGGCGTTTGATAACGGGTACTCGCCGACAATGTGGCTGGGTGAGAGGTATGACAGTTACAGCACGCAGGAAAAAGGGCATGGACGGGAAGATACACGATGCTGCATTGTGAGCCATGATTTAACCGCTCTGGGTGATTTAGCTTATGAATGGTCAGAGCTGAGCACGATAGGAATAGTGCTGGCGAGCAGACAGGAAGGAGAAACAGCGGTGAAATCAGAGAAGTGTATTCTTCGCTACTACATAAGTTCGGTGACGCTTACGGCGAAAGAACTCCTGGAAGCAACACGAGCACACTGGTCGGTAGAAAATCAACTGCACTGGCGACTTGATATGGGGATGCGGGAAGATGAATGCCAGATTGTTCGTGGAGAAGCGGGAGAAAATCTGGCAGTTTGTCGACATATCGCGATGAATTTACTGACCGCAGAGAATAGCTTTAAAGCGGGTATTAAACGCAAGCAAAAGCGGGCAGGACGTAAGAATGAATACCTTTCTCTAATCCTTGCTGGCTGCGGGCCTTCATGATTTCGCCCTGCGGTGAGAGGTTAATTATGCTCCTGGTATGCATGGTAAATTGATTTTGTGTTTCTCATGGTATGCTGTTAATTATAAGAGATGATTGTTTTTAAGGTTGATTAATATGTAATTCATATTTGTCATGCGACATAAAGTAATCGATTTTTTTTGTTGTGGCTTTAATTGATGGTTCTAAGGTATGCAGTTTGAGAACGTTCAGTGAATGATGTATATACAATAATAAATAATATTTGCAATAAATTTGTGTGGGTGGTTATTTTTATATTTCATTGGTACGGGATTTTACGGTTAATTAGTGAAGAGGACTTCGCTAATTTATATAGATTATTCGGGGAAATCTTATTCACTGGTTATGAATCAGTATGGATTGCACTCAGAATAAAACCATAAATAATTTAAGGAATAAACCATGAGCGGAAAACCGGCGGCGCGACAGGGCGATATGACCCGCAAGGGACTGGATATTGTGCAGGGTTCAGCGGGGGTGCTGATAGGTGCGCCGACGGGAGTGGCCTGCTCGGTGTGTCCCAACAGCCCGGTGGAGGAGCAGAAGGGTAACCCGGTGAACCCGCTACTGGGTGCGAAGGTGCTGCCGGGCGAGACGGATCTTGCGCTGCCCGGCCGTTGCCGTTTATTCTTTCCCGCGCCTACAGCAGCTACCGGACCAGGACACCCGCGCCGGTGGGGGTGTTTGGTCCCGGCTGGAAAGCGCCCTTCGATATCCGCTTACAGGTTCATGAGCGGGAACTGATACTCAACGACAGTGGCGGCAGGAGCATTCACTTTGAGCCGCTGTTTCCCGGCGAGATAAGCTACAGCCGCAGCGAGTCGTTCTGGCTGGCAAGGGGCGGGGTGGCGGAGCAGCACAGTTCGCAGCCGCTAAGCGCGCTCTGGCAGGTGCTGCCGGAGAGTCTCCGCTTAAGCCCGCATGTGTACCTGGCGACAAACAGCCTTCAGGGGCCGTGGTGGATACTCGGCTGGCCGGAGCGGGTGCCGGAGGCGGACGAGGTGCTGCCGCCGGAGCCGCCCGCATACCGGGTGCTGACGGGCGTGGTGGACGGCTTCGGGCGGACGCTGGCCTTCCACCGGGCGGCAGAGGGGGAAGCGGCGGGCGCGGTGACGGGGGTGACGGACGGCGCGGGCCGCCGTTTTCATCTGGCGCTGACCACACAGGCGCAGCGGGCGAAAGCCTTCCGTAAACAGCGCGAGTCTTCTTTATCTTCTCCGGCCAGTCCCCGTTCTGTTTCCTCTTCTCAGTTTTTCCCCGACACGCTGCCCACCGGTACAGAGTACGGTGCCGATAACGGTATCCGGCTGGAGGCGGTATGGCTGACACACGACCCGGCATACCCGGATGAACTGCCGACTGCGCCGCTGGCGCGCTACACGTACACGGCCAGCGGAGAACTGCGGGCGGTGTATGACCGCAGCGGGACGCAGGTGCGCGGGTTTACTTATGATGCGGAGCACGCCGGGCGGATGGTGGCGCACCATTATGCGGGGAGGCCGGAGAGCCGCTACCGGTATGATGATACCGGTCGGGTGACGGAGCAGGTCAACCCGGAGGGGCTGGACTACCGCTTTGAGTACGGGCAGGACCGCGTGACCATCACGGACAGCCTGAACCGGCGGGAGGTGCTGTACACGGAGGGCGAGGGCGGCCTGAAGCGGGTGGTGAAGAAGGAGTATGGGGACGGGAGCATCACCCGCAGCGAGTATGATGAGGCGGGGAGGCTGAAGGCGCAGACGGATGCGGCGGGACGGCGGACGGAGTACCGGCTGCATATGGCGTCGGGAAAGCTGACTTCAGTGATACTGCCGGACGGCAGGACGGTACGGTATGGTTACAACAACCAGTTGCAACTGACGTCAGTGACGTACCCGGACGGGCTGCGCCGCAGCCGGAAATATGACCGTCAGGGCAGGCTGGCGGAAGAGGTCTCGCGCAACGGTAACATTACGCGCTGGTTTTATGATTCTTCCCGCAGTGGCCTGCCCTGTGCGGTGGAAGACGGAACCGGGGTGAGGCGGAGAATAACGCGAAACCGGTACGGTCAGCTTCAGGCATTTACGGACTGTTCAGGGTACACGACGCGGTATGAATACGACCGGTACGGTCAGAGGACGGCGGTTCACCGGGAGGAAGGCATCAGCACTTACAGCAGTTATAACCCGCGTGGTCAACTGGTCAGTCAGAAGGATGCGCAGGGACGTGAAACCCGTTATGAGTACAGCGCCGCAGGCGACCTCACCGCTATCATTGCCCCGAACGGCAGCCGGAGTGAGACACAGTATGATGCGTGGGGAAAGGCCGTCAGCACCACGCAGGGCGGACTGACGCGCAGCATGGAGTATGACGCCGCCGGGCGCATCACCGTGCTGACCAACGAGAACGGCAGCCAGTCCACGTTCCGGTATGACCCGGTGGACAGGCTGACGGAGCAGCGCGGCTTTGACGGCAGGACACAGCGTTACCGGTACAGCGCCACAGGGCAGCTCATCCGCAGCGAGGATGAGGGGCAGGTCACGCAGTGGTACTACGATGACGCCGGGCGCATCACGCACCGGACGGTGAACGGCGACCCGGCGGAGCAGTGGCAGTATGACGACCACGGCTGGCTGACAGAAATCAGCCACCTGAGCGAAGGCCACCGTGTGGCGGTCCACTACGGCTATGACGATAAAGGCCGCCTGACGGGCGAACGGCAGACGGTGGAGAACCAGGAGACGGGGGAGATGCTGTGGGAGCATGAGACGAGGCACGTCTACAGCGAACAGGGGCTGGCGACCCGTCAGGAGCCGGACGGTCTGCCGCCGGTGGAGTGGCTGACGTATGGCAGCGGTTATCTTGCGGGGATGAAGCTGGGCGGAACGCCGCTGGTCGAGTACACGCGGGACCGGCTGCACCGTGAGACGGCCCGCAGCTTCGGCGGGGCGGGCAGTACAGCGGGGTACGAACAGGCCACGGCGTACACCCTCACAGGGCAGCTCCGGAGCAGGCACCTGAACCTTCCGCAGCTTGACCGTGAGTATACGTGGAACGATAACGGGCAACTGGTGCGCATCAGCGGCCCGCAGGAGAGCCGGAAGTACCGTTACAGCGACACGGGAAGACTGACGGGCGTTCACACCACGGCGGCGAACCTGGATATCGATATCCCGTATGCGACGGACCCGGCAGGAAACCGGCTGCCGGACCCGGAACTGCACCCGGACAGCACCTTCACGGCGTGGCCGGATAACCGCATCACGGAAGATGCGCACTATGTCTACCGCTACGATGAATACGGCAGGCTGGCGGAGAAGACGGACCGTATCCCGGAAGGGGTGATACGGATGCACGACGAGCGGACGCACCACTACCATTACGACAGCCAGCACCGCCTGGTGTTCTACACGCGGATACAGCACGGCGAGCCACAGGTGGAGAGCCGCTACCTCTATGACCCGCTGGGCCGCCGGACGGGGAAACGGGTGTGGCGGCGGGAGCGTGACCTGACGGGGTGGATGTCGCTGTCGCGTAAACCGGAGGAGACCTGGTACGGGTGGGACGGTGACAGGCTGACGACGGTACAGACCGGCACCACGCGTATCCAGACGGTATACCAGCCGGGGAGCTTCACGCCGCTCATCAGAATCGAAACAGAGAATGGTGAACAGGCGAAGGCGCGGCACCGGAGTCTGGCGGAGGTGTTGCAGGAGGACACGGGGGTGACGCTACCGGCGGAGCTGTCGGTGATGCTGGGGAGGCTGGAGCGGGAACTGCGCGCGGGTGCGGTGAGTGCGGAGAGTGAGGCATGGCTTCAGCAGTGCGGGCTGACGGCGGAACAGATGAAAAACCAGATGGAGGCGGAATACATCCCGGAGAGGACACTTCATCTTTACCACTGCGACCACCGGGGGCTGCCGCAGGCGCTCATCAGCCCGGAAGGG
The DNA here is from genome assembly GCF_046487485.1 of Escherichia sp. WS1368. Classification (NCBI taxonomy): domain Bacteria; kingdom Pseudomonadati; phylum Pseudomonadota; class Gammaproteobacteria; order Enterobacterales; family Enterobacteriaceae; genus Escherichia; species Escherichia sp. WS1368. The sequence goes on from NZ_JBJQJI010000026.1 coordinate 11,530, forward strand.
GAAACGGCGTGGCAGGGGGAGTATGACGAGTGGGGAAACCTGCTGGGCGAAACCAGCGCGCAGCAACTGCAACAGCCGTACCGTCTGCCGGGGCAGCAGTATGATGAGGAGTCGGGGCTGTACTATAACCGCAACCGGTACTATGACCCGTTGCAGGGGCGGTATATCACCCAGGATCCCATTGGGCTAAGAGGTGCATGGAACCTGTATCAGTATCCATTGAATCCAACTACTAAGATAGATCCGTTGGGTCTCTCCGGAGAAGATTCCATAGAGCAGTCAGGTCCATCTTGGTTGATTGCTGACCCCATGGATAAATACAGACAACAGGCAGTGATGGGTTTAACAAAATTGTGGGATGATACCTTTAGTCAAGAGAAGACTAAATGTTTACCTACGACACCTGAAAACATCAGGATGGTTGTGGCCAACAGTCCCTTGTTGACAGTACAACAAAAAGTCTCAGTACCCGTAGTAGCTCACTACGTACAAATGCTGGAAGATGGTAGTGGAGCACCACCGGTTGATATGGATGGGAATGTGATTGTTAATGGTAATCACAGGATGGTTGCGGGTCTGTTATGTGATAAACTTCCTCCTGAGCGGCCAGGTACGCGTCCATTATCGGCACCACTATATCCGTTTAGCCAAATTTTTCCGGAGTTAGATGATTGGGGGAATAGATGATAAGAATCGCGTTTTTAATAACCAATAAATTTCTTGATATAGATAGTACCACTCTTGCTGGATATGATTTTAGCGGGATGGATCTACATCGTGCCATCCTCAATGGTTATTGTCTTGATGGGGCGAAATTTGAAAATTCCCATTTAAGAAATGTAATGATTCAACATACATCAACTAGAAATGCTGTCTTTCGCAATGCGGCTCTGATGAACGCTATTCTTAATAACTCAGATTTCACTGGAAGTGACTTTAGTAATTCAAGGTCAATAGGTGCAAACTTTGAGGGTGCTATATTAACTAATTCAACCTTTTGCAATGCAGACGTTAAAGATTCAAATTTTTCTGGTGCTGACTTATGTGGCGCTAATTTATTATGTGATAGATATGGCGATATAAATATAACAGGTGCATTATTCGATAAAAACACCTCATGGTTAGAAGGTTTTGATCCTATAGCTCATGGGGCTATATTAAAAATATGACAAGGATCATAACTCATTATTTTCTGTGTCAGTAACACTGATGTGGAAAGTAGACTTACTTGCAATAGCCACCGGGATCTGCTGTTGAAAGCCGATCCCAAACAACCCCGGTTGCTGTGGTAAAGAGTCATAGTAGCGAGCGCAGGGGGAGTGCTCAGATTATATGAGATACAGTGAAATGAATAAACCCGAACCTGTGTTGACGTGTCGTTAGTCCTAAGCGGCATCAGAACCGGAGGTTTCGTGATACCGCCGTGATAAATTTACGGGTGAATTCCGAATGCTACGTAAAGGGTGTCCGGCGTATAGCAGACATCAGGGTAAAAGTATGAAAGCCCACGCCCCACAAGGCTTTACCGGATGATGAGTTTTTAAACTACGACATTACTTTTACAGTAAAATCCATCATGTTGGTATTTTCTCTCGAACAATTTGACGATCCACGGAAAGATCACGTAACGCTGCTTTTTTGTACTAGACAATTCGCATTTTATGTTTAACAATTGAGATATTCCTCATTACCTGAAGCTGTTTTTTATTGCGTATACATGATCAAATACTCCTTACATAATTAAGGAGAACAAAATGGAACTTAAAAAATTGATGGGACATATTTCTATTATCCCCGATTACAGACAAGCCTGGAAAGTGGAACATAAATTATCGGATATTCTACTGTTGACTATTTGTGCCGTTATTTCGGGTGCAGAAGGCTGGGAAGATATAGAGGATTTTGGGGAAACACATCTCGATTTTTTGAAGCAATATGGTGATTTTGATAATGGTATTCCTGTTCACGATACCATTGCCAGAGTTGTATCCTGTATCAGTCCTGAAAAATTTCATGAGTGCTTTATTAACTGGATGCTTGACTGCCATTCTTCAGATGATAAAGACGTCATTGCAATTGATGGAAAAACGCTCCGGTACTCTTATGACAAGAGTCGTCGCAAGGGAGCGATTCACGTTATTAGTGTGTTCTCAATAATGCACAGTCAGATTCCTTGGAAGATCAAGACGAATGAAAAAAACAATGAGATTACAGCTGTTTCTGAATTTCTTAACATAATGGGTATTAAAGGAAAAATAATTGCACCGATCCAATGTGATACCAGAAAGACATCGCTAAGAAGATAGCTATAGACAATTATTACCCTCCGTCAGCCCTTGTTAAGCGAGGAGAGACGTAATCTGTCCAGTCCCCTAATGCTTATAAAGCCCATCGATTTCGCCCACTTTCTTTCGCCCGGTATAACGCAGCGTCGGCATCTGAAATAATTTGTTCAGCCGTTTTTGCGGGAGCAGAACAGGTAATCCCCTGACTAACCGTAACAAATGCATTAACAGCAGATGCCTGATGTGGGATAGCTGCCAGTTTAAGTTCTTGCTTCACTCTGGCTGCTACCGTCTCTGCTTCCGGCAATGTTGCATTAAAAAGTATGATGGCAAACTCTTCGCCACCATAACGGACAACAACATCCTCCGACTGGCGAGTTGAACGCTGTAGAGCGTCGGCAACTTGTATTAGACAACGATCCCCAGCAGGATGCCCGTAAGTGTCGTTGTAACGTTTAAAAAAATCGACATCCAGCATAATAAGAGCAAATGACCCGCCGTTATCCATCGCGTCGTGTAAGATACTGTTCATTGCACGTCGGTTTGCTATCCCAGTTAAAGGATCACGATGTGCTAATGCATCAAGGCGATTAATTAACTGGTTGTTATAACTGTTTTGTACCCATGCTTCTTCAAACCAACGTAACAAAATGAGTCGCCCACCATATAGCGCCAGTGAAAAAATACACCATACAACAGCAAAATGAATATTGATCTGTTGATTAAGCATAAGACTCGCTATTGGAGTGGTGAACCATAAGGGAATGACAAATGCGAGCAATGATGGGGTATGGAAATAAAGTGCGACAACGCCACTAAGCATTAATAATACACATAGTGGATAAGCAAACTGCAGCGTCCAGTACGCAATAAAGTGATAACTACACCATGACCATAGCAGGCTCAGGGCAACTAATAGCACCTGGATAGGTAATGTTTTTTGCCGAGGGATGAGTAGTAAACCACTGCAAATCAGCAGAATACCCGTTGCAGATATATCAATAGAATGTATAAGGCTTTTTTCATTTAACCAGGGTGGAGTAAGGTCATTAAACAGAACACGGCGCAGCAAAATTATCAATGCAAAACTGACATTGATAAAAGCAAACCATGGCAAACTAATCGTCATGCCGCGAATAACCATATCGCGGCGGGTTTTCCATGAGTGATGAGTTTTTCTTCGTTCAGCCATTTTTTAACCAAAAAAGGGCAGGATACCTGCCCGGTATGCAGTAAATTTATGGTGTCACTATATTGAACCAAAATTCAAAATTATCCATATAACCTAACAGCTCGTTGAGTTTTTCCTCATTGCCAGTAATTTTGACATCTCCTTTGGCCGTGGCTTCTTTCAGCGTCTCTTCTTTCAGTACAATTTTGTTCAATACATCACGAGACAGAGTGATAGTGGCATCAGCATCCGAAGCCTCTACACCAGCGGTATGATTGAGAACACCATTTTCAAGCTCCACTTTATAGGTGCCGCCATCTTCACCAAAATCGAAATTCAACACGGTTTTGGCATCTGCCGCTTTCTCACCATTAATATGGACGGCAAGATAATCAAAGAACATCTCCGGCGTCATCGCACGCACGGTGTCTGGGCTGGCAGTATTTGGTGTTGGTAATTTTTGTACGCCATTACGCAATTCCTGTGCACCAGTGAGATAGAAATTACGCCACGGCCCAGATTCAGCCTGATAGCCTAACTGCTCAAGCGCATCAGCTTCCAGATCTCTCGCTGCCTGGTTGTTTGGATCGGCAAACACCACCTTACTAACAACTTGGGCAACCCAGCGGAAATTACCCTGGTCATAATCCTGTGTGGCTTTCTGTAAAATGGCATCAGCACCGCCCATATACTCGACGAATTTTTTTGCGCCTTCTTCTGGCGGCAGTTCATCAAGCGTCGCGGGGTTACCATCAAACCAGCCGAGATAAAGCACGTAAGTTGCTTTCACGTCATGACTTACCGAACCGTAATAGCCGCGATTCGCCCAGGTGTTAGCCAGTGAAGAGGGCAGTTTAAAGTTTGCGGCAATTTCATCACGGGTCATCCCTTGATTAGCCATGCGCAGAGTTTGATCATTGATGTAACGATACAAATCACGCTGGCTTTTAAGCAGTTTGACCACGTTATCGTTGCCCCAGGTTGGCCAGTGATGTTGAGCGAGAATAATCTCGGCTTTATCACCCCACAAATTGAGAGCTTCATTAATATATTTTGACCACGGCAGCGGTTGGCGAATTTTAGCCCCACGCAGCGAATAGGTGTTATGAAGGGTGTGCGTGACATCTTCAGCGGTTTCGATCAGTTTCTTTTCTTCAATAAACCACAGCATTTCAGAAGGCGCTTCAGAACCTGGCGCCATCAGGAAATCATAAGTCAACCCGTCAATAGTTTCTATTTGTCCGGTTTTGGTGATGTAGTTAGTAGGAGCAATCAACGTGACTGTTCCTGCTGAAGTAGTCGTTCCCAGTCCAGCCCCCACCTGGCCTTTAACATCAGGTTTCAATAAGTTGCCATACATATAACTGGCTCGTCGGCTCATAACATTGCCAGCCATGATGTTTTCGGAAACGGCTTCCTCCAAAAATCCGGCTGGCGCATAGATTTTAACTTTGCCTGATTTAACGTCAGCTTCATCAATTACGCCACGAACACCACCGTAGTGATCGACATGACTGTGTGTATAGATAACCGCCACTACCGGTTTTTTGCCGCGATTTTTGTAATAGAGATCCATACCCACTTTGGCTGTTTCTGCTGAAACAAGGGGATCAACGACGGTAATACCCTCTTTGCCTTCAATGATGGTCATATTTGATAGATCGAGATTGCGAATCTGATAGACACCTTCAGTTACTTCGAATAACCCGCTGATATTTATCAGTTGCGCCTGACGCCATAAACTCGGATTCACCGTATCAGGGGCTTTATCGCCTTCTTTGATAAAAGCGTAATGTTGTGGATCCCAGATAACATTCCCTTGTTCGCCCTTAATCACGTCTTGAGGGATAGGGGCAATAAAACCTTTATGGGCATCAGTAAAGTCAGTGTTATCGGCAAACGGCAACTGGTTGTAGAGTAAATTGTTTGCTTGTTGCGTGGCTGCGGTGGCGTCTTTAGGAGCTTCCGCCGCGAGGAGAGGTAAAGAACTGGTGGTGAATAATCCCGTTATTAGCAGACTTTTAACGATATGATTAAGCTGCATCTTAAGCGTCTCCAGAATGGATTTTTATTGGGGGTAATTACGGATGAAAATTTTTAGTGAGGGCAAGAATAACTATAATGGGCGTTAACAAATTGGCAAGCCGGGAAATTGATGTTTTCTTAATGGCATGTTGGCGAAGAATATATTCTGCAAGTTAACGTTTTCATTGGCGCTTTATTTAAAAGTGTGTAGTACAAATATGTACAATTTCAAGTAGGCATTATTGCCGTAAAAACGCATTACCGGACACACGACATTCACAACGTGTGTTAATTTTACTGACATCTTTCAAAAGGAGCACAATCATGCCGCACATAGACATTAAATGTTTTCCGCGTGAACTGGACGAACAACAAAAAGCAGCACTTGCTGCAGATATTACCGACGTTATTATTCGCCATCTGAACAGTAAAGATAGCTCGATAAGCATTTCTCTACAGCAGATTCAACCAGAATCTTGGCAAGCTATCTGGGATGCCGAAATCGCGCCCCAAATGGAGGCTTTGATAAAGAAACCCGGTTACAGCATGTAATGCTTAACCTGCCGTAACACGCTTGCCGCTGGTAACAAACGTGCCAGCACCTAAATGATGCAACGTATTGAGTTTGTCATCATCAAACTGCCAGCGGCCTTCGACAAATACTCGTGCGTCTGCCGCTGCAGATACCACTTCGCCAAATAGCGTATCGTATTTTTCTTGCGCGGAAGTTGCAGGTAGCAGGCGACACTCCATCCACGCCAGACATTTTTCCTCGACCAGCGGCAAACCAAGCACCGGACCTTTCACAACCGGAATACCATAGCAATTAAACTTATCTTCATCACGCCCCGACACACTTCCCACCGCCCACGTCCAGTTAGTTGCTGCAACACCCGGGATAACGATGCCAAACTTACCATTACGTTCAATCAACTCCCTGGTCCATGTCGATTTATCTACCACAATCGCCACGCGTGGCGGTTCAAACTCCACCGGCATTGACCAGGCGGCTGCCATAATGTTACGCCGCTGGGATTGCTCATCGAAACTGGTGATCAAGACAGTTGGGCCATGATTTAACAGACGGCTGGCATGGTGTAATTCGACAGGGATGAATCGGCTCACGGTATCGCCTCGCTATGAAGGGTGTTTTAAAAGCGTAGCTCGTAACGCAATAAGTAACGAAATTAACGGGATTGGCGATTTGCGAACGTGATGCATGTCCGCGATCGCACAAAATAGCCGGTGCAGCGTCTATTCCAGGTTATAAGTTGAGAAAACCACTAAGGGAAACGCCTGATGACGCCCATTCTGAATCACTATTTTGCCCGTATTAACTGGTTGGGAGCTGCTGCGGTCAATATAGATACGCTGCGTGCATTGCACCTGAAACACAATTGCACCATTCCGTTTGAAAACCTCGACGTTTTGCTGCCGAGGGAAATACAGCTTGATGATCAATCGCTGGAAGAGAAACTGGTGACAGCCCGTCGTGGTGGTTACTGTTTTGAGCAGAATGGCGTGTTTGAGCGGGTGTTACGCGAGCTGGGGTTTAACGTTCGCAGCTTGTTAGGGCGCGTAGTGTTATCAAATCCGCCAGCATTACCGCCGCGCACCCATCGTTTGTTGTTGGTGGAAGTGGAAGGGGAAAAATGGATTGCTGATGTCGGTTTCGGTGGACAGACGCTAACCGCGCCGATTCGATTAGTTCCCGAGCTCGTGCAGACCACGCCACACGGAGAGTATCGGTTGTTGCAGGAGGGTGATGATTGGGTGTTGCAATTTAATCATCATCAGCACTGGCAGTCGATGTACCGTTTTGATCTCTGCGAGCAGCAACAAAGCGATTATGTAATGGGCAATTTCTGGTCTGCGCACTGGCCGCAGTCGCATTTTCGCCATCATTTGCTGATGTGCCGCCATTTGCCGGACGGCGGCAAGCTGACACTGACCAATTTTCATTTTACCCATTATGAAAATGGGCACACGGTGGAGCAGCGAAATCTACCAGATGTGGCGTCGTTATATGCCGTGATGCAGGAACAGTTTGGTCTGGGCGTGGATGATGTGAAACATGGCTTTACTGTGGATGAGTTAGCGCTGGTGATGGCTGCGTTTGATACGCACCCGGAGGCGGGAAAATAATTTATGTCAGGTTGCCGGATGCGGCGTAAACGCCTTATCCGGCATACATAGACCTGATAAGCGAAGCGCATCAGGCAACGGTTTCAGAATTCAATTGCCCATTCGGCATGAAACAAAATCACCGCTGTGCCAGAAATGGTGACTTTCTCCGGTTGGTTATCGCGAATTGTCACCGTCACTTCAATCACGCCGTCACGCCCTAATGCGCGCCCCTGATGGCCTTTAACATGCAACACGTTGCCATCGTGGGGCAATACGTTGTGATGTACCAACCATGCACCCATCGGGCCATTGGCATTGCCGGTCACCGGATCTTCCACAATACCAATGGCAGGCGAGAACATACGACCGTCGGTTTCGTTTTTGCCTGGGCGGATCTGGAACGGGAAGAAACCATTGCAGCCAATCTGTTTGCTGATAGCGGTCAGCGCATTAAGGTCAGGCGAAAGGGCGTCGATATCCACTTCCGGTTTCAGTGGGATCATCACTTTTGAGTGTCCTGTGGTTGCCACCTGAATTGGCAAGCCTGGCAGAATATCGTCTTCAGTGAGATGAAGCGCGTTGATAATCGCCGCACGTGTTTCACCTTCCAGCGGCGGTTCAAAGCCCGGCGGACCTTGTTCCAGCGAAATACGATAATCATCGTTGTGCTTTTCGATAGTCACGCGATGTTTTCCTGCCAGTGACGTTTGCCAGATCGTGCAATTTCCTAAACCTAACACCTTCGCACGTACATAGTGCGCAGCTACTGTCGCGTGACCGCAAATCGGCACTTCAACCGTTGGCGTAAAGTAGCGGATGCGTACATCGCTGTCGTCGCTGTGCAGCAGAAAAGCAGTTTCCGAATGACCTAATTCGCGGGCGATAAGCTGCATTTGCGCTTCACTGAGATTATCGGCGGGGAAAACAACACCGGCAGAATTGCCGCGAAACGGTTGTGAGGTAAAAGCATCGACGTGGTACACCTGCGGTTTCATTAACGTTCTCCTGTGGCTGGAGAACTATCATAGCCTGCAAGTGGCCGGAGAGCGAAGGGCTATCCGGCCAGGGTGAAATTATCGCCGCGAGCGCACAATCTGATACCGACGAGTAAAGTACTCAAACGGCGCGCTCCACACATGCACCAGTCGGGTGAACGGGAAGAGCAGGAAGATGGTCATTCCCAACACCAGATGCAGGCGGAAAACGAACGCTACGCCGTTAAGCATTTCTGACGATCCACCACGGAAAGTGACAATGCTTTGCGCCCAACCCACCAGCTTCATCATTTCGCTACCATCAGGATACTGTGCTGAAAACGGTATGGTACTTAGCCCCAGCAGACACTGAATCAGCAAAATGATCATGATGATAATATCCGGCGTAGTGGAAGTGGCACGCACGCGCTGATTTGTCAGCCTGCGCCACAGCAGTCCTGCGCCGCCAATCAGCGTCAATACACCGCAAATACCACCGAGCACCATCGCCATCTGCTGTTTTACCGCCACCGGCAGAAACCACGCGTACATCCAGTGCGGCGTTAACATGCCGAACAGGTGCCCGAAGAAAATCCCCAAAATGCCGATATGGAACAGATTCGACCATATCACCATCCCGCGTTTATCGAGCATCTGACTCGAGGAGGCGCGCCAGGTATACTGCCCGTAGTCGTAGCGCAGCCAGCTGCCGAGGAAAAACACCGTCGCACAAATGTACGGGTAGATATCGTAAAAAAAGACGTTCAGATACTGAATCATTTCCCACCTCCCGCACTGATGTCGACATACTGCGGCGCGACATCCTGGCTAAAGCGTCGCTGATATTGATTAAGCGGCGAGCTGTCACACGCCGTGGCGTTATCTTCAATAAACTTCACCTGTTCCTCTTCCCACACCGCATCCAGTGCCTGGCGGGTGTCATCGCGCTCCTCACTGTTCACCTGTTTTGTGACACTGTCACTTGAAAGTGTACTTCCTGCCAGTTGCAACAGGGTGTCAAATAACGCGTACCACGATGCCTCGCGTTGTTTTAAGCGTCCGCCAAGCAGGGCGAGGATCGGCGCAACGTTGAGCAAGCCTTCTTTCGCCTGATCGTCCGGCAGTACGCTTAAGTACTCCAGATACAGCGGTAGATAATCGGGCAGTTCTCGACAATCCAACTGCAGGCCGACCTTTTCATACTCCGCCAGCAGGTCCACCATTGCCTGGCCGCGATCGCGGGACTCGGCATGAACATGTTCGAACAGCAGCAGCGATGTGGTACGTCCACGGTCAAACACTTCGCACCATTCGGCCTGTTTATCCAGCAGCGGCGCGTTAAGCAGGTTGCGGGTAAAATCCGTAAGCATCGGTGCGTCGCGGCGGATCAACGCCAGCGCGTCCTCCTTACATTCCCACAACAGCTCGTCTGGATACTCCATCAGCAGGCCGATCACTTTGAGGATCTGCATTATTCGCCCTCCGCTTTGTCGCGCACTTCGGTGATGTTGATGGCATCGATACGGCTACTGTTGAACAGGTTGAATTTACTGTCCGAACCGTGGCAACCGTCGCCAAAGGTAAAACCGCAGCCATTGCGTTCTGCGAAGGCATCGCCCGCCATTTCCCGATGGCTGGTCGGGATAACAAAACGATCTTCATAGTTGGCAATGGCGAGATAGCGATACATTTCTTCGACCTGGGCGACGCTCAGGCCTACTTCGTCGATGGCACGAGTATCAGTAACGCCTTCCACGGTTTGTGAACGCATATAGTGGCGCATCGCCATCATCCGTTTCAGCGCCCGCAGTACCGGACCGGTATCGCCGGCACTCAACATATTGGCGAGATATTGCACCGGAATACGCAGGCTTTCGATGGCGGGCAGCACGCCTTCGCTTTTCGGCAAACCGCCCGCATCTGCGTAGGACTGAATCGGTGACAGCGGAGGAACGTACCAGACCATCGGCAGGGTGCGGTATTCAGGGTGCAGCGGTAACGCCAGTTTCCAGTCCATCGCCATTTTGTAGACTGGCGAACGCTGGGCAGCGTCAATCACATTTTGTGGAATACCTTGTTTCAGGGCTTCTTCGATCACTGAGGGATCGTGCGGATCGAGGAACACTTCGCACTGGCGTTCATAGAGGTCAACTTCGCGCTCGGTGCTCGCCGCTTCCTCGATGCGGTCGGCGTCGTAAAGCAGCACGCCCAGATACCGGATGCGACCCACGCAGGTTTCTGAGCACACGGTGGGTTGGCCTGACTCAATTCGTGGGTAACAGAAGATACATTTTTCTGACTTGCCGCTTTTCCAGTTGAAGTAGATTTTTTTGTACGGACAACCGCTAATGCACAAACGCCAGCCACGGCATTTATCCTGATCGATCAGCACAATGCCGTCTTCTTCGCGTTTGTAGATAGCGCCGCTTGGGCAGGTCGCCACGCAACTGGGATTGAGGCAGTGTTCGCACAAGCGCGGCAGGTACATCATGAAGGTGTTTTCAAACTGCCCGTACATCTCCTTTTGCATGGCCTCGAAGTTGCGGTCATGGGCGCGTTTTTCGAATTCGCCGCCCAACAATTCTTCCCAGTTTGGCCCCCAGATCACTTTGTCCATCCGTTTGCCGTCAATCAGTGAACGCGGGCGAGCAGTAGGGATATGTTTGCCTTCCGGTGCGCTATGCAAATGTTCGTAGTCGAAGGTGAAAGGTTCGTAGTAATCATCAATCTGCGGCACCACCGGGTTGGCGAAGATTTTGGTTATTACGCCCATCTTGCTGCCCAGACGCGGGCGGATCTTGCCATTCACATCACGCACCCAGCCGCCTTGCCACTCTTCCTGATCTTCCCAGTTTTTCGGATAACCAATGCCCGGTTTGGTTTCGACGTTGTTAAACCATGCGTACTCCATGCCTTCGCGACCGGTCCAGACGTTTTTACAGGTCACCGAACAGGTATGGCAGCCGATACATTTATCGAGATTAAGCACCATGCCGACTTGCGAACGTATTTTCATTTTTTCGCCTCCTGTACCTGATCGCGACCTTCATCATCCAGCCAGTTAACGTTCTTCATCTTGCGGATCATGATGAACTCGTCACGGTTCGAGCCGACGGTACCGTAGTAGTTAAAGCCCCAGGCCAGCTGCGCGTAACCGCCAATCATATGCGTTGGTTTCGGGCAAACGCGGGTGACCGAGTTATGAATGCCGCCGCGCATGCCAGTTACTTCCGAACCAGGAATATTCATAATGCGTTCCTGGGCGTGATACATCATGGTCATGCCCGGCGGTACACGTTGGCTGACCACCGCGCGGGCCGTCAGCGCGCCGTTGGCGTTAAATACTTCCACCCAGTCGTTATCGACAATGGTCAGTTCTCGGGCATCGGTTTCGCTGATCCAGACAATCGGTCCACCGCGAGAGAGCGTCAGCATTAGCAGGTTTTCACTGTAGGTTGAGTGAATGCCCCATTTCTGGTGCGGCGTCAGGAAGTTAAGTGCTTTTTCCGGGAAGCCGTTTGGCGGGATCTGGCGCATCTCACTGACGCTACGGGTGTCGATAGGCGGGCGATAAGCCACCAGGCTTTCACCAAAAGCACGCATCCACGGATGATCCTGATAGAGTTGCTGGCGTCCCGACAGCGTGCGCCACGGAATTAACTCATGAACGTTGGTGTATCCCGCGTTATAGGAGACGTGATCGCTTTCCAGACCAGACCATGTGGGGCTGGAGATAATTTTACGTGGCTGCGTCTGAATATCGCGAAAGCGAATCTTCTCGTCCTCTTTGTGCAGCGCCAGATGGGTATGTTCGCGTCCGGTGATCTCGCCCAGCGCCTGCCACGCTTTGACTGCAACATGACCGTTGGTTTCCGGTGCCAGAGCCAGAATCACTTCTGATGCGTCAATGGCGGTGTCAATCAGCGGACGCCCCTGTGCCGGGCCTTCACGCTTGGTGTAGTTGAGTTTGCCGAGGAAATCGATTTCATCCTGGGTATTCCACGAAATCCCTTTACCGCCGTTGCCAAGTTTGTCCATCAATGGCCCGAGCGAGGTAAAGCGTTCATAGGTAGCAGGGTAGTCGCGTTCCACCGCCACAATATTGGGCGCAGTTTTACCTGGAATCAGATCACATTCGCCTTTGCGCCAGTCGAGCACTTCACACGGCTGTGAGAGTTCTGCCGGAGAGTCATGCAGCAGTGGTTGTAATACCACGTCGGTTTCTTTGCCAAGATGGCCCACGCACACTTGCGAAAAGGCTTTGGCAATACCTTTGTAGATTTCCCAGTCGCTGCGTGATTCCCACGCCGGATCGACCGCCGCAGAAAGCGGATGAATAAACGGATGCATATCCGAGGTGTTCATATCGTCTTTTTCGTACCAGGTGGCGGTGGGCAGAACGATATCGGAGAACAGGCAGGTACTGGACATACGGAAGTCGAGCGTCACCAGCAGGTCGAGCTTGCCTTCAATCGCCGCAGTTTGCCACTCGACTTCTTCTGGTTTGATCCCGTCGCTGGCACCGAGTTCCTGACCCTGAATCCCACTTTCGGTTCCCAGCAGATACTTCTGCATATACTCGTGGCCTTTGCCGGAGGAGCCAAGCAGGTTAGAACGCCAGACAAACAAATTACGCGGATGATTGCTGCCGCTATCTGGTTGTTCGCAGGCCATGCGTAAATCGCCCGATTTCAGCGCCTGGGCGGTAAATTCTGTGGGGGATAATCCGGCCTTGTCGGCTTCAGCTTTAATCCCGAGCGGGTTACGCCCCAGCTGCGGCGCAGAAGGTAGCCAGCCCATACGTTCGGCACGAACGTTGAAATCAATCAGATGACCGCTGTACTTACTGGCATCGGCGAGCGGTGAAAGTAACTCCTGAGCAGAGATTTTTTCATAGCGCCATTGGCTGGAATGATTGTAGAAAAACGAGGTGCTGTTCATCTGGCGCGGTGGGCGGTTCCAGTCGAGCGCAAAGGCCAGCGGCAACCAGCCGGTTTGTGGGCGCAGTTTTTCCTGACCGACATAGTGTGCCCATCCGCCACCGCTTTGCCCGACACAACCGCAGAAGATCAGCATGTTGATCATCCCACGGTAGTGCATGTCCATGTGGTACCAGTGGTTAACACCTGCGCCGAGGATAATCATCGAGCGCCCATGCGTTTTATGGGCAGTATCGGCAAATTCACGAGCGATGGTTTCAATATACTGGCGCGGCACACCGGTAATTTGCTCACCCCAGGCTGGGGTGTACGGTTTGATTTCAGCGTAATCTTTCGCGCTGTTTTCATCTTCCAGCCCGCGATCGAGGCCGTAATTCGCCAGTACCAAATCATAAACGCTGACCACCGGACAGGTGCTGCCATCGGCTAATGTCAGGTTTTTAACGGGTAATTGACGCACCAGGACAGGATTGTTTTTTACGCTGCGAAAATGCGGATTTTCAATGCCGCCAAAGTAGGGGAAGGCCACGCCTGCAACGGCATCATGTTGACCGAGCAGAGTTAACGACAATTCGGTTTCCGTACCGGCGGCAATGGATTCCAGATTCCATTTGCCTTTTTCTCCCCAGCGAAAACCAATCGAACCGTTCGGCACCACCAGTTCACCTGCGGTATTAACCGCCACGGTTTTCCACTGCGGATTGTTGCTTTCGCCCAGTCCATCCACCAGGTCAGATGCGCGGACCATGCGCCCGGGAACGTAGCTGCCGTCGTCGCGAGGTTCCAGCATTACCAGCATCGGCATGTCGCTGTAGCGGCGGCAGTAGTTGATAAAATAATCGCTGGGATTATCGAGATGAAACTCTTTTAAAATGACATGGCCCATTGCCATTGCCAGGGCACTATCAGTGCCTTGTTTCGGTGCCAGCCACTGGTCGCACAATTTGGCCACTTCAGAGTAGTCAGGGGTAATGGCGATGGTTTTAGTGCCTTTGTAGCGTACTTCGGTAAAGAAATGGGCGTCCGGCGTACGTGTCTGCGGTACGTTAGACCCCCAGGCGATGATGTAACTGGAGTTATACCAGTCGGCAGATTCCGGCACGTCGGTTTGTTCGCCCCAGGTCATCGGCGAGGCGGGCGGCAGGTCGCAATACCAGTCGTAGAAGCTTAAACAGGTGCCACCTAATAGTGAAAGATAACGTGTTCCGGCGGCGTAAGAAACCATCGACATCGCCGGGATCGGCGAGAAACCGGCAACGCGATCCGGGCCGTAAGTTTTGATGGTCCAGACGTTAGCAGCGGCAATCAGCTGGTTTAGCTCCTGCCAGTTGGAGCGGATAAAGCCGCCGCGTCCACGTACTTGTTTGTAGCTTAGGCACTTTTGCGGATCGTTCATAATCGATGCCCAAGCCAGTACCGGATCGCTGTGTTGCTTGAGGGCTTCGCGCCACAGTTCAATCAGTCGTTTACGAATGAGAGGGTATTTCAGGCGGTTAGCGCTGTAGAGATACCAGGAGTAACTTGCGCCGCGCGGGCAGCCGCGAGGTTCATGATTGGGCAGGTCAGGGCGAGTGCGCGGGTAGTCGGTCTGTTGGATTTCCCAGGTCACCAGACCATTTTTAACGTAGATTTTCCAGCTACAGGAGCCTGTACAGTTAACACCGTGGGTGGAACGCACGATTTTGTCGAACTGCCAACGCTGGCGATAGCTGTCCTCCCAGTCGCGGTTGCTATGCATCACCTGTCCGTGACCATCGGCAAAGGTTTCGCCCTTTTGTTTGAAGTAGCGAAAGCGATCCAAAAGTTTACTCATGACATAACTCCTGTTCCAGGAATGAATTGGGATCTGATGCCTTGTCGGATGCGACACGGTTGTAGCCTGATAAGACGTGTCAGGCATCGATCTCTTATTTTTGGCTGAACTTCCGCCGACCATAAACCAGCCAGGTCAGCAGCACACAAACGATGTAGAAGATTAAAAACACTTTCATCGCGCCTACCGGAGAGCCGGTCATATTGAGCGACATGCCAAACGCCTGCGGAATGAAAAAGCCGCCCACTGCGCCAATGGCTGAGATAAAGCCCAGAGCCGCCGCCGTTTCGGTGACGGCTTCTTTCTGAGCTTGCTCATCACTACCGCCTTTCATCTTCACCCGATAAATGGTTATCTGGCGAAAGATGACGGCGATCATCTGGAAAGTAGAACCACTTCCCAGACCTGCGGTCAGAAACAACCCCATAAATACGGCGTAAAATGCGATGAAATTACCGGAGCCTGTGCCCGGTAAGGTAAGGAACAGCAGGGCGCTGAAAATCGCCATAAAAATGAAGTTGATCAACGTCACCCGCACGCCGCCGAATTTATCGGAAATAGCACCACCAACCGACCGCGCGATGGCACCAATAAATGGGCCAAAGAACGCCAGGCGCAGAATATTCACATCAGGGAACTGAGTTTTCGCCAGCATGGCAAAACCCGCAGAAAAACCGATAAACGAACCGAAGGTGGCAAGGTAAAGCAGGCTCAGCAGCCAGAGATGCAGGCGTTGTAACACTGGCAGCTGGTCGGCAATTGACGCGCGTGAACTGGCGATATCATTCATCCCTGACCAGGCGGCGATCGTGGCAATCGCCAGTAATGGCACCCAAATCCATGCGGCATTCGCCAGCGACATCACCGAACCGTCGGCCTGCGGTACGCCATTGACGCCGAGAAAGGCAAATACGGGTACAAAAATGACCAGCGGTGCAACCAGCTGCATCACACTTACACCTAAGTTTCCTAACCCGCCATTAATCCCAAGTGCGCTCCCTTGTTTGGCTTTTGGGAAGAAGAAACTGATATTGCCCATGCTCGAAGCAAAGTTCGCACCTGCAAAACCGCATAGCAAAGCGATAACGATAAATATCCCAAAAGGAGTATTCGGATTCTGCACGGCAATTCCGAGCCAGACGCAAGGAATAATCAGGATTGCAGTACTAAAAACCGTCCATCGGCGTCCACCAAATATAGGCACCATAAAGGAGTAGGGGACACGCAATAATGCGCCAGAAACGGAGGGTAATGCGGTTAATAAAAAGAGTTGATCGGTAGTGAAATTAAAACCGATTTTATTGAGATTAACAGTAACTGCGCTAAATAGCATCCAGACACAGAAGGCAAGAAGTAGACAACTGACTGATATCCAGAGGTTTCTTCGAGCAATATGTTTTCCTTTATTTTCCCAGAAGGCCGGATTTTCTGGTTTCCAGTCGCGCAAAAGATAACGACTAGTTTTCTCATTTTGCAGTGCCATATTGTTCCTCACATGTACACATTGGTAATGAAAAAAAGACAAAACAGGAGGTAAGGCGCAATAGCCAGTTATTAGAATTAAGGATGAATTAGGTGAAGTGCTGATTGAAAGAATAGATAAGAAAGCGTAACCGCGGGGGCAGAATGGGGATTAAACAGACAGATATGTGTTACTAAATGTAACTAACAAGCTAACCATTAAACGGATGTTAAGCTATGTATGCATGTCATGATCCAACCCTTCAGATGATGAATCCAAAGGGTTTATATTTTTAACAAGACCAGACACTTATAGAATTAGTGATAATTTATTCACTAAAAAGGCCATGAGCTGGAGGAAAACGTTCTGTCCAGAAAGTCTATCGGTTCCTCTCTTATCGCCTCATTGTAATAATCGTTATTACAGTAAGTATTGTTTATTTCATCTAAGGTCATATTTTTAATTTTTATATTCCTCTGGTTTACAACTTCTTCTGTTTTGTAAGTATGTATATTATATGGGTTACATGCATTTTTAATATGATAGTGAAACAATTCGTTATCCACATCTACTCCGTCAGAGTGAACTTCAAATGCACCAGGCGAAAGAATTGCCAGGCCAGTATTAAGCTTAAGTGCTGGGGAAAACAAATTAAATAACATGAGCTGGATAGTAGGGCAATTGTTCTTCCCAGAAACATTTAAAAAATTTAAGTTTTTGCTCTGTTTTATTATGGGGAATAAAGTTCCAATATCGGACGTATTCTTAGTGTCAATGCGGGTTATTTTATTATTGTCCAGCCTTAAACTTTTGATAGATGAAAGATAAGTCAGGAAATGAAGGTTTATTTTTTCCAACTGATTGTTCGCAGCGTTTAATGTCTGAATATTGCAGAAGTTGCTAAAGAATATTTTAATTTCAGAAAGCAAGTTGTTGTTGATAAGTAACGTATTCAAGTTGGGAAATAAGGTATTATGTAAACTTGTTAGTTTATTATGGGATAGATCCAGAAGTAAGAGTTCATCTTTATTTCCTGCCACAATATCAGTTAATTGATTGTGGCTGAGATTCAGGTACTGCAGCCTTTCGCAACATTCTAATTGCACAAACTCTAGTTGATTATGTGCCGCACTAAAATAAGTAATTGATGAAAGCCTATCTATATCAATATTTCTGAGAGAATTATTATTCATAGATATATGTGTAATGCTTACATTTCTACCTTGAGGAAAATTTATTGACTCAAGAGCATTACTATTCAGACTAAGGTTGATGAGTCTATCGTAGGTGGTTGCATCAAAATGTTTGAGTTGGTTCTCATCAAGATTGATAGAGGTGAAGTTTTGCAGTCCTGGTGGTTGGGTAGTTAAATTAAGCCCTGATAAATCAATATCATTCTGTTTCGACAAAAAAGCACAATTTATCCTTTTAGCGGCTTCGTTTCGGCATTCCGGACGATGGATTTCACCTGTAAGTATGCGTTCTGCTTTCCATTTATTTAATTCGCGCATCCAGTTAAGTTCATTTTTTTCTGGATGTTGCTGTATGGATTGTGGATTTATTTTATTAAATATTGAAGGGAATTTCATAACTGCTCCGTAGTAATGCTTTATTTTAATGATTTATTACCCTTGATAAATCAGGATGTGTTTTATAACTCTGTTGTAAAGGATTGGCTTAACCAATTATTGGATGTTGGACCAAAACCTAAGGAAGGTTTATCCTCATTATGAATATAATAACAGACGGGTGTACCCGTTGGGTCCTTTAGCCCCGAGTGTGAGGGTAGAGAAGAGGAATTTGACTTATAGTCACCAACCCCGTACATGCGATGCATAGGCAGAATGGCTTTTAGTTCTGCGTCAGAAAATATTGTTTCTTCTTCTATTAAATCGTACTCTCTGGAATAATATTTTGATCTATAACGAATAGACATTGAGTCATTGTCTTTTATATGATTTCCTTCGGAATTCTCGCTTACTTCTACAAGATGTTCATCGCTGGTATCGATATTTGTGATTGCCAGGTTATAAGATAAATCAATGGTCACTTCATTAGTGTCATCAATTATATTTCTTACTGCAGTCCAGTACTGCATTTGGGCAAGTGGATCATTGTTGATGCCGTTAACTAATACATGCCAAAGATGTTTTGATGATATTAATTGATCAATGTCATCTGTTGGCAATAAATTGTTATTGCTTAAGTTTAAATATTCCAGTTTTGTAGTGGCTTTCGCGTTTAAATGTGCAATATGGTTGTCGTTTAAAGTGATTTTCTCCACTATGGGGTGATTGTGTAATATAATGTCATTGATCATATTATGATGGGCACTTAACTCAATCAGAGATTCTTGCCGGGAGAGATCCAGCGATGCTAGCTTGTTATAATCAAGATTAAGAAATTTCAGTTTATAACTATCAGAAATATTAATTTTTGTCAGATTGTTATTTTGCGCTTCCAGGTTAACCAATGAATGCTGATTTTTAAAATCCAAACTTTCCAGATTGTTGTGATCAATATAAATATTTTCCAGTTTTGATTCATTTGGAAAGGTTATCGTTTTAATTTTATTAAAGCTGAGGTTGATATTGACGAGGCTGGCATTGTCAGTAAAGTCAAGACAAGTGAGACAATTGTTTTCCAGATTTAACGTGTTAACTGTCGAGGGGATAGGCGGTAACTCACTCAAATCAAGATATGACAAATCAAGAGATGCCATGTTCGAATTGTAAGCTTCTTTAATTCGCTCTACGGCAATTGCTCTTTCTTCACCATTATTAAGCGACTTATTACCCCATTGTGCCAGTCGTTCACAAAAATTGCTGGAGATGGTTTCTTTGTTAGGTAATGCGTTATTTAATTGATAACTGGCATTGTTTTTTACACAAGCTGTATTAATATTGGTCATAATCACTCATCAATAAATATTATAGTAAGATGTCCCCGGAGGGTATGGAAGAATATTAATTGAGGTGAATGACCAGAAATATCAAAAATTGCTCATTTTTACTTAAGGAGTCATACAGCAGCACTTAAATCAAAAACCAGCCCAGAGAAGGGCTGGTCAGGAGAGGATGTTAGAACTGATAGGTAATTCCCGTTGCGACGATGTTATCGGTGCGAATATCTACGGCACGGGTAAAGTCGCTTTCATCAATCAGGTTGATTTTATAATCAACATAGGTCGACATATTTTTGTTGAAGAAATACGTCGCACCAACGTCGATATACTCAATCATGTCCTGGTCGCCGTAGCGGCCCAGATCTCTGCCTTTCGATTTCAGGTAAGCGAGTGATGGGCGCAAGCCGAAGTCGAATTGATATTGTGCCACTACTTCAAAACTTTGTGCTTTGTTAGAGATATAACCATCGCCATAGGTGGTCATGTTTAATGTTTCAGCGTAATTAGCTGCAAAGTAGATGTTGTTGGCATCATATTTTATACCTGTAGCCCACAGTTCTGCATTCTTACCGGAGGCATTGAGAGGATTAGCAGCGGCTCTTTCCTGCGCATTTGTCCGATCGGATTTGGTATACACCGCACCGATACCAAAGCCATCATAAACATAAGTTGAGGAGATACCGAAACCGTCACCATTGGCACGCGTGTAGTCAGCACCATAAAGATGACCATTGTCAGTGCGTTCATTTTTGCCTTGATATTGCGCGGCAAAGTTCAGACCTTCAATTAAGCCGAAGAAATCGTAGTTGCGATAGGTTGCCACACCGGTAGTACGGTATGTCATGAAGACATCTTTCTGACTCCAGGTATCGCCACCAAATTCTGGCAACATATCGGTCCATGAACCAATGTCATAGCCGACACCGTAGTTACGACCATAGTCCAGAGAGCCAAATTCACTAATTTTTAAACCTGCATAGGCCAGACGGGTCTTGTTACCGCGCGAGCCGTTGGCTTCATCGTTATAGCCTTTAAAATCATATTCCCAGTGACCAAAACCAATCATTTGATCATTGATTTGCGTTTCTCCTTTAAAGCCGAGACGGGCATAAGTTTTATCACCATCGTCACGCTTATCATCAGTAAAATAACGTAGAGCGGTAACCTTGCCATAAAGGTCTAGTTTATTACCATCCTTGTTATAGACTTCGGCAGCGTGTGCTACGTTCGCAGCTAACAAACCAGTTACAACCACCGCAACTATTTTTAATTTCATTTAACAGAATCCTTTTAATTATCGTTAAACGTATTTTCTAAACGAATTTTAAACGGCGTCATTTATAAATGACATACTGTTTTTAAAATAGAATGGTGATTAAAAACAATGAGAAAAATAGATGAAATAATATTATTTATCGATATGTGATCGAAGTCGAAATGAAATATAAGGTGAACTACTGGTATTTGAAATTTATTTTTTTATATTGTCGGAATTTATCTGATTAACTGCCGGGCCGTAGACCCGACAATTATTTTAGCCACGACGTGTCGCCAGCCAGCAGAGCAGGGAACCGCCGCAGACCATTAGCGCGCCTTGCCAGAACGAGAACGACAGCGGGGCGCTGAGCAGCACGGCTGCAAGCGCTGAGGAAAGGACGGGCGTAAAATACGAACCTACCGCCATAATGGTGACGTTGCCATGTAATATACCGACGTTCCATGCAGCATAAGCAAATCCTAAGGTAAATGCCGCAGAGATGAGTTTAATCATGACTGGCGTGCTAAATACCATTTCTGGTTGTGGCGTGAGAAAATAGTAAACCCACAGACTTGCTCCCGTTAGCAGGACAAAAACGGTAATTCCGTTAAATCCGCGTGCGTATTTATTCGTTACTGTGCAGTAGGCTGCCCAGATAAACGCACCAATAAACGCCAGGAAATAACTCAATGGGCTGGTGGTGATATTATTGATGATTTCATCATAATGTAACCCATTGTCACCACCTAACACCCAGCAGACGCCAACCAGGGCTAATAATAATCCTGGTACAATCAGCCAGTTGGTTTTCTGACCATTAAACAGAATGGCAAAGAGAATTGTCAGGCTGGGCCACAGATAGTTCACCATACCCACTTCAATCGCCTGATGACGGGTCGCCGCATATCCTAAGGAAAGCGCCAGACAGATTTCATAGCTGACGAATAACAGACACCCGGCGAGTAAATAGCCTTTCGGGATCTGCCGAATACGCGGAAATCCAACCGTGAAGATTAACAGCAGCCCGCTTAATGAATAGATAGCAGCTGCGCCGCCGACCGGGCCGAGCCCCTCACTGACACCGCGAATCAATCCTACCATCGTGCTCCACAGGACGATCGCTATTAGCCCTATGAGCGTTGCTTTTTGTCGTGTCATGCTCGCTGTTTTGTCTCTCTTGCCGTTAAAAATTAAGCTGAATTTTATAGCATTTTTTTAACTGGCCTGTCAGGCAGTGGTGCGTTTTTCTACCGCTATTGAGGTAGGTCAATTTGCGCAGGCGGATTATTTTGTGGCAAACACGTGTTCTTTTTGATTTCGCGCAAAAAGATTCAGAATTTTACTGTTAGTTTCCTCGCGCAGTAATACCCCTGAAAAAAGAGGAAAGCAATGGACGTCAGTCGCAGACAATTTTTTAAAATCTGCGCGGGCGGTATGGCGGGAACAACAGTAGCAGCATTGGGCTTTGCCCCGAAGCAAGCACTGGCTCAGGCGCGAAACTATAAATTATTACGCGCTAAAGAGATCCGTAACACCTGCACATACTGTTCCGTAGGTTGCGGGCTATTGATGTATAGCCTGGGTGATGGCGCGAAAAACGCCAGAGAAGCGATTTATCACATTGAAGGTGACCCGGATCATCCGGTAAGCCGTGGTGCGTTATGCCCGAAAGGGGCCGGTTTGCTGGATTACGTCAACAGCGAAAACCGTCTGCGCTACCCGGAATATCGTGCGCCAGGTTCTGACAAATGGCAGCGCATTAGCTGGGATGAAGCATTCTCCCGTATTGCGAAGCTGATGAAAGCTGACCGTGACGCTAACTTTATTGAAAAGAACGAGCAGGGCGTAACGGTAAACCGTTGGCTTTCTACCGGTATGCTGTGTGCCTCCGGTGCCAGCAACGAAACCGGGATGCTGACCCAGAAATTTGCCCGCTCCCTCGGGATGCTGGCGGTAGACAACCAGGCGCGCGTCTGACACGGACCAACGGTAGCAAGTCTTGCTCCAACATTTGGTCGCGGTGCGATGACCAACCACTGGGTGGATATCAAAAACGCTAACGTCGTAATGGTGATGGGCGGTAACGCTGCTGAAGCGCATCCCGTCGGTTTCCGCTGGGCGATGGAAGCGAAAAACAACAACGATGCAACCTTGATCGTTGTCGATCCCCGTTTTACGCGTACCGCTTCTGTAGCGGATATTTACGCACCTATTCGTTCCGGTACGGACATTACGTTCCTGTCTGGCGTTTTGCGCTACCTGATCGAAAACAACAAAATCAACGCCGAATACGTTAAGCATTACACCAACGCCAGTCTGCTGGTGCGTGATGATTTTGCTTTCGAAGACGGTCTGTTCAGCGGCTACGACGCTGAAAAACGTCAATACGATAAATCGTCCTGGAACTATCAGTTCGATGAAAACGGCTATGCGAAACGCGATGAAACACTGACTCATCCGCGCTGTGTGTGGAACTTGCTGAAAGAGCACGTTTCCCGCTACACGCCGGACGTAGTAGAAAACATCTGTGGTACGCCAAAAGCCGACTTCCTGAAAGTGTGTGAAGTGCTGGCCTCCACCAGCGCACCGGATCGCACAACCACCTTCCTTTACGCGCTGGGCTGGACGCAGCACACCGTGGGTGCGCAGAACATCCGTACTATGGCGATGATCCAGTTACTGCTCGGTAACATGGGTATGGCCGGTGGCGGCGTGAACGCATTGCGTGGTCACTCCAACATTCAGGGGCTGACCGACTTAGGCCTGCTCTCTACCAGCCTGCCGGGTTATCTGACGCTGCCGTCAGAAAAACAGGTTGATTTGCAGTCGTATCTGGAAGCGAACACGCCGAAAGCGACGCTGGCTGATCAGGTGAACTACTGGAGCAACTATCCGAAGTTCTTCGTTAGCCTGATGAAATCTTTCTACGGCGATGCTGCGCAGAAAGAGAACAACTGGGGCTACGACTGGCTGCCCAAGTGGGACCAGACCTACGACGTCATCAAGTATTTCAACATGATGGATGAAGGCAAAGTCACCGGTTATTTCTGCCAGGGCTTTAACCCGGTTGCGTCCTTCCCGGACAAAAACAAAGTGGTAAGCTGCCTGAGCAAGCTGAAGTATATGGTGGTTATCGATCCGCTGGTGACTGAAACTTCTACCTTCTGGCAGAACCACGGCGAGTCGAACGATGTCGATCCTGCGTCTATTCAGACTGAAGTATTCCGTCTGCCTTCGACCTGCTTTGCTGAGGAAGATGGTTCTATTGCTAACTCCGGTCGCTGGTTGCAGTGGCACTGGAAAGGTCAGGACGCGCCGGGCGAAGCGCGTAACGACGGCGAAATTCTGGCGGGTATCTACCATCATCTGCGCGAGCTGTACCAGGCCGAAGGTGGTAAAGGCGTAGAACCGCTGATGAAGATGAGCTGGAACTACAAGCAGCCGCACGAACCGCAATCTGACGAAGTAGCTAAAGAGAACAACGGCTATGCGCTGGAAGATCTCTATGATGCTAATGGTGTGCTGATTGCGAAGAAAGGGCAGTTGCTGAGTAGCTTTGCGCATCTGCGTGATGACGGTACAACCGCATCTTCTTGCTGGATCTACACCGGTAGCTGGACAGAGCAGGGCAACCAGATGGCTAACCGCGATAACTCCGACCCGTCCGGTCTGGGGAATACGCTGGGATGGGCCTGGGCGTGGCCGCTCAACCGTCGCGTACTCTACAACCGTGCTTCGGCGGATATCAACGGTAAACCGTGGGATCCGAAACGGATGCTGATCCAGTGGAACGGCAGCAAGTGGACGGGTAACGATATTCCGGACTTCGGCAATGCCGCGCCAGGTACACCAACCGGACCGTTTATCATGCAGCCGGAAGGGATGGGACGCCTGTTTGCCATCAACAAAATGGCGGAAGGTCCGTTCCCGGAACACTACGAGCCAATCGAAACGCCGCTGGGCACTAACCCGCTGCATCCGAATGTGGTGTCTAACCCGGTTGTTCGTCTGTATGAACAAGACGCGCTGCGGATGGGTAAAAAAGAGCAGTTCCCGTATGTGGGTACGACCTATCGTCTGACCGAGCACTTCCACACCTGGACCAAGCACGCGTTGCTCAACGCAATTGCTCAGCCGGAACAGTTTGTGGAAATCAGCGAAACGCTGGCGGCGGCGAAAGGCATTAATAATGGCGATCGTGTCACTGTCTCAAGCAAGCGTGGATTTATCCGCGCGGTGGCGGTGGTAACGCGCCGTCTGAAACCGCTGAATGTAAACGGTCAGCAGGTTGAAACGGTGGGTATTCCAATCCACTGGGGCTTTGAGGGTGTCGCGCGTAAAGGTTATATCGCTAACACTCTGACGCCGAATGTCGGTGATGCAAACTCGCAAACGCCGGAATATAAAGCGTTCTTAGTCAACATCGAGAAGGCGTAAGGGGGCGAACAGATGGCTATGGAAACGCAGGACATTATCAAAAGGTCCGCAACTAACTCCATCACGCCGCCTTCTCAGGTGCGTGATTACAAAGCAGAAGTCGCGAAACTTATCGACGTTTCCACCTGTATCGGTTGTAAAGCCTGTCAGGTGGCGTGTTCGGAGTGGAACGACATCCGTGATGAAGTGGGGCACTGCGTCGGGGTTTACGATAACCCCGCCGATCTGAGCGCCAAGTCCTGGACGGTGATGCGCTTTAGCGAAACCGAACAGAACGGCAAGCTGGAGTGGCTGATCCGTAAAGACGGCTGTATGCACTGTGAAGATCCGGGCTGCCTGAAGGCGTGCCCGTCTGCTGGTGCAATCATTCAGTACGCTAACGGGATTGTCGATTTCCAGTCGGAAAACTGCATCGGCTGTGGTTACTGCATTGCCGGGTGTCCGTTTAATATTCCGCGCCTCAACAAAGAGGATAACCGGGTATATAAATGCACGCTCTGCGTCGATCGCGTCAGCGTCGGCCAGGAACCGGCTTGTGTGAAAACCTGTCCGACCGGGGCTATCCACTTCGGCACCAAGAAGGAGATGCTGGAGCTGGCGGAACAGCGCGTGGCGAAACTGAAAGCGCGTGGTTACGAACATGCTGGCGTCTACAACCCGGAAGGGGTCGGTGGTACGCACGTTATGTACGTGCTGCATCACGCCGATCAGCCGGAGCTGTATCACGGTCTGCCGAAAGATCCGAAGATCGACACCTCGGTAAGCCTGTGGAAAGGCGCGCTGAAACCGCTGGCAGCGGCTGGCTTTATTGCCACTTTTGCCGGGTTGATTTTCCACTACATCGGTATTGGCCCGAATAAGGAAGTGGACGATGACGAGGAGGATCATCATGAGTAAGTCGAAAATGATTGTGCGCACCAAATTTATTGATCGCGCCTGTCACTGGACCGTGGTGATTTGCTTCTTCCTGGTGGCGCTGTCCGGGATTTCGTTCTTCTTCCCGACGCTGCAATGGCTGACGCAAACCTTCGGTACGCCGCAGATGGGACGCATTTTGCACCCGTTCTTCGGCATTGCGATTTTCGTCGCGCTGATGTTTATGTTTGTGCGTTTTGTGCATCACAACATCCCGGATAAGAAAGATATTCCGTGGCTGTTGAACATTGTCGAAGTATTAAAAGGCAATGAGCACAAAGTGGCGGATGTCGGTAAGTACAACGCCGGGCAAAAGATGATGTTCTGGTCGATCATGAGCATGATTTTCGTGCTGCTGGTGACCGGGGTGATTATCTGGCGTCCGTACTTTGCGCAGTACTTCCCGATACAGGTTGTCCGTTATAGCCTGCTGATCCACGCGGCTGCGGGTATCATCCTGATCCACGCCATCCTGATCCATATGTATATGGCATTCTGGGTGAAAGGATCGATTAAAGGGATGATCGAAGGAAAGGTGAGCCGTCGCTGGGCGAAGAAACACCATCCGCGCTGGTATCGTGAAATCGAGAAGGCAGAAGCGAAAAAAGAGAGTGAAGAAGGGATATAATCTCTTTTGAACTTTAAGCTGAAAATGGCGCTTTAAGAAGCGCCATTTTTTTTGTGCACAGAAAACCCCCAGCTAGGCTGGGGGTTCCGGAAAGCTTTCAGCTTTGAGCCAGTTATTAAAACCCCTTTTGATTTGTTAAAACACCTTGCGGTCTGGCA
>NZ_JBJQJI010000027.1:0-32184 GCF_046487485.1 Escherichia sp. WS1368
GGTTCTCAAACAGGTGATGGTGAATACCGGAGGGAACAAAAGGCAGGTCCCCGCAAAACGTCAAAACCGCGGCTCCCGAAACTCAACAGATGATGGGGGCTGAAAACATCAACAGAAGGAGACACATCATGGCAGTTCGTGGCATTAACAAGGTCATTCTTGTCGGTCGTCTGGGAAAAGATCCGGAAGTCCGTTACATCCCCAACGGGGGCGCAGTGGCAAACCTGCAGGTGGCCACGTCAGAAACCTGGCGCGACAAACAGACGGGGGAAATGAAGGAGCAGACGGAATGGCACCGCGTGGTGCTGTTCGGCAAGCTCGCGGAAGTGGCAGGTGAATATCTGCGTAAGGGGGCGCAGGTCTACATTGAAGGCCAGCTTCGCACCCGTAGCTGGGAAGATAACGGTATTACCCGTTACGTCACCGAAATCCTTGTTAAAACCACGGGCACCATGCAGATGCTGGGGAGTGCACCACAGCAGAACGCTCAGGTGCAACCGCAGCCTCAGCAGAATGGTCAGTCACAGAGTGCTGACGCGACGAAAAAAGGGAGCGCGAAAACGAAAGGCCGTGGACGTAAGGCTGCGCAGCCGGAGCCTCAGCCGCAACCACCGGAGGGGGAGGATTACGGGTTTTCAGACGATATCCCGTTCTGACTGGCCTGACTGTGATAACCGCCCCGTCCTGCGCGGGGCATCACCGGAGATATGAGGATGAGCGAATATTTCAGAATACTTCAGGGACTGCCTGACGGTCCTTTTACCCGCAAACAGGCCGAAGCCGTTGCCGCACAGTACCGGAACGTCTTTATCGAGGATGACCACGGCGAACAGTTTCGCCTGGTTGTCCGTAATAACGGAACAATGGTCTGGCGTACCTGGAATTTTGAGGACGGTGCCGGGTACTGGATGAACCATGTCATCCGTGATTTCGGGATCCTTAAGTAAGAGAGGTGCCGGACGGGGATCACGTCCGGCAGACATTAACTACACAATAAGGGGATAGTCATGTCAGTAACAAAGTCTGAACCAAAATCTACCCGTAAAGCAAGCCGTAAACCTGCAAAAACGCAGGAAACTGTCCTGTCTGCCCTGCTGGCGCAGACGGAGGAAGTGAGCGTGCCGCTGGCCTCGCTGATTAAGTCACCACTGAATGTGCGCACGGTGCCGTATTCTGCGGAGTCCGTCAGCGAACTGGCTGATTCCATTAAGGGGGTCGGCCTGCTGCAGAATCTGGTTGTTCATGCCCTGCCAGGTGACCGCCACGGTGTCGCCGCAGGTGGTCGCCGACTGGCAGCACTCAACATGCTGGCAGAGCGTGGCATCATTCCGGCTGACTGGCCTGTCCGCGTGAAAATTATTTCGCAGGAACTGGCGACGGCCGCATCGATGACCGAGAACGGTCATCGTCGGGATATGCACCCAGCCGAACAGATTGCCGGATTCTGTGCAATGGCGCAGGAAGGCAAAACACCTGCACAAATCGGTGATTTGCTGGGCTATTCACCCCGCCACGTTCAGCGAATGCTGAAACTGGCTGACCTTGCGCCTGTCATCCTCGATGCGCTGGCAGAAGACCTCATCACCACCGAGCACTGTCAGGCGCTGGCGCTGGAGAACGACACCGCGCGTCAGGTGCAGGTGTTTGAAGCCGCCTGTCAGTCGGGATGGGGCGGTAAACCGGAAGTACAGACCATTCGTCGTCTGGTGACCGAAAGTGAAGTGGCGGTGGCAGGGAACAGTAAATTCCGCTTCGTGGGGGCTGATGCCTTCTCGCCAGATGAACTGCGCACTGACCTGTTCAGCGACGACGAGGGTGGCTATGTGGACTGCGTGGCGCTCGATGCCGCCCTGCTGGAAAAACTCCAGGCTGTTGCTGAACACCTTCGGGAAGCCGAAGGCTGGGGATGGTGCGCCGGACGCATGGAGCCTGTCGGTGAGTGCCGTGAGGATGCCGGAACATACCGCTGTCTGCCGGAGCCGGAAGCGGTGCTGACGGAGGCGGAAGAAGAACGTCTGAACGAACTGATGACGCGTTACGACGCGCTGGAAAACCAGTGTGAGGAATCTGACCTGCTGGAAGCAGAAATGAAGCTGATGCGCTGCATGGCGAAGGTCAGGGCGTGGACGCCGGAGATGCGTGCCGGAAGCGGTGTGGTGGTGTCCTGGCGTTATGGCAACGTGTGTGTCCAGCGTGGTGTGCAGTTGCGCAGCGAGGATGATGCGGCTGACGACGCTGACCGCACGGAACAGGTGCAGGAGAAAGCGCCCGTGGAGGAAATCAGTCTGCCACTGCTGACGAAAATGTCTTCCGAACGCACGCTGGCAGTCCAGGCAGCACTGATGCAGCAACCGGACAAATCTCTGGCACTGCTGGCATGGACGCTCTGCCCTGATGAATCCCCTAATGATTTTTACCAAAATCATTAGGGGATTCATCAGCGCTCTGCCTGAATGTGTTTGGCAGCGGAGCGTACAGTAAACCAGCACAAATCAGCCTGGAATGTAAACATTATTCGCTGACCAGCGATGCGCCATCGGGGAAGGACGGTGCCGCATTCCTGGCGCTGATGGCAGAAAAAGCCCGTCTTGCAGCCCTGTTACCGGAGGGATGGTCACGGGATATGACGACATTCCTGTCATTCAGCCAGGAGGTACTGTTATCCCTGCTCAGTTTCTGCACCGCGTGCAGCATCCACGGCGTTCAGACCCGCGAGCATGGTCACACGTCACGCAGTCCGCTGGACTCGCTGGAGAGCGCTATCGGATTCCACATGCGCGACTGGTGGCAGCCGACGAAAGCAAACTTCTTCGGACACCTGCAAAAGCCGCAGATTATCGATGCCCTGAATGATGCCGGACTGTCCGGTGCTGCGCGGGACGCGGAGAAAATGAAGAAAGGCGATGCCGCTGAACATGCAGAGTTCCACATGAAAGACAACCGCTGGGTGCCTGGCTGGATGTGTACACCACGTCCACAGGCAGAGACGGAAACCACGGAGTACCGTGACGACCAGGCAGAAGCCGCCTGACCGCCAGTCATAAACCATTTATCACGCCGCCCTGCCGGAGACGGGGCGGCAGCAAGGGAGATACCGTGATGAAAACTGAACTGACCCTGAATGTATTACAGACCATGAGCGCACAGGAATATGAAGATATCCGGGCTGCCGGAAGTGATGAACGTCGTGAACTCACACATGCCGTGATGCGGGAGCTGGATGCGCCGGATAACTGGACGATGAACGGCGAGTATGGCAGCGAGTTCGGCGGCTTTTTCCCCGTCCAGGTCCGTTTCACGCCTGCCCACGAACGTTTTCACCTGGCGTTATGTTCACCGGGCGATGTCTCTCAGGTCTGGGTGCTGGTTCTGGTGAATGCCGGTGGTGAGCCGTTTGCGGTGGTTCAGGTACAGCGGCGGTTTGCACCGGAAGCCGTCAGCCATTCACTGGCACTGGCGGCGTCACTGGACGCGCAGGGGTACAGCGTCAGTGACATCATCCATATCCTGATGGCGGAAGGAGGTCAGGCATGAGCGCACGTTCACAGGCACTGGTTCCCCTCAGCGCAGAGCAACAGGCCGCATGGCGGGCGGTGGCGGAGACAGAAAAACGCCGCCACCAGGGAAACACGCTGGCGGAATATCCGTATGCGGGGGCGTTTTTCCGCTGTCTGAACGGAAGCCGCAGGATATCGCTGTCTGACCTGCGATTTTTCATGCCGTCCCTGACCGCAGAAGAACTGCGCGGCAACCGTTCTCAGTGGCTGTATGCCGTCGATGTGCTGATTGAAACTCAGGGCGAGGTCTGCCTTCTTCCCCTTCCCGGCGATGCAGCAGAGCGGCTGTTCCCGTCGGTGCGGTTCCGTGTCAGGGAGCGCAGTCGCCACAAATCCGCACTGGTCATGCAAAAGTACAGCCGCCAGCAGGCGAGGGAGGCAGAGCAGAAAGCCCGTGCGTACCAGGCGCTGGTCGCTCAGGCTGAAATCGAACTGGCATTCCATTCGCCGGAAACAGTCGGAAGCTGGCATGCACGCTGGAGTGACCGGGTGGCAGAGCATGACCTGGAAACCCTGTTCTGGCAGTGGGGTGAGCGTTTTCCGTCACTGGCCGGAATGGAACGCTGGCAGTGGCAGGATATGCCGTTCTGGCAGGTTATTGCGGAAGCCAGTCTTGCAGCAAGAGAGGCCGGTCACGCTGTCCGTGAGATGGAGCGGTGGATGGTGCCGAACAAACTCCGGGAGGCGGCGTGATGCGGCAACAATCACACAGATTACCCGTAAACAGCCTGAATGAGCGGGTTATTTTCAGGAAAAGTGAGTGTGGTCAGCGTGCAGGTATATGGGCTATGATGTGCCCGGCGCTTGAGGCTTTCTGCCTCATGACGTGAAGGTGGTTTGTTACCGTGTTGTGTGGCAGAAAGAAGATAGCCCCGTAGTAAGTTAATTTTCATTAACCACCACGAGGCATCCCTATGTCTAGTCCACATCAGGATAGCCTCTTACCGCGCTTTGCGCAAGGAGAAGAAGGCCATGAAACTACCACGAAGTTCCCTTGTCTGGTGTGTGTTGATCGTGTGTCTCACACTGTTGATATTCACTTATCTGACACGAAAATCGCTGTGCGAGATTCGTTACAGAGACGGACACAGGGAGGTGGCGGCTTTCATGGCTTACGAATCCGGTAAGTAGCAACCTGGAGGCGGGCGCAGGCCCGCCTTTTCAGGGCTGATGCTGGTCTGACTGCACTGAAGCGCCTTTATAAAGGGGCTGCTGGTTCGCCGGTGGCCCCTTTCTCCTTGCTGGCATTGTACGGGCATGAACAACCAGACTGCCAGGAAGGCCGTTTCCCTCCGGGAACGGGGATGAACGTGCGCCTGCGGCGCCCGTTCTTTTCCCCCGCCTTCTCTGTTTATGACTTACCAGAAATCACATCACCTTCCCTTTGATTATTCTCTTTTTCCTCCTGCTCTGACTCTGATTACTGCTCTGACTCTGATTACTGCTGCCCTGATTATTGTCTGTTTTGTTGTTCTCCTGCTTATGCCTTTTCCGGGCGTCCCCCTGGCGGGGCGGGCTGTCGTGAACGGAGCCAGCGAAGCTGTCTCCGCCCTGGCGGGCTTCCATCCCTGACGCAAAAACCCGGGTTTGCAGCGACCGGAACGGTCGCGCCACCCTTGTCGCGCCGTGGCCTGCGCTCCCGGCATCCCGGCAAAAGACGCCGGGATGTAAGGAGCAACGCCGTTTCGCAAACCGCGCTTCACGTCGTTGCGGCGGGTCCCTGCCCGTTGTTCTGTCCGGTGCCATTCACCTGTTTAAGCCCCTGTCGCCGGGGGCATAGACAGCCACAACCTGCCGCACTGACTGTCCAGGGTAAATGAACAGCCCACAAAATTTTTTACCCAAAACCCGGTAAAAAATTTTGCGTTCTGCCCAGGACAGGTGCGTCAGGCCGTGGCAGTGATGCCCCTTGCGGCGAAGGTTCTCAAACAGGTGATGGTGAATACCGGAGGGAACAAAAGGCAGGTCCCCGCAAAACGTCAAAACCGCGGCTCCCGAAACTCAACAGATGATGGGGGCTGAAAACATCAGATACAGGAGGAATTATGAGCGCATTTTCTTTTAACACCACTTATCAGCCAACAGGCGATCAGCAGAAAGACGCAATCGCACAAATCGGGATCATGCAGAATCGTGCTGTTCAGGCAAATCTTGCATATCAGAGCTGCCGGGATTCTGGTGCACTCTTTAAGGTGCTCCACCAGGTCAATAATGAGCTGCATGACTTACTGGATAGCCTGGAGAATCATACTCCTCTTGTCAGAAAAAACGCTGATGAGTTGATCGCGCTGTTACTGCTTTTCACTCGGCAGGTTGGTCAGTCCCGAACTGACCTGATTTGATGGTCCTTCCCCTCGGAATTGTTGTCTTTTTGTTAACGATAACCGAGGGGGGATGATATTAAGCGAAAAAACTTTTATTAATTTTATGCCTTCATAAAGGAGTTACTGTTATGCGATTAGCTTCCCGTTTTGGTCGATATAATTCTATTCGCCGTGAGCGCCCGTTAACGGATGACGAATTAATGCAGTTTGTTCCATCTGTCTTTTCTGGTGATAAACATGAATCCCGGAGTGAGCGTTATACATATATCCCAACCATCAATATCATCAATAAGTTACGTGATGAAGGTTTCCAGCCATTCTTTGCCTGTCAGAGTCGGGTTCGTGATTTGGGACGCCGCGAATACAGTAAACATATGTTACGTCTTCGCAGGGAAGGGCATATTAACGGGAAAGAAGTTCCTGAAATTATCCTGCTTAATTCACATGATGGTTCATCCAGTTATCAGATGATCCCAGGAATTTTTCGTTTTGTCTGCACAAATGGCCTGGTGTGTGGGAATAATTTTGGCGAAATCCGCGTTCCACATAAAGGTGATATTGTCGGGCAGGTTATTGAGGGAGCGTATGAAGTGCTCGGTGTCTTTGATAAAGTCACTGAAAATATGGAGACAATGAAAGAGATACATCTTAACAGTGACGAACAACATTTATTTGGCAGAGCTGCATTGATGGCCAGGTACGAAGATGAAAATAAAACGCCAGTGACGCCAGAACAAATAATTACTCCCCGCCGTTGGGAGGATAAACAGAACGATCTCTGGACAACCTGGCAGCGGGTTCAGGAGAATATGATAAAAGGTGGATTATCGGGGCGAAGTGCCTCCGGTAAAAATACCAGAACAAGAGCCATTACAGGCATTGACGGTGATATCCGAATCAACAAAGCATTATGGATGATTGCCGAACAGTTCAGGGAGTGGAAGTCATGATAATATAAGTAAAGCCCCGAAAAATTTTTCGGGGCTTTACTTATATTATCATCCTGCGGCATTGCTGTGTCGTCTGATATGCCTCAATTTCATCAACTGGCTTTTCGGTAGTCTGTAAATATTGTGCCCGCGAAAAATGGTCTGGCAGGAGGCTGCGCAGTTACCGGATATATATAAGATGGGATCCCGCTTTGCGGGGCTTCGGCCAGTCAGCATTATCACTCATATGATATTTTTGTGTGTGGCCTTCCATGCCGCTGTCGCGGCATAACCGGTATTTGACAATGTATACAATATTAATTTTTCTGCACACTGTTAATTTGGGAAAGTGATTTCTTCGTGGTCGGAACCCGGATGCCTTTACTGCTCTTTATCCAGGTATAAATCCGGTAAACCTCTGATGCGTAGGCAAGACGTCTCTGGTTCTGGCGTTCGGTCTTCCTGAATCCGGCATTGTATGCACCAACGGCCTCCCAGGAGACGCCCCATTTTTTAAAGGCTATTGCCAGATAATAAGCACCGGTATAAATGTTCATACAGGGATCTGTTGTCAGATGTTCCGGCTTAATTCCATAGCGGGCCAGTTCGTTAAAATGCTGGGAATCTACCTGCATCAGTCCGCTGCCATATCCCGTTACCGGATTAATACCGATGGCATTAACCCGGTAACGGGATTCTTTCCATGATATCGCTCTCAGTAAATCCGGGTCTATTTTGTAATCCCGACCTGCAAGATCAAAGCAATCGGCGGCTTCGCAGATCCCATTTATAAACATCAGGCAGATTGCTAACATCCATTTTTTCATTTTTCCACCTCTGGTGACTTTATCCGTAAATAATTTAACCCACTCCACAAAAAGGCTCAACAGGTTGGTGGTTCTCACCACCAAAAGCACCACACCCCACGCAAAAACAAGTTTTTGCTGATTTTTCTTTATAAATAGAGTGTTATGAAAAATTAGTTTCTCTTACTCTCTTTATGATATTTAAAAAAGCGGTGTCGGCGCGGCTACAACAACGCGCCGACACCGTTTTGTAGGGGTGGTACTGACTATTTTTATAAAAAACATTATTTTATATTAGGGGTGCTGCTAGCGGCGCGGTGTGTTTTTTTATAGGATACCGCTAGGGGCGCTGCTAGCGGTGCGTCCCTGTTTGCATTATGAATTTTAGTGTTTCGAAATTAACTTTATTTTATGTTCAAAAAAGGTAATCTCTAATGGCTAAGGTGAACCTGTATATCAGCAATGATGCCTATGAAAAAATAAATGCGATTATTGAGAAGCGTCGACAGGAAGGGGCAAGGGAAAAAGATGTCAGTTTTTCAGCAACAGCTTCAATGCTTCTTGAACTGGGGCTTCGTGTACATGAGGCTCAGATGGAGCGTAAAGAGTCTGCATTTAATCAGACTGAGTTTAATAAATTGCTTCTTGAATGCGTTGTAAAAACACAATCATCAGTAGCGAAAATTTTGGGTATTGAGTCTCTCAGTCCTCATGTCTCCGGAAATCCAAAGTTTGAATATGTCAATATGGTTGAAGATATCAGGGAGAAGGTATCATCTGAGATGGAACGATTTTTTCCAAAAAATGATGATGAATAAAAGAAATTTGACTTCGTTCAAATATCAGAGTTTTTATGATTTAAAAAGGTGACAGTACGAAAGATAATTAGTATATTAATTACGTGGTTAATGCCACGTTAAAATTTGAATTTGAAAATCGCCGATGCAGGGAGTTCTCTCCTCCCTGCATCGACTGCCCATAGAATCCTTTGTGAGGAGGTTCCTATGTATCCGATGGATCGTATTCAACAAAAACATGCTCGTCAAATAGATCTGCTGGAAAATCTGACGGCAGTTATTCAGGATTATCCAAATCCAGCCTGTATCAGGGACGAAACTGGAAAATTTATTTTTTGCAATACGCTGTTTCATGAGTCATTTCTTACACAAGATCAAAGTGCTGAAAAATGGCTTCTGTCGCAGAGAGATTTTTGTGAATTGATCTCTGTCACAGAGATGGAAGCATACAGGAATGAGCATACGCATCTTAATCTTGTAGAGGATGTTTTTATTCAGAACAGATTCTGGACAATATCTATTCAGTCATTTCTTAATGGACACAGAAATATCATTCTGTGGCAATTTTATGATGCTGCTCATGTTCGTCATAAAGACAGTTATAATCAAAAAACGATTGTCAGTGATGATATCAGAAATATAATCAGAAGAATGAGTGATGATTCTTCTGTATCATCATATGTAAATGATGTCTTTTACTTATATAGCACCGGAATCAGTCATAATGCTATAGCAAGAATATTAAACATATCCATCTCCACATCAAAGAAACACGCGTCTCTGATATGCGACTACTTCTCTGTTTCTAATAAAGATGAGTTAATCATCTTACTCTACAATAAAAAGTTTATTCATTATTTGTACGAGAAGGCTATGTGTATCATAAATACGCGTTAATAAAGTGTTAATAAAATATAGACTTTCCGTCTATTTACCTTTTCTGATTATTCTGCAAACATAGGTAGTAACCAGAAGATAAACAGCGGGAGGTGTTATTGAAAAGATTTGGTACACGTTCTGCAACAGGTAAGATGGTAAAGCTAAAATTACCTGTAGATGTGGAAAGTCTATTAATTGAGGCAAGTAACAGAAGCGGAAGAAGTCGATCGTTTGAGGCAGTAATAAGACTTAAAGATCATCTTCACCGCTATCCAAAGTTTAACAGGGTAGGGAATATCTATGGTAAGTCGCTGGTTAAGTATCTGACAATGCGTCTGGATGATGAAACTAACCAGCTACTTATTGCAGCCAAAAATCGTAGTGGATGGTGTAAAACAGATGAGGCTGCAGACAGAGTTATTGATCATTTGATCAAGTTTCCTGATTTTTATAACTCGGAGATATTCAGGGAGGCAGATAAAGAGGAAGATATAACATTTAATACACTCTAGTTTTATTCATTTATCCGAAATTGAGGTAACTTATGAATGCTGTTTTAAGTGTTCAGGGTGCTTCTGCACCCGTCAAAAAGAAGTCGTTTTTTTCTAAATTCACTCGTCTGAATATGCTTCGCCTGGTACGCGCTGTGCTCCCGGCTGCTGTTCTGATGATGTTCTTCCCGCAACTGGCGATGGCTTCCGGTAGTCAGGACCTGATGGCAAGTGGTAACTCCACGGTTAAGGCGACCTTCGGTAAGGACTCCAGTGTTGTTAAATGGGTTGTTCTGGCTGAAGTTCTGGTCGGTGCTGTCATGTACATGATGACCAAAAACGTCAAGTTCCTGGCCGGTTTTGCCATCATCTCTGTATTTATTGCTGTGGGTATGGCCGTCGTTGGCCTGAAATAAAACGATGTCGGGAGACGAGAATAAACTTAAGAAATATCGTTTCCCGGAAACACTGACCAACCAGAGCCGCTGGTTTGGACTGCCACTGGATGAACTGATCCCCGCAGCAATCTGTATTGGCTGGGGTATCACAACATCGAAATATCTGTTCGGTATTGGTGCAGCGGTTCTGGTTTATTTCGGGATTAAAAAACTGAAAAAAGGGCGGGGCAGTTCCTGGTTACGTGACCTGATTTACTGGTATATGCCAACAGCCCTGTTGCGCGGTATTTTTCATAATGTTCCCGATTCGTGTTTCCGGCAGTGGATTAAATAGAACTGATACCAGGATTGTTATATGGAACACGGTGCCCGTTTAAGTACCAGTCGTGTAATGGCCATCGCCTTTATATTTATGTCAGTGC
The DNA here is from genome assembly GCF_046487485.1 of Escherichia sp. WS1368. Taxonomy (NCBI): domain Bacteria; kingdom Pseudomonadati; phylum Pseudomonadota; class Gammaproteobacteria; order Enterobacterales; family Enterobacteriaceae; genus Escherichia; species Escherichia sp. WS1368. The sequence continues at coordinate 10,604 of NZ_JBJQJI010000027.1, forward strand.
TTATTGTTCTCAGCCTCTCTGTTAACGTCATTCAGGGAGTGAATAACTACCGTCTTCAGAATGAGCAACGCACTGCCGTGACGCCAATGGCATTTAATGCCCCCTTTGCCGTGTCACAGAACAGTGCCGACGCCTCTTATTTACAGCAGATGGCGCTGTCATTTATTGCCCTCCGTCTGAATGTTTCATCAGAAACCGTCGATGCCTCACATCAGGCGCTTCTGCAATATATCCGCCCGGGCGCACAGAACCAGATGAAAGTTATTCTGGCTGAAGAAGCGAAGCGTATTAAAAACGATAACGTGAACTCAGCCTTTTTCCAGACCAGTGTTCGTGTCTGGCCTCAGTATGGCCGTGTGGAAATTCGTGGTGTGCTTAAAACCTGGATTGGTGATTCAAAACCTTTCACTGATATCAAACATTACATCCTTATTCTGAAGCGGGAAAACGGGGTGACCTGGCTGGATAATTTCGGGGAAACAGACGATGAGAAAAAATAATACGGCAATAATATTCGGCAGCCTGTTTTTTTCCTGCAGCGTGATGGCCGCAAACGGTACGCTGGCCCCCACCGTGGTACCAATGGTGAACGGTGGTCAGGCCAGTATTGCCATTAGCAATACCAGCCCGAATCTGTTTACCGTTCCCGGTGACCGGATTATCGCCGTGAACAGTCTGGATGGTGCCCTGACCAATAATGAGCAGACCGCCTCCGGCGGTGTGGTGGTTGCCACCGTCAACAAAAAGCCCTTTACGTTCATTCTGGAAACAGAACGAGGTCTGAATCTTTCCATTCAGGCCGTTCCCCGTGAAGGCGCGGGGCGTACCATTCAGCTGGTCAGTGACCTGCGCGGAACCGGAGAAGAAGCCGGTGCGTGGGAAACGTCCACGCCTTACGAATCCCTGCTTGTGACCATCAGCCAGGCCGTCCGTGGCGGAAAATTACCCGCAGGCTGGTATCAGGTCCCGGTGACAAAGGAAACCCTGCAGGCCCCGGCGGGGCTGTCTTCAGTGGCAGATGCCGTATGGACGGGGAATCACCTGAAGATGGTCCGCTTTGCCGTGGAAAATAAAACGCTGTCTGCCCTGAATATCCGGGAAAGTGACTTCTGGCAGCCGGGAACCCGTGCCGTGATGTTCAGCCAGCCTGCCAGCCAGTTACTGGCAGGTGCGCGCATGGATGTGTATGTCATCCGTGACGGGGAGGGCAACTGATGGCCAGTATCAATACCATTGTGAAACGCAAGCAGTACCTGTGGCTGGGGATTGTGGTTGTCGGTACAGCCTCCGCGATTGGTGGGGCACTGTATCTGTCTGATGTGGACATGTCCGGTAACGGTGAAACCGTGGCTGAACAGGAGCCTGTGCCGGATATGACCGGTGTGGTGGATACGACCTTTGATGACAAGGTGCGTCAGCATGCCACCACAGAGATGCAGGTGACGGCAGCGCAGATGCAGAAGCAGTATGAGGAAATCCGTCGTGAACTGGATGTCCTGAACAAACAGCGCGGTGATGACCAGCGTCGTATTGAAAAGCTGGGAGAGGATAATGCTGCCCTGGCAGAGCAGGTGAAAGCCCTGGGTGCAAATCCCGTCACCGCGACCGGTGAGCCTGTACCGCAGACGCCAGCCTCACCGCCCGGGCCGGAAGGCGAACCACAGCCAGGAAACACCCCCGTATCCTTCCCGCCGCAGGGCAGCGTTGCTGTTCCACCGCCGACGGCGTTTTATCCCGGGAATGGTGTCACGCCACCACCACAGGTGACCTACCAGTCTGTGCCGGTGCCTAACCGGATACAGCGTAAGGTGTTTACCCGTAATGAGGGAAAACAGGGACCATCACTGCCGTACATTCCGTCAGGAAGTTTTGCGAAAGCCATGCTGATTGAAGGGGCGGATGCCAATGCCTCTGTCACCGGTAATGAATCCACGGTGCCGATGCAGCTGCGTATCACCGGCCTGGTGGAAATGCCGAACAGCAAGACGTATGACGCAACGGGATGTTTTGTGGGTCTGGAAGCCTGGGGTGATGTGTCCAGTGAGCGTGCCATTGTACGCACCCGCAATATCAGTTGCCTGAAGGACGGCAAAACTATTGATATGCCGATTAAGGGGCATGTCAGCTTCCGGGGTAAAAACGGTATCAAGGGCGAAGTGGTGATGCGTAACGGCAAAATCCTCGGCTGGGCATGGGGCGCGGGATTTGTTGACGGTATCGGTCAGGGAATGGAGCGCGCCTCCCAGCCGGCTGTCGGGCTGGGTGCCACAGCCGCTTACGGGGCTGGTGATGTCCTGAAAATGGGTATCGGTGGCGGCGCATCGAAAGCCGCACAGACGCTCAGTGACTACTACATCAAACGTGCCGAACAGTATCACCCGGTGATACCGATTGGTGCGGGCAACGAAGTGACCGTGGTGTTCCAGGACGGCTTCCAGCTGAAAACCGTGGAAGAGATGGCGCTGGAATACACGCAGAGCAGAGCGGAAGAAGACAATCCGGAAAGTCCGGTTCCTGTTCCGCCATCGGCTGAAAGTCATCTTAACGGCTTTAATACTGACCAGATGCTGAAGCAGCTGGGCAACCTGAATCCGCAGCAGTTTATGTCCGGCAGCCAGGGAGGGGGCAACGATGGCAAATAATATGTCACTCCGTCAGATATGCCATGCCACCCGGTATGTTGTTGCCCAGGGCCTGTGTTGGTTGTTCTGGTGTCTGAAATACGCCGTCATTCTGCCGCTGGCCACAATGGCTCTGCTGGCGTTACTGGTTTTATGGAAGGACAACACCACACCGGGGAAATTGCTGGTTCAGGAGATCGAGTTTGTAAGGGGCAGAACGCCAGCCGGGCTGTATCCGGTCCGATACTGCTCGAACAGTTTTGGTTCCGATTTAGCGATGCCTCCGTCTGTAACGTGCGGTTTTCGCCGGGGGGATGCTGCAGAATATGCCAGGGAGATTGACCAGTCTCTGATGCAACTGTTCACCGCATTATGGGCAACGCTGGCACTGATGTATGTCTCGCTGGCGGTGATCTCCGGAAAATATCCGATGCGACCCGGAAAAATGAAATGTGTCCGGGTGGCAACTGCAGATGAACATCTGAAGGAAGTTCTTACGGAAGATGCTTCCCTGCCGGAAAAAACCAGGAAATGCCATGTTTATTTCCCTGATGACCGAACAAACAGAAGCAACGGAGATAAAAATGAACATGCGTAATATTAATATTATTACTGCACGCTCTGTACCGTATAAAAGCGTATCAGATAATTTTATGAATGCTGTTCTCAGTAACTGCACCACAAGAATCGTACTTCCTGCACTGAAGGAATTCGGTTCTGAATCATTGCCGCACAATTTTAATATGGCAGCTGTCGGTGTGATGAAGAAGGGTATGTCGATGAGCTTATTTTCTTCTCCGGGAAATACAGTAGTCTTCGGACAACCCTGTGCAGGGAAAACAAATCTGACAGCAGAGTTAATTTCTGCTGTTGTGGGGAATAATAAAAAAGGAGAAGGGCAATGAAAAAGATTTCTTTATTTATTCCTCTGCTGGGGACGTTATTACTTTCTGGCTGTGCCGGAACTAATACGGAATTTGAGTGTAACGCCACCACATCAGATACCTGTATGACGATGGAGCAGGCCAATGAGAAGGCCAAAAAGCTGGAGCAGTCCTCAGAAGCAAAGCCGGTTGCGGCATCACTGCCGCGCCTGGCTGAAGGGAACTTCCGGACAATGCCGGTGCAGACCGTCACCGCGACCACTCCGTCCGGCAGCAGACCTGCGGTGACAGCACATCCGGAGCAGAAACTGCTGGCACCACGCCCGCTGTTTACCGCTGCCCGGGAAGTGAAAACGATTGTTCCGGTCAGTTCAGTTGCGCCGGTAACACCTCCTCGTCCGCTAAGAACGGGTGAGCAGACGGCTGCATTATGGATAGCGCCTTATATTGATAATCAGGATGTTTATCATCAGCCATCCAGCGTGTTTTTTGTTATTAAACCGTCTGCGTGGGGAAAACCACGTATTAATTAACTGGCCCTGAAGTTGTATATCAGCCGGCAATGCCGGCGGGCTTTCTGTATTCAAAATCTGCCTGTAAAACGAGTGCCCTGTGCGTGAAAAGGGATGGGCGGTAGCGTGTCAGAACATGTCGGGAGGAATATTCCGTGAGTGATGAAGCCGATGAAGCATATTCAGTGACAGAACAACTGACCATGACAGGAATAAACCGGATACGCCAGAAAATAAATGCTCATGGTATTCCTGTTTATCTCTGTGAAGCATGCGGAAATCCTGTTCCGGAAGCCCGGCGGAAAATATTTCCCGGTGTGACGTTGTGCGTTGAATGTCAGGCGTATCAGGAAAGACAGAGAAAACATTATGCATAAGTCAGTCGCAGAACATAGTGATTTAATTCCGGATGAACATGAGTGGATATTCAGGAAACAGAAATCTTTGTATATGCGCCGGGAAATGGCGCGTTAATTACAGATATTCCCTTCATGGCTACCGCATTTCTCGCTTTATTTTTCAACTAAGGAATTCATGTGAATAATCCACTTGAGGCCGTCACTCAGGCGGTTAACTCCCTCGTCACAGCACTGAAACTGCCTGACGAATCCGCAAAGGCCAATGAAGTTCTGGGCGAAATGAGCTTCCCGCAGTTCAGTCGTCTGCTGCCGTACCGTGATTACAACCAGGAATCCGGTCTGTTCATGAATGACACCACGATGGGCTTTATGCTGGAAGCCATTCCCATCAATGGGGCGAATGAGTCCATTGTGGAGGCCCTCGATCACATGCTGCGCACCAAACTGCCGCGCGGGGTGCCGTTCTGCATCCATCTGATGTCCAGTCAGCTGGTTGGTGACAGGATTGAATACGGGCTGCGTGAGTTCTCCTGGTCGGGTGAACAGGCTGAACGGTTTAACGCCATTACCCGTGCCTATTATATGAACGCGGCAGCGACACAGTTTCCGCTGCCGGAGGGGATGAATCTGCCCCTGACCCTGCGCCATTACCGGGTATTCTTCTCGTACTGTTCTCCCTCGAAGAAAAAAAGCCGGGCTGATATTCTGGAAATGGAAAACCTGGTGAAAATCATCCGGGCGTCGTTACAGGGGGCCAGTATCACCACACAGGCGGTGGATGCACAGGCCTTTATCGATATTGTCGGGGAGATGATTAACCATAACCCGGACTCCCTGTATCCGAAAAGACGTCAGCTGGACCCGTATTCTGATCTGAATTATCAGTGTGTGGAGGACAGTTTTGACCTGAAAGTCCGGGCGGATTACCTGACGCTGGGCCTGCGTGAGAAGGGCAGGAACAGCACGGCCCGCATCCTGAATTTCCATCTGGCCCGTAACCCGGAAATCGCCTTCCTGTGGAACATGGCCGACAACTACAGCAACCTGCTGAACCCGGAACTGTCCATCTCCTGTCCGTTCATCCTGACGCTGACTCTGGTGGTGGAAGACCAGGTGAAAACCCACAGCGAAGCCAACCTGAAGTACATGGACCTGGAGAAAAAGTCGAAGACCTCCTATGCCAAATGGTTTCCGTCCGTGGAGAAAGAGGCGAAGGAGTGGGGGGAACTGCGTCAGCGGCTGGGCTCCGGTCAGTCCTCTGTCGTGTCCTACTTCCTCAACATCACAGCATTCTGCAAGGACAATAATGAAACGGCGCTGGAAGTGGAGCAGGACATCCTGAACAGCTTCCGTAAAAACGGTTTTGAGCTGATTTCACCGCGCTTTAACCACATGCGCAATTTCCTGACCTGCCTTCCCTTTATGGCCGGGAAAGGGCTGTTTAAACAGCTGAAAGAGGCCGGTGTGGTTCAGCGCGCAGAGAGCTTTAATGTGGCCAACCTGATGCCGTTAGTGGCGGATAACCCCCTGACACCGGCAGGTCTGCTGGCACCCACCTACCGTAACCAGCTGGCGTTTATCGATATTTTCTTCCGGGGGATGAATAACACCAACTACAACATGGCGGTCTGTGGCACCTCCGGGGCCGGTAAAACCGGGCTGATACAGCCACTTATCCGCAGCGTGCTGGACTCCGGGGGCTTTGCCGTGGTGTTTGACATGGGGGATGGATATAAGTCCCTGTGTGAGAACATGGGCGGGGTGTATCTGGACGGTGAAACCCTGCGTTTTAACCCGTTTGCGAACATCACCGATATTGACCAGTCAGCGGAGCGTGTCCGTGACCAGTTGTCGGTGATGGCCAGCCCCAACGGTAACCTGGATGAAGTGCATGAAGGTCTGCTGCTGCAGGCGGTCAGGGCCTCCTGGCTGGCTAAAAAGAACAGGGCGCGCATCGATGATGTGGTGGATTTCCTGAAAAACGCCCGTGATAACGACCAGTATGTCGAGTCACCGACCATCCGCAGCCGTCTGGATGAAATGATTGTCCTGCTGGATCAATATACCGCCGGCGGCACTTACGGCCGGTATTTTAACTCTGATGAGCCGTCCCTGCGGGATGATGCGAAAATGGTGGTGCTGGAGCTGGGCGGACTGGAAGACCGTCCGTCACTGCTGGTTGCGGTGATGTTCAGCCTCATTATTTACATCGAGAACAGGATGTACCGCACGCCGCGTAACCTCAAAAAACTGAACGTCATTGATGAGGGATGGCGTCTGCTGGACTTCAAAAATCACAAGGTCGGTGAGTTTATTGAGAAAGGTTACCGTACCGCCCGCCGTCATACCGGTGCCTATATCACCATCACACAGAACATCGTCGACTTTGACTCTGACAAGGCCTCCAGTGCTGCCCGCGCGGCATGGGGTAACTCCTCCTACAAAATTATCCTCAAACAGAGTGCGAAGGAGTTCGCGAAATACAACCAGCTGTATCCGGACCAGTTCCTGCCACTGCAGCGTGACATGATTGGTAAGTTCGGTGCGGCCAAAGATCAGTGGTTCAGTTCCTTCCTGCTGCAGGTGGAAAACCATTCCTCCTGGCACCGTCTGTTTGTGGACCCGTTAAGCCGCGCCATGTACAGCTCTGACGGCCCGGATTTTGAGTTTGTGCAGCAGAAGCGTAAAGAGGGGCTGAGTATTCATGAGGCGGTATGGCAGCTGGCGTGGAAGAAGTCAGGGCCGGAGATGGCTTCGCTGGAAGCCTGGCTGGAAGAACATGAGAAATACAGGAGTGTGGCATGAGTTCAACGCAGAAACCCGCCGACGTCACGGCAGAACGACGCATCCACTGGTGGTGGATGGTGCCGGGATGCCTGGCAATGGTGTTACTGAACGCAGCCGTCAGTTACGGCATTGTCAGACTGAACGCACCGGTGACTGTCGCCTTCAACATGAAACAGACCGTGGATGCGTTTTTTGACAGCGCCAGTCAGAAACAACTGTCAGAAGCACAGTCAAAAGCCCTTTCAGCGCGTTTTAACACGGCACTGGAAGCCAGCCTGCAGGCGTGGCAGCAGAAACACCACGCGGTCATTCTGGTGTCGCCTGCTGTGGTACAGGGGGCACCGGATATCACCCGGGAAATCCAGCAGGATATTGCCCGGCGAATGAGGGCGGAACCATGAGATGCCGGGGGCTGATTGCCCTGCTGATATGGGGGCAGAGTGTGGCCGCCGCCGATCTTGGTACCTGGGGCGATCTGTGGCCGGTAAAGGAGCCGGACATGCTGACGGTGATCATGCAGCGCCTGACGGCACTGGAGCAGTCCGGTGAGATGGGCCGGAAAATGGATGCCTTTAAGGAGCGGGTGATCCGCAACAGTCTGCGGCCCCCTGCCGTGCCCGGTATCGGACGCACGGAGAAATACGGCAGCCGGTTGTTTGACCCGTCCGTCAGACTGGCTGCGGATATCCGGGATAACGAAGGGCGGGTGTTTGCCCGTCAGGGTGAAGTGATGAATCCGCTGCAGTATGTTCCTTTTAACCAGACGCTGTATTTCATCAATGGCGATGATCCGGCGCAGGTGGCCTGGATGAAACGCCAGACGCCGCCCACACTGGAGAGCAAAATTATCCTCGTGCAGGGCAGTATCCCGGAGATGCAGAAAGCGCTGGACAGCCGTATTTACTTTGACCAGAACGGTGTGCTCTGCCAGCGCCTCGGCATTGATCAGGTCCCGGCACGGGTGAGCGCCGTTCCCGGCGATCGCTTCCTGAAGGTGGAATTTATTCCGGCAGAGGAGGGCAGAAAATGAAGCGAAGCCTGTGGCTGCTGATGTTCTTCCTTCTCGCCGGTCATGTCCCTGCGGCGTCTGCGGATTCTGCCTGTGAGGGGCGTTTTGTAAACCCGATCACGGATATCTGCTGGAGCTGTATTTTCCCGCTCTCGCTGGGCAGTATCAAAGTCAGTCAGGGTAAGGTCCCCGACACGGCGAACCCGTCGATGCCCATTCAGATTTGTCCGGCACCGCCGCCGCTGTTCAGGCGTATCGGGCTGGCCATTGGTTACTGGGAGCCGATGGCGCTGACGGACGTCACCCGGTCACCGGGATGCATGGTTAACCTGGGCTTCAGCCTGCCGGCTTTTGGTAAAACGGCACAGGGAACGGCGAAAAAGGATGAGAAGCAGGTGAACGGGGCGTTCTATCACGTTCACTGGTACAAATACCCGCTGACGTACTGGCTGAACATCATCACATCGCTGGGCTGTCTGGAAGGTGGTGACCTGGATATCGCTTATCTTTCTGAAATTGACCCCACCTGGACGGACAGCAGCCTGACCACCATTCTCAATCCGGAAGCTGTCATCTTTGCCAATCCGATAGCACAGGGGGCCTGTGCAGCAGATGCCATTGCCAGCGCCTTTAATATGCCTCTCGATGTTCTGTTCTGGTGTGCCGGTTCGCAGGGCAGTATGTACCCGTTCAATGGCTGGGTGAGTAATGAGTCCAGTCCGTTGCAGTCCTCCCTGCTGGTCAGTGAACGCATGGCGTTCAAGCTGCACCGTCAGGGCATGATTATGGAAACCATCGGGAAAAATAACGCCGTCTGTAATGAATATCCGTCCCCAATCCTGCCCAAAGAACGCTGGCGTTACCAGATGGTGAATATGTACCCGGACAGCAGACAGTGCCACCCGTTCGGGCGCAGTGTGACCCGCTGGGAAGCCGGGAAAAATCCGCCCAATACAAAGAAAAACTTCGGCTACCTGATGTGGCGTAAACGTAACTGTGTCTTCCTGTGAGGTGAATGATGAAGCTGAGTATGAAATCTCTGGCAGCACTGCTGATGATGCTGAACGGGGCGGTTATGGCGTCAGAAAACGTGAACACTCCTGAAAACCGCCAGTTCCTGAAGCAGCAGGAAAATTTAAGCAGACAACTGCGTGAAAAACCTGACCATCAGCTGAAAGCCTGGGCGGAGAAGCAGGTGCTGGAAAACCCCCTTCAGCGTTCAGATAACCATTTCCTGGATGAGCTGGTTCGTAAACAGCAGGCTTCGCAGGACGGGAAACCCCGGCAGGGTGCTCTGTATTTTGTGTCGTTTTCCATTCCCGAAGAGGGGCTGAAACGAATGCTGGGCGAAACCCGGCACTACGGTATACCCGCCACACTGCGGGGCATGGTGAACAATGACCTGAAGACCACCGCTGAAGCCGTGCTGTCCCTGGTGAAAGACGGCGCGACTGATGGTGTTCAGATCGACCCGACGCTGTTTTCACAGTACGGCATTCGCAGTGTACCGGCACTGGTGGTGTTCTGCAGTCATGGATACGACATCATCCGGGGAAACCTGCGGGTCGGCCAGGCGCTGGAGAAAGTGGCCGCCACGGGTGACTGCCGGCAGGTGGCTCATGATTTACTGGCAGGGAAAGGAGATTCCGGGAAATGAAACGTATTTTACCTCTGATACTGGCTCTGGTTGCCGGCATGGCACAGGCTGACAGCAACAGTGATTACCGGGCCGGCTCTGATTTTGCTCACCAGATCAAAGGACAGGGAAGCAGCAGTATTCAGGGCTTTAAGCCACAGGAGAGTATCCCCGGCTATAACGCGAATCCGGACGAGACAAAATACTATGGTGGCGTGACTGCCGGCGGGGATGGCGGCCTGAAAAATGACGGCACCACGGAATGGGCGACCGGTGAAACCGGAAAAACCATCACAGAGTCATTCATGAACAAGCCGAAAGACATTCTTTCACCGGATGCACCGTTTATCCAGACCGGCAGGGATGTGGTGAACCGGGCTGACAGCATTGTGGGAAACACCGGGCAGCAGTGCAGTGCGCAGGAGATTAGCCGGAGTGAATACACGAATTACACCTGTGAGCGGGATTTACAGGTGGAGCAGTACTGCACACGAACTGCCCGTATGGAGCTGCAGGGGAGTACCACATGGGAAACCCGGACGCTGGAGTATGAAATGAGTCAGCTACCTGCACGTGAAGTGAATGGTCAGTATGTTGTCTCCATTACCTCTCCCGTTACCGGTGAAATTGTCGATGCGCATTACAGCTGGAGTCGTACTTACCTGCAGAAGAGTGTACCTATGACAATTACAGTACTGGGAACCCCACTGAGCTGGAATGCCAAATACTCAGCAGATGCCTCATTTACACCAGTACAGAAAACACTGACTGCCGGTGTTGCTTTTACGTCATCTCACCCCGTCCGGGTCGGGAATACAAAATTCAGACGTCATACGGCAATGAAGCTGCGTCTGGTTGTCAGGGTAAAAAAAGCCTCGTACACCCCGTATGTTGTCTGGTCTGAAAGCTGCCCGTTCAGCAAGGAGCTGGGGAAACTGACAAAAACAGAATGTACGGAGGCTGGCGGGAACAGGACGCTGGTGAAAGATGGTCAGTCATACAGCATGTACCAGAGCTGCTGGGCATACCGGGACACGTATGTCACGCAGTCAGCAGACAAGGGAACCTGTCAGACCTACACCGACAATCCTGCCTGTACCCTGGTGTCACACCAGTGCGCCTTTTACTCCGAAGAAGGTGCCTGTCTGCATGAATATGCCACCTACTCCTGCGAGTCAAAAACATCAGGGAAAGTGATGGTCTGTGGGGGAGACGTCTTCTGTCTCGATGGCGAATGCGATAAGGCTCAGAGCGGGCAGAGTAATGATTTTGCCGAAGCCGTTTCTCAGCTGGCGGCACTGGCCGCAGCAGGTAAGGATGTTGCGGCGCTGAACGGGGTGGATGTCCGTGCTTTCACCGGTCAGGCGAAATTTTGTAAGAAGGCTGCAGCCGGATACAGCAACTGCTGTAAGGACAGCGGCTGGGGACAGGATATCGGGCTGGCCAGATGCAGCAGTGATGAAAAGGCCCTGGCTAAAGCAAAATCAAACAAACTGACCGTCAGTGTCGGAGAGTTCTGTTCGAAGAAAGTGCTGGGTGTCTGTCTGGAGAAAAAACGCAGTTACTGTCAGTTTGATTCGAAGCTGGCGCAGATAGTCCAGCAGCAGGGGCGCAACGGACAGCTGCGTATCAGTTTTGGCAGTGCGAAGCATCCTGACTGTCGGGGGATTACGGTTGATGAGCTGCAGAAAATTCAGTTCGACAGACTGGATTTCACTAACTTCTACGAAGACCTGATGAATAACCAGAAAATCCCGGACAGTGGCGTTCTGACGCAGAAAGTGAAAGAGCAGATTGCTGACCAGCTGAAACAGGCAGGACAGTAAGGTAGGGAAAATAACCGGGGGAAATGATGAAGGTCATATTCACTTCTAATCGTCTTGTTGATTTTCTTATCCGGCTTTTGATTACAGCGATTGTCATTTCCCCGGTAATTATCTGGTCGTGGGATACGGTAAAAGAAACCACTGCAGGTGAGATGCTTGCTGCCTGTTTTGTTATTTTTTACTCCGGTGTGCTCCTGTTTATTCTGTATTTTTGTTTTTCTGCCCTGACTGACCTGCAGAAACCTGATGATGAAAGAAAAAGTGATGAAAGGAATGAAGATGAATAAAGCATTACTGCCACTGTTACTCTGCTGCTTTATTTTTCCGGCGTCAGGAAAAGATGCAGGCTGGCAGTGGTATAACGAGAAAATAAATCCGAAGGAAAAAGAAAATAAACCAGTACCTGCAGCCCCCCGTCAGGAGCCGGACATTATGCAGAAACTGGCCGCACTGCAGACGGCAACAAAGCGGGCGCTGTACGAAGCTATTCTGTATCCCGGCGTGGATAATTTTGTGAAATATTTCCGGCTGCAGAATTACTGGACTCAGCAGGCCGGGCTTTTCACCATGAGCGCCAAAAAAGCCATGCTGGCGCATCCCGAACTGGACTATAACCTGCAGTACAGCCATTACAACGGCACGGTCCGGAACCAGCTGGCGGCAGACCAGGTGCAGCAGCGACAGGCCATTGCGAAACTGGCTGAACACTACGGCATCATGTTCTTTTACCGGGGGCAGGACCCCATCGACGGGCAGCTGGCGCAGGTCATTAATGGCTTCAGGGATACCTATGGTCTGAGTGTTATTCCCGTTTCCGTGGATGGCGTGATTAATCCGCTGTTGCCGGATTCCCGGACTGACCAGGGGCAGGCGCAGCGCCTCGGCGTGAAATATTTCCCGGCCATGATGCTGGTTGACCCGAAACAGGGCAGTGTTCGTCCGTTATCATACGGTTTTATTTCGCAGGACGACCTGGCAAAACAGTTCCTGAACGTTTCTGAAGATTTTAAACCGAACTTCTGAATTACGGATATTTTCCGTTCGTCAGTAAATTCCATTAATTCTAAACCTGATAATAATTCACCATTTATTCCGGTAGTCCCTTATTTAATTCTCTGTATGACAGGAGAGTTTTACTGTGCATAAATATAAATTCTCTTTACCCCGGCTTGATATTACGGGAATGTGGGTATTTTCCCTGGGTGTCTGGTTTCATATCGTCGCCCGTCTTGTTTACAGCAAACCCTGGATGGCTTTTTTTCTGGCGGAGTTGATTGCGGCCATCCTTGTGCTGTTCGGCGCATACCAGGTGCTGGATGCATGGATTGCCCGTGTCAGCCGGGAAGAGCGTGAGGCACTGGAAGCCAGGCAACAGGCCATGATGGAAGGGCAGCAGGAGGGCAGACATGTCTCTCATTAAATCACTGTTGTTCACCCTGTTGCTGGCAGCCGCTGCCGTGCAGGCCTCCACCCGGGATGAAATTGAACGACTCTGGAATCCGCAGGGCATGGCCGCGCAGCCTGCACAACCGGCAGCAGGCACGTCAGCCAGGACAGAAAAGCCAGCCCCCCGCTGGTTCCGCCTCAGCAACGGCAGGCAGGTTAACCTGGCCGACTGGAAGGTGGTGCTGTTTATGCAGGGGCATTGCCCTTACTGTCACCAGTTTGACCCGGTACTGAAACAGCTGGCACAGCAGTACGGCTTTTCCGTTTTTCCCTACACTCTGGATGGTCAGGGGGATACCGCCTTTCCGGAGGCATTGCCGGTGCCACCGGACGTGATGCAGACCTTCTTCCCGAATATCCCGGTGGCCACACCGACCACCTTCCTGGTCAACGTCAACACGCTTGAGGCATTACCGCTTTTACAGGGGGCAACGGATGCTGCCGGTTTTATGGCGCGGATGGATACCGTTCTGCAGATGTACGGAGGGAAAAAAGGTGCGAAATAAGCAGGTGGTGTTACTCATTGCCGGAATATCCGGCATCGCGACGGGAATAATCGTCAGCCTGAATATCCCCTTTATCCATCAGGGGCTTTTTTATCCCGCCAGCCCTGTAGAAATTGTCGTTTCGCTGTGCCTTACCTTTTCTGTTTCTGTTGTGTTTTTTGTGGGGGCAATTGTGGGATGGATTTCGGTGTCTGAAATATATTACAGCCGCAGGACTGGACGGAAATATCGGGATATTCCTGCTGAAATGTCGTATGCGCCGGGAGAACAAATTAAGGGAGGGCAAGAATGATGCCACGCATTAAACCTCTTCTGGTTCTTTGTGCTGCTTTACTGACGGTCACACCCGCAGCGTCAGCGGATGTGAACAGCGACATGAATCAGTTCTTTAACAAGCTGGGCTTCGCCTCCAATACCACACAGCCGGGCGTCTGGCAGGGGCAGGCCGCCGGTTATGCTTACGGTGGCTCCCTGTATGCCCGTACTCAGGTCAAAAATGTTCAGCTGATTTCCATGACGCTGCCGGATATCAATGCCGGATGTGGCGGCATCGACGCCTACCTCGGCTCGTTCAGTTTTATTAATGGCGAGCAGCTGCAGCGTTTTGTTAAGCAGATTATGAGCAATGCTGCCGGTTACTTTTTTGACCTTGCCCTGCAGACAACGGTGCCGGAAATCAAAACCGCAAAAGACTTCCTGCAGAAAATGGCAAGCGACATTAACAGTATGAACCTCAGTTCCTGCCAGGCGGCACAGGGGATTATCGGCGGGCTTTTCCCCCGGACGCAGGTGTCCCAGCAGAAAGTCTGTCAGGACATTGCCGGTGAGAGCAATATTTTTGCTGACTGGGCGGCTTCCCGGCAGGGATGTACCGTTGGCGGGAAATCTGACAGTGTCAGGGATAAAGCCAGCGACAAGGATAAGGAGCGGGTGACCAAAAACATCAACATCATGTGGAATGCGCTTTCCAAAAACAGAATGTTTGACGGCAACAAAGAGCTGAAAGAGTTTGTGATGACGCTGATCGGCTCACTGGTGTTTGGTCCTAACGGCGAAATCACACCCTTGTCAGCCAGAACCACTGACCGCTCAATTATCCGGGCCATGATGGAAGGCGGCACAGCAAAAATTTATCACTGCAACGATTCTGATAAATGCCTGAAAGTGGTGGCAGACACACCGGTGACCATCAGCCGGGATAATGCACTGAAGTCTCAGATTACTAAACTTCTGGCCAGCATTCAGAACAAGGCGGTCAGTGACACGCCTCTGGATGACAAGGAAAAAGGCTTTATTTCCAGTACCACCATCCCCGTCTTCAAATACCTGGTTGACCCGCAGATGCTCGGTGTTTCCAACAGTATGATTTACCAGCTGACGGACTATATCGGTTACGACATCCTGCTGCAGTACATTCAGGAGCTGATACAGCAGGCCCGGGCGATGGTGGCCACAGGAAATTATGACGAAGCAGTTATCGAACATATTAACGACAACATGAATGATGCCACCCGGCAGATTGCGGCGTTTCAGTCGCAGGTGCAGGTACAGCAGGATGCGCTGCTGGTTGTCGATCGTCAGATGAGCTACATGCGTCAGCAGCTTTCCGCCCGCATGCTCAGTCGTTACCAGAACAACTATCACTTCGGAGGGAGCACGCTGTGAATGAAGTTTATGTGATTGCCGGTGGTGAGTGGTTGCGGAATAACCTGAACGCCATTGCCGCCTTTATGGGAACCAGGACGTGGGATTCCATTGAAAAAATTGCGCTCACATTGTCTGTTCTCGCGGTGGCCGTGATGTGGGTACAGCGGCACAACGTGATGGATTTGCTGGGCTGGGTGGCCATGTTTGTGCTTATCAGCCTGCTGGTTAATGTCCGCACATCGGTGCAGATTATTGATAACAGTGACCTGGTCAAAGTTCACCGGGTGGATAATGTACCGGTCGGACTGGCGATGCCACTTTCACTGACGACCCGTATCGGGCATGCAATGGTGGCCAGTTACGAGATGATCTTCACGCAACCGGACAGTGTCACCTACAGCAAAACGGGGATGCTGTTTGGCGCAGAACTGGTATCAAAAAGCACTGACTTTTTGTCTCGTAATCCGGAAATCGCCAATCTTTTCCAGGATTATGTGCAGAACTGCGTGATGGGGGATATTTACCTGAACCACAAATACACGCTGGAGGAGCTGATGGCCTCCTCTGATCCCTACACGCTGATTTTTTCCCGTCCCAGTCCGCTGCGGGGCGTTTATGACAGCAATAATAATTTCGTAACCTGTAAGGATGCGTCGGTTTCGTTGAAAGACAAGCTGAATCTGGACACACAGAGTGGCGGAAAAACCTGGCATTATTATGCCCAGCAGTTATTTGGTGGTCGCCCTGATCCGAACCTGTTGTTCAGTACGCTGATTGGCGACAGTTACCGTTACTTCTATGACTCAAGTAAATCAGCCAGCCAGATCATCCGCCAGAATGTCACCATTAATGCGCTGAAGGAGGGGATCACCAGTTATGCAGCACGTAATGGTGACTCAGCCAGCCTGGTGAATCTGGCCACCACGTCATCGATGGAGAAGCAACGTCTGGCACATGTCTCCATCGGTCATGTGGCGATGCGGACACTGCCCATGACGCAGACCATCCTGACGGGGATCGCCATTGGTATTTTCCCGCTTCTGGTACTGGCGGCTGTCTTCAACAAACTGACGCTGTCCGTCCTGAAAGGCTATGTGTTTGCCCTGATGTGGTTGCAGTCATGGCCAATGTTGTACGCCATTCTGAACAGCGCCATGACATTTTATGCGAAGCAGAATGGTGCACCGGTGGTGCTCTCGGAAATTTCACAGATACAGCTGAAATACTCCGATCTGGCTTCCACTGCCGGGTATCTTTCCATGATGATCCCGCCATTATCCTGGATGATGGTCAGGGGACTCGGGGCCGGATTTTCCAGTGTGTACAGCCATTTCGCTTCCTCTGCTATCAGCCCGACTGCCAGTGCGGCAGGTAGTGTGGTTGATGGTAATTACTCCTACGGCAACATGCAGACGGAAAACGTGAACGGATTCAGCTGGAGCACCAACAGCACCACGTCGTTTGGTCAGATGATGTACCAGACCGGCAGTGGCGCAACCGCCACACAGACCCGTGACGGTAATATGGTGATGGATGCAAGCGGAGCGATGTCCCGGTTACCGGTCGGTATCAATGCAACGCGTCAGATTGCGGCGGCACAACAGGAAATGGCCCGGGAAGCATCGAACAGAGCAGAAAGTGCCCTGCATGGGTTCAGCAGCAGTATTGCCAGTGCCTGGAACTCGCTCAGTCAGTTTGGTTCTAACCGGGGGAGCAGTGATTCTGTCACCGGTGGTGCTGACAGCACGATGAGCGCACAGGACTCCATGATGGCCAGCCGTATGCGCAGCGCAGTGGAAAGCTATGCGAAGGCGCATAATATCAGTAATGAGCAGGCGACAAGAGAACTGGCATCAAGAAGTACGAGAGGTTCTGCGGGGATGTATGGCGATGCTCATGCTGAATGGGGGGTTAAACCTAAAATTCTTGGTGTTGGTGGTGGCGTAGGTGTTAGAGGTGGTGGTCGGGCAAGTATTGACTGGAGTGATGAGGATGCGCATCAGGCCAGCAGTGGTTCACGGGCCAGCCATGATGCTCGCCATGATATCGATGCCAGGGCTACACAAGACTTTAAAGAGGCCAGCGATTACTTTACCAGTCGCAAGGTCAGTGAATCCGGCAGCCATACGGACAATAATGCCGATTCCCGTGTGGACCAGCTGTCTGCAGCCCTGAACTCAGCAAAACAGAGTTACGACCAGTACACGACGAATATGACCCGCAGCCATGAATATGCTGAAATGGCATCCCGTACTGAAAGCATGAGTGGGCAGATGAGTGAAGACCTGTCGCAACAGTTTGCACAGTATGTGATGAAACACGCGCCGCAGGATGCCGAAGCTATTCTGACAAACACCAGTTCACCGGAGATTGCAGAACGCCGTCGGGCTATGGCGTGGTCTTTTGTTCAGGAACAGGTGCAGCCTGGTGTTGATAATGCCTGGCGTGAATCCCGTGGGGACATCGGTAAAGGAATGGAGAGCGTACCTTCGGGTGGTGGCAGCCAGGATATTATTGCTGATCATCAGGGGCATCAGGCCATTATTGAGCAAAGAACGCAGGACAGTAATATCCGTAATGATGTAAAACATCAGGTTGATAATATGGTCACAGAATACCGAGGCAATATCGGAGATACTCAGAGCAGCATACGTGGCGAAGAAAATATTGTAGGAAGACAGTATTCTGAACTACAAAATCACCATAAAACAGAGGCATTATCTCAGAATAATAAATATAATGAAGAAAAATCGGGTCAGGAAAGAATGCCCGGGGCTGACAGTCCACAGGAACTGATGAAAAGAGCAAAGGAGTATCAGGATAAGCACAAGCAATAATATTGTATGGGGAGATGATAATGAAAAATTTAGCTCATATTGCTCTGGTGACGGTGATACAGTTCATTGCCTGTTATCTGGCTGATTGGGGGAGTGCCGAAACAGTTTTTATCCTGTGCTTTATTGTACTATGGCAGGGATTGTTTATATGGTTATTTTCTCAAATACGAAAAAAACGGCATGTGTCGGATGAGTTTAAATTCAGTAAAGGCGTTTGGTATATACTGATGCCAGTATCTTCCTTACTCTCTCCGTTATTAAGCCTGATGGTTTTTATCATTGGTACACTATACGAATTAAGGCGAATTAGTGGTTGTGTAAGTGTAAGAGAATGGATGCAATCTCAGGTAAATGAACAAACTAATGAAGATTTGCATCTGGATTTTGATGATGTGAATTTTGATTATGTGGATTTTTATCGTACTAATCCGGCAACAGGATTAGCTATGCATGGAGGATTTGATTCAGCAGGAAATACTTTTGGGACTTGTTGGCAGGACTATGATGGCAGGCGATAAGAAAACTGTGGTTTGTAATAAAGGTAATTTGATGAAAACAAAAAAATTGATGATGGTTGCACTGGTCAGTTCCACTCTGGCCCTTTCAGGGTGTGGTGCGATGAGCACAGCAATCAAGAAGCGTAACCTTGAGGTGAAGACTCAGATGAGTGAGACCATCTGGCTTGAACCCGCCAGCGAACGCACGGTATTTCTGCAGATCAAAAACACGTCTGATAAAGACATGAGTGGGCTGCAGGGCAAAATTGCTGATGCTGTGAAAGCAAAAGGATATCAGGTGGTGACTTCTCCGGATAAAGCCTACTACTGGATTCAGGCGAATGTGCTGAAGGCCGATAAGATGGATCTGCGGGAATCTCAGGGATGGCTGAACCGTGGTTATGAAGGCGCAGCAGTTGGTGCAGCGTTAGGTGCCGGTATCACCGGATATAATTCCAGTTCTGCCGGTGCCACACTCGGTGTGGGCCTTGCTGCCGGTCTGGTGGGTATGGCTGCAGATGCGATGGTGGAAGATGTGAACTATACCATGATCACGGATGTGCAGATTGCAGAGCGTACTAAGGCAACGGTGACAACGGATAATGTTGCCGCCCTGCGTCAGGGCACATCAGGTGCGAAAATTCAGACCAGTACTGAAACAGGTAACCAGCATAAATACCAGACCCGTGTGGTCTCAAATGCAAACAAGGTTAACCTGAAATTTGAAGAGGCGAAGCCTGTTCTCGAAGACCAGCTGGCCAAATCAATTGCAAATATTCTCTGATTATCTTCCGGAGGCTGGTCTGACCGGCCTCCTGACTGACGCCTCGCTTTGCTCGTTGTCCAACCCCGGGGAGAAATAAAATAAATTTTATTTCTCCCCGGCGTTTCCGAAATAAATATGAAAACACTGAGCGGTTGTGCAAATTCTTTGTGCGACCGTGAAGTGTTGCCGGCGAAGCCGGAATTTAACGGTTATTAATCTTTTCATCATTAATAATCAGTCCGACTGACTTTCTTTCTTCGGAATATCATCATGAGTTTTAACGCAAAGGATATGACCCAGGGCGGTCAGATTGCGTCCATGCGTATCCGCATGTTCAGCCAGATCGCCAATATCATGCTTTACTGCCTGTTTATTTTTTTCTGGATACTCGTTGGTCTGGTTTTATGGGTAAAAATAAGCTGGCAGACGTTTGTGAACGGCTGTATTTACTGGTGGTGTACCACGCTGGAAGGCATGCGGGATTTAATCAGGTCCCAGCCGGTCTATGAGATCCAGTATTACGGCAAAACCTTCCGGATGAACGCTGCTCAGGTACTGCATGATAAATATATGATCTGGTGCGGAGAGCAGCTATGGTCCGCATTCGTTCTGGCCACAGTTGTGGCACTGGTTATTTGCCTGATTACCTTCTTTGTTGTCTCCTGGGTTCTGGGGCGTCAGGGTAAACAACAGAGCGAAAATGAAGTCACAGGTGGTCGTCAGCTGACAGACAATCCGAAAGACGTTGCCCGGATGCTGAAAAAAGACGGCAAGGACTCCGATATACGGATTGGCGACCTGCCGATTATCCGGGATTCCGAAATCCAGAACTTCTGTCTGCACGGCACGGTCGGGGCCGGTAAGTCGGAAGTTATCCGTCGTCTGGCCAACTACGCCCGTCAGCGTGGAGATATGGTGGTGATTTATGACCGTTCAGGGGAATTTGTTAAAAGTTACTATGATCCCTCCATCGATAAAATCCTGAATCCGCTGGATGCCCGCTGTGCCGCCTGGGATTTGTGGAAGGAGTGCCTGACACAGCCGGATTTTGATAATACCGCGAACACGCTGATCCCGATGGGCACAAAAGAGGACCCGTTCTGGCAGGGTTCAGGACGTACCATTTTTGCGGAAGCGGCGTACCTGATGCGTAATGACCCCAACCGCAGCTACAGCAAACTGGTGGACACACTGCTTTCCATCAAAATCGAAAAACTGCGTACCTTCCTGCGTAATTCACCGGCGGCCAACCTGGTGGAAGAGAAAATTGAGAAAACGGCGATTTCCATCCGTGCTGTGCTGACCAACTACGTGAAAGCCATCCGTTACCTGCAGGGGATTGAGCATAACGGTGAGTCTTTTACCATCCGTGACTGGATGCGTGGTGTCCGGGAAGATCAGAAAAACGGCTGGCTGTTTATCTCGTCGAATGCCGACACCCATGCCTCCCTGAAGCCGGTGATCTCCATGTGGCTGTCCATTGCCATTCGTGGTCTGCTGGCAATGGGAGAAAACCGTAACCGTCGTGTGTGGTTTTTCTGTGATGAGCTACCCACGTTACACAAACTGCCGGACCTGGTGGAGATCCTGCCGGAAGCCCGTAAGTTCGGTGGCTGTTATGTGTTTGGTATCCAGTCCTATGCCCAGCTGGAAGATATCTACGGTGAGAAAGCGGCTGCCACGCTGTTTGACGTCATGAACACCCGTGCCTTTTTCCGTTCTCCCAGCCATAAGATTGCAGAGTTCGCTGCCGGTGAGATTGGTGAGAAAGAGCACCTGAAAGCCAGCGAGCAGTATTCCTACGGTGCTGATCCGGTACGTGACGGGGTATCGACCGGTAAGGATATGGAGCGCCAGACGCTGGTCAGTTATTCCGACATTCAGTCTCTGCCGGATCTGACCTGTTATGTCACCCTGCCCGGACCGTATCCGGCAGTAAAACTCTCTCTGAAATATCAGACACGACCGAAGGTCGCTCCGGAGTTTATTCCGCGTGACATCAACCCGGAAATGGAGAACCGTCTGAGTGCCGTACTTGCCGCAAGGGAAGCAGAAGGTCGTCAGATGGCCAGCCTCTTCGAACCGGATGTGCCGGAAGTTGTTTCCGGAGAAGACGTGACTCAGGCTGAACAGCCGCAACAGCCGCAACAGCCGCAACAGCCGCAACAGCCGCAACAGCCGCAACAGCCGCAACAGCCGCAACAGCCGCAACAGCCGCAACAGCCGCAACAGCCGCAACAGCCGCAAC
>NZ_JBJQJI010000028.1:0-30956 GCF_046487485.1 Escherichia sp. WS1368
TCCTCTTTCAGAGTCAACCCTGAATTTCAGGATTTTTCTCTTCAACCGAACCGGCTGTTTGTGTGAAGTGATTCACATCCGCCGTGTCGATGGAGGCGCATTATAGGGAGTTCTCCGCAGGCCGCAATAGAAAAATTGCAGAAAAATGACTGACTGCTGCATTCCCCAGCAAAACCCCGCTTTATACCTTTTTACGCACAGAGTTATCCACAATCATCAATGTAATTTCTGTATTTTTCCCACGGTAAACACTGTCAAAATTGAGATCACCATTGAAAGAGAAAAATTCGCGAGCGTTGCGCAAACGTTTTCGTTACAATGCGGGCGAAAAATAAGGATGCCCCGTTAGGGGCGTTAGCTGAGTTTTTCGCGAAAAATTCAGCTAACGCTCTCTGTAATAGTCAAATCCAGGGGATTTACCATGCAACAACGTCGTCCAGTCCGCCGCGCTCTGCTCAGTGTTTCTGACAAAGCCGGTATCGTCGAATTCGCCCAGGCACTTTCCGCACGCGGTGTGGAGCTGCTGTCTACAGGGGGCACTGCCCGTCTGTTAGCAGAAAAAGGTCTGCCGGTAACCGAAGTTTCCGATTACACCGGTTTCCCGGAGATGATGGATGGACGCGTGAAGACCCTGCATCCGAAAGTACATGGTGGCATTCTGGGTCGTCGCGGCCAGGACGATGCCATTATGGAAGAACATCAGATCCAGCCTATCGATATGGTGGTTGTTAACCTGTATCCGTTCGCCCAGACCGTTGCCCGTGAAGGCTGCTCACTGGAAGATGCGGTTGAGAACATCGATATCGGCGGCCCAACGATGGTGCGCTCCGCCGCCAAGAACCATAAAGATGTCGCCATCGTGGTGAAGAGCAGCGACTACGACGCCATCATTAAAGAGATGGATGCCAACGAAGGATCGCTTCTGCTTGCAACCCGTTTCGATCTCGCTATCAAAGCCTTTGAACATACCGCCGCCTACGACAGTATGATTGCCAACTACTTCGGCAGCATGGTTCCGGCTTACCACGGTGAAAGCAAAGAAGCCGCCGGTCGCTTCCCACGCACGCTGAACCTGAACTTCATTAAGAAGCAGGATATGCGTTACGGCGAGAACAGCCACCAGCAGGCTGCCTTCTATATAGAAGAGAATGTGAAAGAAGCCTCCGTTGCTACCGCAACCCAGGTTCAGGGTAAAGCCCTCTCTTATAACAACATCGCCGATACCGATGCGGCGCTGGAGTGCGTGAAAGAGTTCGCCGAGCCGGCATGTGTGATTGTGAAGCACGCCAACCCTTGCGGCGTGGCTATCGGCAATTCCATTCTTGATGCTTACGATCGCGCGTACAAAACCGACCCGACCTCCGCATTCGGCGGCATTATCGCCTTTAACCGCGAGCTGGATGCGGAAACCGCACAGGCCATCATTTCTCGTCAGTTCGTCGAAGTGATTATTGCGCCGTCCGCCAGCGAAGAAGCCCTGAAAATCACCGCCGCCAAGCAGAACGTACGCGTTCTGACCTGCGGTCAGTGGGGCGAGCGTGTTCCGGGCCTTGATTTCAAACGCGTGAACGGCGGTCTGCTGGTTCAGGATCGAGACCTGGGGATGGTCGGTGCAGAAGAACTGCGCGTCGTCACCAAACGTCAGCCGACCGAACAGGAACTGCGTGATGCGCTGTTCTGCTGGAAAGTGGCGAAGTTCGTGAAATCCAATGCTATCGTCTATGCCAAAAACAATATGACCATCGGGATTGGCGCGGGCCAGATGAGCCGCGTGTACTCCGCAAAAATCGCCGGTATTAAAGCTGCCGATGAAGGTCTGGAAGTGAAAGGTTCCTCGATGGCTTCTGACGCGTTCTTCCCGTTCCGCGACGGTATTGATGCCGCCGCCGCTGCGGGCGTGACCTGCGTAATCCAGCCTGGCGGTTCTATCCGTGATGACGAAGTGATTGCCGCCGCCGACGAGCACGGTATTGCAATGCTCTTCACCGACATGCGCCACTTCCGCCATTAATGGAGCAATAGATGAAAGTATTAGTGATTGGTAACGGCGGGCGCGAGCACGCGCTGGCTTGGAAAGCGGCCCAGTCGCCGCTGGTTGAAACTGTTTTTGTTGCTCCGGGTAACGCAGGCACTGCGCTGGAGCCTGCACTGCAAAACGTCGCTATCGGCGTAACCGATATCCCGGCGCTGCTGGATTTCGCGCAAAACGAAAAGATCGATCTAACCATCGTCGGCCCGGAAGCGCCGCTGGTGAAAGGCGTGGTGGATACCTTCCGCGCCGCCGGGCTGAAAATCTTCGGCCCAACCGCAGGTGCCGCGCAGCTGGAAGGCTCGAAAGCGTTTACCAAGGATTTCCTGGCCCGCCATCAGATCCCTACGGCGGAATACCAGAACTTCACCGAGGTAGAACCTGCGCTGGCGTATCTGCGTGAGAAGGGCGCGCCGATCGTCATTAAAGCTGACGGTCTGGCAGCGGGTAAAGGCGTTATCGTCGCGATGACGCTGGAAGAAGCCGAAGCGGCTGTTCACGATATGCTGGCGGGCAACGCTTTTGGCGACGCGGGTCATCGCATTGTTATCGAAGAGTTCCTCGACGGCGAAGAAGCGAGCTTTATCGTGATGGTGGACGGCGAGCATGTGCTGCCGATGGCCACCAGCCAGGATCACAAACGCGTAGGTAATAAAGATACCGGGCCAAACACCGGCGGGATGGGCGCTTACTCCCCTGCGCCAGTAGTGACCGATGAGGTTCATCAGCGCACGATGGAACGAATCATCTGGCCAACCGTGAAAGGCATGGCGGCAGAAGGCAACACCTACACCGGTTTTCTCTACGCGGGCCTGATGATCGACAAACAGGGCAATCCGAAGGTTATTGAATTTAACTGCCGCTTTGGCGATCCAGAAACCCAGCCGATTATGCTGCGCATGAAGTCCGATCTGGTTGAGCTTTGCCTGGCGGCCTGTGAAGGCAAGCTGGACGAGAAAACGTCCGAGTGGGATGAACGCGCTTCTCTCGGCGTGGTGATGGCTGCGGGTGGATATCCGGGCGATTACCGCACCGGCGATGTGATCCACGGCCTGCCGCTGGAAGAAGTGTCTGACGGCAAAGTGTTCCACGCGGGCACGAAACTGGCGGATGACGAGCAGGTAGTGACCAGCGGCGGGCGCGTACTGTGCGTCACCGCGCTGGGTCATACCGTGGCAGAAGCGCAGAAACGCGCTTATGCCTTAATGACCGATATCCATTGGGACGACTGCTTCTGCCGGAAAGATATCGGCTGGCGCGCTATCGAACGCGAGCAGAACTAACGCGACAGTTTTGCCAATAGCGTTTTACGCGTGATCCCTAACTGACGGGCGGCTTCGGTTTTGTTGCCGCCCGTTTTCTCCAGTGCCGCCAGAATCACCTCTTTTTCGACTTCCACCAGCGGCTGAATATCCTGACTTTGCGCCAGCGGGATCGGCGTACTCGCAATCGCCAGCGGCAGCTCGCGTTCGGAAATATATTCCCCGGTCAGTAGCACCACAGCCCGTTCCACCGCGTTTTCCAGCTCGCGAATATTTCCCGGCCAGTCGTAGTGAATCAGCAGATCCATCGCCTGGGGCGTAAAACCTTTTACCGCCTTGCGATTACGCTCGGCAAAGCGCTGCAGAAAATGGCCAGCCAGCAGAGGGATATCTTCCCGCCGCTGACGCAGCGACGGAACTTCAATCGCCACCACGTTCAGGCGATAGTAGAGATCCTGGCGAAAACGTCCGGCATTCACCTCTGCGGCAAGATCGCGATGAGTCGCCGCAATCAGCCGGACATCAACCGAGATGGTCTGGTTGCTGCCGACACGCTGAACTTCGCGCTCCTGAATCGCACGCAGCAGACGAACCTGCATCATCGGCGAGATATCGCCAATTTCATCGAGAAACAGCGTGCCGCCGTCCGCCTCAACAAAGCGCCCTTCCCGCCGTTTGTCGGCTCCGGTAAACGCCCCTTTTTCGTGACCGAACAATTCAGATTCCAGCAAGGATTCGTTGAGTGCCGCACAGTTGAGCGTTACCAGTGGTTTTTCACTCCGTGCGCTACTGGCGTGAATCGCCCTGGCGACCAGCTCTTTACCGGTGCCGGAATCGCCGTGGATCAGCACCGTGGCTTCCGATGGCGCGACGAGGGCGATTTCACTGAGCAGGTGTTGCATCGCCGGACTTTTACCGACCATCCCGAACTGGCTGGCAGACACCGCAGGCGTTTCAGCGTCAATACTGTGCATATGTGCGAGCGCCTTTTCCAGCGTCGCCTGCAGGTTATCGAAATCCAGCGGCTTGATGAGATAATCCAGCGCCCCGGTTTTCAGCGCCTCTACTGCCGTCTCAACGCTGGAGTACGCAGTCATAATCAGTACCGGAATTGCCGGGTTTAACGCTTTGATTTCTTTTAGTGTGGCGATGCCGTCCATCTCTGCCATTCGCACATCGCAAAGCACAAGATCAAAAACCTGTTCCCGCACCTGCGCCAGCGCCTGTTGCCCACTATTCGCCAGCGCGACGTTATAGCCCCAGCCGCGCAGCAATGCCTGCAAAATAGTGCAGTGGCTAATGTCATCATCTACCACCAGAATATCGATATTATCGTGCGTCATCCTTGTGGGTCCTTACGCGTAATATTGACCGGAAGCCAGAGGGTGAACGTTGCGCCTTCTCCCTCCTGGCTTGCGACCTGAATTGTACCACCGTGTTGTTCAACAATATTATGCACGACCGCTAGCCCCAACCCGGTGCCGTCGGCTTTGGTGGTGAAGTACGGGGTGAAGATAGCTTCAAGCTGATCCGCCGCAATTCCCTTACCGCTATCAGTAACGCTAATTTTCACGCCTGCGCCGCTTTCGCTGGCCGTCACGCTAATCACGCCATGCTGACCAATCGCCTGAATAGCATTGAGATAGAGATTCAACAGGACCTGAGTCAGCCTGTCCGGATCGGCCTGAATTTCCGGCAACATGTCGTTGGCGGTAAAGCGTAACTGGATCTCCCGGCTGTTTGCATCCTGGCTTACCAGCTGTAATGAGTGGTTAATCAGAGTGTTGAGATCCACCGCCTGCAAAGCCAGATGCGTTGGCTTAACCAGTTCCAGCAACTCACTTACCACGCGGTTTAAACGGTCAGCCTCTTTCGCCATCACTTGCGCCAGTTGATGCGCTTCTCCCCCTGCAGGCGCGCGTTCGGCAAAGTATTTCGCCAGCCCTTTAATCGAGGAAAGTGGGTTACGGATTTCGTGGGCAACGCCTGCCGCCAGATGCCCCAGTGCCACCAGCTTCTCTTTGCGCTTCATTTCATCTTGTAGAAGCTGGCGCGAGCGCAGATACCGGCGATACCAGAAGAATGACAACACGCTTGCCAGCAAGACCGTCGCCAGGGCGAAGAGGATAATCAGGGTATTGCGCTTTTCCCCACTCTGGGTTGCAACCAGATCGCTGGCGTCAACGGCGATGAAAATAGCCTGTTGTGCTTCTGCCTGTGGCACAGCTTTGCCGTTACAGCGCGGCATATTGTGCATACCATGCCGCCAAGGCAATGACATTGGCTGGAACAAACGATAGACCTCAAGCGCAGGCGTTTTTTCTGCATCCTCAAGCAGTCTCCAGCGGGAGTTTTCCTCTGGCTTTAACTGCTGCATTTCATCAGGAGAATAGAGTGCACGCCCGACCATTTCGGGGTTACTGTGAAGAATGATGATGCCCTGCGCATCGGTGACCGCAAACCACAACACCCCAGGCTGGCCTGCCATCTCTTCCAGAAGCGCCTGTTGCTGCACATGGTGCATTCGCATCCCCATCCCTACGCGGCTTCCTGACTCCAGAGCGCGAATGAGCACATTACCTTTTTCCAGTAATGCCTGACGGTCAGCCTCACTTGCCCGCCCATAATCACGAATCACCGTTACCGCAAACAATCCCACCAGCCCAACAATGACCACGGGGAGGATCGCGCTTAACCATTTGGCTAAGGTGTCTTTTGAACGTTGCATAAAACGTATCTTCTTCTTTGCCTGTTCATCCCTTTTTGACAGCAGAAATCATGCCATCTTTTAGCAGCGCTTACCCTGCGCTGTAACACAAAGACTTAAGTTTCAATGAGTAAAAATGACTCGCTACCCACAACAGGCGAGTCATTTTTACTCGTTTATCATGCCAGATTACCCGTCATATCAGCGTTTCGTTGTTGGCACGAAAGATGCAATACCCAAAGTAAGACAACCACTGGAGGATTAACCATGAAACGGAACACGAAAATTGCCCTGGTGATGATGGCGCTTTCAGCAATGGCGATGGGATCGACATCTGCATTTGCTCACGGCGGACACGGTATGTGGCAGCAAAATGCCGCGCCTTTGACCAGCGAACAACAGACAGCGTGGCAGAAAATCCATAATGACTTTTACGCTCAAAGCAGCGCACTGCAACAGCAACTGGTGACGAAGCGTTATGAATACAATGCCCTGTTAGCCGCGAACCCACCGGATAGCAGCAAAATTAACGCGGTCGCCAAAGAGATGGAGAATTTGCGTCAGTCGTTAGATGAGTTACGGGTGAAACGGGATATTGCGATGGCTGAAGCGGGTATTCCGCGCGGAGCCGGAATGGGCATGGGCTACGGCGGCTGCGGTGGTGGCGGTCATATGGGTATGGGCCACTGGTAAATCAGAACGTTTTCTCGTTGGGTTGCCAGCGACAGAAATCAGAGTTTGCCACTAACAGTAATTGCGAACCTTCGGGCGCTTCCAGCCATGCCACGCTGACATCAACAGAAGAGCGGCTCTGGCGGCGCTCGATATGCGCTATCGCCTGCGAATCTAAATCAGGTTTAATGGTTTGTCCTTCGCAGGTGGTCACGGTCTGTTCCATCGCATGCCAGCGCCCCTGGCGCAGCACGACTCTCCCCTGACGTAAAGCATCGCTAATCTGGCGGATCTGATCAGCACGATAACGGTATAAATCGATTTGGTCGTTAGAAAGCTGCTGCTTTTCCCCATCGGATTCACGTTGCATAAAGCTCAGATCGCCGCGATCGTCAAAACGCGCGCGAATGTTCACCGGCGGTTTGCTGTAAACATTGATATTGATGAGCGTAAGGTTATCGCCCTGCCAGCGATACTCTCGCGTGGTGGTATCGCCACTGCGCCACGGGCTAAACACGGCAAGCAGATGCACATTATCGCCGCTGTCTTTTCGCCAGATGCGTACCGCGCCCTGGTCTTCAGCAAATCCACTGGCGGTAAAGGGAGGAAGTGAAGAGTTGTGACTACAGGCAGTGAGAAACAGAGCGCCTGCCAGCATCAATGATCGACGCCAGAAAGACAAAAGGGGTGAAACCACCCCTTCGTTAAAACTGTTCACTGCCACGCAATCTTACTTAACTGCGTCTTTCAGTGCCTTGCCAGAAACAAATGCCGGTACGTTAGCTGCGGCAATTTTGATTTCTTTACCGGTCTGCGGGTTGCGGCCAGTACGCTCAGCGCGGTGGTTCACTTTGAAGGTACCGAAACCAACCAGTTGTACAGCATCGCCTTCTTTCAGAGACTCAGTAATTGCAGCCAGAGTGGACTCCAGAGCAGCTTTAGCCTGGGTTTTGGACAGTTCTGCTTTCTCTGCAATTACATCAATCAGTTGAGTCTTGTTCATAAGTTATCCTTACAATGTGTTTATCGCTTGCTAAGCATCGAGTGCGACGGAAATGCCAGAATAGCACTCTCCTGCATACACGCACCGATAGCCACTTTTTTTCGCCCCCCAAATGTAGACCAGACGGGGGGCGAAAGGGAAGACTCCAGGTACGACAAATCAGGCGTTAAATCACGTTTTCTGGTCTTATTGCTGAAAAATTATACCAATATTGCTCTCGCCCGCCTCACGCAGGTCTGCCCTAAGGCCTTTTATCAGCTCGATATCGCGTTCTTCGCACTCAGCTAAAAGTCGGAATATTTCCCACTGAATGTCCCATTCTTGCTCTACAGCTGGGTTTTCTTTGAGCTCTTCATCGCTCATTTCGCGACCAGCCTGAGTCATTTCCAGCATCGCAACGGTCGTGATGGAGGTCTTACTCACTTCCACTGCGTGTTCGAGCGTTTCACCACTCAAACGCGAATGGACCAGTTCACTTAACGCCACGCAGGCATCGATTGCCGGATAAACGCCGTACAGATCGAAATCGTCGGCTGAAGGAATCGCTTCTTCAAATTTCTCCAGTTGGCTGTCGAAATTTACTTTTGCGTCTTTGACGGTCAGCGTTTCCCAGATGAGATCGAGAATGCGGCGGTAAATCTGCCCATCACCAAAACCAGTTTGCTGACAGAATACGGCGTAATTAGGGTACATGCGTTCGCATAAGCAGGCCATAAAAGTGACGTGCTGCCAGCTTTCCAGGCGCTCCAGACGCAGATGAATTGGGTTTTGTAACATGTTGAGTTCTCAAATACGGAAATTATCCGCAGTTTACCTGAATTAGGGCTGATTTGCTGTATAGCGCACGAACGCCGGACGTTCCGAGGCCACCGCGTCCGCCCAGCGCGTTGGCTCCGGCAGACGATAGCCTTTCATGCAGCGTTGTACCCACGCCAGCGCGCTGTCTACGCTGACCCGATGGCCGGTAGCGATAAACAACGGGTTACAGCGCGCTTTGCTGCGCCAGACCCAGGCCAGCTGCTCGCCTTTATCCATCAGCGGGGCCAGCGCGCCCGGTTCGCTGGAGAGCGGTTCGAATTTACCGCAGAGCCGTTTTTTCGCCACGCCAATGGTCGGCACATCCACCAGCAAACCAAAGTGGCTGGCGACGCCAAGACGGCGAGGATGCGAGATCCCGTGACCATCGACAAACACTAAATCCGGCTTTTGCGACAGCATCTCCCACGCTGCCAGCAGCGCAGGATATTCGCGGAAGGAAAGAAAACCTGGAATGTAAGGCATGGTGGTGGCGATGCGGGCCACTTTATACTCCACCAGCTCAAGCGAGGGGTATTTCAGCAGCACCATCGCCGCTCGCGTCACTTCTCCGCCCTGCTCAAATCCGACATCGGCTCCGGCGATCAGATCCGGCGGATCTTTATCGAGTCGATCCTCGCGGATCACAGAAGAAGCCAGTTCAATTTGTTGAGCGCGTAATGACGCGAGATCCATAATCGCTCCTTAGCGGTGATACTGTTCAGACAAGCGATGCACTGCCTCCACAAACACGCCAGCATGTTCTGGCGGCACATCCTGATGAATGCCGTGACCAAGGTTAAAGACATGACCTTCGCCGTGACCGAAACCTGCAAGTATAGTCGCTACTTCTTCTTCAATGCGGGCTGGCGGCGCGTACAGCATCGACGGATCCATATTACCCTGCAACGCGACTTTATTGCCCACGCGGCGGCGCGCATCGGCGATGTCCGTTGTCCAGTCGAGGCCCAGCGCATCGCAACCGGTTTCTGCCATGGCTTCCAGCCACTGTCCGCCGCCTTTGGTAAACAGCGTGACCGGTACGCGGCGACCGTCGTTTTCACGCAGTAAACCATCAACAATTTTATGCATGTAATAAAGCGAGAACTGTTGATAATCGCGCCCGGTAAGCACGCCGCCCCAGGTGTCGAAAATCATCACTGCCTGAGCACCGGCTTTAATCTGCGCATTCAGATACAAAGTGACGCTTTTCGCCAGTTTATCGAGTAGCGCGTGCAGCGCCTGCGGATCGGCATACATCATTTTTTTGATCACGGTGAAGGCTTTGCTGCTGCCGCCTTCCACCATATAGGTCGCCAGCGTCCACGGGCTGCCGGAAAAACCAATCAGCGGCACTTCGCCTTTCAGTTCGCGACGAATGGTACGCACCGCGTTCATCACGTAACCCAGCTCATCTTCCGGGTCCGGAATTGGCAGTTTATCGACGTCGGCTTTGCAGGTGACTGGCGAGGTAAAACGCGGACCTTCTCCGGCTTCAAAATAGAGCCCTAACCCCATCGCGTCCGGCACGGTGAGGATATCGGAAAAGAGGATCGCCGCATCCAGCGGGTAGCGACGCAGCGGTTGCAAAGTCACTTCGCACGCCAGCTCGGCGTTTTTGCACAGTGACATAAAATCGCCCGCCTGGGCGCGCGTGGCTTTATATTCCGGTAGATAGCGACCCGCCTGGCGCATCATCCATACTGGAGTGACATCAACGGGCTGGCGCAGCAGCGCCCGCAGATAACGATCGTTTTTAAGTTCGGTCATTTTGGCTGTTCCTTAGTGCGTCAGGCGGTCAGTGTATCATCACTCATACTCTGCCCGACACATCGCCACCGTATCTTCTATCAGACGGCGCGCTACGGTGCCGGGCGGCGGGAGTAACGGCAAATCGTCATAGCGATACCAGTTCGCCTCGAGCAATTCTTTCGGGTCGATAACGATCTCGCCGCTGTCGTATTCCGCCATAAACGCGGTCATTAAAGACTGAGGAAACGGCCACGGCTGGGAAGTCACATAACGCAAGTTTTTAACTTTAATTCCGCTCTCTTCCATCACTTCCCGCGCGACCGCCTGCTCGAGGGTTTCGCCCACTTCGACGAATCCGGCAAGTACCGTATGGACACCGTTACGATGGCGGGTATGCTGGGCAAGGAGGATCGAATCATCGCGACGGATGGCAACAATAATGCAGGGGGCGATTTGCGGATAGTAACGCTCACGGCAATGGCTGCACAGCATCGCCCATTCGGTTTTGCTCGGATACATTTCATGCCCGCAGTAACCACAGTATTTATGCGATCGGTAAAACTCCGCCAGTTGTACGCCTCGTCCGGCCAGTTGAAACAGCCCAACATCGAGATCAATGACCTGACGTACCGACCCCATATCGTGACGCCGCTGCTGTTGTACTAACCAAACAGGTTCCCCCTGCCATTCGCCGATTTGTAGTGCGCGCTGACCCACAAGATCGAAATTTGCCGCTTCGCCATATGGCAATTCTCCCTTCGGCAACCATAATTTTTGTTCATGGCTGACGACCCACCAGCCGTGATCTAATTTTTCAATTATACGATCCATAGCTCTTGCACTACCTTTGCATCACTGGCATGTTTAACATGGTTTTTACATTTCTCACTGAGCAGTTTTTGAATACAAACTTGCGGAGTCAATCATGCTTAACCAGCTCGATAACCTGACGGAACGCGTCAGAGGAAGTAACAAACTGGTTGATCGCTGGCTACATGTACGTAAGCATCTGCTCGTGGCTTACTACAATCTGGTTGGCATTAAGCCTGGCAAAGAATCGTACATGAGGCTAAACGAAAAAGCCCTTGATGATTTTTGTCAGAGCCTGGTCGATTACTTGTCTGCCGGACATTTCAGTATTTATGAGCGCATTCTTCATAAGCTGGAAGGCAACGGGCAACTCGTGCGCGCCGCGAAGATTTGGCCGCAACTCGAAGCCAATACCCAACAGAT
This sequence comes from Escherichia sp. WS1368, assembly GCF_046487485.1. Classification (NCBI taxonomy): domain Bacteria; kingdom Pseudomonadati; phylum Pseudomonadota; class Gammaproteobacteria; order Enterobacterales; family Enterobacteriaceae; genus Escherichia; species Escherichia sp. WS1368. Next base: position 11,454 of record NZ_JBJQJI010000028.1, read on the forward strand.
TATGGATTACTACGATTCCAGCCTGGAAACCGCCATCGATCATGATAATTACCTTGAGTTTCAACAGGTTTTATCTGACATCGGCGAGGCGCTGGAAGCGCGCTTTGTGCTGGAAGATAAGCTGATTCTGCTGGTGCTTGACGCCGCCCGCGTCAAACATCCTGCTTGAGTTCTGCGCTGTTAACGCGTAATTTACATTCAACGCCCCGTTTGTGGGGGCTAATTTCTTGTCGGAGTGCCTTAACTGGCTGAGACCGTTTATTCGGGATCCGCGGAACCTGATCAGGCTAATACCTGCGAAGGGAACAAGAGTTAATCTGCTATCGCATCGCCTTTGCGGCGATCGTCTCTTGCTTCATCCGTCGTCTGACAAGCCACGTCCTTAACTTTTTGGAATGAGCTATGTCTGCAACAAAACTGACCCGCCGCGAACAACGCGCCCAGGCCCAACATTTTATCGACACCCTGGAAGGCACCGCCTTTCCCAACTCAAAACGCATTTATATCACTGGCACACAACCCGGCGTGCGCGTGCCGATGCGTGAGATCCAGCTTAGCCCGACGCTAATTGGCGGTAGCAAAGAACAGCCGCAGTTTGAAGAAAACGAAGCGATTCCGGTCTACGACACCTCCGGCCCGTATGGTGATCCGCAGATCGCCATTAACGTGCAGCAAGGACTGGCAAAACTACGCCAGCCGTGGATCGATGCGCGCGGCGATACCGAAGAACTTACCGTGCGCAGTTCCGATTACACTAAAGCGCGACTGGCAGATGATGGCCTCGACGAGCTACGTTTTAGCGGCTTATTAGCGCCAAAACGCGCCAAAGCAGGACGCCGCGTCACCCAACTGCACTACGCCCGCCAGGGCATCATCACACCGGAAATGGAATTCATCGCCATCCGCGAGAATATGGGCCGCGAGCGCATACGTAGCGAAGTTTTACGCCACCAGCATCCGGGAATGAGCTTTGGCGCACGTCTGCCGGAAAATATCACTGCGGAATTTGTCCGTGATGAAGTTGCTGCCGGACGCGCGATTATCCCGGCCAACATTAATCATCCGGAATCGGAGCCGATGATTATTGGTCGCAATTTCCTGGTAAAAGTTAACGCCAATATCGGCAACTCGGCGGTCACCTCTTCCATCGAAGAAGAAGTGGAAAAGCTGGTATGGTCCACGCGCTGGGGAGCGGATACGGTGATGGATCTCTCCACCGGTCGCTATATTCACGAAACCCGCGAGTGGATTTTGCGTAACAGCCCGGTGCCGATCGGTACAGTGCCGATCTACCAGGCGCTGGAGAAGGTTAACGGGATCGCCGAAGATCTTACCTGGGAAGCGTTCCGCGACACGCTGCTGGAACAGGCCGAGCAAGGTGTGGATTACTTCACTATCCATGCGGGCGTACTGCTGCGCTATGTGCCGATGACCGCGAAACGCCTGACTGGTATCGTCTCTCGCGGCGGTTCGATTATGGCGAAATGGTGCCTCTCCCATCATCAGGAAAATTTCCTCTATCAACACTTCCGCGAAATTTGTGAAATCTGTGCCGCTTATGACGTTTCGCTGTCGCTGGGCGACGGTCTGCGCCCCGGTTCTGTTCAGGACGCCAACGATGAAGCGCAATTTGCCGAGCTGCATACGCTGGGTGAACTGACCAAAATCGCCTGGGAATATGACGTACAGGTGATGATTGAAGGCCCAGGCCACGTGCCGATGCAGATGATCCGCCGCAATATGACCGAGGAGTTAGAGCACTGCCACGAAGCGCCGTTTTACACTCTGGGGCCGCTAACTACCGATATCGCGCCGGGTTATGACCACTTCACGTCGGGGATTGGTGCGGCGATGATTGGCTGGTTTGGCTGCGCGATGCTCTGTTACGTAACGCCAAAAGAGCATCTGGGTCTGCCTAATAAAGAAGATGTTAAGCAGGGGCTTATCACCTATAAGATTGCCGCGCACGCCGCTGACCTGGCGAAAGGGCATCCGGGCGCGCAAATTCGCGATAACGCCATGTCGAAAGCCCGCTTCGAATTTCGCTGGGAAGACCAGTTTAATCTGGCCCTCGACCCGTTTACTGCCCGCGCTTATCACGATGAAACCCTGCCGCAAGAGTCCGGTAAAGTCGCCCATTTTTGCTCCATGTGTGGGCCGAAATTCTGCTCGATGAAAATCAGCCAGGAAGTGCGTGATTACGCCGCCGCGCAAACCATTGAAGTGGGAATGGCGGATATGTCGGAGAACTTCCGCGCCAGAGGCGGAGAAATCTACCTGCGTAAGGAGGAAGCGTGATGTATCAGCCTGATTTTCCTCCTGTACCTTTTCGTTTAGGACTGTACCCGGTGGTGGACAGCGCACAGTGGATCGAACGTCTGTTGGATGCAGGCGTGCGTACTCTCCAGCTACGCATCAAAGATCGGCGCGATGAAGAGGTGGAAGCCGATGTCGTGGCGGCAATTACGCTGGGCCGCCGCTATAACGCGCGATTGTTTATCAACGATTACTGGCGGCTGGCGATCAAGCATCAGGCGTATGGCGTCCATCTGGGGCAGGAAGATTTGCAAGCCACCGATCTCAGCGCCATCCGCGCGGCAGGTCTGCGACTGGGCGTTTCGACCCATGACGATATGGAGATCGACGTCGCGCTGGCAGCACGCCCCTCTTATATCGCGCTGGGACATGTGTTCCCGACGCAAACCAAACAGATGCCTTCTGCACCGCAGGGGCTGGAACAGCTGGCACGGCATGTTGAGCGCCTGGCGGATTATCCCACCGTGGCGATTGGCGGTATCAGTCTGGCGCGCGCGCCTGCGGTAATGGCGACGGGTGTCGGCAGTATCGCCGTTGTCAGCGCCATTACTCAAGCCGCAGACTGGCGTTTGGCAACGGCACAGTTGCTGGAAATTGCAGGAGTTGGCGATGAATGACCGTGACTTTATGCGTTATAGCCGCCAAATCCTGCTCGACGATATCGCTCTTGACGGGCAGCAAAAACTGCTCGACAGCCAGGTGCTGATTATTGGTCTTGGCGGGCTGGGTACACCTGCTGCGCTATACCTGGCGGGCGCTGGCGTCGGGACGCTGGTACTGGCAGATGACGACGATGTGCATTTAAGCAATCTGCAACGACAAATCCTCTTTACCACTGAAGATATCGATCGCCCGAAATCGCAGGTCAGCCATCAGCGACTGACACAGTTGAATCCCGATATTCAACTGACAGCATTACAACAACGGTTAACGGGTGAGGCGTTAAAAGATGCGGTAGCACGGGCCGATGTGGTGCTCGACTGTACCGACAATATGGCGACTCGTCAGGAGATTAATACCGCCTGCGTGGCACTCAACACGCCGCTTATCACCGCCAGCGCGGCCGGATTTGGCGGTCAGTTGATGGTACTGACGCCGCCCTGGGAGCAGGGGTGTTACCGCTGCCTGTGGCCAGATACCCAGGATCCAGAACGCAACTGCCGCACGGCGGGCGTGGTTGGCCCGGTGGTCGGGGTTATGGGCACTTTGCAGGCACTGGAAGCCATTAAGTTGTTAAGCGGTATAGAGACGCCTGCGGGAGAACTCCGACTGTTCGACGGTAAGTCTAGCCAGTGGCGCAGCCTGGCGCTGCGCCGCGCTACAGGTTGCCCGGTATGCGGAGGAAGCAATGCAGATCCTGTTTAACGATCAACCGATGCAGTGCGCCGCCGGGCAAACGGTTCACGAACTACTGGAGCAACTCGACCAACGACAAGCGGGCGCGGCTCTGGCGATTAATCAGCAAATCGTCCCGCGTGAGCAGTGGGCGCAACATATCGTGCAGGATGGCGACCAGATCCTGCTTTTTCAGGTTATTGCAGGGGGTTGAGATGTTACGTATTGCGGACAAAACGTTTGATTCACATCTGTTTACCGGCACCGGGAAATTCGCCTCATCACAACTGATGGTGGAGTCTATTCGCGCTTCCGGCAGCCAACTGGTGACGCTGGCGATGAAACGTGTCGACTTGCGCCAGCACAACGACGCTATCCTCGAACCGCTTATCGCGGCGGGTGTGACCCTGCTACCGAATACATCCGGGGCGAAAACAGCGGAAGAAGCCATTTTCGCCGCCCATCTGGCACGTGAAGCATTAGGCACAAACTGGCTAAAATTAGAGATTCACCCTGACGCCCGCTGGCTGTTGCCCGATCCCATCGAAACCCTGAAAGCCGCCGAAACGCTGGTACAACAGGGATTTGTCGTGCTGCCTTACTGCGGGGCCGATCCGGTATTGTGTAAACGTCTGGAAGAAGTCGGCTGTGCAGCGGTGATGCCGCTCGGCGCGCCGATTGGCTCGAATCAGGGACTGGAAACCCGTGCCATGCTGGAGATTATTATCCAGCAAGCCACGGTTCCGGTGGTTGTCGACGCTGGCATCGGCGTTCCCAGCCATGCCGCGCAGGCGCTGGAAATGGGGGCCGACGCGGTGTTAGTGAATACGGCGATTGCCATCGCGGACGATCCCGTCAACATGGCGAAGGCATTTCGTCTGGCAGTAGAAGCAGGCCTGCTGGCACGTCAGTCCGGACCGGGCAGCCGCAGTCATTTTGCTCATGCCACCAGCCCGCTGACCGGATTTCTGGAGGCATCGGCATGAAAACCTTCAGCGATCGCTGGCGACAACTGGACTGGGACGACATCCGCCTGCGTATCAACAGCAAAACGGCTGCTGACGTAGAGCGGGCGCTAAATGCCTCGCAACTCACCCGCGACGATATGATGGCGCTGTTATCGCCAGCCGCCAGTGGCTATCTGGAACCACTGGCCCAACGGGCGCAGCGTCTGACCCGTCAACGATTTGGCAACACTGTTAGCTTCTACGTCCCGCTTTATCTTTCCAATCTTTGCGCTAACGACTGCACGTACTGCGGATTCTCTATGAGCAACCGCATCAAGCGCAAAACGCTGGATGAAGCGGATATTGCCAGGGAAAGCGCCGCTATACGGGAGATGGGCTTTGAACATCTGCTTTTAGTCACTGGTGAACATCAGGCGAAAGTGGGGATGGATTACTTTCGTCGTCATCTCCCTGCCCTGCGTGAACAGTTCTCTTCACTACAGATGGAAGTACAGCCGCTGGCGGAGACGGAATACGCCGAGTTAAAGCAACTTGGTCTGGATGGCGTGATGGTTTATCAGGAGACATATCACGAGGCGACTTATGCCCGCCACCATCTGAAAGGCAAAAAACAGGACTTCTTCTGGCGGCTGGAAACGCCGGATCGGCTGGGCCGTGCGGGGATTGATAAGATAGGCCTCGGCGCGCTAATTGGCCTTTCCGACAGCTGGCGCGTTGACTGCTATATGGTTGCAGAACATTTGCTATGGCTGCAACAGCATTACTGGCAAAGCCGCTACTCTGTCTCCTTCCCACGCCTGCGTCCATGTACTGGCGGCATTGAGCCTGCGTCGATTATGGATGAACGCCAGTTAGTGCAAACCATCTGCGCCTTCCGGCTGCTTGCACCGGAGATTGAACTGTCACTCTCCACGCGGGAATCACCGTGGTTTCGCGATCGCGTGATTCCGCTGGCAATTAATAACGTCAGCGCTTTCTCGAAAACGCAGCCAGGTGGCTATGCCGACAATCACCCCGAGCTGGAACAGTTCTCACCACACGACGATCGCAGACCGGAAGCGGTTGCTGCCGCGTTAACCGCTCAGGGTTTGCAGCCGGTATGGAAAGACTGGGACAGCTATCTGGGACGCGCCTCGCAAAGGCCATGAGACGGAATGTAAGAACGTAAATTTATTCCGAGCCGCTACGGAAGATGAAAAACGCAAGGTTGTTGAAAGCGTTGTGTTTTTTTATGGTAGTGCCGTCAGCAGGAATGTTGTCCAGGGCGAAAAGCTTCTTCCTCGTTTCGCCCTGCCTTTCTTAAAAATTCCGTAATGCAAAGTCTGAAGCCATCGCCTGTTGAGCAATGAAAGAGATCTGATTGTAAGAGAGTAAATACTCAACTATGATAGAGACGAAAATAAGAACACATGTTCTCATCTTCCAGGATGCAGCAGACTGAAGAAATTCAGACATCCCGCAACCTGCGATTATCGCAAGGTCAAGGCAAAGTCCGGTAATGGCGTTCTGAATACCAGAGATAATTCTCTGGCGAAACCCACCTTAAGGTGGGTTTTGTTATTTTGAGGGCTGAGGAAGCTGCTTATTTCTCAATAAGTTGTAGGCAATGGTGAAAAATTTCACTGATTTACCTTTCTGTTTTTCAGAAATGGGATAAGCGCTAGTTACATGCAAACGAAGTTTTTTCTTTTCCCTGAAAGCCCTGAACGCAACAAAGTAAAATGCCTTGTCTCCTCCGTTTAAATCCACTTCAATCACGGCATAGCTACCATACCCAGCATGAATAACGTTGCTTTCTGGCAGCGCCAAAATGGTTCTTTTTAAGTGTATGCGCGCTAAGTTATAACGGTGCTGGCAGAAGGGACGAGATTCTTTAGGCGCGTGGTACATTAACGATTGTTTTTCTTCGTTAGTCTGATGTTCATAATCTTTTGTGAAGCAGTGAAGAGAGTAGGTAACCCAGAAGCGATACTCTAAAGGCTCTTTGCCCTCATGATGCTGAACGTAGACAGCCTGATGAGCATCAAGAAATGATAAATCACGAATATCACCATCCGGATGTCCAAAAGGTCGCCACTTCTCCACTTCCTGTTTCATTATCGTTCCTTAAGAAAGTCACACAGGAATAGTATCGAATTCTTGCCGAGCTTGACTCAATTAGTTCAGTCAGTTTCAGGATATTAGTCATCTCTACATTGATTATGAGTATCCAGAAATTCATTAAATATTCTGACAAATGCTCTTTCCCTAAACTACCCCCATAAAAAAACCCGCCGAAGCGGGTTTTTACGTTATTTGCGGATTAACGATTACTCGTTATCAGAACCGCCCAGACCTGCGTTCAGCAGTTCTGCCAGGCTGGCAGATGCGTCTTCTGCAGTCACCTGCGGTGCAGCCGGAGCTTCACCCGCAGCACGGCGACGCATACGATCCTGGTGGTACGCGTAACCAGTACCTGCCGGGATCAGACGACCCACGATAACGTTCTCTTTCAGGCCGCGCAGTTCGTCGCGTTTGCCCGCAACGGCTGCTTCGGTCAGCACGCGAGTGGTCTCCTGGAACGATGCCGCGGAGATGAAGGACTCGGTTGCCAGAGACGCTTTGGTGATACCCAGCAGATCGCGGGAGTAAGTTGCACCCACTTTGCCGTTCGCTTCCAGTTCGCGGTTTGCGATCTTGACGCGAGAGTATTCAACCTGTTCGCCTTCCAGGAAGTCGGAGCTGCCCGCGTTAACGATGGTAGCTTTACGCAGCATCTGACGAACGATAACTTCGATGTGTTTATCGTTAATCTTAACGCCCTGCAGACGGTATACGTCCTGTACTTCGTTAACGATGTAACGAGTAACAGCATGAACACCACGCAGACGCAGAATGTCGTGTGGCGCTTCCGGACCATCGGAAATTACGTCACCACGTTCTACACGTTCACCTTCGAACACGTTGAGCTGACGCCATTTTGGAATCATCTCTTCGTACGGATCGCTACCGTCTACCGGGGTGATAACCAGACGACGTTTACCTTTGGTTTCTTTACCGAAGGAAACGATACCGCTGATTTCAGCCAGGATTGCCGGCTCTTTCGGACGACGTGCTTCGAACAGATCCGCAACGCGCGGCAGACCACCGGTGATGTCCTTGGTACCGCCGGATTCCTGCGGAATACGCGCCAGGGTGTCACCAGAGCTGATCTGTACGCCATCTTCCAGCTGAACAATCGCTTTACCCGGCAGGAAGTACTGCGCAGGCATATCGGTACCAGGGATCAGAACGTCGTTACCCTGAGCATCAACGATTTTCAGTGCCGGACGCAGATCTTTACCACCTGCGGTACGTTCTGCGGAATCCAGAACCACCAGCGAAGACAGACCGGTCAGTTCGTCGGTCTGACGCGTAATGGTCTGGCCGTCGATCATGTCAGTAAAGCGTACAAAACCGCTTACTTCGGTGATAACCGGCATGGTGTGCGGGTCCCAGTTTGCAACGGTTTCGCCGCCAGCAACCTGTTCGCCATCGCCTTTCGCCAGTACCGCACCGTAAGGTACTTTGTAGCTTTCTTTGGTACGACCGAATTCGTCGATCAGTTTCAGTTCGGTGTTACGGGAAGTGATAACCAGTTTACCGCTGGAGTTCACAACCGACTTCACGTTGCTGAGCTTGATGCTACCTTTGTTTTTCACCTGGATGCTGGATTCAGCAGCCGCACGTGATGCCGCACCACCGATGTGGAACGTACGCATGGTCAGCTGTGTACCCGGTTCACCGATGGACTGTGCCGCGATAACACCGATTGCTTCACCTTTGTTAATGATGTGGCCACGCGCCAGGTCACGACCGTAGCAGTGCGCACATACACCAAAGTCGGTGTCACAAGATACAACAGAACGTACTTTAACCGCGTCGACAGAGTTTTCTTCCAGCAGGTCACACCACTGTTCGTGCAGCAGCGTGTTGCGCGGAACGAGGATATCAGCAGTACCCGGCTTCAGAACGTCTTCAGCAGTTACACGACCCAGTACGCGATCGCGCAGCGGCTCTTTAACGTCACCACCTTCGATAACCGGAGTCATCATGATACCTTCATGGGTACCACAATCGTCTTCGGTAACCACCAGGTCCTGCGCCACGTCAACCAGACGACGAGTCAGGTAACCGGAGTTCGCAGTTTTCAGTGCGGTATCCGCCAGACCTTTACGCGCACCGTGGGTGGAGATGAAGTACTGGAGTACGTTCAGACCTTCACGGAAGTTCGCGGTGATTGGCGTTTCGATGATGGAGCCATCCGGCTTCGCCATCAGACCACGCATACCTGCAAGCTGACGAATCTGTGCCGCAGAACCACGCGCACCGGAGTCGGCCATCATGTAGATGCTGTTGAAGGAAACCTGCTTCTCTTCCTGGCCGTCACGGTTAATAACGGTTTCAGTTTGCAGGTTATCCATCATCGCTTTGGATACACGATCGTTCGCCGCAGCCCAGATATCGATAACTTTGTTGTAGCGTTCGCCCGCAGTTACCAGACCAGACTGGAACTGCTCCTGAATTTCAGCAACTTCTGCTTCTGCCTCGGAGATGATTTCGTGTTTCTTCTCCGGGATGACCATGTCATCGATACCAACAGATGCACCAGAACGCGCTGCATAGGCGAAGCCGGTGTACATGATCTGGTCCGCAAAAATAACGGTCGGTTTCAGACCGAGAATGCGGTAGCAGGTGTTCAGCATTTTGGAGATTGCTTTTTTACCCAGCGCCTGGTTGACGATGGAGTAAGGCAGGCCTTTCGGTACAATCATCCACAGAATGGCACGGCCAACAGTCGTGTCTTTCAGGCTGGTTTTCGCTACTAATTCACCGTTAGCATCTTTTTCATACTCGGTGATACGCACTTTAACGCGCGCATGCAGAGAAGCCAGACCAGAGCGATACAGACGTTCTGCTTCTTTCGGGCCAGTCAGCACCATGCCTTCGCCTTTGGCGTTAACACAGTCACGGGTCATGTAGTACAGACCCAGTACAACGTCCTGAGACGGAACGATGATTGGTTCGCCGTTCGCCGGGGACAGGATGTTGTTGGTAGACATCATCAGCGCACGCGCTTCCAGCTGGGCTTCCAGCGTCAGCGGTACGTGAACAGCCATCTGGTCACCATCGAAGTCGGCGTTATATGCCGCACAAACCAGCGGGTGCAGCTGGATAGCTTTACCTTCGATCAGTACCGGTTCAAATGCCTGGATACCCAGACGGTGCAGAGTCGGTGCACGGTTCAGCAGTACCGGGTGTTCGCGGATAACTTCGTCCAGGATATCCCAAACGACAGCTTCTTCGCGCTCAACCATTTTCTTCGCAGCTTTAATGGTGGTAGCAAGACCACGCAGTTCCAGCTTGCCGTAGATGAACGGTTTGAACAGCTCCAGCGCCATTTTCTTCGGCAGACCGCACTGATGCAGACGCAGGTATGGACCTACGGTGATTACAGAACGACCGGAGTAGTCAACACGCTTACCGAGCAGGTTCTGACGGAAACGACCCTGTTTACCTTTGATCATATCGGCCAAAGATTTCAGAGGACGCTTGTTAGAACCGGTGATCGCACGACCGCGACGACCGTTATCCAGCAGGGCGTCTACCGCTTCCTGCAGCATACGTTTTTCGTTACGTACGATGATGTCCGGCGCAGCCAGATCCAGCAGACGTTTCAGACGGTTGTTACGGTTAATGACGCGACGATACAGATCGTTCAGGTCAGAAGTCGCGAAACGACCACCATCCAGCGGAACCAGCGGACGCAGATCTGGCGGCAGTACCGGCAGAACGGTCAAGATCATCCACTCTGGTTTGTTACCAGACTGAACGAACGCTTCCAGCAGTTTGATACGCTTGGTCAGCTTTTTACGCTTAGTTTCGGAGTTGGTTTCGTTCAGCTCTTCACGCAGCTGTTCGCACTCTTGCTCCAGATCCATGCTCTTCAGCAGGGCCTGGATTGCTTCCGCACCCATTTTCGCGTCGAATTCGTCACCGAACTCTTCCAGCGCGTCCAGATACTGCTCTTCAGTCAGGATCTGCTGGCGTTCCAGGTTGGTCATACCGCCTTCAATAACCACATAGGATTCGAAGTACAGTACGCGTTCGATATCGCGCAGCGGCATATCGAGCAGCAGGCCGATACGGGACGGCAGCGATTTCAGGAACCAGATGTGCGCAGTCGGGGAAGCCAGTTCGATGTGACCCATACGCTCACGGCGTACTTTAGTCTGGGTCACTTCAACGCCGCACTTCTCACAGATGACACCACGGTGTTTCAGGCGCTTGTACTTACCGCACAGGCACTCGTAATCTTTTACCGGCCCAAAGATACGGGCGCAGAAAAGGCCGTCACGTTCTGGTTTGAACGTACGGTAGTTGATGGTTTCCGGCTTTTTAACTTCACCGAAAGACCATGAACGGATCATGTCTGGCGAAGCCAGAGCAATTTTGATCGCATCAAACTCTTCGGTTTTAGTCTGCGCTTTCAGAAACTTTAATAAATCTTTCACGGATTTGCTCCCGTCGGAGTTAGCACAATCCGCTGCCGGGTTTTACCCCGACAGCAGTGACCTGTTTGAGCGAGAATTACTCGTCTTCCAGTTCGATGTTGATACCCAGCGAACGAATCTCTTTCAACAATACGTTGAAGGATTCTGGCATGCCCGGCTCCATCTGATGGTTGCCGTCCACGATGTTTTTATACATCTTAGTACGACCGTTCACGTCATCAGACTTAACGGTGAGCATTTCCTGCAGGGTGTATGCTGCGCCGTATGCTTCCAGCGCCCACACTTCCATCTCCCCGAAACGCTGACCACCGAACTGTGCCTTACCACCCAGCGGCTGCTGAGTAACCAGGCTGTAAGAACCGGTGGAACGCGCGTGCATCTTGTCGTCGACCAGGTGGTTCAGTTTCAGCATGTACATGTAACCAACGGTTACCGGACGTTCGAACTGTTCACCAGTGCGTCCGTCGTACAGGCGGATCTGACCAGAAGTCGGCAGGTCGCCAAGTTTCAGCAGCTCTTTAATTTCTGCTTCTTTCGCACCGTCGAACACCGGCGTTGCGATTGGCATACCTTTGCGCAGGTTTTCAGCCAGACGCATAACTTCTTCATCGCTGAAGGTACTCAGGTCAACTTTCTGACGAACGTCAGCGCCCAGATCGTACGCACGCTGGATGAATTCGCGCAGTTTCGCGACTTCTTGCTGCTGTTTCAGCATGGCGTTGATCTTGTCGCCGATACCTTTCGCAGCCATACCCAGGTGGGTTTCGAGGATCTGACCGATGTTCATACGAGACGGTACGCCCAGCGGGTTCAGTACGATGTCTACCGGCGTACCGTTTTCATCGTAAGGCATATCTTCGATCGGGTTGATCTTAGAAATTACACCCTTGTTACCGTGACGACCTGCCATCTTGTCACCAGGCTGGATACGGCGTTTAACCGCCAGATATACCTTAACAATCTTCAGCACGCCCGGTGCCAGATCGTCGCCCTGGGTGATTTTGCGGCGTTTCGCTTCGAGTTTCTTCTCGAACTCGTGTTTCAGTTCGTCATACTGCTCAGCCAGCTGTTCCAGCTGATTTTGTTTCTCTTCGTCGGTCAGGCCCAGCTCCAGCCAGCGATCGCGCGGCAGTTTGTCGAGCTTCTCAGCTTCAACGCCACCGGCTACCAGCACAGCACGGATACGGCTGAACAGACCCGCTTCGAGGATCTGCAGTTCTTCAGACAGGTCTTTCTTCGCCTGTTTGAGCTGCATTTCTTCGATTTCCAGCGCACGTTTGTCTTTTTCTACGCCATCGCGAGTAAAGACCTGAACGTCGATAACCGTACCGGATACACCGTTTGGTACGCGCAGAGAAGAGTCTTTAACGTCAGACGCTTTCTCACCGAAGATCGCACGCAGCAGTTTTTCTTCTGGGGTCAGCTGAGTTTCACCTTTCGGCGTTACCTTACCAACCAGAATGTCGCCACCGGTTACTTCCGCACCAATGTAAACGATACCGGATTCATCCAGTTTGGAGAGCGCAGCTTCACCCACGTTCGGGATGTCAGCGGTGATCTCTTCCGGCCCCAGCTTGGTGTCACGGGACACACACGCCAGTTCCTGAATGTGGATGGTGGTGAAACGGTCTTCCTGAACAACACGCTCGGATACGAGGATGGAGTCTTCGAAGTTGTAACCATTCCACGGCATGAACGCTACGCGCATGTTCTGACCCAGCGCCAGTTCACCGAGGTCGGTAGACGGACCATCTGCCAGCACGTCGCCACGTTCTACCGGTTCACCCAGAGACACACACGGCATCTGGTTGATACAGGTGTTCTGGTTAGAACGGGTGTATTTGGTCAGGTTATAGATGTCGATACCTGCTTCACCCGGATACATCTCGTCTTCGTTAACTTTGATAACGATACGGGAAGCATCCACGTACTGAACGACACCACCACGTTTAGCAACCGCAGTTACACCGGAGTCAACGGCAACAGCACGTTCCATACCAGTACCAACCAGCGGCTTATCAGCACGCAGAGTCGGAACGGCCTGACGTTGCATGTTCGCACCCATCAATGCACGGTTGGCGTCATCGTGTTCCAGGAACGGGATCAGGGACGCACCGACAGATACCACCTGCTGGGTGGATACGTCCATGTAGTCAACCTGGTCGCGGCTGAACAAGCTGGATTCGCCTTTGCTACGGCAAGTTACCAGGTCTTCTACGAAGTGGCCTTCTTCATCCAGGTTGGAGTTCGCCTGGGCGATAACGTAGTTGCCTTCTTCGATAGCAGACAGGTAGTGAATTTCGTCAGTTACAACACCGTCGGTCACTTTACGATACGGAGTCTCAAGGAAGCCGTATTCGTTAGTCTGTGCGTACACAGACAGAGAGTTGATCAGACCGATGTTCGGACCTTCAGGGGTTTCGATTGGACATACGCGACCGTAGTGAGTCGGGTGTACGTCTCGAACTTCGAAGCCTGCACGTTCACGGGTCAGACCACCTGGGCCGAGTGCGGAGATACGACGTTTGTGCGTAATCTCAGACAGCGGGTTGTTCTGGTCCATAAACTGAGACAGCTGGCTGGAACCGAAGAACTCTTTCACTGCTGCGGAAATCGGCTTGGCGTTGATCATATCCTGAGGCATCAGGGTATCCAGATCGCCCAGAGACAGACGCTCTTTCACCGCACGCTCTACACGTACCAGGCCAACGCGGAACTGGTTTTCCGCCATTTCGCCAACGGAACGGATACGACGGTTGCCGAGGTGGTCGATATCATCGACTTCGCCTTTACCGTTACGGATATCAATGAGCTTTTTCATAACATCAATGATGTCGTCTTTGCTCAGGATACCGGAACCTTCGATTTCTTCGCGCAGCAGAGAACGGTTGAACTTCATACGACCAACCGCAGACAGGTCATAGCGGTCTTCGGAGAAGAACAGGTTCTCGAACAGGCTTTCAGCTGCTTCACGAGTCGGCGGCTCGCCAGGGCGCATCATGCGGTAGATTTCTACCAGTGCGCTCAGACGGTCGTTAGTTGGGTCGACACGTAAGGTTTCAGAGATATACGGGCCGTGATCCAGGTCGTTGGTGAACAGCGTTTCGATACGCTTGTGACCAGACTGGCTCAGCTTAGCCAGCAGATCCAGGCTCAGCTCCATGTTCGCTGCGCAGATCAGCTCGCCGGTAGACTCATCAATATAGTCTTTAGCAACCACTTTACCTGCGATGTACTCAACCGGGACTTCGATCAGTTTGACGTCGTCTTTTTCCAGCTGGCGAATGTGGCGCGCAGTGATACGGCGGCCTTTTTCTACGTACACTTTACCGTTAGCTTCGATGTCAAAAGATGCGGTTTCACCACGCAGGCGTTCCGGCACCAGTTCCATCTGCAGCTTGTTATCACGGATTTCAAAGATAACTTTTTCAAAGAACAGGTCGAGGATCTGCTCTGTGGTGTAGTTCAGGGCACGCAGAATGATGGTCGCAGGCAGTTTACGGCGACGGTCAATACGTACGAACAGGTTGTCCTTCGGATCGAATTCGAAGTCCAGCCAGGAACCACGGTAAGGGATGATACGCGCGTTATACAGCACTTTACCCGAAGAGTGGGTTTTACCTTTGTCGGAGTCAAAGAAGACGCCCGGACTACGGTGCAGCTGGGAAACGATAACACGCTCAGTACCGTTGATAACAAAGGTACCGTTGTCTGTCATGAGCGGAATTTCGCCCATGTAGACTTCTTGTTCTTTAATGTCTTTTACGGTGCCTTCCGGCGCTTCGCGCTCATAGATCACCAGACGCAGTTTAACGCGCAGCGGTGCGGAATAGGTCACGCCACGGATTTGACATTCCTGGACGTCAAACACCGGTTCGCCAAGGCGGTAGCTGACGTATTGCAGCTCGGAATTACCGCTGTAGCTCTGAATCGGGAATACGGAACGGAAAGCAGCTTCCAGACCATACTGCCCTTCAGGATCTTGCTCGATAAATTTCTGAAACGAGTCAAGCTGGATAGAAAGGAGATAAGGTACATCCAGAACTTGTGGACGTTTACCAAAATCCTTACGAATACGTTTTTTCTCGGTATAGGAGTAAACCATAGGGTTCCTCAGCTCGCTGACAAGTCGACCCATCTGTCCATTGAGCGGACAGTTTGTGCAACACTATTTTGTTGACCGGAAAATGGAACACTTTCCGCAATGCCTGTTGCTATCACGCTTAAACCATTTCATTGCGATTTACACAGAACGGACGTCCTGTCGCAGTATATTAAGTCGTCGATAGAAACAAGCATTGAAAGGCACAGCAGTAGTCAAACAGTGTGAAACGCTACTGGCGCCTTACAGCGCAAAAAGGCTGGTGACTAAAAAGTCACCAGCCATCAGCCTGATTTCTCAGGCTGCAACCGGAAGGGTTGGCTTATTTAACTTCAACTTCAGCGCCAGCTTCTTCCAGAGCTTTTTTCAGTGCTTCTGCGTCGTCTTTGCTCACGCCTTCTTTCAGAGCAGCCGGTGCAGATTCTACCAGGTCTTTAGCTTCTTTCAGACCCAGGCCAGTTGCGCCACGTACTGCTTTGATAACAGCAACTTTGTTAGCGCCAGCAGCTTTCAGAATTACGTCGAATTCAGTTTTTTCTTCAGCAGCTTCAACCGGGCCAGCAGCTACAGCTACAGCAGCAGCAGCGGAAACACCGAATTTTTCTTCCATTGCAGAGATCAGTTCTACAACGTCCATTACAGACATAGCTGCAACTGCTTCAATGATTTGATCTTTAGTGATAGACATTTAAATTGTTCCTGAATATCAGAATAAGTTTATACGTAAGCGAATGCGTTAAAAAGATAACTGCGATTAAGCAGCTTCTTTCGCATCGCGTACAGCAGCCAGAGTACGAACCAGTTTGCCAGCCGAAGCTTCTTTCATGGTTGCCATCAGGCGTGCAATTGCTTCTTCGTAGGTCGGCAGAGTTGCCAGGCGGTCGATCTGAGACGCCGGGATCAGCTCACCTTCAAAGGCAGCGGCTTTGACCTCAAATTTTGCATTCGCTTTCGCGAACTCTTTGAACAGACGAGCAGCAGCGCCCGGGTGTTCCATAGAGTATGCAATCAGGGTCGGACCAACAAACGCGTCTTTCAGGCACTCGAACGGAGTACCTTCAACAGCACGGCGCAGCAGGGTGTTACGAACAACACGCATGTATACGCCAGCTTCGCGACCTGCTTTACGCAGTTCAGTCATTTTATCTACAGTTACGCCACGGGAATCCGCAACTACTGCAGACAGCGCGCCTTTGGCTACTTCGCTGACTTCAGCAACAATCGCTTGTTTGTCTTGAAGATTTAAAGCCATTAGCTTTGCTCCTGGATGTTTGCCAGAGAAAATCTCTGGAACTCACTTCACTCCTCCAAACGGAGAGAGCGTCTTAATTACGGTGAGCAGAAACAAGCCAGAATATAAAAGAATAATCTTAGCGTTCTGTCACCGTCTACGCAGGGGATTAAGTTTCTTGCGAAACTCCTGCGGTCTTCGACGGAGGCCTGGATAGGCCAGGCTCCAACGAACAAATCTTTTCTATCCGTCGCTATTCAGCTTGTGGCGGCGTTGGCTTCCTTCATTCGCACCAGTCACATAGTTAGCTATGCTCCTGGCGACTCACTCAGTTGCCGCCTTGCCACAACCCGAATATCTCGGATATACGTCTGCATTAAGCATTATACGTGGGGGTAAGATTGTAGACAAAATCACCGCCCACGTAAAGGCATTAGTTTACAGAAGCGCTCAGGCCAGCCTGGTCAACTGCAACACCTGCACCCATGGTGGTGGAGATGCTAACTTTCTTGATGTACACGCCTTTCGCCTGAGTCGGTTTTGCTTTTTTCAGCGCAACCAGCAGAGCTTCCAGGTTTTCTTTCAGTTTGTCAGCGTCAAAGTCCACTTTACCGATGGTGGTGTGGATGATGCCGTTTTTGTCGTTACGGTAACGAACCTGGCCAGCTTTAGCGTTTTTAACCGCTTCAGCAACGTTCGGCGTTACAGTACCCACTTTCGGGTTTGGCATCAGGCCGCGCGGACCCAGAACCTGGCCCAGCTGGCCAACAACGCGCATTGCATCCGGAGAAGCAATAACAACGTCAAAGTTCATTTCGCCTTTCTTGATCTGGTCAGCCAGATCTTCCATACCTACCAGTTCAGCACCTGCAGCTTTAGCAGCTTCAGCGTTTGCACCCTGGGTAAATACGGCTACGCGAACGGAACGGCCAGTACCGTGCGGCAGTACAGTTGCACCACGTACGTTCTGGTCAGATTTACGAGCGTCGATGCCGAGGTTAACAGCTACGTCCACGCTTTCTACGAATTTAGCAGTCGCCAGTTCTTTCAGCAGAGCGATAGCTTCGTTGATGTCGTACTGTTTGGTTGCATCAACTTTCTCGCGGATAACACGCATGCGCTTGGTCAGTTTAGCCATTTCTTAGTCCTCCACTACCAGGCCCATGGAACGTGCAGTACCTTCGATGGAGCGAGTCATCGCTTCAATGTCGGCACCAGTCATGTCGGCAGCTTTGGTCTGCGCGATTTCCTGCAGCTGAGCGCGGGAAATTTTACCCACTTTGTCTTTGTTCGGCTTACCGGAACCAGACTTGATACCAGCCGCTTTTTTCAGCAGAACTGCTGCCGGCGGAGTCTTGGTAACGAAAGTGAAAGAACGGTCAGCGTAAACGGTGATTACTACCGGAATCGGCAGACCTTTTTCGATGGAATCAGTTTTTGCGTTGAACGCTTTGCAGAATTCCATGATGTTTACGCCCTGCTGACCCAGAGCCGGACCTACTGGCGGACTCGGGTTAGCCATACCAGCTGCAACCTGCAGCTTGACATAGGCTTGTACTTTCTTAGCCATTATAAATTCCTCAAGTTGGGTAATAACGCCTCTGAGAGGCTCCCCGTGATATAAAAAATCGTTTTACGGGCAAGGCCCATAAAAACAAAAGGCGCGAAATTGTATTCCAATCTCGCGCCTTGTGCAACGATTAAATCGCCGCTTTTTTGATCGCTGGGTTAGGCTTTTTCAACCTGGCTGAAGTCCAGCTCTACCGGGGTCGCACGACCGAAGATAGAAACAGACACTTTCAGACGAGATTTCTCGTAATCCACTTCTTCAACAACACCGTTGAAGTCAGCGAACGGACCATCATTAACACGGACCATTTCACCCGGTTCAAACAGCGTTTTCGGACGCGGCTTATCACCAACCTGCTGCAGGCGGTTCATAATCGCATCGACTTCTTTATCGCTGATTGGTGCAGGACGATCGGAAGTACCGCCGATGAAGCCCATCACACGCGGTACGCTGCGCACCAGGTGCCAGCTCGCGTCGTTCATCACCATCTGAACGAGGACGTAGCCAGGGAAGAATTTACGTTCGCTTTTGCGACGCTGACCGCCACGGATTTCAACCACTTCTTCGGTTGGTACCATGACTTCACCAAACAAATCTTCCATGTTGTGTAATTTGATATGCTCACGCAGCGACGTTGCTACGCGGCCTTCAAAACCGGAAAACGCCTGAACGACGTACCAGCGCTTTTTAGGAGCTTCAGACATCTCAGAACCTCAGGCCAGTGATAAAGGATACCAGGCGAACCAGAATACCATCCAGTCCCCACAGGATCAGTGACATTACTGCGGTAACCGCAGCCACAATCAGCGTGGTGTGCAATGTTTCCTGGCGAGTCGGCCAAATGACCTTACGGACTTCGGTACGCGCTTCACGGGCAAAAGCAACGGTAGCTTTACCTTTTGTCGTTAACAGCGCGACACCACCCGCTGCAGCAATCAGAATTACTACGGCCAGCGCACGCAGCGGCAGCATAATGTCGCGATAAAGGTAGTTGCCGACAATCGCTACCAGGAGCAATGCCACCACAACGACCCACTTCATCGCTTCCAGGCCGCGCCCGCTTCCTTGAGCTTCGGTATTCGCACTCATAAACCAACCTGTCAGAAGTATTCTACAAACATTTTCACCCCGCGATCGCGAGGCAAACCAAATCGAAACGCGTATTAGCTTTTCGGATTATACGCCCTCAACAGAGCCTGTCTCAGCAATGATTATGACAAAGAAAATCACTGATGAGCCAGGTTCTGGTACGAAAGCGTGCAAAAAGGGCATCAAATGATGCCCTTTTAGTGCGCATTGCGTCAAATGTTATCGGCAATTAGCTCAGAACTTTTGCTACAACGCCCGCGCCAACGGTACGGCCGCCTTCACGGATTGCGAAACGCAGACCGTCGTCCATCGCGATCGGGTGGATCAGGGTAACAACCATTTTGATGTTGTCGCCCGGC
>NZ_JBJQJI010000029.1:0-27260 GCF_046487485.1 Escherichia sp. WS1368
CAGTTGTGAAGTAGTGATTCACGACTTCAAGGCGCTTTTCAAAAGGGTATTTTGGCTTTGACATATTAGGGGCTATTCCATTTCATCGTCCAACAAAATGGGTGCAGTACAGTTTGATAGAAATATCGGTCGGGGCCTTCGTCTTTCTGATTCCCGGTTAGCCTGAAAACAGAAAGTCTCAGGCACCCGCAGGCATCCTATGAGGTTTCCTTAGGGACGAAAATAATCACTTCACGAAATTGCGTGCTGTTTTCCAGAATTTTTCGTCATTCGGTTTAGCCAGTTTAATCATTCGTTACTCTCTTCATTCCAATGGCATTATTCTTCTCTGCCATAATTGTTGTAAAAATGTGACGCAAAGAGGTTTTTGGTCGTAAGAAATTACCGTCAAGTGCCGATGACTTTCTATCAGGAGTAAACCTGGAAGAGAGACAACGGTAATGAATACAACTCCCTCACAGCGATTAGGTTTTTTGCATCACATCAGGCTGGTTCCGTTATTTGCCTGCATTCTTGGCGGTATCTTAGTTCTATTCGCATTAAGTTCAGCCCTGGCCGGCTATTTCCTTTGGCAGGCCGATCGCGATCAGCGTGATGTTACTGCGGAGATTGAGATTCGGACCGGGTTAGCGAACAGTTCAGATTTTTTGCGTTCAGCCCGGATCAATATGATTCAGGCTGGTGCTGCGAGTCGTATTGCTGAAATGGAAGCAATGAAGCGAAATATTGCGCAAGCCGAATCGGAGATTAAACAGTCGCAGCAAGGTTATCGTGCTTATCAGAATCGGTCGGTGAAAACACCTGCTGATGAAGCCCTCGACACTGAATTAAATCAACGCTTCCAGGCTTATATCACGGGTATGCAACCGATGTTGAAATATGCCAAAAATGGCATGTTTGAAGCGATTATCAATCATGAAAGTGAGCAGATCCGACCGCTGGATAATGCTTATACCGATATTTTGAGCAAAGCCGTTAAGATACGTAGCGCCAGAGCCAACCAACTGGCGGAACTGGCCCATCAGCGCACCCGCCTGGGTGGGATGTTCATGATTGGCGCGTTTGTGCTTGCCCTGGTCATGACGCTGATAACATTTATAGTGCTACGTCGGATCGTCATTCGTCCACTGCAACATGCCGCACAACGGATTGAAAAAATCGCCAGTGGCGATCTGACGATGAATGATGAACCGGCGGGTCGTAATGAAATCGGTCGCTTAAGTCGTCATTTACAGCAAATGCAGCATTCACTGGGGATGACAGTAGGGACTGTTCGACAGGGTGCGGAAGAGATTTATCGTGGCACCAGCGAAATTTCAGCTGGCAATGCGGACCTGTCATCTCGCACCGAAGAACAAGCGGCGGCTATCGAACAAACTGCCGCCAGCATGGAGCAACTTACTGCGACGGTGAAACAGAATGCGGATAACGCGCATCATGCCAGCAAACTGGCGCAAGAGGCTTCTATTAAAGCCAGCGATGGCGGGCAGACGGTTTCCGGTGTAGTAAAAACGATGGGCGCTATCTCCACGAGTTCGAAGAAAATTTCTGAGATCACCGCCGTCATCAACAGTATTGCTTTCCAGACGAATATTCTGGCACTGAATGCTGCCGTTGAAGCCGCGCGAGCGGGTGAGCAAGGGCGTGGATTTGCCGTTGTCGCCAGCGAAGTACGGACACTCGCAAGCCGCAGCGCTCAGGCGGCGAAAGAGATTGAAGGCTTGATCAGTGAATCAGTCAGGTTAATTGACCTGGGGTCGGATGAGGTGGCAATGGCAGGGAAAACCATGAGCACTATTGTTGATGCCGTCGCGAGTGTCACACATATCATGCAGGAAATCGCCGCTGCCTCGGATGAACAAAGCAGAGGCATAACTCAGGTTAGCCAGGCGATTTCTGAAATGGATAAGGTGACGCAACAGAATGCTTCTCTGGTAGAAGAGGCCTCAGCGGCGGCGGTGTCCCTTGAAGAACAGGCGGCACGATTAACTGAGGCGGTGGACGTATTCCGTCTGAACAAACATTCTGTGTTGGCAGAACCTCGCGGAGCGGGTGAACAAGTTAGTTTCGCTACGGTGTGAAAATGTTCAAGGAAGGGATCGACAGATCCCTTCACCTTTCAGAACGGCATTGATTTTCGAATAGCGTTAATCATCAACTGGCAACCAGAAGAGAACGTTGCATCTACGCGGGTCAGTATTCCAATCGGTTCGCCTGCACCATGTCCCGGAACAGGCAGGGCCACCAGCGTGGCATGACGCAGGTCGTCTTTTACCGCGCCAGAAGGGACAAACCACACGTAGTCGTATTCAACCGTAAGTTGACGAGATAGCGAAGCAGACAGCGTTTCGATACAACCCGAAGGAATTTTACATCCCTGGCTCTGCACTAATGCATCTGAATGCTGGCGTGGCGCAGTGCCTTCTGGTGATACAACGACCGGCCATTCCAGCACCCGGCTTAGCGTTACGTTCTCCTGAAGTAGCGGATGATTGGGGCGGACAACCAGCTTCAGCGATTCAAGAAACAGCAGTTCGTAATTAAGCCCGGTCATCAGTTCAGGATCTGACATCCGACCAATGCCGATATCGATTTCCCCGGTTTTCAAACCCGCCAGAATCATAGGGTTACTCATTGTCGCAACTTGCAAGGTCGTTTCTTTTTGTTGCTGATGAAACTGACCTATAACCGAAGGTAATATCCCCAGTGCCGCAGTAGGTAGTGCACCAACCCTGACGACATCATTATTAAGACCTTCTTTACGATGAAGCGACTGTCCGGCAGTGTTGATGGCGTCAAGAACTCTGACTGCATGCGTTAAAAATTGTTCGCCGGGTAAGGTAAGTTGCGCCCCCTGACGACCACGCTCAAACAAGCGAGCGCCCGTCAGTTGCTCCAGTTCATTCAATGTTTTAGAGAGCGCAGGTTGACTCAAATTAAGGGTTTCAGCCGCGCGCCCCAAAGTTCCTTGTTGTGCGACAGCTACGAATGTATGAAGGTGGCGCAAACGGATGCGCTGACTAAACAGACTATTTTTTTCCATAAGCGATGTTAAAAACGAAGCGGTGTCGCTGACAAGTGAAGTTGTTTGATTATGATAACTTGATTGCAAAATATTATTAACAATTAAAGCAATTATGTTACAGCAAAATGGATAATATTGATGTTTTCGCGGCGAGATCACAGTTTGTAAATTCTTCCCGCCGGAGTGAATGCGGTTACCTACACTCCAGATTACTGACCACTGGAGGCAGACACTATGGCGAACAGCATCACGGCGGATGAGATTCGGGAACAGTTTTCGCAGGCAATGTCAGCCATGTACCAGCAAGAAGTTCCGCAGTACGGCACGCTGCTGGAACTGGTAGCTGATGTGAATCTGGCTGTGCTGGAAAACAATCCTCAACTGCACGAAAAAATGGTAAATGCAGACGAGCTGGCGCGACTGAATGTTGAACGTCATGGGGCGATTCGTGTTGGGACTGCACAAGAGCTTGCTACTCTTCGGCGGATGTTTGCCATTATGGGGATGTACCCGGTGAGCTATTACGATCTCTCGCAGGCGGGGGTGCCGGTACATTCGACAGCATTTCGGCCCATTGATGATGCTTCTCTGGCGCGTAATCCCTTCCGCGTTTTTACTTCATTACTCCGCCTTGAGCTTATCGAGAACGAAATTTTGCGCCAGAAAGCGGCGGAGATTCTGCGTCAGCGCGATATCTTCACCCCACGTTGTCGACAACTGTTAGAGGAATATGAGCAGCGGGGCGGTTTTAACGAAACACAGGCACAGGAGTTTGTGCAGGAAGCCCTGGAAACGTTTCGTTGGCACCAGTCAGCAACGGTAGATGAAGAAACCTATCGCGCCTTGCACAACGAACATCGGTTAATTGCTGATGTGGTCTGTTTTCCTGGATGCCATATCAACCACCTGACGCCACGTACGCTGGATATTGACCGGGTGCAGTCGATGATGCCTGAATGCGGGATTGAACCCAAAATTCTGATCGAAGGGCCGCCGCGCCGCGAGGTACCGATTTTACTACGCCAGACCAGCTTTAAAGCACTGGAAGAGACGGTGTTGTTTGCAGGGCAGAAACAGGGTACGCATACCGCGCGCTTTGGTGAAATAGAGCAGCGTGGTGTGGCATTAACGCCGAAAGGGCGACAACTGTATGATGATCTTCTGCGTAACGCTGGAACCGGGCAGGATAATCTCACTCACCAAATGCATTTACAGGAAACCTTCCGCACTTTTCCTGACAGTGAGTTTTTAATGCGTCAGCAAGGGTTGGCATGGTTCCGGTACCGTCTAACGCCTTCAGGTGAGGCGCATCGTCAGGCGATTCATTCCGGAGACGATCCACAGCCCTTAATTGAACGTGGTTGGGTAGTGGCGCAACCCATTACCTATGAAGATTTCTTGCCTGTTAGCGCGGCGGGGATCTTCCAGTCAAATCTGGGTAATGAAACGCAGGCACGCAGTCACGGTAATGCCAGTCGCGAAGCATTTGAGCAGGCGTTGGGCTGCCCGGTTTTGGATGAGTTCCAGCTTTATCAGGAAGCGGAAGAACGCAGTAAACGTCGCTGTGGTTTGCTTTAAACTCTGACCATCCGCCTTTGCAAAAATTTGCCTGATTTTACAAACGAATCAGGCTCATCCCATCGACATAAAAAAATTGCCGATTTATGCATATTCTCTCAGTTCAACAATTGGATTATTAATAAATATTGTCTAGAGTGAGCGGCCATAAATAAGCACTTTCTTGCCGCTGAAAACGACCAGCGCGGGACCATTCACAACACCAGAAGGACTCACTTTCAGGTATGGATCGTAGACGATTTATTAAAGGTTCAATGGCTATGGCCGCCGTGTGCGGTACCAGCGGCATTGCTTCTCTTTTTTCTCAGGCGGCATTCGCGGCAGATTCTGATATTGCCGACGGGCAAACCCAACGTTTTGACTTCTCCATTCTACAGTCAATGGCGCACGACTTAGCGCAAACAGCGTGGCGAGGTGCGCCGCGTCCGTTACCTGACACTCTGGCGACAATGACGCCGCAGGCTTATAACAGTATTCAATACGACGCCGAAAAATCGCTCTGGCATAACGTTGAGAACCGTCAACTGGACGCTCAGTTCTTCCATATGGGAATGGGATTCCGTCGCCGCGTTCGTATGTTTTCTGTAGATCCCGCAACACATCTGGCGCGTGAAATTCACTTTCGCCCGGAGTTGTTCAAATACAACGATGCGGGTGTTGATACCAAACAATTAGAAGGGCAAAGCGATCTCGGTTTTGCCGGTTTTCGCGTGTTTAAAGCCCCCGAACTGGCGCGCCGTGATGTCGTATCATTCCTCGGTGCGAGTTATTTCCGCGCCGTTGACGACACATATCAATACGGTCTATCGGCTCGCGGCCTGGCGATCGACACTTACACCGACAGTAAAGAAGAGTTCCCCGACTTTACCGCCTTCTGGTTTGATACGGTAAAACCGGGGGCAACCACCTTTACCGTTTATGCGTTGCTCGATAGCGCCAGCATTACTGGTGCCTATAAGTTCACTATCCATTGTGAGAAAAGTCAGGTGATTATGGATGTGGAAAATCACCTGTATGCGCGCAAAGACATTAAACAGCTGGGCATTGCGCCGATGACCAGCATGTTCAGCTGCGGTACTAATGAACGTCGGATGTGCGACACCATTCATCCGCAAATCCATGACTCTGATCGTCTGTCCATGTGGCGGGGCAACGGCGAGTGGATTTGCCGTCCGCTGAACAATCCGCAAAAATTGCAGTTCAATGCTTACACCGACAACAACCCGAAAGGGTTTGGTTTATTGCAACTGGATCGTGATTTCTCTCATTATCAGGACATTATGGGCTGGTATAACAAACGCCCAAGTCTGTGGGTGGAACCGCGTAACAAGTGGGGTAAGGGCACCATCGGCCTGATGGAAATCCCAACTACGGGTGAAACGCTGGATAACATTGTCTGCTTCTGGCAGCCAGAAAAAGCTGTAAAAGCGGGTGATGAGTTTGCATTCCAGTATCGTCTGTACTGGAGTGCGCAACCGCCTGTTCATTGCCCATTAGCGCGCGTTATGGCGACGCGTACCGGCATGGGCGGTTTCCCGGAAGGTTGGGCGCCAGGTGAACACTATCCCGAAAAATGGGCGCGTCGTTTTGCCGTCGATTTCGTTGGTGGTGATCTGAAAGCTGCCGCACCAAAAGGCATTGAGCCGGTGATTACGCTTTCCAGTGGGGAAGCGAAGCAAATCGAAATTCTCTATATTGAACCCATTGATGGTTATCGTATTCAGTTTGACTGGTATCCGACTTCGGACTCCACTGATCCGGTCGATATGCGGATGTATCTGCGTTGTCAGGGCGACGCTATCAGTGAAACATGGCTGTATCAGTATTTCCCGCCAGCGCCGGATAAACGTCAGTATGTTGACGACCGCGTGATGAGTTAATCGTTTTTTCTTCGGCACCTTCTTCGGGAGGTGCCGTCTGGTTAAACACGATCCCGCTCGCATTTTTCCCTAAGTTAAATGAGTAATCTGATAGTGTGTATTTCAGATACACCTTGTCAGCCACTAACAGGGAGTGCGTATGTTTCCAGAATACCGAGATTTAATATCCCGTCTGAAAAACGAAAATCCTCGCTTTATGTCCTTGTTCGATAAACACAATAAACTTGATCATGAAATTGCCAGAAAGGAAGGTTCCGACGGTCGAGGGTACAATGCGGAAGTGGTCCGCATGAAAAAACAAAAGCTACAGTTAAAAGATGAGATGCTCAAAATCCTGCAGCAGGAG
This sequence comes from Escherichia sp. WS1368, assembly GCF_046487485.1. Lineage (NCBI taxonomy): Bacteria > Pseudomonadati > Pseudomonadota > Gammaproteobacteria > Enterobacterales > Enterobacteriaceae > Escherichia > Escherichia sp. WS1368. The sequence continues at coordinate 6,830 of NZ_JBJQJI010000029.1, forward strand.
AGCGTCAAAGAGGTGTAAACTTTCCTAAGCCGCCAGCCAGGCGGCTTTTTTAACAACTGCATGGATTGACTGGAGATAAGATGACCGAAACGATAAAAGTAAGCGAATCACTTGAATTACATGCTGTTGCAGAAAATCACGTCACACCTCTTTATCAGTTAATCTGTAAAAATAAAACCTGGTTACAGCAGTCGCTAAACTGGCCGCAGTTTGTTCAAAGTGAAGAGGACACGCGAAAAACGGTGCAGGGCAATGTAATGTTGCATCAACGCGGATATGCCAAAATGTTCATGATTTTCAAAGAAGATGAACTTATCGGCGTTATCTCGTTTAATCGTATTGAACCACTGAATAAAACCGCTGAAATCGGCTACTGGCTGGACGAATCTCATCAGGGGCAGGGGATCATTTCTCAGGCGCTGCAGGCATTGATTCATCATTACGCCCAGTCTGGTGAACTTAGACGCTTCGTGATCAAATGTCGGGTGGACAATGTGCAAAGCAACCAGGTCGCCTTGCGCAATGGTTTTATCCTTGAAGGTTGTCTGAAACAGGCTGAGTTCCTGAATGATGCCTATGATGATGTGAACTTATACGCGCGTATTATCGATTCACAATAACCCTGCCAGCGGCGTTCGCGTAATGCGCTCCTCGCCGTTAATGACTTTTGGACCACGGACATGAACCGTGTCGCCATCAAAGGCTTCAACGACGGCGTGGTCGGTTAACTCCACATGTTTTTCAATTATCACCGCACCTGTAATACGGCTCTCACCTTGTATTACAACGTGCTCGTCGAGCAGAATCGGTCCGCCACGTACCACGGCATTTCCGCCAATCAATACATGATGTTTTAACACACAATTACCTTCCACAATGGCATATTCCGCCACCTGCGAACTGTAATGAATCGTCGGAATGGCATCTTCTTCTATGCCAGCTTTCACCTGCGCGTGACCGTAGACTTTAGCGCAATCGCATAGCCAGACGTTGTTCTCTTCATTACCTTCAACGCTGGCAAAATCAAAAACTTCGGCGCGATGTTCAATAAAAGCATACCGGACGACGGCATCGCCATAAATTTGTGCCTGGTGAACAATACGCGAGGCGCTAACCCTTGCGCGATCATAAATTTGTAGCAGGAGTTGATGGTCGGGCGTTAAGCCTTGTGCGGCGACGATCATAGAATGTTGATCAATTAAGGCGTGACCAAATATTCTACATTGACCACAAACTAATGAGTCACGAATGGTGACGCTGTCACTTATATATGCATCCTGGCTGATTTCACTATTATCGATCCAGACGTTATCCGTTGCGTAAACCTCTCCCCAAAGAACGCTGGTGCCGGTGATACGCGTATTACCGGAAATCACCGTTCCGCCGAACGCAATAGCATTCTGATCGTAAATCCAGCAATTTCCTTCCTGTGCTAACACCGTTTCGCGATCGATCCAGCCGCCAGCGGTTCCTGCTATCACATCGTTAAAATCGCTAATGGCGATAATCTGCCGTAATAACACACTTTTTTTAGTGCCATCTTCCTGATAACTAAAGGCTCGCTGTTCTTCACTTAGACGATATTTGCGCATAGCGTTTTCCCACAGGTGACTTACTATAACCGTAGCAAATTCTGCGGCTCTGGCTATGCTCGAGAAAATTCCATAAAATGCATTTCAAATGTACTTTATAAATTAAACAAAATGAGTAAGAAGATGCAGAGCGATAAAGTGCTCAATTTGCCGGCAGGCTACTTTGGTATTGTGTTGGGGACGATAGGGATGGGATTTGCCTGGCGCTATGCCAGCCAGGTTTGGCAGGTCAGCCACTGGTTAGGGGATGGGCTAGTGATTCTGGCGATGATCATCTGGGGATTATTGACTAGCGCATTTATTACCCGACTCATACGCTTTCCGCATAGCGTGCTGGCGGAAGTTCGCCATCCAGTGCTGAGCAGTTTTGTGAGTTTGTTTCCGGCAACGACGATGCTGGTGGCGATTGGTTTTGTTCCGTGGTTTCGTCCACTGGCGGTGTGCCTGTTCAGTTTTGGTGTCGTGGTGCAACTGGCTTATGCCGCATGGCAAACTGCGGGATTATGGCGCGGATCTCACCCTGAAGAAGCTACCACGCCTGGACTGTATCTGCCGACAGTTGCCAACAACTTTATCAGCGCAATGGCCTGTGGTGCGTTGGGCTACACCGACGCAGGTCTGGTGTTTTTAGGCGCAGGCGTTTTCTCATGGCTAAGCCTTGAACCTGTGATCTTGCAGCGTCTGCGCAGTTCGGGAGAATTACCCACGGCACTGCGGACCTCACTCGGCATTCAGCTCGCTCCTGCACTGGTGGCCTGTAGTGCCTGGCTGAGCGTCAACGGCGGCGAGGGTGACACGCTGGCGAAAATGCTTTTCGGTTATGGACTGCTGCAACTGCTGTTTATGCTACGTCTGATGCCATGGTATCTCTCCCAGCCATTTAATGCTTCATTCTGGAGTTTCTCGTTCGGCGTATCTGCACTGGCAACCACCGGTTTGCATCTGGGGAGTGGCAGCGATAATGGATTTTTCCATACGCTGGCGGTGCCGCTGTTTATCTTTACCAATTTTATTATTGCAATACTGCTCATCCGTACTTTTGCGCTTCTGATGCAGGGAAAATTGTTAGTCAGAACCGAGCGCGCCGTTTTAATGAAAGCAGAGGACAAAGAATGATCATTCGTGATGAAAACTATTTTACTGATAAATATGAATTAACCCGCACACACTCTGAAGTGCTGGAAGCGGTGAAAGTGGTTAAACCGGGTAAAACGCTGGATCTGGGCTGTGGCAATGGTCGTAACAGTCTTTACCTGGCAGCCAATGGTTATGATGTTGACGCATGGGATAAAAATGCCATGAGTGTCGCCAACGTCGAGCGCATTAAGTCCATTGAAAATCTGGATAATTTACACACCCGGGTCGTTGATCTGAATAACCTCACATTTGATGGACAGTACGATTTTATTCTTTCGACTGTGGTGCTGATGTTCCTTGAGGCTAAAACCATCCCAGGGCTGATTGCCAATATGCAACGTTGCACTAAACCTGGCGGTTACAACCTGATTGTGGCGGCGATGGATACCGCTGATTATCCATGTACCGTCGGCTTCCCGTTTGCCTTCAAAGAGGGGGAATTACGTCGATATTACGAAGGCTGGGAGATGGTGAAATACAATGAAGACGTCGGCGAGCTGCACCGCACCGACGCCAACGGTAATCGTATTAAACTGCGTTTCGCCACGATGCTGGCACGTAAAAAATGATCCGGTAAGAACAAAGCGCGTGAAAATTCCCCACGCTGAGATGGTTTACTGTTCTTCTTTTCGGTAAGCATATTTTTTATCGAAGGGATGTGAAATTAATCACAGTAGTCGAAGTTTTTTAGCCGCTTAACTTACTGAAATTTAACTACTGATGATTGACTTAGCCCCTTTTTCGACATTGACTATGTCGTCTGAAAAGGGGCTAAAAAATTTATTTTCACCAACACTTTTTTTGCCACAACACGAAGCGGCGCTTTTTGCTATAACTTAGAAAGTAATATAATCATCTCAGGAAACTATTCATGCGTACCACATCATTTGCGAAAGTTGCAGCTTTATGCGGCTTGTTGGCTCTGTCTGGTTGTGCCTCTAAAATCACCCAGCCAGATAAATATTCTGGTTTTTTAAACAATTACTCTGATTTAAAAGAAACAACCTCGGCAACAGGTAAACCTGTTTTACGTTGGGTAGACCCGAGTTTTGATCAAAGCAAATATGACAGCATCGTCTGGAACCCAATCACTTATTATCCGGTACCGAAACCTTCTACCCAGGTAGGGCAGAAAGTTCTGGATAAAATTTTGAACTATACCAACACCGAAATGAAAGAAGCGATAGCGCAGCGTAAACCACTGGTTACCACCGCTGGGCCGCATAGTCTGATTTTCCGTGGGGCCATTACCGGTGTAGATACCAGCAAAGAAGGGCTGCAATTCTATGAAGTGGTTCCTGTTGCATTAGTGGTTGCGGGGACGCAAATGGCTACAGGCCACCGTACCATGGATACTCGCCTCTATTTTGAAGGTGAGCTGATTGATGCAGCGACTAATAAACCGGTTATCAAAGTCGTTCGTCAGGGCGAAGGTAAAGACCTGAATAACGAAAGTACGCCAATGGCTTTCGAAAATATTAAACAAGTTATTGATGACATGGCGACCGATGCCACCATGTTTGACGTTAACAAAAAGTAGTTCCAGACGCGCCATCGTTAGATGGCGCTTTTTATTATCGGTTTCTGTTAGCGATTAAATTCAACACCACGTAACAAACGCCTCCGGCAATTAATCCCCAAAACGCAGAACCAATCCCGAACAGCGTCAATCCACTTGCCGTTACCAGAAATGCCACCACCGCCGCGTCTCGCTCACGCTCATTATGCAGCGCCTGATACAAACTGCCGCCAATGGTACTCAACAGCGCCAGACCTGCCAGCATCTGGATCCAACTTACGGGCAGGGCAGACATCATCCCGGTAATGGCACTACCAAACAGACCTGCGAGCAAATAGAAAATGCCTGCAACGGCAGCGGCCAGCCAACGTTGATCTTTATCCGGATGCGCTTCCGGGCTTTGGCAAATAGCCGCGGTGATTGCCGCAATACCGACGGAATAAACGCCGAAAGGGGAAAAAAACAGTGCCAGCAATCCAGTAAATACAATTAATGGCGAAACAGGAGCCGAATATCCGGCTGCTTTCATTGCTGCGATACCCGGTGCGTTTTGCGATGCCATCGTCACCAGAAAAAGGGGAAGTGCAACGCTCAGACTGTGAGCAAACGCAAAATCAGGGGTGATATAAGTGGGGAGAACGGGTTTAAAGACAACATCAGTTGTGACAACGTCACCCTGCGCGATAACGATGACGATCCCAATAATCATCGCGGCAATTACCGCATAGCGCGGCGCAACGGCCCTGGTTGCCAGCCATACCAGCAACATACTGCCACACAACGTAAATTGACCATCCAGGCTCGCAAACGCCTGTAAACCAAAGCGTAATAAAATCCCGGCAAGCATTGCCGCCGCAAGCGAGTGCGGAATAATGCGCATCAGACGAGCAAAGAGTCCCGTTATGCCGCAGAGGACTATTAACGCGTTGGTGACAATAAAAACGCCGATGGCTTCGTTAAGTGTTAGTCCCTGCAATCCGGTGACCAACAAAGCCGCGCCAGGCGTTGACCATGCAGTGAGAACAGGTACGCGATACCATAATGTCAGAGTCAGCGTACTGACGCCCATTGCCAGCCCCAGCGCCGTCATCCAGCCAGAGATTTGTGCAGTGGTGGCTCCGGCGACAATCGCTGCTTGCCAGATTATTGCCGCTGAACTGGCGTAGCCAATTAATACCGCCAGAAACCCCGCAAGTAGCGTGGGCGGAGGAATAGAAAACAGACGCATAGTCACCTCGTGCGTTATAACGTACAGGTACCGTAGCATTTGTCCGTTATAACGCACAAGTGATAAACTTCCGTTTTGCCGGAGGAGTCGCATGGAAAATCTCGCTCGCTTTTTATCCACCACACTTAAACAACTACGTCAGCAGCATGGCTGGAGTCTTTCGCGACTGGCAGAAGCGACGGGCGTTTCTAAAGCGATGTTAGGGCAGATTGAGCGTAATGAGTCCAGCCCGACGGTCGCGACATTATGGAAAATTGCCACCGGGTTGAATGTGCCATTTTCGACATTTATTTCTCCGCCGCAGTCCGCTACGCCTTCAGTTTATGATCCGCAACAGCAGGCGATGGTGATCACTTCGCTGTTTCCTTATGATCCACAACTCTGCTTTGAACACTTCTCGATTCAGATGGCACCCGGTGCAATAAGCGAATCGACGCCCCATGAGAAGGGAGTAATCGAACATGTTGTCGTCATTGATGGGCAACTTGATCTGTGCGTTGATGGTGAATGGCAGAGCCTTAATTGTGGAAAAGGCGCTCGATTTGCTGCAGACGTTACGCATGTCTATCGTAATGGTGGGGAGCAAATCGTACATTTTCATTCCCTCATCCATTACCCGCGCAGTTAAGCGGGAAAACTATTTCGCAACGTCGCGCTTGTGGCTAAAATAGCCGCCATTTTTCAGCTACTGGATAAGAATGTGACCGTATCTTCTCATCGACTTGAACTGTTAAGCCCGGCACGCGATGCCGCCATTGCCCGCGAAGCTATTTTGCACGGTGCCGATGCTGTTTATATCGGCGGCCCTGGTTTTGGTGCCCGTCATAATGCCAGTAATAGCCTGAAAGATATTGCCGAACTGGTGCCGTTTGCCCATCGTTATGGTGCAAAAATTTTCGTCACGCTTAACACCATTTTGCATGATGATGAGCTGGAACCTGCGCAACGGCTGATTACCGACTTCTACCAGACCGGCGTCGATGCGCTGATTGTTCAGGATATGGGGATTCTGGAACTTGATATTCCGCCGATTGAACTGCACGCCAGTACGCAGTGCGATATTCGCACAGTAGAAAAAGCGAAGTTCCTCTCTGATGTTGGCTTCACGCAGATTGTGCTGGCGCGAGAGCTGAATCTTGAGCAGATCCGCGCGATTCACCAGGCCACGGACGCGACCATTGAATTCTTTATTCATGGCGCACTGTGCGTGGCCTATTCGGGTCAGTGCTACATTTCTCATGCGCAAACAGGGCGTAGCGCCAACCGTGGCGATTGCTCGCAGGCGTGCCGTTTGCCATACACATTGAAAGACGATCAGGGGCGGGTGGTTTCCTATGAAAAACATCTGCTGTCGATGAAAGATAACGATCAGACTGCCAACCTCGGCGCGCTGATTGATGCTGGCGTACGCTCCTTCAAGATTGAAGGGCGTTACAAAGATATGAGCTACGTGAAGAATATCACCGCCCATTATCGCCAGATGCTGGATGCCATTATTGAAGAACGTGGCGATCTGACGCGTGCTTCATCAGGTCGTACTGAACATTTCTTTGTTCCATCGACGGAAAAGACTTTCCACCGTGGTAGCACAGATTATTTTGTGAATGCCCGTAAAGGCGATATTGGCGCGTTCGATTCGCCGAAATTTATCGGCCTGCCGGTGGGTGAAGTATTGAAAGTGGCGAAAGATCATCTCGATGTTGCCGTTTCCGAACCACTGGCAAATGGCGACGGCCTGAACGTGATGATTAAACGTGAAGTCGTCGGCTTTCGTGCCAATACGGTCGAGAAAACCGGAGAAAATCAGTACCGCGTCTGGCCCAATGAAATGCCAGCAGAGTTGCACAAAATTCGCCCGCATCACCCACTAAACCGTAATCTTGATCATAACTGGCAGCAGGCACTGACAAAAACCTCCAGCGAACGTCGGGTGGCGGTAGACATTGAACTGGGCGGCTGGCAGGAACAACTGATTCTGACCCTCACCAGTGAAGAGGGTGTCAGCATCACGCATACGCTGGACGGGCAGTTCGACGAAGCCAATAACGCCGAAAAAGCAATGAACAATCTAAAGGATGGTCTGGCAAAACTGGGGCAAACCATCTATTACGCCCGCGATGTGCAAATTAATTTGCCGGGTGCGCTGTTTGTACCAAACAGTCTGTTAAATCAGTTCCGCCGTGAAGCCGCCGACATGCTGGATGCTGCACGTCTTGCCGGTTACCAGCGGGGCAGCCGTAAACCGGTTGCTGATCCTGCGCCGGTTTATCCGCAAACGCATCTGAGTTTCCTCGCGAACGTATACAACCAGAAAGCGCGTGAATTTTATCATCGCTACGGTGTGCAGCTGATTGACGCGGCGTATGAGGCACATGAAGAGAAGGGCGAAGTCCCGGTGATGATCACTAAGCATTGTCTGCGCTTTGCCTTCAATCTGTGCCCGAAACAGGCGAAAGGCAATATCAAAAGCTGGAAGGCGACGCCAATGCAACTGGTTAACGGCGATGAAGTATTAACGCTAAAGTTTGATTGCCGCCCATGCGAGATGCACGTCATCGGCAAAATTAAAAATCACATTCTGAAAATGCCGTTACCGGGAAGTGTTGTCGCCTCCGTAAGTCCGGATGAGCTGCTGAAAACATTGCCGAAGCGAAAAGGGTAAAATGCCAGTTTTCTGGTTACTCACAACTTATTGAATCTGCATGATATTGTTGGCCGGGTAAGGCGTCACGCCGCATCCGGCAATAAATGACTCAACGTTGTCCCGCTTCTGGTTTGCGCGATTGTTGCCAGTAAAAATGCTCGCGCAAACCTTCCGCCGACTCTTCCGCCACAGCACGCAATTCATCGCTGTCCGCTTCATGACGCAGCTGATGATCCACATTCTTTACCCACACAAATTCATGTCCTTTGTGCCCTGCCATGAGTTGTCCTGAGAACAGCGCACACGTTAATAAGACAACCGATAACGCCTTCGTAAACATCCTGCCACCTTTTTCTTACCTTTTGCCGCTATGATGCCGATCGTTTCTTGAGGTTATTATTCAGTTTTGCAAATTAGCGCAAAGAAATTATGGAATCTTCCTTCCTGATTTTGCATTGCATTCTGCCGTTGCGGCGATTTAGTGCTATTTTCGAGCAAATTACACACGGAGGTAAACACTAATGTTTACTTTGTTGATATACTCAGCGGCAGGGAGGCGATGTGAAACAAAGCGAGTTCAGACGTTGGCTCGAATCTCAGGGCGTCGATGTAGCGAATGGCAGCAACCATTTAAAACTCAGGTTTCACGGGAGGCGCAGTGTCATGCCGCGTCACCCCAGCGAAGAGATTAAAGAACCATTGCGTAAAGCCATTCTGAAACAACTCGGTTTGAGTTAATCGCCAATTAAAAAGGTTAATGACATGCGAGAGACAGTCGAAATTATGCGTTATCCCGTCACTCTTACACCCGCGCCGGAAGGCGGTTATATGGTTTCTTTTGTGGATATCCCTGAAGCGTTGACCCAGGGCGAAACTGTCGCTGAAGCGATGGAAGCGGCAAAAGATGCTTTACTGACCGCATTTGATTTTTATTTTGAAGATAACGAGCTTATCCCTTTACCTTCGCCATCAAATAGTCACGATCACTTTATTGAAGTGCCTTTGAGCGTCGCCTCTAAAGTATTGCTGTTAAATGCTTTTTTACAGTCAGAAATCACTCAGCAAGAGTTAGCCAGGCGAATTGGCAAACCTAAACAGGAAATTACTCGCTTATTTAACTTGCACCATGCGACAAAAATCGACGCCGTCCAGCTTGCGGCTAAGGCGCTTGGCAAAGAGTTATCGCTGGTGATGGTTTAATTACAGTTAACGAAAAGTTGTCATTTTTAACAACTGATATAGACTGCCGAATCATCTGCACATAATTACGATTCGATAATGAAAAAATACCAGCAGCTTGCAGAACAATTACGCGAGCAGATTGCGTCGGGTATCTGGCAACCTGGCGATCGTTTGCCTTCGTTGCGTGACCAGGTGGCGCTTTCTGGCATGAGCTTTATGACCGTGAGCCATGCCTATCAGTTGCTCGAAAGTCAGGGATATATTATCGCGCGACCGCAGTCGGGTTATTACGTTGCGCCACAGGCAATAAAAATGCCGAAAGCGCCAGTCATTCCTGTCACTCGAGATGAAGCAGTCGATATCAACACCTATATTTTTGATATGTTGCAGGCCAGTCGCGATCCGTCGGTAGTTCCGTTTGCCTCGGCCTTTCCCGACCCGCGACTTTTCCCCCTCCAACAACTCAACCGCTCGCTGGCGCAGGTAAGCAAAACCGCCACGGCGATGAGCGTGATTGAAAACTTACCGCCAGGAAACGCAGAACTGCGTCAGGCTATTGCTCGTCGCTATGCCTTACAGGGCATCACTATTTCTCCTGATGAAATTGTCATTACCGCCGGGGCGTTAGAGGCATTAAACCTCAGTTTACAAGCGGTCACTGAACCGGGCGATTGGGTGATAGTAGAGAATCCTTGTTTCTACGGCGCGTTGCAGGCGCTGGAGCGGTTACGGCTGAAGGCGTTATCGGTGGCGACGGACGTTAAAGAAGGGATTGATCTCAAGGCGCTGGAACTGGCGTTGCAGGAGTATCCGGTGAAAGCGTGCTGGCTGATGACTAATAGCCAGAATCCACTCGGATTTACCTTAACGCCGCAGAAAAAAGCGCGGCTGGTAGCGTTGCTCAATCAGTACAACGTAACGCTGATTGAAGATGACGTGTACAGCGAACTTTATTTTGGACGGGAAAAACCGCTGCCTGCGAAAGCGTGGGATCGCCACGATGGCGTTTTGCATTGCTCTTCGTTTTCGAAATGTCTGGTGCCTGGTTTTCGTATTGGTTGGGTCGCCGCCGGAAAACATGCACGTAAAATTCAACGCTTGCAGTTGATGAGTACGCTTTCCACCAGCTCACCGATGCAGCTTGCACTGGTGGATTACCTTTCCACGCGCCGATACGACGCCCATCTTCGTCGCTTGCGTCGCCAGCTTGCGGAGCGTAAACAACGTGCCTGGCAGGCACTGCTGCGTTATCTGCCTGCGGAAGTGAAAATTCATCATAATGACAGCGGTTATTTTCTCTGGCTGGAGCTCCCCGCGCCGTTAGATGCGGGCGAATTAAGCCTGGCAGCACTGACGCATCATATCAGTATTGCGCCGGGTAAAATGTTTTCTACCGGTGAAAACTGGTCACGTTTTTTCCGTTTTAATACCGCGTGGCAGTGGGGCGAGCGCGAAGAACAGGCGGTTAAACAATTAGGCAAACTTATTCAAGAACGACTGTAATAGCGTTTAATTTAATTCCTCTCAGGTTAAGTAATATGAATTTCGAATAGCAGTCATATTTCCTAACTCCTTGTCTATACTCCAGAAGATAACCTTACAGACGGCATAATGCGCGGTAGCTCACAACCTGATTAAATTTTCTCAGGGGCGAAGGTGTGCCTGCTAGCCGCCGTCTATGGTTAAACAAGGAGATATTTTTACGGCACGGCGGCTGAACAATTAATTACGACAGGAGTAAGACTTTATGAGCAAGACATTTGCCCGCAGCAGCCTGTGTGCGCTCACCATGACAATAATGACCGCTCACGCCGCCGAACCACCTACCAATTTAGATAAACCGGAAGGGCGACTGGATATTATCGCCTGGCCGGGATACATCGAACGCGGACAAACTGATAAACAATACGACTGGGTAACGCAATTCGAAAAAGAGACTGGCTGCGCGGTGAATGTGAAAACCGCCGCGACTTCCGATGAAATGGTCAGTCTGATGACCAAAGGGGGTTACGATCTGGTTACGGCATCCGGCGATGCCTCGCTGCGCCTGATTATGGGCAAACGCGTGCAGCCGATTAATACCGCATTGATTCCCAACTGGAAAACGCTCGATCCGCGCGTGGTTAAAGGCGACTGGTTTAACGTTAGTGGCAAAGTTTATGGCACACCTTACCAATGGGGTCCGAACCTGTTGATGTACAACACTAAAACCTTCCCGACGCCGCCGGATAGCTGGCAAGTGGTTTTTGTTGAGCAGAATCTGCCGGACGGCAAGAGCAATAAAGGCCGCGTTCAGGCTTATGATGGCCCTATCTACATTGCGGACGCTGCGTTGTTCGTTAAAGCCACTCAGCCGCAGTTGGGCATCAGCGATCCGTATCAACTCACCGAAGAACAGTACCAGGCGGTGCTGAAAGTGCTGCGCGATCAACATAGTTTGATCCATCGCTACTGGCATGACACTACCGTGCAAATGAGCGATTTCAAAAACGAGGGTGTGGTTGCTTCCAGTGCATGGCCCTATCAGGCCAACGCCCTGAAAGCCGAAGGCCAGCCTGTCGCGACCCTATTCCCGAAAGAGGGCGTTACCGGTTGGGCTGACACCACCATGCTACATAGTGAAGCGAAACATCCGGTTTGCGCCTACAAATGGATGAACTGGTCATTAACGCCAAAAGTGCAGGGCGATGTGGCGGCCTGGTTTGGCTCGTTACCGGTAGTGCCGGAAGGGTGTAAAGCCAGTCCGTTATTAGGCGAGAAAGGGTGTGAAACAAACGGTTTTAACTATTTCGATAAAATCGCCTTCTGGAAAACACCTATAGCAGAAGGGGGCAAGTTTGTTCCCTACAGTCGCTGGACGCAGGATTACATTGCCATTATGGGCGGTCGCTAACTTCGCTGGGGTGTTTTATGACGTACGCAGTGGAGTTTGGCAACGTCTCGCGGTTGTACGGTGACGTGCGCGCAGTAGATGGCGTCAGTATTGCGATAAAAGATGGTGAGTTCTTCTCTATGCTGGGGCCGTCCGGCTCCGGCAAAACCACCTGCCTGCGCCTGATTGCTGGCTTCGAACAGCTTTCCGGCGGGGCTATCTCTATCTTTGGTAAACCCGCCAGCAATCTGCCACCGTGGGAGCGGGACGTGAATACTGTCTTCCAGGACTACGCACTATTTCCGCATATGTCGATTCTTGACAACGTCGCCTATGGTCTGATGGTCAAAGGCGTGAATAAAAAACAGCGGCATGCGATGGCGCAAGAGGCGCTGGAGAAAGTGGCATTGGGGTTTGTACAGCAACGCAAACCGTCACAACTTTCTGGTGGTCAGCGCCAGCGAGTCGCCATCGCCAGAGCACTGGTGAACGAACCGCGTGTGTTATTGCTGGATGAACCGCTCGGCGCACTGGATCTCAAATTGCGTGAGCAGATGCAGCTGGAACTGAAAAAACTGCAACAGTCTCTCGGTATCACTTTTATCTTCGTTACCCACGATCAGGGCGAAGCGTTATCGATGTCCGATCGTGTGGCGGTTTTCAATAATGGACGCATTGAGCAGGTCGATTCCCCGCGCGATCTCTATATGCGCCCGCGCACGCCGTTTGTTGCCGGGTTCGTTGGTACATCGAATGTTTTTGATGGACTGATGGCAGAGAAACTTTGTGGCATGACGGGAAGCTTCGCCCTGCGACCGGAACATATCCGCCTCAACACCCCTGGTGAACTGCAGACCAATGGCACGATCCAGGCGGTGCAATATCAGGGCGCGGCAACACGTTTTGAACTGAAATTGAACGGCGGTGAAAAACTGCTTGTGAGTCAGGCCAATATGACAGGCGAAGAACTGCCTGCCACGCTCACGCCCGGACAACAGGTGATGGTTTCCTGGTCGCGTGATGTGATGGTGCCGCTGGTTGAGGAGAGGTGAATGGCGATGAATGTATTGCAATCACCTTCACGTCCAGGTCTGGGTAAGGTGTCCGGTTTCTTCTGGCGTAATCCGGGGCTGGGGCTGTTTTTACTGCTGCTTGGCCCGCTAATGTGGTTTGGCATTGTCTATTTCGGCTCGCTGCTGACACTGTTATGGCAGGGATTTTATACCTTTGACGATTTCACCATGTCGGTAACGCCGGAACTGACGCTGGCGAATATCCGTGCGCTGTTTAATCCGGCGAATTACGACATCATTCTCCGCACGCTGACTATGGCTGTGGCAGTCACTATCGCCAGCGCCATTCTGGCTTTTCCAATGGCGTGGTATATGGCGCGCTATACCAGCGGGAAAATGAAAGCGTTTTTTTATATTGCGGTAATGTTGCCGATGTGGGCGAGCTACATTGTTAAAGCCTATGCCTGGACGTTATTGCTGGCAAAAGATGGCGTGGCTCAGTGGTTTTTACAACATCTTGGGCTGGAACCACTGCTGACTGCGTTCCTTACATTACCTGCGGTGGGCGGCAATACGCTGTCAACTTCCGGGCTGGGGCGCTTTCTGGTGTTTCTCTATATCTGGCTGCCGTTCATGATCCTGCCCGTGCAGGCGGCGCTTGAGCGTTTGCCGCCGTCATTGTTGCAGGCGTCGGCTGATCTTGGCGCGCGTCCACGGCAAACCTTTCGCTATGTGGTGCTGCCGCTGGCAATCCCTGGTATTGCCGCTGGCTCTATCTTTACCTTTTCACTCACACTGGGCGATTTTATTGTTCCGCAGCTGGTTGGCCCTCCAGGATATTTTATCGGCAATATGGTTTATTCCCAGCAGGGAGCGATTGGCAATATGCCGATGGCGGCGGCATTCACCCTGGTGCCGATTGTTCTCATCGCACTGTACCTGGCGTTCGTGAAACGTCTGGGAGCGTTCGATGCACTCTGAACGCGCACCGTTTTTCCTCAAACTGGCGGCCTGGGGCGGCGTGGTTTTCCTACATTTTCCCATCCTGATTATCGCCGCCTATGCGTTTAACACTGAAGATGCGGCGTTTAGTTTTCCACCGCAGGGCCTGACGCTGCGCTGGTTTAGCGTGGCAGCACAGCGTAGTGATATTCTTGATGCCGTGACACTGTCACTTAAAGTGGCGGCGCTGGCGACATTAATGGCGCTGGTGTTAGGGACGCTGGCCGCTGCCGCGCTGTGGCGACGAGACTTTTTCGGCAAAAACGCCATTTCGCTGTTACTGCTGCTGCCCATTGCGCTGCCGGGCATTGTCACTGGTCTGGCGTTGTTAACCGCCTTTAAAACCATCAATCTGGAGCCGGGATTTTTCACCATCGTGGTCGGTCATGCGACTTTTTGTGTAGTTGTGGTGTTTAACAATGTCATCGCCCGTTTTCGCCGCACCTCGTGGAGTCTGGTTGAGGCGTCAATGGATCTTGGGGCCAATGGCTGGCAAACCTTCCGCTACGTAGTGTTGCCGAATCTCAGTTCGGCGTTACTGGCAGGAGGAATGCTGGCGTTTGCCTTGTCGTTCGATGAAATCATCGTGACGACCTTTACGGCAGGTCATGAACGAACGTTACCGTTGTGGTTGCTCAATCAGCTTGGGCGACCGCGTGATGTACCGGTAACCAACGTGGTGGCACTGCTGGTTATGTTGGTAACAACCTTGCCGATCCTGGGGGCCTGGTGGCTAACCCGCGAAGGCGACAATGGTCAATAACCACTGATACAGGAATATGCTATGCAACATAAGTTACTGATTAACGGAGAACTGGTTAGCGGCGAAGGGGAAAAACAGCCTGTCTATAATCCGGCAACGGGGGACGTTTTACTGGAGATTGCCGAGGCATCCGCAGAGCAGGTCGATGCTGCTGTGCGCGCGGCAGATGCAGCATTTGCCGAATGGGGGCAAACCACGCCGAAAGTGCGTGCGGAATGTCTGCTGAAACTGGCTGATGTTATCGAAGAAAATGGTCAGGTTTTTGCCGAACTGGAGTCCCGTAATTGTGGCAAACCGCTGCATAGTGCGTTCAATGATGAAATCCCGGCGATTGTCGATGTTTTTCGCTTTTTCGCTGGTGCGGCGCGCTGTCTGAATGGTCTGGCGGCAGGTGAATATCTTGAAGGTCATACTTCGATGATCCGTCGCGATCCGTTGGGGGTCGTGGCTTCGATCGCACCGTGGAATTATCCGCTGATGATGGCCGCGTGGAAACTGGCTCCGGCGCTGGCGGCAGGGAACTGTGTAGTGCTTAAACCATCAGAAATTACCCCGCTGACCGCGTTGAAGTTGGCAGAGCTGGCGAAAGATATCTTCCCGGCAGGCGTGATTAACGTACTGTTTGGCAGAGGCAAAACGGTGGGAGATCCGCTGACCGGACATCCCAAAGTACGGATGGTGTCGCTGACGGGCTCTATCGCCACTGGCGAGCACATCATCAGCCATACCGCGCCGTCCATAAAGCGTACTCATATGGAACTTGGAGGCAAAGCGCCAGTGATAGTTTTTGATGATGCGGATATTGAAGCGGTGGTCGAAGGTGTACGTACTTTTGGCTATTACAATGCCGGACAGGATTGTACTGCGGCTTGTCGGATCTACGCGCAAAAAGGTATTTACGATACGCTGGTGGAAAAACTCGGTGCTGCAGTGGCAACGTTAAAATCGGGTGCACCGGATGACGAGTCTACGGAGCTTGGACCTTTAAGCTCGCTGGCGCATCTCGAACGCGTCAGCAAGGCGGTAGAAGAGGCGAAAGCGACAGGGCACATCAAAGTGATCACCGGTGGTGAAAAGCGCAAGGGTAATGGCTATTACTATGCACCGACGTTGCTGGCTGGCGCATTACAGGACGATGCCATCGTGCAAAAAGAGGTATTTGGTCCGGTAGTGAGTGTTACGCTCTTCGACAACGAAGAACAGGTGGTGAACTGGGCGAATGACAGCCAGTACGGACTTGCATCCTCGGTATGGACGAAAGATGTGGGCAGGGCGCATCGCGTCAGCGCGCGGCTGCAATATGGTTGTACCTGGGTCAATACCCATTTCATGCTGGTAAGTGAAATGCCGCACGGTGGGCAGAAACTTTCTGGTTACGGCAAGGATATGTCACTTTATGGGCTGGAGGATTACACCGTCGTCCGCCACGTCATGGTTAAACATTAAGGATAATATTGCAGATCGTAAGAGTATGAGAAGATCTTGCGTACTGTCAGAGCACTGATTTCTCTGACAGTACGTGCTGCGTGCAAAATCACTACATCAAATAAACCAGCCAAATCTCATAGAGATAAGAGTAAACAAACCAACAGCAGCAAAGACATTTATCAGTACTACAGTTCTACTGGAAACATTCATTTTTGCCACCTTTTATCATTGCCCCTATGTGTATAGTACGGGTTAAGAAAATCCGCAATAATACTCATTCTGAAGATGGATAAGGGCAAGTTGCTGTTTGATGATTTTTTCTCAAACTGGTGATAAAACTTGATGCACGTCAAAAAATGACGCATATTTGCGCGCGTTTTATTCATCTGGCTGGACGCCCGTACATGTCTCTCTATCAACACATGCTTGTTTTTTATGCGGTTATGGCAGCAATCGCATTTCTTATCACCTGGTTTCTTTCTCACGATAAGAAACGCATCCGTTTCTTAAGCGCCTTTCTGGTGGGGGCAACATGGCCGATGAGTTTCCCGGTGGCGCTGTTGTTTTCACTGTTTTAAATCTTACTCACTGGCTTGACGGCACCACGCAGACTTATATCATTTGGATGAATCGATAAATTTCACAAGTGGCTAAGGAGAAAGTATGTCGCATCTGGATGAAGTCATCGCGCGCGTGGATGCCGCGATTGAAGAGAGCGTCATTGCCCATATGAACGAATTATTAATCGCCCTGAGCGATGACGCGGAGTTAAGTCGGGAAGATCGCTACACCCAGCAGCAGCGTCTGCGCACAGCGATCGCCCATCACGGTCGCAAGCATAAAGAAGATATGGAAGCGCGCCACGAACAGTTAACCAAAGGTGGCACCATCCTCTGATTAAAATGTGCGCCTGGCCACCAGCCAGGCACCAACCACAAGTAAAATTGCGCCACAAATTGGGCCGATCAACGCCCGTAGTGGTACGCCATGGCTGCGGAAGATATCCAGCACCAGACCGCCAATCAGCTGGCTGGCGACCAGTGCCGCAATAGTTGTCGCCGCTCCCACATTCTGATATCCGCTGATACTGGCGAAGACAAAAAACGATCCCAGCAAGCCAGGTATAAGTGTCCACCAGCGCACGCTGGACACCAGTTCGCCAAACCCCGCCATGCCTTGTTTAAACCATAAAATAGAAACGAACAGCACAATTCCTACCAAAGAGTTCAGCAACATGGCGATGAGAATGGTAGAGGAGGTCTGGGTGATGCGCACCATCAGCGTGTTCTGGACTACCAGACCAATTCCGGCGGCAATCAAAAAAGCAAGGGTAAGCGACTGATTCATCCAATCGCGTCCGGTTCAGTGCGCTCGTCGAGTTGCAACTGCATAAATGTCAGATCCAGCCAGCGCCCAAATTTAGTGCCTACCTGCGGCATTTGTGCGGTGACGACAAATCCCAACGACTGGTGCAGATGCAAAGACGCCTGATTTTGCGATTCGATCCCGGCGACCATGACATGCTTCCCGCAATCCCGCGCTTCATCAATCAATCGGCTTAACAATTTACGCCCAAGACCTTTGCCCTGATGATCGGGATGGACATAAACCGAATGTTCCACGGTATGGCGAAAACCATCGAAACTACGCCAGTCGCCAAACGAGGCATATCCTGTAACGACGCCATCTTCTTCACTCACCAGCACCGGATAACCTGCTAAAGTCCGCGCTTCGAACCAGGCAATGCGGTTATCTGCATCCACCGTTTGGTCATTCCAGATAGCCGCCGTATACAACACGGCGTGGTTATAAATTTCCGCAATGGCAGCACAGTCGGCTTTGCGGGCAAAACGGATGGACATGTCTGGCCTCGATAAAATAATGATGATGATGTTATCAATACTATCGAAAACAGCCCGAAGCAACGGATTCCTCGATGAAATTATTGCGTGTTGCAGAGGGGATGTGACGGCTGCAAACAAAACCAATCCCGTGAGCCTGCTACTATTGATGGATTCATGCCAAAAGCACAGGAGAGCATTATGGGGCAACAAAAGCAGCGTAACCGCCGTTGGGTTCTGGCCTCGCGTCCGCATGGCGCACCGGTTCCGGAGAATTTCCGTCTTGAAGAAGATGATGTCGCCACACCGGGTGAAGGACAGGTGTTACTGCGCACAGTTTATTTGTCCCTGGACCCGTATATGCGTGGACGTATGAGCGATGAGCCATCTTATTCACCGCCTGTTGATATTGGCGGCGTGATGGTCGGCGGCACGGTGAGCCGTGTCGTGGAGTCGAATCATCCTGATTATCAGCCTGGCGACTGGGTGCTGGGCTACAGTGGATGGCAGGACTATGACATATCCAGTGGTGATGATTTGGTGAAACTTGGCGATCATCCGCAAAATCCATCGTGGTCGCTGGGTGTGCTGGGGATGCCAGGCTTTACTGCTTATATGGGCCTACTGGATATCGGCCAGCCTAAAGAGGGCGAAACGCTGGTGGTAGCTGCGGCGACAGGACCAGTAGGGGCGACGGTGGGTCAAATCGGCAAACTTAAAGGTTGTAGAGTGGTTGGGGTGGCCGGTGGCGCGGAAAAATGCCGCCATGCTACTGAGGTGCAGGGCTTCGATGTTTGTCTTGACCATCACGCGGATGATTTTGCCGAACAACTGGCGAAAGCGTGCCCAAAAGGCGTTGATATCTATTATGAAAACGTGGGCGGTAAAGTATTTGATGCGGTGCTACCGTTACTTAATACATCTGCGCGCATTCCCGTCTGCGGCTTAGTGAGCAGCTATAACGCTACAGAGCTACCACCCGGCCCGGATCGTTTACCTCTGCTGATGGCTACGGTGCTGAAAAAACGTATTCGCTTGCAAGGATTTATTATCGCTCAGGATTATGGTCACCGCATCCATGAGTTTCAGAAGGAGATGGGGCAATGGGTGAAAGAGGATAAAATCCACTACCGCGAAGAAATTACTGACGGTTTAGAGAATGCGCCACAGACATTTATCGGCCTGCTGAAGGGTAAAAACTTCGGCAAAGTGGTGATCCGCGTGGCGGGTGATGATTAAAGATACGACGGCGGCGTAAGCCGCCATAAAAATCCAGGCAAAAAGCTTATTTTCAGCTTTAATTAACTAACTACGTCATTGTTCTGCTGCTAATAACAATAAAGGTGAGTGGTTTATGATTATTCACTTTAATACCCCAGGTGAACTCCTTCTGCCATGCAGGCAGGGTTGGACAGAAAACACGCGAAGGAATTAAAATGCCTGGAACGGAAAAAATGAAACATGTCAGTTTGACTCTGCAGGTTGAGAATGACCTGAAACATCAGCTTAGTATTGGCGCACTAAAACCTGGCGCACGCCTGATTACTAAAAATCTGGCGGAGCAATTAGGTATGAGTATTACACCTGTGCGTGAAGCATTATTACGTCTGGTTTCGGTGAATGCGCTTTCTGTCGCACCAGCGCAAGCATTTACAGTTCCGGAAGTGGGGAAACGTCAATTAGACGAAATCAATCGGATCCGCTACGAGCTGGAATTAATGGCAGTTACTCTGGCTGTTGAAAACCTCACCTCGCAAGACCTGGCGGAACTCGAGGAATTGCTCGAGAAATTACAGCAGGCGCAAGAAAAGGGCGACATGGAACAAATCATTAATGCGAACAGGCTATTTCGCTTAGCAATTTATCATCGTTCAAATATGCCCATCCTGTGTGAGATGATTGAGCAACTGTGGGTCAGGATGGGACCTGGTTTACATTATCTTTATGAAGCGATTAATCCAGCGGAATTACGGGAACGTATAGAAAACTATCGTCTATTACTCGCCGCGTTAAAAGCAAAAGACAAAGAGGGATGCAGACATTGTCTTGCTGAAATTATGCAACAAAATATTGCTATTTTATACCAGCAATACAATCGTTAAATAAATATCCTCCGGCATAGCCGGAGGTTTTTCAAATGCGCCTATAAGGCTCTCTTACCAGCCGCGCCCTAACAGGCGCACACGATCTGACATTTGCATCCAACTTCG
>NZ_JBJQJI010000030.1:0-26363 GCF_046487485.1 Escherichia sp. WS1368
TGTTCACTCTTGAGACTTGGTATTCATTTTTCGTCTTGCGACGTTAAGAATCCGTATCTTCGAGTGCCCACACAGATTGTCTGATAAATTGTTAAAGAGCAGTTGCGACGCAGCTTTCAGCTCACTGTCGCGAGGTGGCGTATATTACGCTTTCCTCTTTCAGAGTCAACCCTGAATTTCAGGATTTTTTCTCTTTGTTGTTACGACCATCTTGTGAAGTGTTTCACGTTGTCGTCTCAACGGAGGCGCATTATAGGGATCCCAATTTTTTGCACAAGTACTTTTTTGATCTTTTTTTTCTGTTTGTTGTTTTTTCACCCTTTTTGCTGCATTCGCACACAAAACGGTGCTTTTTTGCATACTAAAAGACTTGCACAAGGCCAATAATGCACCCAAAGTCATTAGGAAATCATTTATTGTTGAGGTGAGTATGTCTGATGTTTTACGCCCATACCGCGATCTTTTTCCACAAATCGGTCAGCGCGTAATGATCGACGATAGCAGCGTCGTGATTGGTGACGTTCGTCTGGCTGATGATGTGGGGATCTGGCCGCTCGTTGTGATTCGTGGAGATGTACATTATGTACAGATCGGAGCACGCACCAATATCCAGGATGGCAGTATGTTGCATGTCACTCATAAATCCTCGTACAACCCAGATGGCAACCCATTAACCATTGGCGAAGATGTCACTGTTGGTCACAAGGTGATGCTCCACGGCTGCACCATTGGCAATCGAGTTTTGGTTGGGATGGGCTCAATTTTACTTGATGGCGCAATAGTAGAAGATGATGTGATGATTGGTGCGGGTAGCCTGGTCCCACAAAATAAACGGCTGGAGAGCGGATATCTGTATCTCGGTAGCCCCGTCAAACAGATCCGCCCGTTAAGTGATGAAGAGAAGGCTGGGTTACGCTATTCCGCAAATAACTACGTGAAATGGAAGGACGAATATCTGGATCAAGGTAACCAGACCCAACCTTGATCATCTTCACTTTGTTCCTGAATTAAGTTTTCCGCTTCTTCTTCCAGGTCCCAGCGATGCTGACGAAAACTCGCTAACCACTGTTCTGGCGTATCTCCAGTAAAGCGATACGCCAGACTCTCGCCAGAGATCGCACATGTCAGTTGTATACCATTCACGAGAGCGGGAAAACATACACATCTTTTATTCTCGTCCCACTCTTCCCTATCCGGAAACTGGATGGCCTGATTCACGCTGACAACTCCTGTTGCAATAGTTTGATGACCGGTTCTACATCAGGCAGAACGCCATGCCAAAGAAGGAAGGCATGAGCCGCCTGTGCCACCAGCATTCCTAAACCATCAGCATTACGCTTTGAGCCTCGCTGCTCACACCATGCCAGAAAAGGAGTTTTTCCTTTCTGATAGAACATGTCATAGCAATAAATGCCTGGATGAATGAGCGATGACGGGATCGCCGGAATATCACCACTGATGCCACTGGATGTTGCATTAATAATGAGATCAAACTCATGACCTTCCAGTTCGTCCATACCCAACGCCTGAATACTGCCAGTGTGCGCAAACAATTTAGTCAACTCTTCTGCGCGAGATACCGTCCGATTAGTGATTGTCACCGCACAGTCCAGGGAAAGGAGTGGCAGTAGTACGCCGCGAGATGCTCCACCAGCGCCAATGAGCAGAATACGTAAACCAGGACGGATAAAAGACAGACGTTCCAGATCGCTTAACAAACCTATACCATCGGTATTGTCACCCAGCAGGCGTCCATCTTCTAACCGCTTGAGGGTATTAACAGCACCAGCCAACGCTGCCCGTTCAGTAAGCTCATCCGCTCTGGCAAAAGCCTCTTCTTTAAAAGGTACCGTCACATTCGCACCTTTACTACCAGCACGAAAGAAAGCGTTCAGTGTGTTGATGAAATCATTGATGGGTGCCAACACGCGCCCATAGGGATGTTCAATATTCAGTTGCTGAGCAAATTGCTGATGAATGAATGGCGATTTGCTGTGGGCTATCGGATTACCAAAAACAGCATAGGTTTCCATTATGTTACCCCTGTCGAAACAGTTCACCCGTCAGGGCATCGCGGATTTCTGAAGGATTTAAACGCCCCCCCGTTGCACCAGGCACAACCGGGAACGCCGCGCCAAATTGTGCGCGAACTTCGTCTACTGTTCGACAAGGTGGCAATCCACTCAAGTTGGCACTGGTAGAAACCAGCGGTTTACCATAAGCCTGGCACAAAGCAACCACCAACGGATGGTCGGTGACTCGTACAGCAAGCGAATCAAAGCGGCCCGTCAACCAGCGCGGTGTTGTCGCAGGCGCGGGAAAAACAAAGGTGACAGGACCTGGCCAGCGAGAAAATATAGTTTCACGCTGCGCGTCAGTCAGCATGGTGTCATCAATATAGGGTTTAAGCTGCTCGTAATTTGCGGCGATTAGAATCAGCCCCTTATCAACCGGACGCTGTTTTAACTCCAACAGTCGCATCACTGCTGTTTCGCTATCAGGATCGCACCCGACACCGAAAACGGCTTCCGTTGGATAGGCGATGACACGTTCTTCATTGAGGACATCTATCGCAGCTGCGATAGCGTCTCCTTGCAGGTTATTATTCACGTTATTATTCCGCCGAAACCGGCTTTCCACATTGTTTACTGGCACAAAAGTGTTTTACACCCTGCGCGGTTTTCTTTTCGATGAGTAGCGGATAATGACACTCAGGGCATTCTCCAGCTATGGGTTTGAAGTTAATGGCAAATTGACACTCCGGGTAGCGATCACAGGAGTGAAACGTTTTGCCATAACGGGAGCGGCGCTGGACCAGATGGCCCGTCCGGCATTGGGGGCATGTAATTGCTGTTTCGTCCGGTTTATCGATAAGTTCGGTATGTTCGCATTCAGGGTAGTTACTGCAACCAATAAACATACCAAAGCGTCCCTGGCGTAATACCAGATTTGCGCCACATGCAGGGCAAACCTGCCCCTCCAGAACTTTGACGATATGTCCATCCGCTGAAGATTTCAGAGGACGGACGTAGTCACACGCCGGATACTGTGAGCATCCAAGAAACGGACCGTGTTTCCCGGATCGAATAACCAGTTCAGCCCCGCACTTTGGGCAGGACTCATTATTACGCACCGTGAACAGTGCTGATTTCGCCATAACAACTTATGCTGAATTAAAGAAATGATTAATGCAGCATACCTTCATTCACTTCAAAGAGTAATTCTTCCATTTGCTGGTACGCATTTTCGCAGCCCGGAATATTGAACAACACCATCAGGATTACCCATTTCAGGTCTTCCAGGTCGAACTCTGCGGTATCCAGCGCGAGCACTCGCTCTATCACCATTTCACGGGTTTCAAGGTTAAGCACCTGAATTTGCTCAAGGAAAAGCAAAAAACCACGACAGCTGGCATCCAGTCTTTCACACTCTTCAGGGGTATAAATACGCATGGAGAGTGGATCAGAGGCCAGTTGCATCGGTTCTGCCAGTCCTTCCTGATAATCCGCAAGCTTTTCCAGCCAAAGCAGGGCATTGTAGATATCTTCTCGATCAAATCCTGCGTCGGTAAGATCCTGTTCAAGTTTGTCTTGATCCACACGCAACTCAGCTTCTGTGTGAATATAGGTTTCAAACAAATACATTAGTACGTCGAACATGGCATGCCCTCCTCAATCGGACATAGCCGCCGGGTACAGCTGCGATCCATCCTGCTAACTCCAGTTCGAGTAGTTGAGTTACTACCTCTGGCACAGGTTGGCCGGCACGTTCAGCGACGACGTCAACAGGTGTTACCTCATCTCCTACGTTAGCCAGGAGCTCAGGAAATGGCAATGCCACGTCTTCCTGATCTGGTGAATAAAATGAATTTTCAGGGGCGTCTGGCAACCAGTGCAATCCAAATTGCAAGTTTTCCAGAATTTCTTCCGGTTCCGTCACAAGAATCGCACCTTGTTTTATTAACCAGTGAGGCCCTTCGCTTCCCGGATTCCCTAATGGACCCGGCAAGGCAAAAACTTCACGCCCCTGCTCAAGCGCACAACGTGCTGTCACCAGCGAACCACTGCGCAAAGCCGCTTCCACTACCAGTACACCTTTACTTAGACCACTGATAATGCGATTTCTTCGTGGGAAATTGTAAGCAAGGGGAGGAACATCGAGGGGAAATTCCGAGACAAGAGCCCCACCATGTTCAAGCAAACTGGTAGCCAGTCGGGCATGGCGACGCGGATGAATGGTATTAAGTCCATTCCCTAATACAGCAATGCTGACGCCATTTACCTGTAAGGCCGCTTTATGCGCCACACCATCGATTCCACGCGCCAGTCCACTCGTAATTGTCACTCCACGCGTCGCCAGAGTTTCGCAAAATAATCGTCCCCATCGCTCGCCATACCATGAATGCGCCCGACTCCCCACTACGGCAAGCTGAAATGAATGCAGCGCGTGCAGTTCTCCTGCAACAAACAGTGCGCCGGGGTAATCTGTCGTCGCAAGAAGTTGAGGAGGATAAAATTCGCTGTCCGCAGGAATTAAATGATGGTTGGGTTGCTCCAACCAAGAAAGTGAGCTTTCGATACTCTTTCGCGGAAATGAAAGAAAGCGTTGTGCCTGCCGCAATGTAAGCCCAGTTTGCTGCAATACAACCGCATCAATATGCGACTGTTTTGCCAGCCAGTGAGCTATACGGACCATATCATCGCCGTACAAGCTGCTGATGCTCATTAAACGCAGCCAAATTTCTGTATCGACCATCCTTATCTCCCTGCCATAAGCAGCCTTAGCAATCTTTGCGATTGGTCAGTGATGCTGTCAATCAGAGGGGGATTTGTCTAGAATAGAAGAAATAATCTTTCTAACTCCTGAACACATCTCTGGAGATTTATGTCAGTTTTGCAAGTGTTACATATTCCGGACGAGCGGCTTCGCAAAGTTGCTAAACCGGTAGAAGAAGTGAATGCAGAAATTCAGCGTATCGTCGATGATATGTTCGAGACGATGTACGCAGAAGAAGGTATTGGCCTGGCGGCAACCCAGGTCGATATCCATCAACGTATCATTGTTATTGATGTTTCGGAAAACCGTGACGAACGGCTGGTGTTAATCAATCCGGAGCTTTTAGAAAAAAGCGGCGAAACAGGCATTGAAGAAGGATGCCTGTCGATCCCTGAACAACGTGCTTTAGTGCCACGCGCAGAGAAAGTTAAAATTCGCGCCCTGGACCGCGACGGTAAACCATTTGAACTGGAAGCAGAGGGTCTGTTAGCCATCTGTATTCAGCATGAGATGGATCACCTGGTCGGCAAACTGTTTATGGATTATCTGTCACCGCTGAAACAACAACGTATTCGTCAGAAAGTTGAAAAACTGGATCGTCTGAAAGCCCGGGCTTAAGGATAAGAACTAACGTGTCAGAATCACTACGTATTATTTTTGCGGGTACACCTGACTTTGCAGCGCGTCATCTCGACGCGCTGTTGTCTTCTGGTCATAACGTCGTTGGCGTGTTCACCCAGCCAGACCGACCGGCAGGACGCGGTAAAAAACTGATGCCCAGCCCGGTTAAAGTTCTGGCTGAGGAAAAAGCTCTGCCCGTTTTTCAACCGGTTTCCCTGCGTCCACAAGAAAACCAGCAACTGGTCGCCGATCTACAGGCTGATGTTATGGTTGTCGTCGCCTATGGCTTAATTCTGCCTAAAGCAGTGCTGGAGATGCCGCGTCTTGGCTGTATCAACGTTCATGGTTCACTGCTGCCACGCTGGCGCGGTGCTGCACCAATCCAACGCTCACTATGGGCAGGTGATGCAGAAACTGGTGTGACCATTATGCAAATGGATGTTGGTTTAGACACCGGTGACATGCTCTATAAGCTCTCCTGCCCGATTACTGCAGAAGATACCAGTGGTACTCTGTACGACAAGCTGGCAGAGCTTGGCCCACAAGGGCTTATCACCACATTGAAACAACTGGCAGACGGCACGGCGAAACCAGAAGTTCAGGACGAAACTCTTGTCACTTACGCCGAAAAGTTGAGTAAAGAAGAAGCGCGTATTGACTGGTCGCTTTCGGCAGCGCAGCTTGAACGCTGCATTCGCGCTTTCAATCCATGGCCAATGAGCTGGCTGGAAATTGAAGGACAGCCGGTTAAAGTCTGGAAAGCGTCGGTCATTGATACGGCAACCAACGCTGCACCAGGAACGATCCTTGAAGCCAATAAACAAGGCATTCAGGTTGCGACTGGTGATGGCATCCTGAACCTGCTCTCGTTACAACCTGCGGGTAAGAAAGCGATGAGCGCGCAAGACCTCCTGAATTCTCGTCGGGAATGGTTTGTTCCGGGCAACCGTCTGGTCTGATAGTCCACTCTTCTAAGCCCGGTCTTGCCGGGCATTTTTATACTTATGAAAAAACAACGTAATTTACGTAGCATGGCGGCACAGGCCGTTGAACAAGTCGTCGAGCAAGGGCAATCATTAAGCAACATTCTGCCACCGCTCCAGCAAAAAGTTTCCGATAAAGACAAAGCACTTCTTCAAGAGTTGTGCTTTGGCGTACTGCGTACGCTTTCACAGTTAGACTGGCTGATTAATAAGTTAATGGCCCGTCCGATGACCGGCAAACAGCGCACTGTGCATTACCTGATTATGGTTGGTTTGTATCAACTGCTTTATACCCGCATTCCACCTCATGCTGCGCTGGCTGAAACGGTTGAAGGTGCTGTCGCAATTAAGCGTCCGCAACTTAAAGGGTTGATTAACGGCGTATTACGCCAGTTCCAACGTCAGCAAGAAGAGTTATTAGCCGAGTTTAATGCCAGTGATGCACGTTATCTGCATCCTTCCTGGTTGCTGAAACGTCTGCAAAAAGCGTATCCAGAGCAGTGGCAATCCATCGTAGAAGCCAATAACCAGCGTCCGCCAATGTGGCTGCGCGTTAATCGTACGCATCATTCCCGCGACAGCTGGCTTGCATTGCTGGATGAAGCAGGAATGAAAGGTTTCCCGCATGCGGATTACCCTGATGCTGTACGGCTGGAAACACCTGCACCTGTTCATGTGCTACCAGGTTTTGAAGAAGGATGGGTTACCGTTCAGGATGCATCAGCACAAGGTTGCATGGCCTGGCTTGCGCCACAAAACGGTGAACACATTCTGGATCTTTGCGCTGCCCCCGGCGGTAAAACAACGCATATCCTTGAGGTGGCACCCGAAGCGCAGGTTGTTGCGGTTGATATCGACGAACAGCGCCTCTCTCGGGTTTACGACAATTTAAAACGCCTTGGTATGAAGGCGACCGTGAAACAAGGTGATGGCCGTTACCCTTCTCAATGGTGTGGCGAGCAACAGTTTGATCGCATTTTATTAGATGCGCCTTGTTCAGCAACCGGTGTGATTCGTCGCCATCCAGATATTAAATGGTTACGTCGCGATCGCGATATCCCGGAACTCGCGCAATTGCAGTCTGAAATTCTCGACGCCATTTGGCCGCATTTAAAATCCGGTGGAACCCTGGTCTATGCCACCTGTTCGGTGTTACCGGAAGAGAATAGCCTGCAGATTAAAGCCTTTTTGCAACGTACCGCTGATGCCGAACTTTGCGAAACAGGAACACCAGAACAACCGGGTAAGCAAAATCTGCCTGGTGCCGAAGAGGGCGACGGCTTCTTTTACGCTAAGCTAATCAAAAAGTGATGAGATAACGGGTCGCGACTGATGAAAATTATCATTCTGGGTGCCGGCCAGGTTGGCGGCACACTGGCGGAAAACCTGGTTGGCGAGAACAACGATATTACTGTTGTCGATACCAACGGTGAGCGTCTGCGGACCTTGCAGGATAAATTTGACCTGCGAGTCGTGCAGGGGCATGGCTCTCATCCACGCGTATTGCGGGAGGCAGGTGCCGACGACGCCGATATGCTGGTTGCTGTAACTAGTTCAGATGAAACCAATATGGTTGCCTGCCAGGTAGCCTACTCACTTTTCAACACCCCTAATCGCATCGCTCGTATCCGCTCACCAGACTACGTGCGCGATGCCGATAAGCTATTTCATTCAGATGCTGTACCGATTGATCATCTGATCGCACCAGAGCAGTTGGTTATCGATAATATTTACCGACTGATTGAGTATCCCGGCGCATTGCAGGTGGTGAACTTCGCTGAGGGTAAAGTCAGCCTCGCTGTGGTTAAAGCCTATTATGGCGGCCCGCTGATTGGTAATGCACTTTCGACCATGCGCGAACATATGCCACATATCGATACTCGTGTGGCAGCAATTTTCCGCCACGATCGCCCCATTCGTCCGCAAGGTTCGACCATTGTTGAAGCTGGTGATGAAGTGTTCTTTATTGCCGCTTCACAGCATATCCGCGCGGTGATGAGTGAATTACAGCGACTGGAAAAACCGTATAAGCGGATCATGCTGGTTGGTGGCGGTAATATCGGTGCAGGGCTGGCGCGTCGTCTGGAAAAAGATTACAGCGTTAAACTCATCGAACGTAATCAGCAACGCGCTGCCGAACTGGCGGAAAAGTTGCAGAATACGATCGTCTTTTTTGGTGATGCGTCGGATCAAGAACTGCTGGCCGAAGAACATATCGATCAAGTTGATCTGTTTATTGCCGTCACCAACGATGACGAGGCCAATATCATGTCAGCCATGCTCGCCAAACGTATGGGTGCGAAAAAGGTGATGGTATTGATCCAGCGTCGCGCTTATGTGGATCTGGTTCAGGGGAGCGTGATCGATATTGCGATTTCACCGCAACAAGCAACGATTTCCGCGTTGCTTAGCCATGTGCGAAAAGCAGATATTGTTGGTGTTTCCTCATTGCGCCGCGGCGTAGCAGAAGCTATTGAAGCCGTTGCTCACGGTGATGAAAGTACCTCACGCGTTGTCGGCAGAGTCATTGATGAAATCAAGCTACCGCCAGGAACGATTATTGGAGCGGTGGTACGTGGAAACGACGTGATGATTGCCAATGACAATCTGCGCATTGAGCAAGGCGATCACGTAATTATGTTCCTCACAGATAAAAAGTTTATTACCGACGTCGAAAGACTCTTCCAGCCAAGTCCTTTCTTCTTGTAATTAATAAGGCGTCTAATGACGCCTTATTATTTCCCTTTGATTATCAAGGATTAATTAAATCCATTCCTGGCAGGAAAATAGCTTAACATTTGTTAGACTTATGATTGTCGGCTTCATAGGGAGAATAACATGAGCATTATTAAAGAATTTCGCGAATTTGCGATGCGCGGGAACGTGGTGGATTTGGCGGTGGGTGTCATTATCGGTGCGGCATTCGGGAAGATTGTATCTTCACTGGTTGCCGATATCATTATGCCACCTCTGGGCTTATTAATTGGCGGGATCGATTTCAAACAGTTTGCTGTCACGCTACGCGATGCGCAGGGGGATATCCCTGCTGTTGTGATGCATTACGGTGTCTTCATTCAAAACGTCTTTGATTTTCTGATTGTAGCCTTTGCCATCTTTATGGCGATTAAGCTAATCAACAAACTGAATCGGAAAAAAGAAGAACCAGCAGCCGCGCCTGCACCAACTAAAGAAGAAGTATTACTGACAGAAATTCGTGATTTGCTGAAAGAGCAGAATAACCGCTCTTAACAAGCGCCTGAAAGCAGAAGGCCAGTGGTAAAAAAGTGATTTACTTTCTTGCCACTGGCCTCCCAGTTCCCCCGATTGCCATGTTTTCCTTTTCGCATGTAACTGCCTTTCCCTTTCTTATTTCTCTCTACGCGCTGTCGGAATAAGGGATCATGTAGTAATGCTTCTATCGCATTATCCTTTATCTGCCCTTTAGTATGCTGATATCGGCTCATAAAAACTCCAATTGGTTATTTAACGGCGCGAGTGTAATCCTGTCAGTGCAAAAAATCAACAGCCACTCTTAACGCCACTCGCCCCTTGTTCAAGAGCTTCAAGAATCGAGCAATAAACACTGCTATGGGCGGTCCCACAACAGGCATCGTTAAGGCGTTGCAAGGAACGCTGCATACTCTGCAACTCGGCTATCCGTGCTTCGACTTCCTGCAATCTTTCCTGCACAATGCCTTTTGACTCCTGACAAGTATGGTGTTCAGGATCGATACGGATCGACAGCAACTCGCGGATCGACTCCAGACTAAAACCAAGTTGTCTGGCATGGCGGATAAATTTCAATCGCTGGAGAGCGCTTTCGGTATACAGGCGAAACCCACCTTCGGTGCGCACTTCATGCTCCATCATCTGCTGCTTTTCGTAATAACGAATCGTGTCGGGTGTTACTTCTGCCATTTTTGCCAGCTCACCAATGCGATACATACATACTCCACTAGTTATCGTTGATTTTGTCCAACAACTTGTCAGCATAATCGCCGCGTAAAAAATCGGTACTCAATCCAGCTTGTCGCAGCTTCAATTCCAGTAATGACAATCGACGACTAACCTCTTTATATTGCGGATCATCATGACGGATACCTTTGAGGATATCCAGAAGCTGTATTGCTTCCCTCCGCTGCTCAAGTTCTGGCGGTAAGCAACCGGCATTCTTCAGCAAGCGATACCCCGCACGTAATTCCGGTGGCACGTGTGAATCATCATCCAGAATCAATGGCTCGCCACTTCCCGGAAGATTATCAAACTCACCTTTGGATTGTGCCTCAGTAATATGACGCTCTGCCCACTGGTCAAGTAACCACATAAATACTCCAGGGGATGAACAAAAAGAGTACAGCTATTGTAGATAAGTGGGGATACTACGGGTATAAAAAAACCCGCCGGGGCGGGTTTTTTTACGTTGCTTCAGATTACTCTGCAGCAGCTTCTGCTTTCTCTGAACGATCAACCAGCTCGATGTAAGCCATCGGCGCGTTGTCGCCTGCACGGAAGCCACACTTCAGAATACGAGTGTAACCACCGGCACGGCTCGCGAAACGCGGGCCCAGTTCGTTAAACAGTTTTGCCACGATCTCGTTATCACGAGTACGGGCGAATGCCAGACGACGATTAGCAACGCTATCAGTCTTGGCAAGAGTAATCAGCGGCTCAACTACGCGGCGCAGCTCTTTCGCTTTAGGCAGAGTCGTCTTGATGATTTCATGACGAACCAGTGAACCTGCCATATTGCGGAACATAGCCTGGCGATGGCTGCTGTTGCGGTTCAGTTGACGACCACTCTTACGATGGCGCATGACCTTATCCTTCTCAGTAAAACCTTAACCTGTGATCCGGTTACTCGTCAGCGATGCTTGCCGGTGGCCAGTTTTCCAGGCGCATGCCCAGAGACAGTCCACGGGAAGCCAGCACGTCTTTAATCTCAGTAAGAGATTTTTTACCAAGGTTAGGCGTTTTAAGGAGCTCAACCTCGGTACGCTGTACCAGATCACCGATATAGTGGATAGCTTCTGCTTTAAGGCAGTTAGCAGAGCGGACAGTCAATTCCAGATCGTCAACAGGGCGCAGCAGGATCGGATCGAACTCTGGTTTCTCTTCTTTCACTTCAGGCTGACGTACATCACGTAAATCAACGAAAGCTTCCAGTTGTTCAGCCAGAATGGTTGCCGCACGACGAATCGCCTCTTCAGGATCGATTGTGCCGTTGGTTTCCATTTCGATGACCAGCTTGTCCAGGTCGGTACGCTGTTCTACACGCGCTGCTTCAACATTGTAGGCAATACGCTCCACAGGGCTGTAGCATGCGTCGACCAGCAGACGGCCGATTGGGCGCTCATCTTCTTCCGAATGAATTCGGGTAGAAGCCGGCACATAACCACGACCGCGCTGAACTTTGATACGCATGCTAATAGACGCGTTCTCATCGGTCAGGTGGCAGATCACGTGCTGCGGCTTGACGATTTCGACATCACCGTCGTGGGTGATATCGGCTGCAGTCACAGGGCCAATGCCAGATTTATTCAAGGTAAGAATAACTTCATCTTTGCCCTGAACTCTCACCGCCAGCCCTTTCAGGTTGAGCAGGATTTCCAGGATATCTTCCTGAACGCCTTCTTTGGTGCTGTACTCATGTAGTACACCATCAATCTCAACCTCGGTCACCGCGCAACCCGGCATCGATGAGAGCAGAATACGGCGCAGTGCGTTACCCAGAGTATGGCCAAAGCCACGCTCTAAAGGCTCAAGGGTCACCTTGGCGTGCGTCGAACTCACTTGCTCGATATCAACCAGGCGCGGTTTTAGAAACTCTGTCACAGAACCCTGCATTGTGTCCTCTCTTTGGTACTAAGCTTTACTTGGAGTAAAGCTCGACGATCAGGTGTTCGTTAATGTCCGCAGACAGATCAGAACGCTCCGGCTTACGCTTAAACGTACCTTCCATCTTGCCAGCATCAACTTCCAGCCAGGTTGGCTTTTCACGCTGCTCAGCCAGCTCCAGAGCGGCTTTCACGCGAGACTGCTTCTTCGCTTTCTCACGAATGCTTACAACGTCATTCGGACTAACCTGATAAGAAGCGATGTTAACAACACGACCGTTTACCATAATTGCTTTATGGCTAACCAGCTGACGTGCTTCTGCACGAGTGGCACCGAAGCCCATACGGTATACAACGTTGTCCAGACGACCTTCCAGCAGAGCCAACAGGTTTTCACCGGTGTTGCCTTTCAGACGTGCTGCTTCTTTGTAGTAGTTACGGAACTGACGCTCCAGCACACCATAGATACGGCGAACTTTTTGCTTTTCACGCAACTGCACACCATAGTCAGACAGACGCGGTTTACGCGCACCGTGCTGGCCAGGAGCTTGTTCAATTTTACACTTGGTATCGATCGCGCGAACGCCAGACTTAAGGAATAAGTCGGTGCCCTCACGACGGCTCAGCTTGAGCTTAGGACCCAAATATCTTGCCATTTTCTTTCTCCAACAAACCTGGAAAACGAGGCGTTATACGCGACGTTTTTTCGGCGGACGACAACCGTTATGAGGGATCGGAGTCACATCAGTAATGTTAGTGATGCGGAAACCTGCGGCGTTCAGAGCACGAATAGTAGATTCGCGGCCTGGACCCGGACCTTTAACCATAACTTCCAGATTCTTGATGCCGTATTCTTTCACGGCGTCAGCGCAACGCTCTGCTGCAACCTGAGCTGCAAACGGAGTGGATTTGCGAGAACCACGGAAACCGGAACCACCGGCTGTTGCCCAACCCAACGCGTTACCCTGACGATCAGTGATAGTCACGATGGTGTTGTTGAAAGAAGCATGGATATGAGCCACGCCGTCAGAGACTTGTTTTCTTACACGTTTACGTGCACGAATTGGTGCCTTTGCCATTATTCAATCACCCCGATTATTTCTTGATCGGTTTGCGCGGACCCTTACGGGTACGTGCGTTGGTCTTGGTACGCTGACCGCGAACCGGGAGACCACGACGATGACGCAAACCGCGATAGCAACCAAGATCCATCAGGCGCTTGATGCTCATGCTGATTTCACGGCGCAGATCACCTTCAACGACAAATTTGGCAACTTCGTCACGCAGCGTGTCGATTTGTCCTTCAGACAGCTCACTGATCTTAACATCTTCAGCGATACCCGCTGCAGCCAGGATGGCTTTAGAACGGGTCTTGCCGACGCCATAAATCGAAGTTAATGCGATTACGGCATGCTTATGATCAGGAATGTTAATGCCTGCTATACGGGCCACTATGCACTCCTACTATTTAATATGTACGTTCCATGCTGAAAAGCCCGTTTTCAGGATACTCAAATGGAAACGCACAGACATACAAAAGATTGGCTGGCTAATCTAGCCAGCTCAACCCAACTTTGCAAGAAAAATATGCGAAAAAATCAGCCTTGGCGCTGTTTATGCTTCGGCTCGGCACTGCAAATCACACGGATGACACCATCACGCTTAACGATTTTGCAGTTACGGCATAATTTCTTGACGGAAGCACGAACTTTCATTTTTACTCTCCGTAACTTCTCGGGCGACCAATTATCGGCCGTAGCCTTTCAGGTTCGCCTTCTTCAATGCAGACTCATACTGACTGGACATCATCAGAGTTTGCACTTGAGCCATAAAGTCCATAATCACGACAACAACGATAAGCAGTGAGGTCCCACCGAAGTAGAACGGTACTTTCATTGCATCACGCATGAACTCCGGGATCAGGCAGATAAAGGTAATGTACAGCGCACCAACCAGGGTCAGGCGGGTCATTACTTTATCGATATACTTCGCCGTTTGCTCTCCCGGACGAATTCCTGGTACAAATGCACCGGACTTCTTCAGGTTATCTGCTGTTTCACGCGGGTTGAAAACCAACGCCGTGTAGAAGAAACAGAAGAAGATGATTGCAGACGCATAGAGTAACACATAAAGCGGTTGCCCAGGCTGCAAATACAGCGAAATTGTTGTCAGCCAGTTCCAACCAGTACCGCCCCCGAACCATGACGCGATGGTCGCCGGGAACAGAATAATACTGGAAGCGAAGATTGCCGGGATTACCCCCGCCATATTCACTTTCAGCGGTAAATGTGTGCTCTGTGCAGCATAGACACGACGACCTTGCTGACGTTTCGCGTAGTTTACCACAATGCGGCGTTGACCACGCTCAACAAATACAACAAAGAACGTCACTGCAAATACTAATACTGCAACCAACAGCAACACGAGGAAGTGCAGGTCGCCTTGACGCGCTTGCTCGATAGTATGGGCAATGGCTGGCGGGAGTCCCGCGACAATACCGGCGAAGATAATGATTGAAATACCGTTGCCGATACCTCGTTCAGTGATCTGTTCGCCCAACCACATCAGGAACATGGTTCCTGTGACCAGACTTACAACAGCGGTGAAGTAGAATGCAAAGCCCGGGTTAATCACCAGGCCTTGCATACCAGGCATATTCGGCAGACCGGTAGCAATACCGATCGACTGGAATATTGCCAGCACCAGAGTACCGTAGCGGGTGTACTGGCTGATCTTACGACGACCAGACTCCCCTTCTTTCTTGATTTCTGCCAACGTTGGGTGAACCACCGTCAGCAGCTGGATAATGATCGACGCCGAAATATACGGCATGATCCCCAGAGCAAAGATAGAAGCACGGCTGAGAGCACCACCAGAGAACATGTTAAACATCTCAATGATGGTGCCTCGCTGTTGCTCAAGCAGTTTGGCAAGTACAGCGGCATCAATACCAGGGATCGGAATAAAAGAGCCAATACGGAACACAATCAGCGCACCGATAACAAACAGCAGTCTGCGTTTCAGCTCGCCTAAGCCACCTTTGGCACTTTGAAAATCTAATCCCGGTTGTTTAGCCATCTGCTACTTATTCCTCGATTTTACCGCCAGCAGCTTCGATAGCAGCACGAGCGCCTTTAGTAACACGCAGGCCACGAACAGTTACCGGAGTAGTTACTTCGCCAGCCAGGATCACTTTCGCGAACTCGATCTGGATACCGATAATGTTAGCCGCTTTCAGCGTGTTCAGGTCTACAACACCGCCTTCTACTTTAGCCAGGTCAGACAGACGAACTTCGGCTGTAATCGCTGCTTTACGAGAAGTGAAGCCGAATTTCGGCAGACGACGGTACAGAGGCATCTGACCCCCCTCGAAACCGCGACGTACGCCACCGCCAGAACGAGACTTCTGACCTTTGTGACCACGACCACCGGTTTTACCGAGGCCAGAACCGATACCACGACCCAGGCGTTTACCCGCCTTTTTGGAGCCTTCGGCCGGAGACAGAGTATTTAAACGCATCTCTTACTCCTCAACTTTAACCATGAAGGAAACCGCGTTGATCATACCGCGAATAGCAGGAGTATCCTCGCGCTCTACGGTGTGACCAATACGACGCAGACCCAGGCCAAGCAGCGTTGCCTTGTGTTTCGGCAGACGACCGATTGCACTGCGGGTTTGAGTAATTTTAATAGTCTTTGCCATGGTTTATTTCCCCAGAATTTCTTCAACGGATTTACCACGCTTGGCAGCGACCATTTCTGGAGAATTCATATTTTCCAGGCCATCGATAGTTGCACGAACCACGTTAATCGGGTTGGTGGAACCATACGCTTTAGCCAGTACGTTATGAACCCCAGCGACTTCCAGAACGGCGCGCATTGCACCACCGGCGATGATACCGGTACCTTCGGAAGCCGGCTGCATGAATACGCGAGAACCCGTATGAACACCTTTAACAGGGTGTTGCAGAGTGCCGTTATTCAGCGCGACGTTAATCATATTGCGACGGGCTTTTTCCATCGCTTTCTGGATCGCTGCTGGAACTTCACGCGCTTTACCGTAACCAAAACCAACGCGACCGTTACCATCGCCAACTACAGTCAGAGCTGTGAAGGAGAAAATACGACCACCTTTAACGGTTTTAGATACGCGGTTTACCGCGATCAGCTTTTCCTGCAGTTCGCCAGCTTGTTTTTCGATGTGAGCCATCTTACACCTCTACCTTAGAACTGAAGGCCAGCTTCACGGGCAGCATCTGCCAGTGCCTGGACACGACCATGATATTGGAACCCGGAACGGTCAAAGGATACATCTTTGATGCCTTTTTCCAGAGCGCGTTCAGCGACAGCTTTACCCACAGCTGCAGCCGCGTCTTTGTTACCGGTGTACTTCAGTTGTTCAGCGATAGCTTTTTCTACAGTAGAAGCAGCTACCAGAACTTCAGAACCGTTCGGTGCAATTACCTGTGCGTAAATGTGACGCGGGGTACGATGTACCACCAGGCGAGTTGCGCCCAGCTCCTGGAGCTTGCGGCGTGCGCGGGTCGCACGACGGATACGAGCAGATTTCTTATCCATAGTGTTACCTTACTTCTTCTTAGCCTCTTTGGTACGCACGACTTCGTCGGCGTAACGAACACCCTTGCCTTTGTAAGGCTCAGGACGACGGTAGGCGCGCAGATCCGCTGCAACCTGGCCGATCACCTGCTTATCAGCGCCTTTCAGCACGATTTCAGTCTGAGTCGGACATTCAGCAGTGATACCCGCAGGCAGCTGATGGTCAACAGGATGAGAGAAACCCAGAGAAAGGTTAATCACATTGCCTTTAACCGCTGCACGGTAACCTACACCAACCAGCTGCAGCTTCTTAGTGAAGCCTTCGGTAACACCGATAACCATTGAGTTCAGCAGGGCACGCGCGGTACCAGCCTGTGCCCAACCGTCTGCGTAACCATCACGCGGACCGAAGGTCAGGGTATTATCTGCATGTTTAACTTCAACAGCATCGTTGAGAGTACGAGTCAGCTCGCCGTTTTTACCTTTGATCGTAATAACCTGACCGTTGATTTTTACGTCAACGCCGGCAGGAACAACGACCGGTGCTTTAGCAACACGAGACATTTTTTCCTCCGATTAGGCTACGTAGCAGATAATTTCGCCACCAAGACCAGCCTGGCGCGCTGCACGATCAGTCATAACACCTTTAGAGGTAGAAACAACTGCGATACCCAGACCCGCCATAACTTTCGGCAGCTCATCTTTACGTTTATAGATGCGCAGACCTGGGCGGCTGACACGCTGAATGCTTTCTACAACAGCTTTGCCCTGGAAATACTTCAGAGTAAGTTCCAGTTCAGGCTTGGTGTCGCCTTCAACTTTAAAATCTTCAATAAAACCTTCTTCCTTCAGCACGTTGGCGATTGCCACTTTCAGCTTGGAGGAAGGCATGGTGACCGCAGCTTTGTTCGCGGCCTGACCGTTACGGATACGGGTCAGCATATCCGCGATCGGATCTTGCATGCTCATCTGTCTTTACTCCCGTGATTCAATTGGTGACAATTACCAGCTAGCCTTTTTCAGACCCGGAATTTCACCGCGCATAGCGGCTTCACGGACCTTAATACGGCTCAACCCGAACTTCCGCAGGAAACCATGCGGACGACCTGTTTGACGGCAGCGGTTACGCTGACGAGACGGGCTGGAATCACGCGGCAGAGTCTGCAGCTTGAGAACAGCGTTCCAACGATCTTCGTCGGAAGCGTTCACATCAGAGATGATCGCTTTCAGTTCAGCGCGTTTCGCGAAGTATTTATCAGCTAAAGCTACGCGTTTTACTTCGCGTGCTTTCATTGATTGCTTAGCCATTTAGTAACCCTACCTTACTTGCGGAACGGGAAGTCAAAGGCAGCCAGCAGAGCGCGGCCTTCTTCGTCAGATTTCGCAGTAGTGGTAATGGTAATATCCAAACCACGAACGCGGTCGACTTTATCGTAGTCGATTTCTGGGAAGATGATCTGCTCACGGACACCCATGCTGTAGTTACCACGACCGTCGAAAGACTTAGCGGACAGGCCACGGAAGTCACGGATACGAGGTACAGCAATAGTGATCAGGCGCTCAAAGAACTCCCACATGCGTTCGCCACGCAGAGTTACTTTACAGCCGATCGGATAGCCCTGACGGATTTTGAAGCCTGCAACAGATTTGCGTGCTTTGGTGATCAGCGGTTTTTGACCGGAGATTGCTGCCAGGTCTGCTGCTGCGTTATCCAGCAGTTTTTTGTCAGCGATCGCTTCACCAACACCCATGTTCAGGGTGATCTTCTCGACCCGAGGGACTTGCATGACAGAATTGTAGTTAAACTCAGTCATGAGTTTTTTAACTACTTCGTCTTTGTAGTAATCATGCAGTTTCGCCATCGTACTACTCCAAATTACTTGATAGTTTCGCTGTTAGACTTGAAGAAACGGACTTTTTTACCGTCTTCGAATCTAAAGCCTACACGGTCAGCCTTGCCGGTTGCCGCATTGAAGATTGCTACGTTGGAAACCTGAATAGCGGCTTCTTTTTCAACGATGCCACCCGGTTGGTTCAGGGCCGGAACCGGCTTCTGATGTTTCTTAACCAGGTTGATACCTTCAACAATGACCTTGCCGGAAGACAGGACATTCTTAACTTTACCGCGTTTACCTTTATCTTTACCGGTTAACACGATAACTTCGTCATCACGACGGATTTTCGCTGCCATGATTCGCTCCTTAGAGTACTTCTGGTGCCAGAGAGATAATTTTCATGAACTTCTCACTACGAAGCTCACGAGTTACCGGCCCAAAAATACGCGTACCGATAGGCTGCTCGCTGTTGTTGTTCAGAAGAACACAAGCATTACCATCGAAGCGAATGACAGAACCGTCCGGGCGACGAACACCCTTCTTGGTGCGCACCACTACCGCCTTCAGCACATCACCTTTTTTGACCTTACCACGCGGAATTGCTTCTTTGATGGTGATCTTGATGATGTCGCCTACGCCTGCGTAGCGACGGTGCGAGCCACCCAGAACCTTGATACACATTACGCGACGTGCACCGGAGTTGTCGGCGACGTTCAGCATAGTCTGTTCTTGGATCATTTTAGTGCTCCGCTAATGTCAACTACTACTGAGACCCGAAAATCAGGTCGTTAAAAATCCCCATATCGAGGGCGCGGCATTATAACACCGCTTCAAGGATATGGGTAGAAAAAATAAACGGCTCATTTCTGAGCCGTTTATTCGTATCGAGAGAGTGTACTGTATTACAGAACCGCTTTCTCTACAACGCGAACCAGCGTCCAGGATTTAGTCTTGGACAGCGGACGGCATTCGCGGATTTCAACCACGTCACCGATACCGCATTCGTTGTTCTCGTCATGTACGTGCAGTTTGGTCGTACGCTTGATGAATTTACCGTAGATCGGGTGTTTCACAAAACGTTCGATAGCAACAACAATGGATTTCTCCATTTTGTCGCTAACAACGCGACCTTGCAGAGTACGGATTTTATCGGTCATTACGCACCCGCCTTCTCGTTCAGTAAAGTCTTAACGCGTGCGACATCGCGACGCACTTGCTTCAACAGGTGAGACTGTTGCAGCTGGCCACTTGCAGCCTGCATACGCAGGTTGAACTGCTCACGCAGCAGGTTCAGCAGCTCGGTGTTCAGCTCTTCAACGCTCTTCTCACGCAGCTCTTTTGCTTTCATTACATCACCGTCTTAGTTACAAAGGTGGTTTTAATCGGCAGTTTCGCTGCTGCCAGCTTGAATGCTTCACGGGCCAGCTCTTCCGGAACACCGTCCATTTCATACAGGACTTTACCCGGCTGAATCAAGGCAACCCAATACTCCACGTTACCTTTACCTTTACCCATACGCACTGCCAGCGGCTTTTCAGTGATCGGTTTGTCCGGGAACACACGGATCCAGATCTTACCTTGACGCTTAACTGCACGGGTCATAGCACGACGTGCTGCTTCGATCTGACGGGCAGTCAGACGACCACGGCCAACAGCTTTCAGACCGAAGCTGCCGAAGCTAACATCCGTACCCTGCGCCAGACCGCGGTTACGGCCTTTGTGCATTTTACGGAATTTTGTACGCTTTGGTTGTAACATCAGCGACGCTCCTTATTTACGGCCTTTACGCTGCTGCTTTTTAGGCTGAGCAGCCGGTTTTTCCGGTTGTTCAACAGCAGCCATACCACCCAGGATCTCGCCTTTGAAGATCCACACTTTAACGCCGATTACACCGTAAGTGGTGTGCGCTTCAGAGGTGTTGTAGTCGATGTCAGCACGCAGAGTGTGCAGCGGTACGCGACCTTCGCGGTACCATTCGGTACGTGCGATTTCCGCGCCGCCCAGACGGCCGCTAACTTCAACTTTAATACCTTTAGCGCCCAGACGCATTGCGTTCTGTACAGCACGCTTCATAGCACGACGGAACATAACGCGACGTTCCAGCTGAGAAGTGATGCTGTCAGCAACCAGTTTTGCGTCCAGTTCAGGCTTACGAACTTCGGCGATGTTGATCTGTGCAGGAACGCCAGCGATGTCCGCTACGACCTTACGCAGTTTTTCTACGTCTTCACCTTTTTTACCGATAACGATACCCGGGCGAGCAGTGTGAATGGTTACACGGATGCTCTTAGCCGGACGCTCGATAACGATACGAGATACGGACGCTTTAGCCAGTTCCTTAGTCAGGTACTGACGTACTTTAAAATCGCTGTCCAGGTTGTCAGCGAATTCTTTGGTGTTCGCAAACCAGGTAGAGTTCCATGGTTTTACAATACCCAGGCGAATACCATTAGGATGTACTTTCTGACCCATTGCTAGTCTCCAGAGTCTCAGCGATCGGACACAACCACAGTGATGTGGCTGGTGCGCTTCAGGATGCGATCTGCACGACCTTTTGCACGCGGCATAATGCGCTTCATGCTCGGGCCTTCGTCTACGAAAATTTTCGTAACTTTCAGATCGTCAATGTCAGCGCCATCGTTGTGTTCAGCGTTAGCAATGGCAGATTCCAGAACTTTCTTGACCAGTACAGCCGCTTTCTTGTTGGTGTAGGTCAAAATATCCAGAGCCTGCGACACTTTCTTACCGCGAATCAGGTCAGCAACAAGGCGAACCTTCTGAGCAGAAGAACGAGCATGGCGATGTTTAGCGATAGTTTCCATCTCTTCCTCCTACCTTATTTCTTCTTCGCTTTTTTATCAGCAGCGTGGCCGCGATAAGTACGAGTCGGTGCGAATTCACCCAGTTTGTGACCGACCATTTCGTCGGTTACAAATACCGGAACGTGCTGACGACCATTATGGACAGCGATGGTCAAACCGATCATGTTAGGAAAGATCGTTGAACGACGGGACCAAGTGCGCAGGGGCTTCTTGTCTCCGCTTTCCACCGCTTTCTCTACCTTCTTCAGCAAGTGCAGGTCAATAAAAGGACCTTTCTTGAGAGAACGTGGCATGGCTTATCCTCTAAAATTATTTGCTACGGCGACGTACGATGAATTTATCAGTACGCTTGTTGCTGCGGGTCTTCTTACCTTTGGTCTGAACGCCCCACGGAGTTACCGGGTGCTTACCAAAGTTACGACCTTCACCACCACCATGTGGGTGGTCTACCGGGTTCATCGCGGTACCGCGAACGGTCGGACGAACACCACGCCAGCGTGCAGCACCTGCTTTACCCAGAACGCGCAGCATATGCTCAGCATTGCCAACTTCGCCCAGAGTTGCACGGCAGTCTGCTTCTACTTTACGCATTTCACCAGAACGCAGACGCAGGGTGACATAAGCACCATCACGAGCAACGATCTGAACGTAAGTACCAGCGGAACGTGCCAGCTGACCGCCTTTACCTGGTTTCATTTCTACGTTATGAACAGTAGAACCAACCGGGATGTTGCGCATCGGCAGGGTGTTACCTGGTTTGATTGCAGCATCAACGCCAGACTGAATCTGGTCGCCAGCTTTCAGGCCTTTAGGGGCCAGGATGTAACGGCGTTCACCGTCTTTGTACAGAACCAGCGCGATGTTCGCGGAACGGTTCGGATCGTACTCAAGACGTTCAACAACTGCCGGGATACCGTCTTTGTTGCGTTTGAAGTCAACAATACGGTAAGCCTGCTTGTGGCCACCACCGATATGACGAGTGGTGATACGGCCATTGTTGTTACGACCACCGGATTTGCTGTTTTTTTCCAGCAACGGAGCAAAAGGTTTGCCCTTGTGCAGCTCAGGGTTAACCACTTTAACAACGTGGCGACGACCCGGAGATGTCGGTTTACATTTAACAACTGCCATTGTATTACTCCTCCGACTTACTCAGCGCCGCCAACGAAGTCCAGATTCTGGCCTTCTTTCAGGGTGACGTAAGCTTTTTTCCAGTCGCTACGACGACCGATACGCTGTCCGTGACGTTTAACTTTCCCTTTAACTACCAGGGTGTTAACGACTTCGACTTCGACTTCAAACAGTTTCTGCACAGCAGCTTTGATTTCTGCTTTGGTCGCGTCTTTAGCAACTTTGAGTACGATGGTGTTGGATTTTTCCATCGCAGTAGACGCTTTTTCAGAAACGTGCGGTGCACGCAGCACCTTCAGCAGACGTTCTTCACGAATCATGCCAGCATCTCCTCAACTTGCTTAACAGCATCAGCAGTCATTACGACTTTGTCGAAGGCGATCAGGCTAACCGGGTCGATACCAGTTGCATCGCGTACGTCAACCTTGTGCAGGTTGCGCGCAGCCAGGAACAGGTTTTCGTCCAGCTCACCGGTGATGATCAGCACATCTTCCAGAGCCATGTCTTTCAGTTTCTGTGCCAGCAGCTTGGTTTTCGGCGCTTCTACAGAGAACTTCTCGACAACGATCAGACGATCCTGACGTACCAGTTCGGACAGGATGCTTTTCAGCGCGCCGCGGTACATCTTCTTGTTAACTTTTTGACTGTGGTCCTGCGGACGAGCAGCAAAGGTCACGCCACCAGAACGCCAGATCGGGCTCTTGATAGAACCAGAACGCGCACGGCCGGTGCCTTTCTGGCGCCACGGTTTTTTACCGGAACCAGTTACTTCAGCACGAGTCTTCTGAGCACGAGTACCCTGACGAGCACCAGCTGCATAAGCAACAACAACCTGGTGAACCAGCGCTTCGTTGAAATCACGACCGAAGGTAGTTTCGGAAACAGTCAGCGCGCTCTGCGCGTCTTTCAATACTAATTCCATTGCTATCTCCTTACGCCTTCACAGCTGGTTTAACGATCAGGTCGCTACCGGTTGCACCCGGGACAGCACCTTTAACCAGCAGC
This sequence comes from Escherichia sp. WS1368, assembly GCF_046487485.1. Lineage (NCBI taxonomy): Bacteria > Pseudomonadati > Pseudomonadota > Gammaproteobacteria > Enterobacterales > Enterobacteriaceae > Escherichia > Escherichia sp. WS1368. The sequence goes on from NZ_JBJQJI010000030.1 coordinate 23,565, forward strand.
AGGTTGCGCTCAGCGTCAACGCGTACTACGTCAAGGCTCTGAACGGTTACACGTTCGTTACCCATCTGACCTGCCATTTTCTTGCCTTTGAACACTTTGCCCGGAGTCTGGTTCTGACCAATAGAACCCGGAACGCGGTGAGACAAGGAGTTACCGTGAGTAGCGTCCTGGGTACGGAAGTTCCAGCGCTTAACGGTACCTGCGAAACCTTTACCTTTAGAGGTGCCAGTTACGTCAACTTTTTTAACGTCAGCAAACAGTTCAACGCTAATGCTCTGACCTACAGTGAACTCTTCGCCTTCAGCCAGGCGGAATTCCCACAGACCACGGCCAGCTTCTACGCCAGCTTTAGCGAAGTGGCCAGCTTCAGGCTTGGTCACACGGTTAGCTTTTTTAGCACCGGTGGTTACCTGAATAGCACGGTAGCCATCGTTAGCCAGGTCTTTAACCTGAGTAACGCGGTTTGCTTCAACTTCGATTACGGTTACTGGGATAGAAACGCCGTCTTCTGTGAAGATACGGGTCATACCCACTTTTTTACCGACTAAACCAATCATTGTTTCAACCTCTCAATCGCTCAATGACCTGATTAACCCAGGCTGATCTGCACGTCTACACCGGCAGCCAGATCCAGACGCATCAGAGCATCAACGGTTTTCTCGGTTGGCTCAACGATGTCAACCAGACGCAAGTGAGTACGGATTTCGTACTGATCGCGCGCGTCTTTGTTGACGTGCGGGGAGATCAGAACAGTGAAGCGCTCTTTGCGTGTCGGCAGCGGGATCGGACCACGGACCTGCGCACCAGTGCGCTTGGCAGTCTCGACGATTTCCGCGGTTGCTTGATCGATCAGACGATGATCAAACGCTTTCAGGCGGATACGGATTCTTTGGTTCTGCATGAGACCAGAGCTCCAATTATTTTATAAACGAAAATGATTACTCCTCAGACCCATTACGATTGATGGGAGAGTGTAACCGTTCTTACGTAGCTCCCCGATTGGGAGCATTGTTAGGTAGCCAAATTCGGCTAACTGAGGTTCAGATTGAACCTGCTGTCAACTACGACAAGCCCGCGCATTATACGCAAATCTGAGCCTGACGCAAGCATCGGGTAGAAATTAATCGCAACGCGCAGATTGCGAGCTGTATTCCACGAAATTTGTAAAGTTGTGAAGATAGCGTTTTTCACCGGAACCAGGTTAACAAATCAGCGATTTCTCTGTTGCTGAGCATCCGGAGTTATTCGATGGTGATACTCCAATTACAGAGGATGTTTTATGGACGCTACCCTTCCCTTTCTGATTTTGTACGCTTGTTTATCAGCCCTACTTTTTTTCTGGGATGCAAAGCATGGCTTGTTACCTGACAGATTTACGTGCCCGTTACTCTGGTCAGGTCTTTTGTTCTATCAAGTTTGTAATCCTGACGGTTTAGCCGATGCGTTATGGGGGGCGATTATTGGTTACGGCACATTCGCTGTCATTTACTGGGGGTATCGCATACTGCGTCATAAAGAAGGATTAGGCTATGGTGATGTGAAGTTTCTCGCCGCCCTTGGTGCCTGGCATACATGGACCTTCTTGCCACGACTGGTTTTCCTTGCTGCCTCATTCGCTTGCGGAGCCGTAGTTATTGGTCTGCTCATGAGAGGAAAAGAGTCATTAAAAAACCCGCTGCCGTTTGGGCCATTTCTGGCGGCTGCGGGTTTCGTTGTAGGCTGGGATAGTTTGCTGGCAGGCCGTTAATCTTTAACTTTTATTTGTGATTGCAGGTAATTTTGTAGACCGATTTTACCGATGAGATCCAGCTCAGTTTCGAGCCAGTCAATATGACCTTCTTCATCAGCAAGGATCTCGATCATCATATCACGGCTAACATAGTCATGAACGCTGTCGGCATACGCGATAGCCTCACGGAGATCCTTAGCGCCTTCCAGTTCTAATCGCAGGTCGGATTGCAGCATCTCCTCGACATCTTCACCAATCCCCAGTTTGCCTAAATCCTGTAAGTTGGGGATTCCTTCTAAAAACAAAATACGCTCGATATATTTATCAGCGTGTTTCATCTCATCGATAGATTCATGGTATTCGACGTCATTGAGACGCATCAGGCCCCAGTTTTTAAACATCCGGGCATGGAGAAAATACTGATTGATTGCGACAAGCTCATTTCCCAATAGTTTATTGAGATAATTTATGATTTTAACATCACCTTTCATTTTATAGTCCCTCCGCTTCCACTATTAGAGCGTAGATGGGGCTAGCGGGATGTCAAAAAATAAGCGTGGGCTTCAGGCAATCTCTTTAAATTCTGGCATCTGCATCAACTCGTCCTGCATCACTTCGCGCGCGGCGCGAATGCACTTACCGCATTGATTTCCCACAGGAATAAACTTACGCAATTGTTGGAAAGATTGCGGATGAAACTGACGGACTGCCTGGCGAATTTTTTTGTCACTTACACCATTACACAAACAAACGTACATGATTGCTCCCGTTCAAATTCTGCGCAAAGTGTAAATGAGAATGGTTATGATTACAATAGCACAGTTTTATTTGCGCCATAGTTCAGCGAGTGAAATTACGACTAAATATTTCGAGCTCAAATTACGGGCAGCAAAAAGGGCGCCGAAGCGCCCTTTTTAATTCGAAACTAATTAACGTGTAATTAGCCCAGAACTTTAGCAACAACGCCCGCGCCAACGGTACGGCCGCCTTCACGGATTGCGAAACGCAGACCGTCGTCCATCGCGATCGGGTGGATCAGGGTAACAACCATTTTGATGTTGTCGCCCGGC
>NZ_JBJQJI010000031.1:0-23259 GCF_046487485.1 Escherichia sp. WS1368
CCGCAACAGCCGCAACAGCCGCAACAGCCGCAACAGCCGCAACAGCCGCAACAGCCGCAACAGCCGCAACAGCCGCAACAGCCGCAACAGCCGCAACAGCCGCAACAGCCGGTGTCTTCTGCCATCAACGATAAGAAGTCAGATTCAGGTGTGAATGTTCCGGCAGGGGGGATCGAGCAGGAGCTGAAAATGAAACCGGAAGAAGAGATGGAACAGCAACTGCCACCCGGGATCAGTAAATCCGGTGAAGTGGTGGATATGGCCGCTTATGAGGCATGGCAACAGGAAAATCATCCGGACATCCAGCAGCAGATGCAGCGTCGTGAAGAGGTGAACATTAATGTGCACCGGGAGCGTGGGGAGGATGTTGAGCCGGGAGATGATTTCTGATGATGAGTATCGCGCAGGTCAGATCGGCCGGAAGTGCCGGTAACTATTATACCGACAAGGATAATTACTATGTGCTGGGCAGCATGGGAGAACGCTGGGCCGGCAGGGGGGCTGAACAGCTGGGACTGCAGGGCAGTGTCGATAAGGATGTTTTTACCCGTCTTCTGGAGGGAAGGCTGCCGGACGGAGCGGATCTAAGCCGCATGCAGGATGGCAGTAATAAGCATCGTCCCGGCTACGACCTGACCTTCTCCGCCCCCAAAAGTGTCTCCATGATGGCCATGTTAGGTGGCGATAAGCGCCTGATTGATGCACATAACCAGGCCGTGGACTTTGCTGTTCGTCAGGTGGAGGCGCTGGCCTCCACACGGGTTATGACGGACGGACAGTCAGAAACGGTGCTGACCGGTAATCTGGTGATGGCACTGTTTAACCACGACACCAGTCGCGATCAGGAACCACAGCTACACACGCATACGGTGGTGGCTAATGTCACGCAGCATAACGGCGAATGGAAGACACTGAGCAGTGACAAAGTGGGGAAAACGGGGTTCATTGAGAATGTGTACGCTAATCAGATTGCCTTTGGCAGGCTCTACCGGGAAAAACTGAAAGAGCAGGTTGAGGCGCTGGGCTATGAAACCGAAGTGGTGGGTAAGCACGGTATGTGGGAGATGCCGGGCGTACCGGTGGAGGCCTTTTCCGGACGCTCACAGGCTATCCGGGAGGCCGTCGGGGAAGATGCCTCGCTGAAATCCCGGGATGTGGCGGCACTGGATACGCGAAAATCCAAACAGCACGTCGATCCTGAAGTCAGAATGGCTGAATGGATGCAGACGCTGAAGGAAACCGGGTTCGACATCCGGGCATATCGTGACGCGGCGGATCAGCGTGCGGAGACCCGCACGCAGGCGCCCGGGGCTGTTTCACAGGAGGGGCCGGATGTGCAGCAGGCGGTGACACAGGCGATTGCCGGATTAAGTGAACGAAAAGTGCAGTTTACGTACACGGACGTGCTGGCCAGAACGGTCGGTATACTGCCGCCGGAAAATGGTGTGATTGAACGGGCACGCGCCGGTATCGATGAGGCCATCAGTCGTGAGCAGCTTATCCCCCTCGATCGTGAGAAGGGGCTGTTCACATCAGGAATTCATGTGCTCGATGAGCTGTCCGTCCGGGCACTCAGTCGTGACATCATGAAACAGAACCGGGTGACCGTACATCCGGAGAAAAGTGTCCCCCGGACGGCTGGTTACAGCGATGCGGTCAGTGTTCTGGCACAGGACCGTCCGTCGCTGGCCATTGTGTCCGGGCAGGGCGGTGCAGCCGGGCAGCGTGAGCGGGTGGCTGAACTGGTCATGATGGCCCGGGAGCAGGGGCGGGAAGTGCAGATTATCGCTGCTGACCGTCGCTCGCAGATGAACCTGAAGCAGGATGAACGGCTGTCCGGTGAGCTGATAACCGGACGTCGTCAGCTGCTGGAAGGCATGGCTTTCACGCCGGGCAGTACCGTTATCGTTGACCAGGGCGAAAAACTCTCCCTGAAAGAGACATTAACCCTGCTGGACGGTGCCGCACGTCATAACGTACAGGTCCTGATAACCGACAGTGGGCAGCGAACCGGTACAGGCAGTGCGCTGATGGCCATGAAGGATGCCGGGGTGAACACATATCGCTGGCAGGGGGGAGAACAGCGACCGGCCACCATCATCAGTGAACCGGACCGTAATGTCCGCTATGCCCGGCTGGCCGGAGATTTTGCGGCCAGCGTGAAAGCCGGAGAAGAGAGCGTGGCACAGGTCAGCGGAGTACGGGAACAGGCCATACTGACACAGGCCATTCGCAGTGAGCTGAAAACACAGGGCGTGCTCGGACACCCGGAGGTAACCATGACCGCCCTGTCACCGGTCTGGCTGGACAGCCGGAGCCGTTACCTGCGGGATATGTACCGCCCGGGGATGGTGATGGAGCAGTGGAACCCGGAGACACGCAGTCATGACCGCTATGTGATAGACCGGGTGACGGCGCAGAGTCACAGCCTGACCCTGCGGGATGCGCAGGGTGAAACGCAGGTGGTGCGTATTTCTTCTCTGGACAGCAGCTGGTCGCTGTTCCGGCCGGAGAAAATGCCGGTGGCAGACGGCGAGCGTCTGAGGGTGACAGGGAAAATTCCCGGACTCCGCGTCTCCGGCGGTGACCGCCTGCAGGTGACATCCGTCAGTGAAGATGCGATGACGGTTGTTGTGCCGGGACGTGCTGAACCGGCCTCCCTGCCTGTGGCTGATTCACCGTTCACGGCACTGAAGCTGGAGAACGGCTGGGTGGAAACGCCCGGGCATTCCGTCAGCGACAGTGCGACGGTTTTTGCCTCCGTCACACAGATGGCAATGGACAACGCCACCCTGAACGGTCTGGCCCGCAGCGGTCGTGATGTCCGGCTGTATTCATCGCTGGATGAAACCCGTACTGCGGAAAAACTTGCCCGCCATCCCTCCTTTACGGTGGTTTCTGAGCAGATAAAGGCGCGGGCCGGTGAGATATTGCTGGAAACCGCTATCAGTCTGCAGAAAGCAGGGCTTCACACGCCGGCACAGCAGGCCATTCATCTGGCCCTTCCTGTGCTGGAAAATAAAAACCTGGCCTTCAGCATGGTGGACCTGCTGACAGAGGCGAAGTCGTTTGCTGCAGAAGGAACCAGTTTTACTGACCTGGGAGGGGAAATCAATGCGCAGATAAAACGCGGTGATTTACTGTATGTGGATGTGGCAAAAGGCTATGGCACAGGCCTGCTGGTTTCCCGTGCGTCGTATGAGGCTGAAAAAAGCATTCTTCGCCATATTCTCGAAGGTAAGGAGGCGGTCACGCCGCTGATGGAGAGAGTACCTGGCGAACTCATGGAGAAACTGACATCAGGACAGCGCGCCGCCACCCGCATGATACTGGAAACGTCCGACCGTTTCACGGTGGTGCAGGGCTATGCCGGTGTGGGGAAGACCACACAGTTCCGGGCGGTGATGTCAGCCGTGAACATGCTGCCGGAGAGTGGGCGTCCCCGTGTCGTGGGGCTGGGTCCCACGCACCGCGCGGTCGGGGAGATGCGCAGCGCCGGCGTGGATGCACAGACGCTGGCGTCCTTTCTGCATGACACGCAGCTGCAGCAGCGCAGCGGAGAAACGCCGGATTTCAGCAACACGCTGTTCCTGCTCGATGAGAGCTCAATGGTGGGCAATACCGATATGGCACGGGCATACGCCCTGATTGCGGCCGGTGGCGGTCGTGCCGTGGCCAGTGGTGACACGGACCAGCTGCAGGCCATCGCGCCCGGTCAGCCTTTCCGTCTCCAGCAGACGCGCAGTGCTGCCGATGTGGCCATCATGAAGGAGATTGTGCGTCAGACGCCGGAACTGCGGGAGGCGGTATACAGCCTGATTAACCGGGATGTGGAAAGGGCACTGTCCGGGCTTGAGAGTGTGAAACCGTCTCAGGTGCCACGTCTGGAGGGCGCATGGGCACCGGAGCACTCCGTGACGGAGTTCAGTCACAGCCAGGAAGCGAAACTGGCAGAAGCGCAGCAGAAGGCGATGCTGAAAGGCGAGGCTTTCCCGGATATCCCCATGACACTGTATGAGGCCATTGTCCGCGACTATACCGGCAGGACACCGGAAGCACGGGAGCAGACGCTGATTGTCACGCACCTGAATGAGGACCGGCGCGTACTGAACAGCATGATTCATGATGCACGGGAAAAGGCCGGTGAGCTGGGAAAAGAGCAGGTCATGGTGCCTGTCCTGAACACAGCGAATATACGTGACGGAGAACTGCGTCGTCTCTCCACCTGGGAGAAAAACCCGGATGCCCTTGCCCTGGTGGATAATGTGTATCACCGGATTGCCGGTATCAGCAGGGATGACGGGCTGATAACCCTGCAGGATGCGGAAGGTAACACGCGGCTGATTTCGCCCCGGGAGGCGGTGGCTGAAGGTGTCACACTGTACACACCAGACAAAATCCGGGTGGGGACCGGCGACCGGATGCGCTTCACGAAGAGTGACCGGGAGCGCGGTTATGTGGCCAACAGCGTCTGGACGGTGACAGCGGTTTCCGGTGACAGTGTCACGCTGTCGGACGGACAGCAGACCCGGGTGATTCGCCCCGGTCAGGAGCGGGCAGAGCAACATATTGACCTGGCCTATGCCATCACTGCCCACGGTGCGCAGGGGGCGAGTGAAACCTTTGCCATCGCGCTTGAAGGCACGGAAGGTAACCGGAAACAGATGGCCGGCTTTGAGTCAGCCTACGTGGCCCTGTCGCGTATGAAGCAGCATGTGCAGGTGTACACCGATAACCGTCAGGGCTGGACGGATGCCATTAACAATGCCGTACAGAAAGGAACTGCCCACGATGTGCTGGAGCCGAAACCGGACCGGGAGGTCATGAATGCGCAGCGGCTGTTCAGTACGGCACGGGAACTGCGGGACGTGGCGGCAGGCCGTGCCGTTCTCCGTCAGGCGGGGCTTGCCGGGGGAGACACTCCTGCACGGTTTATTGCTCCGGGACGTAAATATCCACAGCCGTATGTGGCACTGCCGGCGTTTGACCGTAACGGCAAGTCTGCCGGTATCTGGCTGAACCCGCTGACCACGGATGACGGAAACGGGCTGCGGGGATTCAGTGGTGAAGGCCGTGTGAAAGGCAGCGGGGATGCGCAGTTCGTGGCCCTGCAGGGCAGCCGTAACGGAGAGAGCCTGCTGGCTGATAATATGCAGGATGGTGTCCGGATTGCCCGTGATAACCCCGACAGCGGTGTGGTGGTGAGAATCGCCGGTGAAGGTCGTCCGTGGAATCCCGGTGCCATCACCGGTGGCCGCGTGTGGGGGGATATCCCGGACAACAGCGTCCAGCCGGGAGCCGGAAATGGCGAGCCGGTCACGGCAGAGGTACTGGCACAGCGGCAGGCTGAAGAGGCCATCCGCCGTGAAACGGTACGCCGCGCAGATGAAATTGTCCGTAAAATGGCAGAGAACAAACCTGACCTGCTGGATGGCAGAACAGAGCAGGCTGTCAGGGAGATTGCCGGGCAGGAGCGTGACCGGTCTGCCATATCTGAACGGGAAGCCGCGCTGCCGGAGAGTGTGCTGCGTGAATCACAACGGGAGCGGGAAGCGGTCCGGGAGGTTGCCCGGGAAAATCTGCTGCAGGAACGACTTCAGCAGATGGAACGGGATATGGTTCGTGACCTGCAGAAAGAGAAAACCCTGGGCGGAGACTGATACAGGAAGACAAACGCTGATGACAACGGATAACACGAACACACGTAACGATTCACTGGCTGCCCGGACCGATACCTGGTTGCAGTCGTTGCTGGTCTGGTCACCCGGACAGCGGGATATCATCAAAACGGTGGCACTGGTGCTGATGGTACTGGACCACATCAATCTGATATTCCAGCTGAAGCAGGAATGGATGTTTCTGGCCGGACGCGGTGCTTTTCCGCTGTTTGCCCTGGTGTGGGGGCTGAATCTGTCCCGTCATGCGCATATCCGGCAGGTGGCCATTAACCGGCTGTGGGGATGGGGAATTATTGCCCAGTTCGCGTATTATCTGGCAGGCTTTCCGTGGTATGAGGGGAATATCCTGTTTGCCTTTGCAGTGGCGGCACAGGTGCTGACGTGGTGTGAAACGCGCAGTGGGTGGCGTACAGCAGCGGCCATTCTCCTGATGGCACTGTGGGGGCCTTTGTCCGGCACCAGTTACGGCATTGCCGGGCTGCTGATGCTGGCAGTCAGCCACCGGCTGTACCGGGCGGAAGACAGAACGGAACGTCTGGCGCTGGTTGCATGCCTGCTGGCTGTTATTCCGGCGCTTAACCTTGCCACCAGTGATGCAGCGGCGGTGGCCGGCCTTGTTATGACGGTGCTGACCGTTGGTCTGGTGTCGTGTGCAGGAAAATCATTACCCCGTTTCTGGCCCGGGGATTTTTTCCCGACGTTCTATGCCTGTCATCTGGCTGTGCTGGGCGTTCTGGCGCTGTGACGGGTGTGGTATCTTTGGCCGCAAGAGGATGATTCGTCAGAGGCAGAACACAGCATGACAGAGCAGAAGCGACCGGTACTGACACTGAAGCGGAAAACGGAAGGGGAGATGCCTGTCCGCAGCCGGAAAACCATCATCAATGTCACCACGCCACCAAAGTGGAAGGTGAAAAAGCAGAAGCTGGCGGAGAAAGCAGCCCGGGAAGCAGAGCTGGCGGCAAAAAAAGCGCAGGCCAGACAGGCGCTGTCCATTTATCTGAACCTGCCCTCACTGGATGAGGCCGTGAATACCCTGAAGCCCTGGTGGCCGGGATTATTTGACGGTGACACGCCCCGGCTTCTGGCCTGCGGTATCCGGGACGTGTTACTGGAAGACGTGGCGCAGCGGAATATCCCGCTCTCGCATAAAAAGCTGCGCAGGGCGCTGAAGGCCATCACCCGTTCAGAAAGCTATCTGTGTGCCATGAAAGCCGGTGCCTGCCGGTATGACACGGAAGGGTATGTGACGGAGCATATTTCTCAGGAGGAGGAAGCGTATGCGGCAGCGCGTCTGGATAAAATCCGCCGCCAGAACCGGATAAAGGCAGAACTTCAGGCCGTGCTTGATGAGAAATAAAAAGGCCTCCCCGAAAGAGTGAGGAGGCTGAAACAATAAGGCTTAAAAGGAAATAACTTCCGTACCCGAAAGGAAGCCAGTCCACTGAATTATTTACCACAATAATACTGACGACTAAAAGGGAGGAGCAGAAAAATGAATGGATTCAGAAACAGTTCACGGAACGGTCAGGTCTGGCGTTACCAGCGTGCCGGCGGGCGGGCCGTTATTCTGGAGGTCAGTGGACGCTGGATGGAAGCGGCAGAAGCATGGCGACGGGCTGCCTGCATAGCTCCCCGGACAGACTGGCAGCAGTTTGCCCGGAAAAGGGCTGAACACTGCCACCGGCGCTGCCGGGGAAGGGTGTAACGAAAAAAGCAGCCTTCATTACTCTAGGTAATGAGCGCTAGATTAATGTTGCAAAATGCAGTACATTGGCAATACATTAATATAGGATACTGTTATGCCACGCCTGAAGGACGAAACTCTATCCATCCGTACATCCACAGAAATCAAGCAACTTCTGCGTTTAGCAGCAGATCGCGAACATCGTTCCGTAGCCTCAATGATCGAAATTCTGGTGCTGGAGTACGCTCGTACGCATGATCTGAAACCAGACTCTCAAGGCGGGGCAGCAAAAAGGGGGGTCTGAGGATGGCGAATGCCAAGGAAGCGCAAGCGCGCATCAAAATCAACAAACTGCTGGAATCTGCTGGTTGGCGTTTTTTCGATGATGCTAAGGGCAAGGCCAACGTAACTCTGGAGCTCAACGTCAAGCTCAGTCAGACCCAGATCAATGAATTGGGTGAGAACTTCGAAGCGACCAAGAATGGCTTTATCGATTTCCTATTGTTGGACGAAAAAAACTTCCCTCTAGTGGTGCTGGAGGCTAAATCCGAAGACAAGAATCCGCTGGTCGGCAAAGAGCAGGCGCGCAAATACGCGAAGTCGCTCGACTGTCGGTTTGTGATCCTCTCGAACGGTAATTTACACTATTTCTGGGATTTACAACAGGGCAACCCGCATATTATCGCTGTTTTCCCTACTCCAGACTCACTCAAGAGCTATCAGAAGTTCGAACCTGACCAGAGGCGCCTGATTACCGAAGTCGTCGGACGCGACTACATCGTCCAGACCCAGTTGCCGGGATACGAGAAGGAAGCGGGTTGGCTCAATGAGAACGAGCGCTCGGCTTTCATTGCCAAGAACAAGCTGCGCTTCCTGCGGGAGTATCAGAAGAAGGCAATCAATGCCATCCAAGACATGGTGGCTGATGGCTCGACCCGTTTCCTGTTCGAAATGGCGACCGGCACTGGCAAGACCCTGACATCTGCTGCCGTCATCAAATTGTTCCTGCGCACCGGCAATTCTCACCGCGTGCTGTTCTTGGTGGATCGACTGGAGCTGGAGGAGCAAGCTGCGAAGGCGTTCAAGGACTATCTGAAGAACGACTATGTCACCGTTATTTACAAAGAGCGTCGTGATGACTGGCGCAAGGCCGATATCGTGGTCACCACGGTACAGTCGCTGCTGTTCAACAACAAGTACAAGCGCCTGTTCTCGCCCACCGACTTCGACTTGGTCATCTCCGATGAAGCCCATCGATCCATTGGCGGCAATGCTCGCGCCGTCTTCGAGTATTTTGTCGGCTACAAGCTAGGCTTAACCGCAACGCCGCGTGACTATCTCAAGAGCTTTGATGCGAGCAAGCCCACCACCCGCGACCCGCGTGAGCAGGAGCGTCGCCTGCTGCTGGACACCTACCGCACCTTCGGTTGCGAATCCGGGCAGCCGACCTTCCGTTATTCTCTACTGGATGGCGTCAAGGATGGCTTCCTGATTAACCCTATGGTAGTCGATGCACGAACCGACATCACCACCAAGCTGCTATCCGAGCAGGGCTATACCGTGATGGCTCCCGTCGGCGAGGACGGGCTACAGGAACATATATTCGTTTTCAAGGATTTCGAGAAGAAGTTCTTCTCCAAGGCAACCAATGAGCTGTTTTGCCAGACCTTCATCAAGAACGGTTTGCGTGATCCAGTGACCGGCGAGTTTGGCAAGGGCTTGGTATTCGCTGTCAGCCAAAACCATGCTGCTAGGCTCACGCAAATCCTGAACGAGCTTGCGGATATATTGTGGCCTGGCAAGTACCAGTCCGACTTTGCAGTACAAGTTACTTCCAGCGTATCCGATGCCCAGCAGTACACCATCAATTTCACCAACAACAATCTGCTGGGGTCGGCTAACTTCAATGCCCTGTACAAAACTAGCAAGGCGAGAGTGTGTGTGACAGTGGGCATGATGACCACTGGGTACGACTGCCCGGATATATTGAACTTGGCATTGATGCGCCCGGTGTACTCGCCGTCCGATTTCGTGCAGATCAAAGGGCGCGGTACGCGCAAGCACAACTTCCTTGAACAACTGCTCGATGACAATTTAAAGCCACTGATCAACGAGCCAGAAAAATCCCGCTTCAAATTCTTCGATTTCTTTGCCAACTGCGAATATTTCGAGGAAAAGTTCGACTATGACGAAGTGCTCCAGTTGCCGACGCGCAGCAGTGAGGGAGACGGTCAGGGTGAAGCTCTGCCATCACCAATGGGAGGGCTCTATGAGTACACGGGGGCCGATACCATTTTCCACGTAACCGAACAGCAAATTGGCTACGAAGGCATGAAGATTGACAGGATGTTCTTCGAGAAATTTGAGGAACAGGTCAAAGCCGACCCGACGTTACAGCAGCAGGTTGAGAACGAGCAGTGGGAGCAGGCCATCGATTATGTGACCAGCCAACTGTTCGACAGACCCAACGAATACTTCAACTTGGATAAGCTGCGCCGTGCTGCCGGAGTAGATCGACGACTGAGCCTAAGGGAAATCCTGCAAAAGATCTTCGGTTTGCTCCCCTACTTCAAGAGTAAGGATGAACTGCTGGAGGATGAATTCCAGCAGTTCCTGCTTGTCAACCAGAGCAAGCTGACCGAAGACCAAGGCGCTGCTGTCTTGGCAATGAAGTACTTTTTCAAGGCATACTCCACTGATGCTGTTCTGCGCGCTATCATCGACGACAAGCGATTTGGAGAGCTGAACGTGAACCCAGCCTTTGGCGTGGGCGATTTGCGCGCTGTGCCGCCCGAGTGGCGCGAAGGCATTCCCGAGTACATCAAAGACTACGTTTCGCTCAACCAATTCATGTAAGCTATTCAAGGCTACCGTAGGTGGCCGAACGAGAAGAACAATACTATGCTGGATACCGATACCAAACGCCGAATTGACTCCTGCCGTGACATTCTTGTCGGCAAGGTCCCCGACCCAAAGAGTCAGGTCGAGCAGATCACCATCGCGCTGATCTACAAATTTATGGATGACATGGATACCCAGTCCGAAGAGTTCGGTGGCAAGCGCAGCTTCTTCGTCAATGGCTTCGAGAAGTTTAGTTGGAGCAAATTGCTGGCGCCCAGCATGGGGGGCCAAGACACGCTGAACCTTTACTCCGAGGCTATTGGCAAGATGACAGAGAACACGCACCTGCCCGCGCTGTTCCGCGACATATTCAAAAATGCATATCTGCCGTACCGTGATCCGGAAACGCTTAAGGCGTTTTTGAAGGAGATTGATAACTTCTCCTACGACCATTCAGAGAGACTAGGCGATGCTTTCGAATACCTACTATCAGTGCTGGGTAGTCAAGGCGATGCGGGCCAATTCCGTACGCCGCGACACATCATTGATTTCGTGGTTCGAGCTGTTGGGCCCCAAAAGAGTGACAGGGTTTTGGACCCGGCTTGTGGCACCGCTGGGTTCCTGATTTCGGCCTACAAACACATCCTGAGAGAGAACACGCCAAGCGAAGAGCGAAATAGCTGGCAGTTACGGCATGGCGCCTCAGTCGCTGAAACTTCAATTGAAAGTCCAATGCACTACAGCGGGAGTCTTCTGACCCCGATAGAGCGCCAAAGAATTCATGAGAACATTAGAGGCTTTGATATTTCGCCGGATATGGTAAGGATTTCACTAGTAAATCTTTATTTGCACGGATTCCGCTCCCCATTGATTGAAGAGTATGACTCTTTAACTCAAGAAGAGCACTGGCAAGAGACTTATGACACAATCTTGGCCAACCCGCCTTTTATGACGCCTAAGGGGGGCATTAAGCCCCATAAAAAATTTAGCCTGCGGTCAAAACGAGCAGAACTACTTTTCCTTGACTACATCTCTGAACACTTGTCACCAATAGGGAAAGCCGGAGTGGTTGTACCTGAAGGCATCGTTTTTGTTGGTCAATCCGCATACGTTGAGATGCGAAAGCGATTGATTCAAGAAAAATCTCTAATCGCAGTCGTTGAATTGCCTCATGGTGTATTCAAGCCATACGCTAGCGTTAAAACTCACATCTTGATCATCGACAAGCAGATAGCCAAAAGAACCGACGAGGTTCTTTTTATAAACATAGGCGCTGACGGGTATACACAAACAGACACTAGACAAGCAGTTGACGAGAACGATCTACCAGTAGCATTGGAGTTAATTGATAATTTCAAGCGTAATCAACTGGAAAGCACAATCCCCTCCTCAAAACTAGATTTCATCACAGTCAAAAGAGAGCACATTCTTGCTTCAGTTGGATGTCACTTGGTCGGTCGGTGGTACATGCTTGAGAGAACATTTCGAGAGCTTTGGGAACGTATGCCCAGTGCGAGAGAGTTGGGCGTGATTTGCAATATTCATCGTGGTATGCACTCAAACATGAGTTCTCCGCCCGGAGATTTTCCACTTGTGGTTCCTGCTGCTGACAGAAAAACATCAGCCGATTACTCCTTTGATTTCAAAGCAAGCTGCATACCGCTTGTATCCTCATCTGGGCACGGCAAAGCTGACATTAAGCGCCTTCATTATCAGGAAGGAAAATTTGCTCTCGCAGATACTATGTGCTGCCTTGAAGCAAAAGAACCAGAACATGTAGATATGAGATATGTCCACGAATATCTGTCGAAGTTCAAAGATGAACTATTAGTGCCAATGATGTGTGGTGCCACAAATGTAACTTTGAATCAGAACGATATAAAGAAAATTCTCATTCCTTTGCCGACAATTGACGAACAACGAAGAATTGTCCGAGGAATCTTAGCCAAAGAGGCTGCTGATAAGTTGCAAGCTATTGGGGAAGAAATTAGTTTTGGCATCACCTCATCCGAAGAAATTGTCTTCGATATTAAGAAGCAGATCGAAAGACTGCTTGCTATTCGAGAGGCATCTCCTTCAATAAGCCTTTCATGATGTGCTACTCGTTTTATGTTTTGGATAAGGACGGAGGAATAATGGTCGCAATTAGGAGAAGAACATGAGCAAACCGTGGCATTACCCCGGCGCTCGTTGGTGGAAGTTCGATTTCCACACCCACACTCCAGCCTCTAGGGATACAGGCGCTTGGCAGGCCGCTATCGGCACGCCAGATGAGCTGAAACCACAGAAATGGTTACTCAAGTTCATGGCCGCCGAGATCGATTGCGTGGCCGTCACCGATCATAACACCGGTGAGTGGATCGACTTGCTCAAGGCTGCTTATGCGCAGATGAAGCGAGAGGCCGATGCTGGCACACCGCCTGACGGCTTCCGCGAGTTGCACTTATTCCCCGGTGTGGAGATCTCGGTGCAAGGTGGCTTTCATCTGCTAGCGATCTTCGACCCCTCTGCCAACAGTCAAACCATCAGCGACCTGTTGGCGCAGGTGGATTACCAAGGTACGCGCGGCGACAGTGATAGTGTCACCCGAATCGGTGCAGCCCAAGTGGTTGAGCGCATTCTAGCGGCGGGTGGCCTTGCCATTCCAGCACATGTAGATGCCGACAAAGGTCTGCTGCAGGTTGAACCCGGTACACGCAAATGCCTGATGGATACCAACACGGTCAGACAGATTATGAATGAGGCCGGGATTCTAGCACTAGAATGGACGACCTCCACCAGTCCTAAGCCTATGGTGTTGGACGAACTGAAACTTCGATTTGCCAGCGTGGTGGGCAGCGATTGCCATAGCTTCAAAGGTGCTGCTGTTCCCGGTTCTCGCTACACCTGGATCAAGATGGCCCGACCTAGCCTAGAAGGATTGCGTCTTGCGTTGCTGGATGGGCAGGATGTCTCTGTTCGGCGCAGTGATGAAAGCAATGACTTTGTGCCGTTCAATACGCCCGAGCATTTCATCGAATCGATAGAAATCCGCGACGCGCGTTACATGGGGCGGGGCAAAACGTTTGCCAGCTTGTCTCTCAACCCTTACTTCAATGCTTTGATCGGTGGTCGTGGGACCGGAAAATCAACCGTCGTGCATGCCTTGCGCTTGGCCTATCGCCGTGAGAAGGAGTTGTTGCTCAGTTCAGAAGCTGGACAGACCTTCAAGCGTTTCAATCAGGTTGCCAAGAGCCGCAATGACGAAGGTGGACTACGAGCGGAAACAAGCTTCTGTGTGCAAGTGCAGCGTGATGGCATACCCTATCGCCTGATCTGGCGGCAGGATGGTCAGGGCCACGCGGTGGAGGAATGGGATGCCGATACGGGTAGTTTCAAGCCTTCGGTCAGTCAGAGCGTCACCGAGCAACGCTTTCCGGTGCGTTTATTCAGCCAAGGGCAGATCGCCGCGCTGGCTGGTGACAGCCAACAGGCGCTGCTCAAGGTGATTGACGATGCTGCAGGTACGCAGTCGCAGCAAGCTGCTTTCGAGGAGGCTAAGCGCGCCTTCTTGGTTGCACGGGCGCAGATGCGCGAGTTGGACGGTAAACTGCAAGAGCGTGAGGCGTTGACGCTTGCACTGCAAGACATTCAGCGTAAGCTGGCTCGCTTCGAGGTCGCCGATCATGCTGCTTTGCTGAAGAACTATCAGCGCACCAACCAGCAAAGCCGCGAACTGGAACGTCAGTTTGAAGCCTCCGTCGAATTGGCAACTCATTTGAAAACGCTTGCCGACGATCTGTTGGTGGAAGACTTGCCGGAAGGCTTGTTCGATACCACCGAGGATGGCCCTGCACTGGGTATTGTCCAAGCGCTGCACGCTGCTATCATCAAAGCTCGGCAGGAAGTCGAGCGCGTGGCAAACATGTTGCAGGAGTGTGGGCAAGTCCTGAGAGGTGAAATGGAGGCTTCGCCTTGGTTTGCACGGATCGGCGCGGCCAAGACAGCTTACGAGTTGCTCAAGGCCGACTTGCAGCAACAAGGTGTCAGCGACCCCAGCGAGTACGGGCGCTTGGTGAAAGAAAAGCAGCGTTTAGAAACTGAGCTGAAGAAGCTGCAAGGCTTGCAGAAGCAGCACACCGAGTTGCGTGAAAAGGCCAAGTCGTTGCTGGAACAGGTGCAATCCGCCCGCCGCACCATCAGCGCCCAACGGAGCGCATTTCTGCGAGCAACGCTGCAAGGCAATCCCTTTGTGCGCATTGAGCTGATCCCGTACAGTCGGGACGCGCATGGTATTGAGCGCTCCTTGCGGGAGGTGCTTGGGGCTGCTGAAGGCAAGTATGTGGACGACCTGTATCAAGAGCTAGAGGGAGCATCCCCAAAAGGGCTCGTGGCCAATCTGCTGGGCACGGTTGAGCTGGTCGAGCAGTCGGGCATATGGGATACGGTAGCTTTCGAGCAGGCGTTACTGGCGCAAAAGAAGCGCCTGTCACAAGCCTGTCGCGGGCAGGCGGAGTTTGGTCACTGGTTCAATAAATTCTTGAAAGCGGAAGCTGGCAAGCGCCCGGAATTTATCGATCACATTCTGTGTTGGTTCCCCGAAGACGGTTTGCAGGTGGAGTACAGCCGTAAGGGGGACGGGCGGGACTTTCAGTCCATCGGTCAGGCGTCCGCTGGGCAGCGGGCAGCGGCCATGCTGGCCTTCCTGTTGGCGCATGGCAATGAGCCACTGGTGCTCGACCAGCCAGAAGATGACTTGGATAACCACTTGATCTACGGATTGGTTGTACAGCAGATCCGCAGCAATAAATTGCGTCGTCAACTCGTTATCGTGACCCACAACCCCAACATCGTAGTCAATGGTGACGCAGAGTTTATTCATGTACTGGACTTCAATCACCAGTGCCATGTGAAGCAAATCGGCTCTTTGCAGGATCAGACCATGCGCCGTGAAGTCTGCCAGGTGATGGAAGGCGGCGAAGATGCATTTGAACGGCGTTACCAGCGCTTGGGAAAAGATGTCTTACATGTTTGAGATGACTGATAATTTACATTGTTTCATTGAAAATATTGGTAACTACTAAATGTATGAGCTTTTGTTAATTCTGTAGATAGAAAGATGGTGAGACAATGAGCTATTAGATTGAGATTTTCGAGAATAATCTAATCCTAGTTGGCAATTTTCAGCTGTGTGAGGTAGTAGTCAGCTTGTCAGAAACTTTCATGACTAGCATAGCGCTCAAACAGTGAATGATGTCGAAATTGCTTCCGTAGGGAATTTGACTCTGTTGCCATCGGGTTTATAGCAGCAGTAGCTTGAGAAATAACTGGTCAGGGTTGTGAGATAGTTTATTTTGTGGTTTTGCGCTGGAATCGCCGAAATTTCTGTAGCCCTGGAATTTTAGGGGGCAGCACTTGTACATAAGGCCCCCGTTAATCGTGCAGCAAAGAAATATCTTTTTAGAGCGAAAATCACAGCTCGTAACGTATCACATAGTTGGTACAGAGCAATTCTCACTCACGACCACGTCAGCACATGCCAAATATGCCTTAAAAATTGACAAATCCGCTATACCGAAAATTTTAGTAGTTCCGGCATCCCTCCCCAGTAAGAGGTTCTGAGGCAGGCTGGTATTCCGTTGCTCAGAAGCCACAATGCCAGAAAACTGCTGTATATGACCGGAGAGTCGCTGAATACAACAGGGGGGCTCAGCAGTCATCGGAACATCGTAGCTGACGCCTTCGCGTTGCTCAGTTGTCCAACCCCGGAAACGGGAAAAAGCAAGTTTTCCCCGCTCCCGGCGTTTCCATAACTGAAAACCATACTATTTCACAGTTTAAATCACATTAAACGACAGTAATCCCCGTTGATTTGTGCGCCAACACAGATTTTCGTCACAATTCTTAAGTCGCTGATTTCAAAAAACTGTAGTATCCTCTGCGAAACGATCCCTGTTTAAGTATTGAGGAGGCGGGATGTCGCAGATCGAAAATGCAGTAACTTCCTCACCGAAACGCATTTACAGAAAAGGTAATCCGTTAACCGGAGCCGAGAAACAACGCATATCTGTTTCCCGGAAAAAGGGGACACATAAAGCGATTAATGTTTTCATCCAGAGTGAGCTCAAAGATGATTTGACACAGCTTTGTAAAGATTCGGGCTTAACTCAAAAAGAAATGATAGAGCACTGGATTTTGAAAGAAAAAGCTGCGATGGATGATGCGAATAGAAGGTAACTAAGTTACTTTCTTGAACATTTGAATTGCGGATGCTAGATTACTGATCGTTTAAGGAATTTTGTGGCTGGCCACGCCGTAAGGTGGCAGGGAACTGGTTCTGATGTGGATTTACAGGAGCCAGAAAAGTGAAAACCCCGATAATCTTCTTTAACTTTGGCGAGTGAGAAAGATTACCGGGGCCATCTAAAAACCGTATAGCCAACAATTCAGCTATGCGGGGAGTATAGTTATATGCCCGGAAAAGTTCAAGACTTCTTTCTGTGCTCACTCCTTCTGCGCATTGTAAGTGCAGGATGGTGTGACTGATCTTCAACAAACGTATTACCGCCAGGTAAAGAACCCGAATCCGGTGTTTACACCCCGTAAAGGTGCCGGAACGCTGAAGTTCTGCGAAAAACTGATGGAAAAGGCGGTGGGCTTCACCTCCCGTTTTGATTTCGCCATTCATGTGGCGCATGCCCGTTCGCGTGGTCTGCGTCGGCGCATGCCACCGGTACTGCGTCGCCGGGCCATTGATGCGCTGCTGCAGGGGCTCTGTTTTCACTATGATCCGCTGGCCAACCGCGTCCAGTGTTCCATCACCACGCTGGCCATTGAGTGCGGACTGGCGACAGAGTCCGGTGCAGGAAAACTCTCCATCACTCGTGCCACCCGTGCCCTGACGTTCCTGTCAGAGCTGGGGTTGATTACCTACCAGACGGAATATGACCCGCTTATCGGGTGCTACATTCCGACCGACATCACGTTCACACCGGCACTGTTTGCCGCTCTCGATGTGTCTGAGGTGGCGGTGGCTTCCGCACGCCGCAGTCGTGTGGAATGGGAAAACAGACAGCGCAAGAAGCAGGGACTGGATGCACTGGGTATGGATGAACTGATAGCGAAAGCCTGGCGTTTTGTGCGTGAGCGTTTCCGCAGTTACCAGACAGAGCTTAAGTCCCGTGGAATAAAACGTGCCCGTGCGCGTCGTGATGTGGGCAGGGAACGTCAGGATATCGTCACCCTGGTGAAACGGCAGCTGACACGTGAAATCTCGGAAGGGCGCTTCACTGCTAATGGTGAGGCGGTAAAACGCGAAGTGGAGCGTCGTGTGAAGGAGCGCATGATTCTGTCACGTAACCGTAATTACAGCCGGCTGGCCACAGCTTCCCCCTGAAAGTGACCTCTTCTGAATAATCCGGCCCGCGCCGGAGGCATTCGCACGCCTGAAGTCCGTCAGTGCACAAAAAATCAGCACCGCATACAAAAAACAACCTCACCATCCACCTTCTGGTGCATCCGGTCCCCCCTGTTTTTGATACAAAACACGCCTCACAGACAGGTAATTTTGCTTATCCACATATAACTGCAAGGGACTTCCCCATAAGGTTACAACCGTTCATGTCATAAAGCGCCATCCGCCAGCCTTACAGGGTGCAATATATCTTTTAAACACCTGTTTATATCTCCTTTAAACTACTTAATTACATTCATTTAAAAAGAAAACCTGTTCACTGCCTGTCCTGTGGACAGACAGATATGCACCTCCCACCGCAAGCGGCGGGCCCCTACCGGAGTCACTTTAGTTACAACACACAAAAACAACCTCCAGAAAAACCCCGGTCCAGCGCAGAACCGAAACCACAAAGCCCCTCCCTCATAACTGAAAAGCGGCCCCGCCCCGGCCCAAAGGGCCGGAACAGAGTCGCTTTTAATTATGAATGTTGTAACTACATCTTCATCGCTGTCAGTCTTCTCGCTGGAAGTTCTCAGTACGCGCTCGTAAGCGGCCCTCACGGCCCGCTAACGCGGAGATACGCCCCGACTTCGGGTAAACCCTCGTCGGGACCACTCCGACCGCGCACAGAAGCTCTCTCATGGCTGAAAGCGGGTATGGTCTGGCAGGGCTGGGGATGGGTAAGGTGAAATCTATCAATCAGTACCGGCTTACGCCGGGCTTCGGCGGTTTTACTCCTGTATCATATGAAACAACAGAGTGCCGCCTTCCATGCCGCTGATGCGGCATATCCTGGTAACGATATCTGAATTGTTATACATGTGTATATACGTGGTAATGACAAAAATAGGACAAGTTAAAAATTTACAGGCGATGCAATGATTCAAACACGTAATCAATATCTGCAGTTTATGCTGGTTATGCTGGCTGCATGGGGCATTAGTTGGGGAGCCAGATTTGTCATGGAGCAGGCCGTTCTGCTTTATGGATCAGGAAAAAACTATTTGTTCTTCAGTCATGGTACTGTTCTGATGTACCTGCTGTGTGTTTTCCTGGTATACCGCCGTTGGATAGCTCCGCTACCGGTCGTTGGTCAGCTGCGCAACGTTGGCGTACCGTGGCTGGTCGGTGCGATGGCCGTGGTGTATGTCGGTGTATTTCTGCTCGGTAAGGCGCTGGCTCTGCCTGCTGAGCCATTTATGACGAAACTTTTTGCCGATAAGTCCATACCTGACGTGATCCTGACGTTGCTGACCATCTTTATCCTTGCCCCGTTGAATGAGGAAACGCTGTTCCGGGGGATTATGCTGAACGTCTTCCGTTCACGTATAGGAAATTGAAAAACCAGTCGATACCATTGTCCACGCCTTATGCCACGTGAGCCTTTCTGCTTTTCCCACCACTCCGGTGGTTTCCCTCTCTGTATGGTCGATTTTTATACCGTAACAGGCTGTTTTTTATACTTTCACCGATTCCCGGGCACACTTAGCCTGTGTCAGGCCGGCATATACCTCAGTAGACTGATATCCCGCGCGTTTTTCTTCAGCCCTGATACATTCAGCCCCGCAATGGCCCGGCGGTATACCATCCGGCAGCCACACAGCACGCATTCGAACGGGTCACGACTCAGGAACTGTTTCACCATTTGTGCATAGCACACTTTCGCCACTGGTTCCGGTTTATCCATCCCCAGTGCACGGTACACCTGCGGCAGCTTCTCTCCACACACACGGTTGGCAAGGAACCCGAAGTACCTCACCATCTTAAAAAACTTCTCCGGGATGTGCTGTTTCAGCCTCGCGACCAGCTCACGCTGTGTCAGCGTTTCCGTCGCCGTTTCTCCCGTTTTGTGGTCCAGGTAACGGAAGCTCAGGCTTGCCCCTCCGTTGTAATGAGCCAGTCGGGAAGCCGCTATTGGTGGCTTCTTCAGATAACGACCCAGGTAGCGTGCCGTATTCCGCCCTCCGGCTGTCTTCTTCGACATGTACACATGCCAGTATTTTCCGCCGGATTTCAGCACCAGGCTTCTCCACTGTGATTCCGTCGTGATATGTGACAACGACTCCGGCATTGCCATCCCCTCTGACCACGCTTTCAGAAGCAGCTGCCGCATATTCCACATCCACCGTGAACGCATCGCGTCTTTCAGGAAGCTCAGCTTTTTCCACTGACCATGCTTATTCAGACCTCCACAGGTTACAGACACATGTACATGCGGATGCCAGTTGAGACGACGGCCATACGTGTGGATGGCGCAGAAGATACCGGGTTCCAGCCCCCGTTTTCGGGCGGCATACAGCAGATTCTCCACCGCCAGACGGCACACGTCATTCAGCAGCCAGCGGTTGCTTTCGAACACCGGCCACAGCGTGTCCGGCAGGGTGAAGACCAGATGTACCCAGTCGCAGTCAGGAAGACGATTCAGCTGTGTTGCTGTCCACAGGTCTGTGGCCTTCTTTCCGCAGGACGGGCAGGCACGGCTGCCGCATGAGTTGGTCAGGTACTTTACGTGCTGACAGTCCGGGTTATCACACCCGAACTCTTTTACACCCAGTATCCGTGTGCCGCAGGCCAGCATTTTGGTGACGGCTTCAACCTCGATATCGCGCAGACCGCCCGCATCCAGGAAGGACGTCCAGCACTGGTTGGCTGTGAACAGACGTTTCAGAGGGCGGGGAGTAAAACCGGACAACATGAGGATGGATTAAACCCCGGTATCCTGTAGCAGGGTAAGGGCTGCTGTATCGCCACGGCGCTTCAGGATGGAGGTCGTCACCATCGCAGGTGGTGGGTCCATGGGTTTGAGCATTTTCATCCAGTCCCATTCTCGTTGTGAGAGCTTCTCAGCACCAACAGAGAGCAGAACTGTATCGATACTTTTGCGGGTCAACATAAGGGGATGAGTCCTTAATAAAACAGGTCCTCAGAGCATACATATTCTGCGGGGCGTGCGGCAACAACAGGACGAACCGGGGCGGTTTTCAATTTGCAGCCGCCAGGCTGCCGTGGTTCATGATAACTTCTGCTCTTCATCGTGCGGCCGACTGGGCTAAATCTGTGTTCTCTTCGGCGGCGCTGGGTGATCCTCGCCGTACTGCCCGCTTGGTTAACGTCGCCGCCCAATTGGCAAAATATTCTGGTAAATCAATAACCATCTCATCAGAGGGTAGTGAAGCCATGCAGGAAGGCGCTTACCGATTTATCCGCAATCCCAACGTTTCTGCCGAGGCGATCAGAAAGGCTGGCGCCATGCAAACAGTCAAGTTGGCTCAGGAGTTTCCCGAACTGCTGGCCATTGAGGACACCACCTCTTTGAGTTATCGCCACCAGGTCGCCGAAGAGCTTGGCAAGCTGGGCTCTATTCAGGATAAATCCCGCGGATGGTGGGTTCACTCCGTTCTCTTGCTCGAGGCCACCACATTCCGCACCGTAGGATTACTGCATCAGGAGTGGTGGATGCGCCCGGATGACCCTGCCGATGCGGATGAAAAGGAGAGTGGCAAATGGCTGGCAGCGGCCGCAACTAGCCGGTTACGCATGGGCAGCATGATGAGCAACGTGATTGCGGTCTGTGACCGCGAAGCCGATATTCATGCTTATCTGCAGGACAAACTGGCGCATAACGAGCGCTTCGTGGTGCGCTCCAAGCACCCACGCAAGGACGTAGAGTCTGGGTTGTATCTGTACGACCATCTGAAGAACCAACCGGAGTTGGGTGGCTATCAGATCAGCATTCCGCAAAAGGGCGTGGTGGATAAACGCGGTAAACGTAAAAATCGACCAGCCCGCAAGGCGAGCTTGAGCCTGCGCAGTGGGCGCATCACGCTAAAACAGGGGAATATCACGCTCAACGCGGTGCTGGCCGAGGAGATTAACCCGCCCAAGGGTGAGACCCCGTTGAAATGGTTGTTGCTGACCAGCGAACCGGTCGAGTCGCTAGCCCAAGCCTTGCGCGTCATCGACATTTATACCCATCGCTGGCGGATCGAGGAGTTCCATAAGGCATGGAAAACCGGAGCAGGAGCCGAGAGGCAACGCATGGAGGAGCCGGATAATCTGGAGCGGATGGTCTCGATCCTCTCGTTTGTTGCGGTCAGGCTGTTACAGCTCAGAGAAAGCTTCACGCTGCCGCAAGCACTCAGGGCGCAAGGGCTGCTAAAGGAAGCGGAACACGTAGAAAGCCAGTCCGCAGAAACGGTGCTGACCCCGGATGAATGTCAGCTACTGGGCTATCTGGACAAGGGAAAACGCAAGCGCAAAGAGAAAGCAGGTAGCTTGCAGTGGGCTTACATGGCGATAGCTAGACTGGGCGGTTTTATGGACAGCAAGCGAACCGGAATTGCCAGCTGGGGCGCCCTCTGGTAAGGTTGGGAAGCCCTGCAAAGTAAACTGGATGGCTTTCTTGCCGCCAAGGATCTGATGGCGCAGGGGATCAAGATCTGATCAAGAGACAGGATGAGGATCGTTTCGCATGATTGAACAAGATGGATTGCACGCAGGTTCTCCGGCCGCTTGGGTGGAGAGGCTATTCGGCTATGACTGGGCACAACAGACAATCGGCTGCTCTGATGCCGCCGTGTTCCGGCTGTCAGCGCAGGGGCGCCCGGTTCTTTTTGTCAAGACCGACCTGTCCGGTGCCCTGAATGAACTGCAGGACGAGGCAGCGCGGCTATCGTGGCTGGCCACGACGGGCGTTCCTTGCGCAGCTGTGCTCGACGTTGTCACTGAAGCGGGAAGGGACTGGCTGCTATTGGGCGAAGTGCCGGGGCAGGATCTCCTGTCATCTCACCTTGCTCCTGCCGAGAAAGTATCCATCATGGCTGATGCAATGCGGCGGCTGCATACGCTTGATCCGGCTACCTGCCCATTCGACCACCAAGCGAAACATCGCATCGAGCGAGCACGTACTCGGATGGAAGCCGGTCTTGTCGATCAGGATGATCTGGACGAAGAGCATCAGGGGCTCGCGCCAGCCGAACTGTTCGCCAGGCTCAAGGCGCGCATGCCCGACGGCGAGGATCTCGTCGTGACCCATGGCGATGCCTGCTTGCCGAATATCATGGTGGAAAATGGCCGCTTTTCTGGATTCATCGACTGTGGCCGGCTGGGTGTGGCGGACCGCTATCAGGACATAGCGTTGGCTACCCGTGATATTGCTGAAGAGCTTGGCGGCGAATGGGCTGACCGCTTCCTCGTGCTTTACGGTATCGCCGCTCCCGATTCGCAGCGCATCGCCTTCTATCGCCTTCTTGACGAGTTCTTCTGAGCGGGACTCTGGGGTTCGAAATGACCGACCAAGCGACGCCCAACCTGCCATCACGAGATTTCGATTCCACCGCCGCCTTCTATGAAAGGTTGGGCTTCGGAATCGTTTTCCGGGACGCCGGCTGGATGATCCTCCAGCGCGGGGATCTCATGCTGGAGTTCTTCGCCCACCCCGGGCTCGATCCCCTCGCGAGTTGGTTCAGCTGCTGCCTGAGGCTGGACGACCTCGCGGAGTTCTACCGGCGGCACTGTTGCAAATAGTCGGTGGTGATAAACTTATCATCCCCTTTTGCTGATGGAGCTGCACATGAACCCATTCAAAGGCCGGCATTTTCAGCGTGACATCATTCTGT
>NZ_JBJQJI010000032.1:0-22564 GCF_046487485.1 Escherichia sp. WS1368
ATGGCACCCGCATAGTGCACTGGGTTATCGCTCGCCACGGGAATATCTGCGGCAGCAGGCCAGTAATGGGTTAAGTGATAACAGGTGTCTGGAAATATAGGGGCAAATCCACAAGCAGAATATTTTACTCAAACCGGACCAGCCCCTTATCGTGAGTGGTTTTACTGGAGTTAATGCTGATAGCCAAAGTGAGAACCGGATTGTCATCATTACGCCACACGTGCGTTGATTCCCAACCCCGGATCATTTTTGTCGTTCCCCACAATCAAAAGCACCTTTAAAAGTCTTTTTAAGGTGCTACAATCTCCATGATACAAATGGAGGACTTATGAGCTACCAAATTCTGACTACGACAGCAGCCAGTATTACTGACCTGAAAAAAAATCCTATGGGAACTGTAGCCGAAGGAGAAGGGGATGCCGTCGCAATCCTGAACCGAAATGAACCAGCGTTCTACTGTGTCCCACCAGAACTTTATGCCTACTACCGGGAACTCGCTGAAGACGCTGAACTCAACGCAATTGCTGATGAAAGAATGAAAAATCCAGACATTGTAAGGGTTAACCTGGATGATTTATGAACTGGCATTTGACCACAGAGCACTGAAGGAATGGCAAAAACTCGGTCACACTGTTCGTGAGCAATTCAAAAAGAAACTGTCAGAACGCCTGATAAATCCACGCGTCCCCGCAGCCAAGCTACATGGTCATACTGACCGTTACAAAATTAAGCTTCGCGCATCCGGTTACAGGCTCGTTTATCAGGTAATTGATGAGAAGGTCGTTTTGCTTGTGATTTCTGTGGGAAAAAGAGAAGGCAGCGACGTCTATCACATGGCAGATACCCGCTGATATTTTAAACCTGTCAAGTAACCCGCCTCGTGCGGGTTTTCTTTTGCCTGAAATATGGAGGAACACCATGAAATCCATCATTTTATCGATGGTTGCCGCAAGTGCTATCGCACTCACTGCCCCCGTATATGCGTCTGATCCGTGTGCTTCCGTTCTTTGTCTGTACGGTAAAGCTATCGGTAGCGGCGGCGGGAGCGAATGCAAAAGCGCCGAAAAGGACTTCTTTAATATCATCAAAAAGAAAAAGGGATCTATTCGCTGGAGCAAAACCTTTGATGCCCGAAAAGCGTTTCTTAATCAATGCACGACCGCAGACCCTGCGGCGATCTCAAAAATCATGAGTAAGTTCGGACGTTCCTGGGGTTAACCATGAAAAAGCTCATTATTATTCCCACCACATTATTGCTGAATGCGTGTTCCCATGCCCCTGAACCCGCACAGGCAAAAGGAGGTTGGTATGAACTGAATACCACAATTGAGCAGGTAAGAGCAGACACATACCATAACGGGGTGGCCCTTCAGCAGCCCGTGTCACAGCCAAACAGCACTGTTCAATACAGCAATGATAATTATCTCAAAAAGGAAGCCATAAACGTAACTCCCGCGCCTCGTATTGCAGAAACCGTAAAACCACGTTCTGAGCAATCAGCGACAGCGCCAAAAAACCAGGGCAGCAATAATAGTTTTCTGAAGCCGACAACAAACAGCATAACTTCATCTGGTGAGATAAAAACAGCAGCCAAAGGAGCAACTAAACAGCATTCTGAACAACCAGCACTCTCTCCCGCAAAGCCAATCAGTAGCAACAACCATCAGGCACAAACGGCACAAAAGACTGATCAGCAGACAAAACCGCGTCCTGAACAACCACCGCTAATGTCAAAAAGCGGTTTTCTGAAAAAAAACGCTAACAACGCTGTTCCGGCCACCACGCTTACAGGCCCATCAACACCTGAAAAGCAAATTTACTTTGTTCGCCATGATGGTAAAGGCTCGCTGCAAAAAGCATTAAAAGAAATTGTCCCATCGGACTGGACGGCTGAAATATCCCCGGAGGTAACGAAAACTTTCCGTCGCACGATATCCTGGCAGGGCAACGATCAATGGCCTTATGTCCTGGATAAAATGCTTCGCAACTACGGTCTGACGGTAATTAAGAACACCGAAAAAAGACATCTTCTGATTGATTTTCAACAACAGAAAGGGAAAACATCACAAAAAGCACCTGTATCTCCTGACAAAACCCCTGCATCTCCTGTCAGGACACCAGTTTCCTCTGACAAGTTACCTCAAAAACCGCTAACGCCTGTCACCGTTCCGCAAAAACAGACAGAAAAACTCACCTGGAATCTTAAAAAAGGTTCGACGCTGCGGGATGGCCTCACCGAATGGGCGTCAAGTTCACCGTGTGGTAATTCAACCTGGAATCTTGTATGGGATACTCCTGTGAACTACAGAATAGATGCTCCTCTTATTTTCCGGGGAAACTTTGAATCTGCATTAAAAGATACGCTGATGCTTTATCTTTCAGCAGATAAACCGTTATACGCATTCAGGAATATTTCACAATGCGTAATCACAATTAAAGACACACAACAGGAGTAATCGCTATGGGTTGGTTCTTCAGCTTGCTCCTGATATTCCTGTCAATAGGCAGTTACTATCTGACAGATAACAATAACCAAACCATACAGCGAATGAAGTTGCTTCCTGCAAAACAGGAAGCAATTGAATTTGTCCATTTCGCAAATGTTATCAATGACTATCTTTATAAATATCCAGACAAACGTAATTCAGGAGGAACGTTAACATCTGAGCAAATCGGTATAACACCCGTTTATGATATTCATCATATTATTTACGGTAAGCGAGTTTATATCTGGTCTGCCGATACAGAAGGTCTGATGTCTGCTTTGCAGCAGCAAACAAAACATTCAGCAATGTTAGGAAGAGTAAAAAATAAGAAGATTGTCGATAATCAGGGGAATGATATGGGCGTTCCCGTTCCTTCCTCCATTCCAGAAGAGGCTATTGTACTCATTAACTAAATATCCCCTGACAAGGGGATTCTGAACTGGAGTCTGCATATCCGACACATCATTATGTGGGCCGGATATATCGCTACGGCGCGGACTTCAGTCCAGAAAATCTTTACCGGAGATACCCATGCAGGATAATGATGATCTCAGCGAGCTTGATATTGCCACTCGTGAAGTCCTTATCTTACGATGCAATCTTATTCAGCTTGCTTCTGAATATATAAAAATAAATCCCCTTAAAAACACCCGAATCTATACAGATTTAATTCATCGTTCAGCAGATGTTATCAAAAATATCGAACAAGGTAACATCCAGAATAAACATAATTATCTGTCACAGGATGTAAAACATACGCTTGTTTTATACGACCTGTACAAATCAGACTTTGAACAATGTCCGGGGGCAAAATCCCTTATACCTGTCAGGGAAAAAATTGTCTCGCTGAAAGAACTTCTTTCCGGCGCTAATGAGCTGGACAGTATCGTTCGTCGCCCCCGCAGGAAAAAACGTTCTTCACGAATTTAATATCAGGAGATAAATCCCTTATGCAGTTATCAGCGGCTGTTCTGGCAGCACTGATAAGTCAGTGTGCCCCTGATGTATCACCCGATACGATGAATGCCCTGATTATGACTGAATCAGGGGCTAATCCATATGTAATAGCGAATGTTTCTGACGGAACAAGTAAGTATTTTAAAGATGAAAAAGGAGCTATTGAATATGCAGAAAAATTAACAGCAGAAAATAAAAGATTTAGTGCAGGTCTGACACAGATATACAGCAAAAATTTCCCATCACTCAATCTGACTAATAAAACAGTTTTTGACCCGTGTACAAATATAAAAGCAGGAGCGGCAGTCCTGACGGACAATTATCTGAGACAAAAGGAGGGTAGTAGTAATCAAAAAATTCTCCGCGCTTTATCTTTGTATTATTCGGGTAACGAATCAACAGGATTTATTAAAGAAAAGAAATTTAACAACACTTCTTATCTGGAACGGGTTATTCGTAACGCGAATAACTATATCGTGCCATCAATCCGTGAAAAAACTGATGAATCAGAAATAAAACCCCCGAATGATGAAGAGAAAACATCACCGGACTGGGATGTTTTTGGAGATTTTAATTAATGAAAGTCAAATCAACTTTGCAGTATTTTATCCTGGCGTTTTTCCTGTCACTAACCGCCTCCGTTGCCTATGCAGGTGGACTCGACACCGCAACAAATACCATGACAGAACTTAAGACATGGGCATTTAGCTTTGGTGGTGTTTGTGCTTTGTGTTACCTGATCTATAACGTCATCATGGCATTCATGGAGAAGAAAAGCTGGTCTGATGTAGGAATGGCGCTTGTCTATTGTTCCCTCGCTGGCGGTGCACTTTACGCCGGGAACTGGGCGCTGGAACTCTTCAAATAAGTAATCCATATATACAACTGTGCCGCATATTTACCTTATGTGTGAATTGCGGCTTTTTTCATGGTGAGTTATGGACAAAGTAAATGAACATGTCAGTGAGTCATTCATGACTTATAACGGGTTTAACCGTCCTGCGTTAATTGCTGGTATACCCTTAATGTTGTTATTGTTCACGGCTTTTTTCGCTGTTCTGACAGGCTTCCCCGCTATTTTCCTTTGGGGTATAAAAGGGATAATTATTCCTGTCATATGTGCGCTGTTTCTTTTTATAGTAAAACTGGCCTGTGAAAATGACTCAAACGCACTAAGAGTCATCCGTTTAAACCTTATGGGGCTTTTGTTAAAAATCCGCCACAGAGATTTAATTATTGGTTATTCATCTGTCAGGTAACATATATGCACAAAATCAAATTAAAAAACAGTGACAATATGGATGTTGCTCGTGAATATCCCGATTATCGCTTCCATGTAACAGACAGTATTATCTTTACTTCTGACAGAAAAATGCTGGCTTCACTTGTTGTAGCAGGCATTCCATTTGAGACGGAGAACGATAATGTTCTTACAAATTTATTTAACAGCGTTAAAAACTTCCTGATTGGGTTAGGAAAGGAAGGCGACCTGTATTTATGGACTCATCTTATCAAGAAAAGAGCAACCATCAATGGAGAATGGAATTTTGACAATGATTTTTTAAGCAGGTTTTCAAAAAAATACCTTGCTCTGTTCACATCCAGCGCATTCTATAAATCAACATGGTATCTGACATTTGGGATTCCCTACGATGATGTTGATACCGGAATCGAGCGCATGAATGAAATGACACAACAGGCGCAAAAAGCACTTCTACCATTTAACGCTTCTTTATTATCCGTATACAATACTTATATTAGTGAGGTGGCAGACTATCTATCACTATTGCTAAATGCAGAACATAACATGATTCCTTTATCATCCACCCCCTTATCATCCAGTATTTGTGATTCTGAATGGTATTTTGGTGCTGATGTTCTTGAACTGCGTAACAACGAATCGGATAGTAAAAAATTCGCAACGAATTATATTTTGAAGGATTTCCCGATAGAAACAACCCCCGGACAATGGGATTTCCTTCTCAAACAACCCTATGAATTTATTCTTACTCAATCCTTTATTTTTGAGTCACCAACAAAAACCCTGAAGAATATCGATTCACAGTTAAACAAACTACAATCAGCTAATGATGCAGCCAAAATACAGCAGGAAGAACTCGAAGCTGGTAAAGAAGCGGTCGCAGCCGGAATTACGTTGTTTGGTTCACTACACTGCGCATTAACGGTATTCGGTGATACACCAGATCAGGCCAGAAGCAATGGTATAAAGCTCTCTGCTGAGTTTATTACTTCGGGTAAGGGATTCCGCTTCAGTCGCGCCTCACTCGCATCACCTTTTGTTTTTTTCAGTCATATGCCGCTGAATAAGAGGCGTCCACTGGATACCCGAAGAACAATTACCAACCTGGCCTGTCTGATGTCTTTTCACAATTATTCCTCCGGGAAAAAATCAGGCAATCCTATTGGTGATGGCTCCGCCATAATGCCTTTAAAAACGGATTCAGGCAGCGTTTACTGGTTCAATACACATTACAGCCCACCGGAAAAAAATGTTACCGGGCAAAAAATTGCCGGACACGCAATGTTTCTTGGCGCAACAGGCACAGGGAAAACAACATTTGAAGCAACAGCCAGCGGCTTTCTTCAACGCTTTGACCCTTTAATGTTTGTTGTGGATTACAACCGTTCTACCGAACTTTTTGTCCGCGCATACGGAGGGAGCTATTTCACATTGCAGGAAGGTATCTATACCGGCTGCAATCCGTGGCAACTGGCAGAAGGCCCGGAATCTCCCGTCTGGCACAGACTTCTCGCATTTCTGAAACGCTGGACACAGGTTCTGGCACGAGACAACCAGGGCAACCCCTGTTCTGATGAACATGGCATTGAATTAAACGCTGCCGTGGAAAGCATTATGCGAATGCCTGTCGAAGAACGCCGGACAGCCCTTCTTCTCGATATAGTCAGTCCTGAACTTCAGACGCGTCTCGCCAAATGGTGCGACAACGGCGAATATGCCTGGGCGGTGGATTCCCCCCGGAATACCTTCAATCCACTGCATCATAAAAAAGTGGGATTTGATACAACCGTTGTCCTGGACACAAAAAACGGTATTCATCCTGCCTGTGAACCTTTACTCGCGGTCCTGTTTTTCTACAAAGAAATCATGCAACGCGGCGGCAATCTGATGCTCTCCATTATTGAAGAGTTCTGGATGCCAGCAAACTTTCCCATGACACAAAGCATGATTAAAAGCGCACTGAAAGCGGGGCGCATGAAAGGTGAAATGATGTGGTTAACATCACAGTCCCCGGAAGACGCCATAAACTGCGCAATTTTTGCGGCGCTGGTACAACAAACCGCAACGAAAATTCTCCTGCCCAATCCCGATGCAAAATGGGAAGGATATAAAGAAATTGGGCTTACTGAAAAAGAGTTTGAAAAACTCAAAGAACTGACGAAGGAGTCAAGGACCATGCTCATCAAGCAATCTGGCTCTTCTGTTTTCGCCAAAATGGATTTGTTTGGATTCGATGAGTTTATCCCCGTGCTTTCTGGCTCTGAAACTGGCCTGTCTATTTTTGATGAGATTATTGCTGAAAAAGGAGATGTAGCTCCTGATATCTGGATACCAGAACTCCTGAAACGCCTGAACGGTTAATTTCTCTGTTTTATACAGAACGGAAAACAATATGAAAATCCCCCTCATAATTGCCTCCGCGCTATTAATTAGTGCATGTTCTCACACCCCCAATCCTGTGCAGAAAAAAGGGGGATGGTTTGAGTTAAACACAGCAATTGAACAGATCAAAGCAGGTGATTATTAATGGAAAACACAAACTATTATGAACATTCAAAAAAAGAAGCCTCCAAAAAGAAATTTGAAGAAAAGAACGAAAAAAAGGATTATTTCAAGGCCATACGTGACTTTGAGCGTAGTGAAATTGAAATCATAAAGAAAAAGGCAAAAACATTTACCATTCTCGCCATTGGTGAATTTGTTGTAATTTGCATTCTTGGTTTCGCAATAGCCTCCCTTGCTCCATTAAAAACCGCTGTACCGTTCCTTGTGCGAGTGGATAACAGCACTGGATATACTGATATTGCCCCTCAATTATCTGATGCTAAGGAAAGTTATCAGGATGTTGAGACTAAATATTTCCTGTCAAAATATCTCATTAACTATGAAGCATACGACTGGCAGACTATCCAGGAACAGGCCGATACAGTAAAAACAATGTCTTCCCAAAAGGTGTTTTCAGCTTATGACACCATGATTCGTGCTGATTCCTCACCACTGAACATTCTGAAAAACAACTACAAAATTAAGGTCCAGATTAATTCAGTAATCCTTCTAAGGAAGGATATGGCGCAGGTGCGTTTCAAAAAAATGGTACTGGATTTATCTGGTAAACCCGCCCCCGGATACAGAGCAACAGAGTGGATTTCGACGATTTCTTTTGACTGGGATAAAGATATCAAAACAGAAAAAGAGCGCCTTGTGAATCCGCTGGGACTGCAAGTTCTGAGCTACCAACCTGATCCAGAGGTTATAAAATGATGCTTAAACGCACTACTGCGATAGTTCTTTTGTCGATGCTACAAGTACCTGGTGCTTTAGCAGCTATGTACGGCACACCATCGGAACGAGACGGGCGTATTCAGACCGTAGATTATAACGAGCAGGATGTATTTAATGTGCGCGTAAAAGCAGGCGCACAAACAACAATTAAGTTCGGACAAGACGAAACAATAAAAGATGTCGGAATTGGTGATCCAGAAGCCTGGTCAGTATCGGTCAGGGACAACACTCTGTTTCTGCGTCCAAAAGCAGAAGAACCGGATACAAACGTTACCGTTCAGACCAATAAGCATATATATCCTCTTTACCTGATATCAACCACGAAACAACCCACGTATATTCTGCGTTTTAATTATCCGAAACCACCGTCAGCTACCGTAATGACTGAAAAGCCATTTCCATGCACTGATGGTGGAATAATTAATGGTCATTATCAACTCAAGGGGGACAAATCAATTTTCCCTTATCAGGTATGGGATAATGGCGAATTTACATGCATGAGATGGACTAATAAACAGGAAATTCCGGTCCTTTATCGTGTTGATGCCGATGGAAATGAACATCTGGTTAACGGAGACAGAAATAAAAACACAATGGTTTACTATGACGTGGCTGAAAATCTCCGTTTGCGCCTGGGTGATCAGGTTGCAGATATCAGAACATCATCAATCGTTAATCGTCCGTGGAATAAAAAAGGTACGTCAAACGGAAAAACACGAGTAGAGAAGTTCAGCTATGAAAAATAAAGATGATGAAAAAAATAATGACGCGGGAAATCGCGGAATTATCGAAGTAAAAGGTAAAGCAGCACCAAAAAAAATATTAATCCTCATCATATTACTGATTGCCGCGTTATTTGTGATCATTATCTTGTTTAAAGTTCTTTCACGAGAACAGGTCGTTCAGCAAACACCTCTTGAGAAGTCTGACGAGACACTGGTCACAAATACCAACAATGGCGTTTCACTGACAACAATGATGAAAAACATCGAAGAAAAGGAAAAACTCGATGCCGCTAACCGCAGGAAAGCACAGGAGGAGCAAGAACAGAAACAGGCAGACAATGCCCCGTCAGCGCCAGCATCACAAAAGGCCGATCAAACAGCCGTCAATGTGATAGCCAACGGCAGTCCCCAAACCGCCAGTGGAGATCCAAACCAACCACAACCATTGCCAAAATCCGTCCGACAACTGATGGGCGACACAATGGTGAAGATCGACAATCAGGAACCAGGCGAAAAAAACCAGGAAAGAGATGATTTACAGGGCAGTCAGTACGCAGACGGAAAGGTATCCCCTGTGCTGAACCGCCGATATCTGTTATCTGCGGGAACAGCATTATCCTGTGTGCTCAAAACGAAAATCGTAACCTCTTATCCCGGTATCACAATGTGTCAGTTAACACGAGACGTCTGGTCGGATAACGGCGAAGTGCTTCTTGCCCGTAAAGGAGCATTACTGATCGGGGAGCAGAATAAAGTCATGACACAGGGAGTAGCCCGTGTGTTCGTTAACTGGACAACGCTCAAAGATGAAAATGTCAATGTGCGCATTGGCGCACTTGGCACTGACAGTCTGGGCGCTTCCGGCCTTCCTGCATGGGTCGATAATCATTTTGGTCAGCGTTTTGGTGGTGCATTGCTGCTGTCATTACTTGGTGATGGTTTAGATATTCTGAAAAACAGCACGCAACAAACAGGCTCAAACAGCAATATCACCTACGAAAACACATCTGACGCAACAAAAGAAATGGCAAAAACAACGCTGGACAATACGATAAATATTCCCCCCACGGCATATATTAATCAGGGGACTGTATTGTCTGTTATTGTTCCGCGAAATATCGACTTTTCATCCGTATATGAACTTCAGTAATTCAGTAAAGCAATTGATATGAATAACATCAGAGATACCAGTAATACATCACAACCACGAGATAACAGTAAAACCGCAAGACGATATCTGGATATGACGGGTATCCAGTCTGTTCTTAATATTGAACATGTCACAGAAATATCTGTGAATAAACCAGGAACAATATGGTTTGAAGGGAAAAATGGCTGGGAATCTAAAGATGCGCCAGACGCGACTTTTGATAATTTAATGACACTTGCCAAAACTCTGACGAACTTATCAAAGATAAAAATACCACTTAGCCATGATAATCCCATTGCATCGGTAGTTCTTCCCGGTGGGGAACGTGGACAAATCATCATTCCACCTGCAACAGAAAATAACAGCGTTGTGATATCTATCCGTAAGCCATCATTAACGCGCTTCACTATAGATGATTATGTCCGAACAGGGCGTTTTGATAATGTCAGGATTGCGACGAAACACGAAGCCATCCTGACTGAACGGCAACGCTACCTGTATGAATTATCCCGGCGTCCAGATGGTCAATCTAAAGCTCAATTTTTAAGAGAGGCAGTTAAAGACCGTCTTAATTTTTTAATCGTAGGTGGGACTGGCTCCGGTAAGACAACTATAGCAAAGGCAATTGCAGATATCTTTCCACCTGAACGGCGTTATATAACCGTTGAAGATGTACCGGAAATGTCTCTGCCGCTGCATCCAAACCACATCCGGCTTTTCTACAAAAAAAATACCGTTGAAGCGAAGGAAATCATTGAAGCGTGTATGCGATTAAAGCCAGATCACATCTTTCTTGCTGAACTTAGGGGTAACGAAGCATGGAGTTATCTGGAGGCGCTTAATACAGGGCATGAAGGCTCAATCAGTACCATTCATGCTAATAATACTTATGCCTCATTTTCACGACTGGCAAGTATTGTAAAACAATCTGATGTTGGTATGACTGTTGATATGGACCTCATCATGCGCACGATAAAAACATCAATTGATGTCATTCTTTTTTTCAACCATACCAGAATGACTGAACTGTATTACGAACCCGAAGAAAAAAATCGCTTTTTGAGCACAATGTAAATTCTGGAGATAACTATGGATGCAAAAAAAACGGGGGGGTTAATTCTCTTCCTGTTACTGCTTCTTGTGGGTGTGCTTATAGCCTCAAACTATCTCGGTGGATACACAGCATTAAGATATTCATCCGTTGATATGTCTTTGCTCAAGTGGGATACATTCCATTCTGTAATCTCAACATTTTCTGGCAACCCACAATATAAAAAACTCGTTTTTATGGCATGGTTTGGATTCAGCGTTCCATTAATATTCTTTGCCATATTCATGTTAATTGTCGTGATTGGGATTATGCCTAAAAAAGTCATCTACGGTGACGCCCGGCTCGCAACTGATATGGACCTGAGTAAATCAGGTTTTTTCCCGGATAAAAAATCACCTTACAAACATCCACCAATACTCATCGGTAAAATGTTCAAGGGGAGATACAAAAAACAATTTATTTATTTCGCCGGACAACAATTTTTAATTCTTTATGCCCCGACACGTTCTGGTAAAGGGGTGGGGATTGTTATCCCCAACTGCGTAAACTATCCAGGAAGTATGGTCATACTGGATATCAAACTTGAAAACTGGTTTTTATCAGCCGGATTCAGGCAAAAAGAATTAGGGCAAAAATGCTTTCTCTTTGCGCCCGCCGGATACGCGGAAACTATCGACCAGGCCATTAAAGGACAGATACGCTCTCACCGCTGGAATCCTCTGGATTGCGTCAGTCGCAGTGATTTACTTCGTGAAACGGACCTGGCAAAAATTGCCGCAATCCTTATCCCGGCAAGTGATGATCCTATATGGTCTGATTCTGCACGCAACCTTTTTGTCGGGTTAGGGCTTTACCTGCTGGACAAGGAGCGTTTTCACCTGGACCAGAAAGCCAAAGGTCATAATGCACCGGACGTCCTTGTTTCCATCAGCGCCATACTGAAAACGTCGATTCCCGATAATGGAAAAGATCTCGCCGCATGGATGGGACAGGAAGTTGAAAATCGTAGCTGGATTAGCGATAAAACAAAATCATTCTTCTTTGAGTTCATGTCAGCACCAGATCGCACAAGGGGAAGTATAAAAACGAACTTTTCATCACCACTGAATATATTCAGCAACCCTGTTACTGCTGAAGCGACGAATTTCAGTGATTTTGATATCCGGGATATTCGTAAAAAACCCATGTCAATTTATCTTGGTCTGACACCGGATGCCTTAATCACTCATGAGAAAATTGTAAACCTTTTCTTCTCATTACTGGTTAATGAAAACTGTCGTGAACTGCCGGAACACAACCCGGACCTGAAATACCAGTGTCTTATTCTCCTGGATGAATTTACATCAATGGGTAAATCGGAGGTCATTGAACGCGCTGTTGGTTTTACAGCAGGTTATAACCTTCGCTTTATGTTCATTCTTCAGAATGAAGGACAAGGGCAAAAAAGCGATATGTACGGTCAGGAAGGATGGACCACATTCACTGAAAACAGTGCTGTTGTGATTTACTATCCGCCGAAATCAAAAAATGCTCTGGCTAAAAAGATTTCAGAAGAGATTGGGGTGCGTGATATGAAAATATCCAAACGCTCAATATCCAGTGGTGGTGGTAAGGGAGGAAGTTCACGTACACGGAATGATGATGTAATAGAGCGCCCGGTTCTTCTTCCTGAAGAAATTGTGTCTCTCCGGGATAAGAAGAATAAAGCCAGAAATATTGCAATCCGTGAAATTATAACCAGTGAATTTAGCCGACCATTTATTGCCAACAAAATAATCTGGTTTGAAGAACCAGAGTTTAAACGCCGCGTGGATATCGCCCGTAACAATCATGTTGACATTCCAAACCTGTTTACACAAGAAGTCATGGATGAAATAGCAAAAATTGCAGAAATTTATCTCCCTAAAGCTGGAGGAAAAAAAGTCATGGTTGCCGGAGGCAATGTGATTACTAATCCAGACCTTGATAATCACGATAAAACAGACGTATCTGAATAATCCTCGCAATAAAGATACTATTGATTAGCAAAGACAGGATTCTATTATGAGAATAAAACACTCGAATATGATAAATATGAATATGAATATGAATATGAATATGATGAAAGAAGCCATTGATGTTTTGATAAACTCTGAAAAACATATTCTGATTATAGGCGAAACTGGAACTGGAAAATCAACACTTTTAGCAGAATTGCTAATCAATGACACTGACGTTAAATATTTTGATTTCTGTGATATTTATAAACGCCATGAACACCTTCCCCTTCTAAAACACCATTATCTTTGCGATGAAAATTTTGATTATTTTGACTTTTTATCTGCACCTGAAAAAACGTTGGTTCTTAATAGTGTAGCCATCGGTAACAACTTACGGGAATCAAAAGTTGTTCAGTTTATTGTTCGATTTATTAAAACAGCCAGGAAACGTGGCAAACGTCTTATTGTTGTCACGACTCCTTCAGATGGCGGCGTACAGATACAAAATCTTTTCGACACAGTTATATCGTTAACCCGCTCTCACGATGAAATAGGATGCACAGTTATCATTCCAGTACCGGAGTTAATTAAATATGAATAAAAAATTGCTTTGTTTATTAATATCCTCTTTTTTATTATCAGGCTGTGCAAACTTCAAAAAAATCAATGCTAATGAACTTGCAGCCGAAAGAGACGCACAAAAAGCGACTGAATACGCGAAAAAAATTCGTAATAACCCGGTTATCCAGGACTCAACAAAACAATGGATTAATACAACGCCAATTATTGAAAAGCAGGTAAAGCAATCAGCGCCGCCCTGCCCGATTGTGATTAATACTCGTTCAGATATTGAGCTACGCCAGATCGCACAACGCATCACACAAACCTGTCATATCCCGGTACGAATCAGCGCCGATGTCTGGACCTATCTGAACGGTACAGGCACTGGCTCAACACAACAAATGACAGGCTCAATTCCAGCACCTGATGCAAATGGAATGGTTCCTCTGGCGTCAGTAGGCAGTCAGCCAGTAAAAGTCTCTTCTGGCGGTACATCACTCCCTGAGCTGAATATCTCCGGGCTTCCTGCCCTACTGCAAACCGTATCTTCACGGCTGGGAATATCCTGGAAATACGATAAAGGTCGTATCACATTCTTCTATCTGGAAACGCGCTCATTCCCGATTACATATATGGACAGCAATGTGGCATACAACTCAAAAGTTGTGAGCGGCACAATGTCTTCCAGTGGCAGTACCGGCTCTACAAGTTCTGGCGGTATGACTGGCGACGCATCAAATACGCAAACTACAACCGTGGAAATGAAATCATCGCTGTACAACGACCTGAAAAGCGAAGTTTCCTCAATGCTGACACCAGGTACAGGGCGCATGTATCTGTCCACAGGTTCACTGACAGTAACAGATACCCCGGATGTACTGGACAGCGTTCAGGAGATTGTGAACAAGCGCAATAATGAAATGAGTCGTCAGGTTGTGCTGAACGTTGAAATCCTGAGTATCAAGAAATCAAGCCAGGAACAGGCGGGAATCGACTGGAACGCAGTATTTAATGATGGTCATCTTGGTCTGAGTCTTGGTGGCTCATTTGGTGATGCCGCCGGGAATGTTATTACCAGTGGTGTATCCATCGTGGACGGTAAGCTGGCTGGCTCAAAAGCATTTCTGAAAGCCCTGTCGTCACAAGGCAGCGTCAGTGTCGTAACGCAAAACTCCGCTGTGACTAAAAACCTGACGCCTGTCCCTATGCAAATTGCCAATCAGCAGGGCTTCATTGAAAGTGTCACAACCGATTCTACCGCCAATGTGGGATCATCCACGTCACTGAATGCGGCAACAATAACGACCGGATTCAATATGACTCTGCTTCCATACATTCAGCCGGATTCACAAAACCTGCAATTGCTGTTCTCAATGAGTCTGTCTGACAAACCTACTTTTGAGGTGTTCGAAAGTGGCGGCAGTAAAGCACAAACACCGAATGTGGATTTGAAAACAATTAATCAGACTATTGACCTGAAATCAGGCCAGACAGTTATTCTGAGTGGATTCCAGCAATCAAACCGGAAAACCAGTAAGCAAGGTGTAATAACCCCCTCCTTCTTTGGACTTGGGGGTGGCATTAACAGCGAAGACGGCGACACGATTCTGGTCGTTTTGATTACACCAAATGTGCTTAATTCCGGCTCCAGTGCAGTAATAAAAAATGTGAACTAATTAACTGAAAACTCCCTGAAAAAACACAGGGAGTTTTTTTGGAGGTCACTTTGTCTGAGAATAATCAGAATAACCGGAATTTCACTTCGGTTATTAAAAACAAGCGTGCTTTTTTCTCCGGTCTGGACTGGAAAACGCTTCCTTCAGAAGAAAAGAATGCGCGTACATTCGCAAGAAAAAACGACGCTGAATATTTTCTCTCCTGTCAGTATCAGGATTCAGAAAATG
Organism: Escherichia sp. WS1368; assembly: GCF_046487485.1. NCBI lineage: Bacteria > Pseudomonadati > Pseudomonadota > Gammaproteobacteria > Enterobacterales > Enterobacteriaceae > Escherichia > Escherichia sp. WS1368. The sequence continues at coordinate 15,357 of NZ_JBJQJI010000032.1, forward strand.
AAACCAAAACGATGGTGGCATTTATCAGAAAAGAGGATCTTCCCACAGGGGCGTCCTCATTCTGGTCACTGGCACTGATGATAAAACCCCTCATCGAACCTGACGGATACGCTATCTGCGAACTCGGTGATCTTTATGGCTTTGTTTCCTGCGTCAATAACGTTCTCGTCAACGATGTTGTAGGTAACAAAAGTCAGATCATGAGTGCTCTGACAACATTTCTTGAGTTTAATGAAACACCAGAACCCGGCTGGAAACTATACCAGCCTGAATCATGGGATATCAGCCAGGCACTCCCCTCACTCACTCTGTCTGCGTTGATTGACGTAAAAAAACCGCCGAAAGAGGCGGCGTTTACTCGCGTATCCCGAAAACGTCAGTTCATGATTTATGGCGGAAGTGCCATTCTGGCCATACTGCTCTGGAACGGGATCACCATGTACCAGGAATACCGGGAAAAAGAAGCTGCGGCAGAAGCTGCACGTCTTCGTCTGGCAAAAGAAATGGCAGACAAACAGGCAATACAGATTGCCCCACCGTGGCAACATTTACCTGAAATAAAACCATTTATTGATAAATGCATTGATAAATGGGATGCACTGCCCTTATCGATCGCCGGATGGCGTTTTGACCTTGCTGAATGCAGCACATCCGGTAATGACGGGCTGTTACGCACATCATATAAGGAACTGAGCGGCGTTACGGTCGAGGACTTCAGCACACGGATACGAGAAATATTCCAGGGGACAACCACAGCAACTTTTGTATTGCCAGAAGGCAGCGCCGGGGGATTTTCTCTTCCTGTCAGTTTTGACGTTTCACCTGATCCAATTACCCCGGACACATTGCCACAGGCAACAGATATTCAGGAACGCCTGACAACATTTGCACAAAAAATGAGGTTAAAACTCACCTGGCAGGAAATTGAAAACACAAAAACAGATGAAGAAGGCCGTCCAATAATTCTCCCGTGGAACGAGTATGAATTAATGATTCAGACCAGCACCCCGCCTTCAATACTTTTCGCTAACTTTCATGAACCTGCCGTTCGCTTCCAGTATGCAGGAATAAAACTGGAAGAAGGAAGACTGAATTATGAGATTAAAGGTGCATTCTATGTTAAAAATAATTAAACCAGCAATTATTTCTGTCTGTTTTTTCAGTTCACTTGCTTACGCAACAGAATCTGAAAGCACGCCAAAAGACGAAATAAAATATTCATCTCCGACCATTTTACAGGTAGAGCAGATTCAGGCTGAAACGGTAATTTACGAAGCAAAGCTGGCGCGTCAGAAGGCTGTCAGTGAATTGCGTAATCTTGATTTGAATGGTGTAGCGTCCGCAACGCCAGCAATAACACCCTCTTCCGGGTATTCTTCTCTTGCAGATACCGATATACCAGCGCAACGTGTAGCCGCTAAATCACTTCGTGTTATTGAAATATTTGGTACACCACAACAAATGTCAGCACGAATTTCTCTCCTGGACGGGTCAGTAACTGATGTCAAGGTCGGGCAAAGTATTCCTGGTACTTCTTATAAGGTGGCATCAATCACTGGTAATGGCGTCTGGATTCAGAATGGTACAGAGAAACGCCAGCTTATTCTTTAATGCTATTGAAAGAGACGACACATAATGTTTTTTTCTGACGCAGACTATCCCGGAAAAGATATTTCTGATGTTGTATACGTCAGTATATCTGAAAAAGACGATAAACCTGTTCAGGTTTATATCGCTGATAACAGTAAAGGACAGCGTGCTGTTCAGGCTTATATTGGCACTCTGAATGTTAAATATCCCGGACAGGTAAATATAACCTCGACAACTCTTGATGTTATCGCATCCCGCTACCAGGACAGCGAAAAAAGGTCTGATTCAAACTCATCACAACACTTAAACAGCAACCAGGAAAAGGTCATTAGCTACCTGGCGAAAGCAAACAAACTGGGAAGTTCCGATTTGCACATCACACCTGGTCGGGACGGCTCCGAGTTCACTTATGTCGAAGCACGCGTGCATGGGGAACTGGAAATTCTGGATGTCATCCCGCGTAAAGAAGGGCTGGAATTGCTGGGTGCTGCCTATTCTGGAATGAGTGATGTTATCAAAGGTACGCAGTTTGACCCTGCAATACCACAGGATGCACGTATCGCAGAGAATTTTCTGAAGCCTGTAAATCTTTTTGGGGCGCGCTATTCGCATTATCCGTGCGTGGGTGGTGTGTACGCGGTCTTCCGCCTGATTAAAGATGACAGCGAGGATATTCCCACTTTCGAAGAACTTGGCTACATGCCGCAACAAATCCAGACAATCAGGCGAATGTTACAACGCCCGGAAGGAATTATCGTTTTATCCGGCCCTACAGGGTCCGGTAAGTCAACGACTCTGAGAACGGCTTCAGAAGCCTATCTGAGCACGTTTGGTTTCAACCATAACGATAATATGCGTCTCCCCCGAAAACGCCTTTTCACCATTGAATCACCGCCGGAGGGCCGTATTCCCGGCGCAATACAGACGGCAGTCAGGGATTCCGTCGATGGCTGGGTTGACGCGATTAAATCCGCTATGCGACTTGATCCAGACGCGATACTGAACGGCGAAATTCGTGATCACGCATCGGCATTAGCAGCAATCAAAGCCTCGATGACAGGCCACCTTCTGTTGACGACCTTACACGCCAACGATGCCCTGAATATTATTGAGCGCCTTGAAATGGAGAATATTCAGGCCAGGCTGATTGCAGATCCTCTTCTGTTTATCGGTCTGCTGAGTCAACGGCTGGTACAAAAACTCTGTCCTTACTGTAAGCGCACTTATGCTGAAATGGCAGACAAACTGAGTACAGAAGAACGGAAACTCATTGAGGAAAATTGCCTGCCGGAACAGGTCCGGTTGCGCAATCTTGACGGTTGCGAGCACTGTTATAAAGGCGTAACGGGAAGGACGGTTATAGCAGAAGTCGTCTCACCCGACGCACGTTTTTTTCAGTTATATCGTCAGTCCGGGCGTCTGGAAGCAAAATCATACTGGCACTATGAACTTGGAGGAATTACCCGTAATCAGCACTTATTACACCTGATTAATCATGGCCTGGTAGATCCGCTGTCCGCACACTTCATATCCCCCATTGACGAAGATAAATACTCAATGCTCCCGGAGGGGACATGGCGATAAAAGATATATTTGAGAAACTCAATTCGATAGAAATTGATTTCTCTGGAATATCCCACTGGCTGGCAAAATACACATTCAGGTATTCCAGAATAAGTTTATATGAAGATTTATCTGGAATGTTAAATGATGGCATAAATGTAAAGCGTGCTCTTACACACCTGATTGATGTAGAAACAGACTACGGGAAGAAAACGGGGTCTTCTGCAACCTACTATATTTGTTGTGAGTGCCTTAATGCACTGAATAACACAGGGGCAATATCTTCAGCATTAAAAAAATATATAAAGGAGGATGAATATCAATTAATATCCAGCGGTGAAATTCGCGGCGACCTTGCCGGGGGATTAGTTCAGGCCATAAAAATTGTCAGAAGTCGTTCTGAAATGACAATGACTCTTGTTATGTCGATGATTTATCCATCCGTACTGGTTTTTGGTTGTCTGGCAAACATGTATATGGTCCACGATACCATAACACCTGTTTTCCTTTCTCTCGCACCGAAAGAACGCTGGACAAGTTCTATGCGATTACTGACAGATACGTCTGGTTTCCTGATAGAAAACGGAACGTATATTCTCTGCTTCTGCATCGTACTGTTTTTCCTGATCAGATATTCGCTTGCACGTTATACAGGACCGGGCCGTCAGTATCTTGATTACATTCCCCCCTGGTCACTTTATAAAACATTTAATGGTGTAAGTTTTCTCTTCAACATGGCCTCCATGTTAAGTATTGATATTCCCGTTGCAAAAGCACTGGAAAGGCTGGAGAAAAACAGCACTCAAAACAGATGGCTACTCGAACGAATAAAAGAAATCAGGAGATATGTTTTACTTGGACAGTCACTTGCAATGGCAATGAAAAGTTGCGGTTATGACTTCCCATCGAAATTATGCATTAACAAACTATTACTTCATTCTGAAAATGCTGACAATGCATTGATGATGTCTAACTATGCTGATAAATGGCTGGAGGAAGCAAAAGGAAAAGTCAAATCAACAGGAATCTGGATAACTGTAGTATCCGCATTAATTGTTTTCGCATTTATTGTAATGATGATTACTGCTCTCTACGATGTCAGTAACGTCCTGCAACACTAATCCCTAATATTTTTAACCTCTCAATAAATAAGGAATTATTTATTATGTCTTCTATTAATATTTTAAATATGCGTTCTGTTTTTTCTTCTCTTTCTGCACGCCGTAAAAAAGAACAGGACAAAGGGGCAACACTGATGGAAGTGTTATTGGTTGTTGGTGTTATTGTTGTACTTGCAGCAAGTGCATATAAACTCTATTCAATGGTGCAATCCAACATTCAATCATCCAATGAACAAAACAATGTCCTGACAGTAATTGCCAACATGAAATCACTGAAATTCCAGGGGCGTTATACTGACAGTAACTATATTAAGACTCTCTACGCGCAAGGATTACTGCCATCCGATATGATCGCAGATACAACTGGCGCAAGCGCGAAAAACCCGTGGGGCGGCTCCGTTACAATCACAACCTCTTCGGATAAATACTCCTTCAATGTTGTTGAGGCCAGCGTACCGAAGAAAAACTGCATGGCAATGGTAAACGCCCTGCGTTCTTCCAGCGCAATCTCCAAGATTAACAACACTTCCACATCAACTGTCGATGCGGCAACTGTTTGCTCATCTGACAGCAATACGCTGACCTTCAGCACTGATTCCTGATTTTTCATGTGCATCGGATAAGCGCCTTCGGGCGCTTATTTTTTCCATGTTTACAGGAGGAGTATTGTGCGTTCTGTTCTTTATATCCTGCTATCATGTATTTCATCATTAATCTTTTCATTGCAACCCGCATATTCAGCGACAACGACCCGATTTGATGCCTGCTTTGCACAAGCCGGGCAACGTTATCTGATTGATCCCCTGCTTCTGAAAAGCATTGCCACTGTAGAAAGTTCACTCATACCAGACCGGATAAATCACAACAAAGAAAAAGGAAAAATATTAAGCACCGATTACGGACTGATGCAAATTAATTCATCACACATCCCCAACCTGAAAAAACTTGGCGTAATAAAAGACAAATCAGAGCTTATTGATAACCCCTGTCTCAATATACAAATTGGCGCGTGGATTCTGGCAACACATTTTCAGAAATGTGGCATAAACTGGAGTTGTCTTGGCAGTTATAACGCTGGTTTCAAAGAAAGTAACGAACAGAAAAGAATCAAATACGCACGCTATGTCTACAATAAATACATGGTAAGGTAACTTATGCTAAACAGCATATTTAATACGGCGATACTTTGCTGTGCAAATATCGTCTGTCAATGCTACGCCTACAATGAAGTAAAATTCCGTTTAAATAAACTTAATGTATCTTATAAAACCGGCACAGAGAAATATTACTGTCTGATACTGACAACGCTTGCCGTTCTGTATCTTTCATTAAACCAGCTATCACTGATTCAATCTATAATAGTGATTGTTTTCTATGCTTTCCTTACATTAATGGCTTGTATAGACCTTCTTTCATTTCTACTACCACGCCTTTATACCGTGACATTTATCTTCTCTGGCCTGTTATATCAGACATGGAATAACAATATATTGTCTGGTTTGTTTTGTGCAATGCTGATGTTCTTCATTATGCTGTTTGTAAGACTTTACTTTGCATATAAAAACGGAACGGAAAGTTTCGGCATGGGAGATGTGCTACTTATTGCAGGAACTGGCGTATGGTTTCCAACGCCTGAGATTGCCTGTTCAATTGTATTTATTGCCGTTATCGGCGGAATTATTTTCTTCACTCTTGGCGGATTAAACAAGCAAAAAAAATATATTCCATTTGGTCCGTTCCTTTGTGGCGGAATGTTTGTTTACTCACTCGTACCGGGAATATTATTCTGAGGATTAAGAGCAATGAAAAAGACAGATAAAGGTGTATCTCTCCTTGAGGTATTACTTGTCATCGGCATAATGGTGATGGTTATCCCTAAAGTTTATGAAAACATTGAAAACCATCTGAATAATGTTCGCTGGCAGAATGCAGCAGAACACGCAAATACCTATAACACCGCTGTTCGTAATTATGTTGCTGACAATGCATCAACACTACTTGCTGGCTCTTTACCCAAAACAATCACGCCAGCAACACTCATTCAGAAAGGCTATCTGAAATCTGGTTTTTCTGAATCCAATTTTGGACAAAGCTACATTACCGGTATTGCAAAGAACAGCAAAACATCCCGTCTGGAAGCCCTGACCTGTAGTAATGGCGGTCAGTCCCTGTCAGAAGCCGGAATGCGCTCGGTAGCAAGCATGATTGAAGGGCTTGGCGGCTACATCAACAGCAGCAAGCAGGCGATTGGCGCGGGTGGCGGCTGGTCTGACACGCCTTCAAATTACGGGCTGAACTGCGCGACCGGGCATATTGCAATGGCACTTGTTGGCGCTGATTTGCAGGAAAGCGACCGTTTATATCGTTACTCCATAACCAATCGTCCCGACCTTAACAGGATGCATACGGCGATTGATATGAACAGCAACAATCTGAACAACGTCGGCACTTTAAACGGCAACGCCGCCGCGCTCTCCGGCGATATCAGCGCACGTAACGGTACGTTCTCTGGCGCAATTTCAGGAAATACAGCCACAACCAACGGCGATATCACTTCGAATAATGGCTGGCTGGTCACAAAAAACAGCAAAGGCTGGATGAACAGTACCTATGGTGGCGGCTGGTATATGTCCGATTCGTCCTGGTTGCGCAGCGTGAATAATAAAGGGATTTATACTGGCGGCCAGGTAAAAGGTGGAACTGTACGCGCTGATGGACGCCTCTATACAGGCGAGTATTTACAGCTTGAAAAAACAGCAACGGCTGGCACTTCCTGCTCCCCTAACGGGCTTGTAGGCCGCGACAGTACAGGGGCGATACTTTCGTGCCAATCCGGTACGTGGAAAAAAGGAGGGGGCATAGGGAAAGTCTCCACCTATCAGCTTAATTTCCCATACTCTCAGTCAAACTTGGGTCAGCATACTTTTTGCGCAT
>NZ_JBJQJI010000033.1:0-18447 GCF_046487485.1 Escherichia sp. WS1368
AACGAAGTTGAATGCAAATGTCAGATCGTATGCGCCTGTTAGGGCGCGGCTGGTAACAGAGCCTTACAGGCGCATTTGAAAAACCTCCGGCTATGCCGGAGGATATTTATTATTGCGTAACCAGACGGCGTAATCGCGACACATCCACCGTTTTTTCTGCCTCTGCCAGACTCCAGGCGTTTTGCAGATTCAGCCACATTTGCGGCGAACTGCCGATCACCACGGAAAGTTTAATCGCCATTTCTGGTGTCAAAGCTGCTTTTCCGGTCAGCAATCGGCTTGCCGTTGAGGGCGCAATTTCCATTGCTCTGGCAAACTCGCGCAGGCTGACATTAAGTTCGTCCAGTGATTCCTGAATAATGTCCCCCGGGCGGGGATGATTGGCCATTTTCATTAGTGTCTTTACTCTCAGTAGCGTTCCTTCCTACGCAACAATAATCCATTTAGCCATTTCATGTTGGAGAGTGTGCGATGCTGCGACCCGAACATGGCAGTCGCAGCAAAGGCCTCTTAGCGGCGGAAATCAATCACCATACGGCCACGGATTTTGCCTTCTTCCATCTCGGTAAAGATGGTGTTGATGTCCGCTAACGGACGCAGGGCGACTTTCGGCACCACTTTGCCTTCGGCGGCAAACTGGAAGGCTTCGGTTAGATCCTGGCGCGTGCCGACCAGAGAACCGACCACTTCAATGCCATCCAGCACAAGGCGTGGGATATCCAGGCTCATAGACTCCGGCGGCAGACCGACTGCCACAACACGCCCACCTGCACGGACAGCATCAACTGCCGAGTTAAACGCAGCTTTAGCTACCGCTGTTACCACCGCAGCGTGAGCGCCACTAGTTTTCTCCTGCACAATTTTGGCGGCGTCTTCGCTGCGTGAGTTAATCGCTAAATCTGCGCCCATTTCGGTTGCCAGTTTTAACTGCTCATCATTGACATCAATGGCGATCACTTTGGCGTTAAAGACATTCTTCGCGTATTGCAGGGCGAGGTTACCCAGACCGCCAAGACCGTAGATAGCAATCCACTGCCCTGGACGAATTTTTGACAGCTTAACGGCTTTGTAGGTGGTGACCCCCGCACAGGTAATGCTGCTGGCCGCCGCCGAGTCCAGACCATCTGGCACTTTTACCGCGTAATCGGCGACCACGATGCACTCTTCCGCCATCCCTCCATCAACGCTGTATCCGGCATTTTTAACTGAACGGCAGAGCGTTTCGTTACCACTGTTACAGTATTCGCAATGACCGCATCCTTCGTAAAACCACGCCACGCTGGCACGATCGCCTGGTTTTAATGAGGTGACACCTGGGCCAACTTCTGCCACCACACCGATGCCTTCATGGCCCAGAATTACGCCGGTTTTGTCACCAAAATCGCCATTCTTCACATGAAGATCGGTATGACATACACCACAACACTCCATTTTCAGCAGGGCTTCGCCATGTTTCAGTGAGCGCAGTGTTTTATCCGTAACGTCAACATGATGATCCTTCGTAACAACTGCAGCCTTCATAGTTCCTCCTTTTCGGATGATGTTCTGCATAGCAGGTGAGGCAAATGAGATTTATTCGCCACTACCCAGTATGGATGAGATCTGAAAAAGGGAGAGGGAAATTGCCCGGTAGCCTTGACTACCGGGCGCAGGCTTAGATGGAGGTACGGCGGTAGTCGCGGTATTCGGCTTGCCAGAAATTATCATCAATGGCCTGTTGCAGAGCTTCGGCGGAGGTTTTCACCGCCACGCCTTGCTGCTGCGCCATTTTGCCAACCGCAAAGGCAATTGCGCGGGAGACTTTCTGAATATCTTTCAGTTCCGGCAGTACCAGACCTTCGCCGTTCAGCACCAGTGGCGAATACTGAGCAAGCGTTTCACTTGCCGACATCAGCATCTCATCGGTGATACGTGACGCGCCGGAAGCAATAACGCCCAGCCCGATGCCCGGGAAAATAAAGGCGTTGTTACACTGGGCGATAGGGTAGATTTTATCTTTCCATACCACTGGGTTAAACGGACTGCCAGTGGCGACCAGCGCGTTACCTTCAGTCCAGGCGATAATGTCCTGCGGTGTGGCTTCCACGCGTGAAGTCGGGTTAGACAACGGCATCACGATCGGACGCGGACAGTGTTTATGCATCTCACGGATGATCTCTTCCGTAAACAGCCCGGTCTGTCCTGAGACGCCAATCAGAATATCTGGTTTTACATTACGCACCACATCCAGCAGTGACAGCACATCGCTGTCGGTATCCCAGTCACTGAGGTTTTCGCGTTTCTGCACCAGTTTGGTCTGGAAAGGCAGCAGGTTCGGCATCTTGTCGGTCAGCAGGCCAAAGCGATCGACCATAAAGACTTTCTGCCGCGCCGTTTCCTCGCTTAATCCTTCGCGCTGAGTCTGGGCAATGATCATTTCGGCAATGCCGCATCCCGCTGAACCTGCGCCAAGGAAGACGATTTTTTTCTCGCTTAACTGACCACCTGCCGCGCGGCTGGCTGCGATCAGTGTGCCGACCGTTACCGCCGCGGTGCCCTGAATGTCATCGTTAAAAGAACAAATTTCATTGCGATAGCGGTTAAGTAACGGCATCGCATTTTTTTGTGCGAAGTCTTCAAACTGCAACAGTACGTCCGGCCAGCGTTGTTTCACAGCCTGGATAAATTCATCAACGAATTCATAGTATTCGTCGTCAGTGATACGCGGATTACGCCAGCCCATATACAGCGGATCGTTAAGCAGCTGTTGGTTATTCGTCCCGACATCCAGCACCACCGGAAGGGTATACGCTGGGCTGATGCCGCCACAAGCGGTATAGAGCGACAGTTTACCGATCGGAATGCCCATCCCGCCGATGCCCTGGTCACCAAGCCCCAGAATACGTTCGCCGTCAGTCACCACAATCACTTTAATATTATGGTTCGGCACGTTTTGCAGAATATCGTCCATATTGTGGCGGTTCTGGTAAGAGATAAACACGCCGCGTGAACGGCGGTAGATCTCAGAAAAACGCTCACAGGCTGCGCCAACGGTTGGGGTATAAATAACAGGCATCATCTCATCAAGATGATTGTTTACCAGACGGTAGAAGAGGGTTTCGTTAGTGTCCTGGATGTTACGCAGGTAGATGTGTTTGTCGATTTCGGTTTTGAATCCCTGATACTGGATCCATGCTCGTTCCGCTTGCTCTTCGATGGTTTCGACCACTTCCGGCAGTAACCCCAGCAGGTTGAAGTTACGGCGTTCTTCCATGCTGAAGGCACTGCCTTTATTCAACAACGGAAATTCCAGCAGTACAGGGCCAGCGTAAGGAATATAAAGCGAACGCTGTTTTTTTGTTTTTGGTTCCATGTCACTCACTCTTTTTTGAATATCCAACCCTGGCACGCTTTTATCGTCTTTGCTTTACCGCCAGGGCGTCGGCCCCAAGTATAAAGCAGATAAAAACAAAAACACCATTGCGCAGGCAATGGTGTTTAATCGTCATTGAGGACTGATGGTTATGAATTACTTTTCAGCGGGGCGTTTTCTGCCGGTTGGGTTATTTACCACGCTGGATTTGTCACCTTCGGTAACTATTTTGCGCTGGTTAGAAATTTTATGGTCCAGTCCAAGAATATGACGTGCCTGACGGTTCGATTTCATTTTAACTCCTCAATCCTGTTGCTAGTTTTAAGGACAACATCGCCGTAGCGAAGAAACACGTGCTAAACCCCTAAATTAGGTTGCCGATCAAGCATAGCACCTTAAAGCGTAGGGTGCTGGCCACTGACCACATAATTGATCGTTTGCTGGTAGATATCACTGAGGATGTCGTTATCAGAAGCTTCCACCCATTTGGTCAGCTCCATGAGAATGTCATCTTCAGTGACAACACCGTGCTCTGCCCGAAGGCCTTGCTCAATGGCATTAACCAGAGCGGGTTCTGCTGTTGAATTTTCTGCCTGATAATAAGTAAACATAGCGATTCTCCGTGTCTGTGTATTTTTGGTGTCTGCTACGGATCGCAGATTTATAAAGCACATTCAGCATGGCAAATATTTGCCGCTTCGTTGTTAAGATTAGTCCTGGTTGATAATTTTTATATTATAACACCATGATATTCATAGGGATTGTAATTGGGGCGATCCGATTAATATTGATACAATATCTTTTGGATTATATATTCCCCGTTATCTATTGTGGGAATTTAATTTAAGTACAGAGATAATGTTTTCGCCGGATTTTATTCGGAATATCCTGCTTATCCTCGTGCGGTTTCTCACGTAGTCTATAATTTCCTTTTTAAGCCCACAGGAGAGCAACAATGACAATCCATAAGAAAGGTCAGGCACACTGGGAAGGCGATATCAAACGCGGGAAGGGAACTGTATCCACCGAGAGCGGCGTGCTGAACCAACAGCCGTATGGATTTAACACGCGTTTTGAAGGCGAAAAAGGAACCAACCCTGAAGAACTGATTGGCGCAGCGCATGCCGCATGTTTCTCAATGGCGCTTTCATTAATGCTGGGGGAAGCGGGATTCACGCCAACATCGATTGATACCACCGCCGATGTGTCGCTGGATAAAGTGGATGCAGGTTTTGCGATTACTAAAATCGCACTGAAGAGCGAAGTTGCGGTGCCGGGTATTGATGCCTCTACTTTTGACGGCATTATCCAGAAAGCAAAAGCAGGATGCCCGGTTTCTCAGGTACTGAAAGCTGAAATTACGCTTGATTACCAGTTGAAATCGTAAAGCGTTGCCGGATGACGCGTCAGGCGTGTGATTGCCTGATGCGTTGTTAGCGTCTCTACAGCGCCCGCCAGCACCGGATCTCACGTCCGTCCTCCCTTATTGTTAATGATTGCCGGACTTCACATCCGTGGGTTGCCAGAGGGCAGCGTTCGCGGAAAAAACAGCCTTGTGGCAACGTGCGGTTTCCTGGTAGATCCGTTTTACGTAATGCCCATTCTTCCTCCAGCGGTTTATTAATGGCGGGGAGGGAATCCAGCAATAATCGGGTGTATGGATGTGCCGGAGCTGTCAGCACCTGTTGCACGTCTCCTAGTTCCACAATCTGTCCGAGATACATCACCGCCACCCGATCGCTCATATGACGTATCACCGAAACATTGTGTGAAATCAGCACATAAGTCAGCTCGCGATTTTCCTGTAGCGTTACCAGTAAATTGAGGATCTGCGCCTGCACGGAGATATCCAGCGCCGAGGTTGGTTCATCAAGCACAATCACGTCAGGCTGCGAAGAGAGTGCTCTGGCAATGGCGATACGTTGCCGCTGCCCGCCTGAGAACGCATGAGGCAAGCGGTCGAGATACTCCGGACGAATACCCACCTGCACAGCCAGCTCCTCTGCCAACGCTCGCCGCTGTTGTTCACTACTACGCTTAGCTATCCAGAGCGGTTCTGTGATGATGCGCCACACCGGTAAGCGCGGATTGAGCGAAGAGAGCGGGTCCTGAAACACCATCTGCATAATGCGTTGTGAGCCTGAACGGATGTACTGCCCGTGGCTAGGTTGCAGCATACCCATTAAAAGCTGTGCGAGGGTGCTTTTGCCGCAGCCTGACTCACCGACGATCCCTAAGGTTTCACCACGACGGATCTGTAAATCAATACCATTGATGGCATGAACATGTTCCGTAGTTTTACCAAGCCAGTTTTTTCGGGCAGGGAAATTGATATGGACGTCGCGTAACGTTAATAACGTGTCAGACACTAATGACCTCCTGCTGAGGATACCAACAGGCGCAGCGGTGGTTGTTGTCACCACACGCTGTTAGCGCCGGGACGTTTTCACACTGTGCACCTGCCGCATAGCAACGATCGCGAAAAGCGCAGCCGTCAGGCAAATGGGTGAGGTTTGGTACCGTCCCTGGAATGGCGGGTAATGGCTGGCGTGGTACTCCATGTTCTGGTGCGCATTGCAGCAAACCAATGGTATACGGATGCCGGGGATGATGGATAACGTCTGCCGTCACGCCGCTTTCAATTACGCTTCCGGCATACATCACGTAAACGCTATCGCACAGTTGCGACACCACGGCCATATCATGGCTGATGAACAGTACCGCAGTTCCACTGGCGCGGGCTTTATGTTTAAGCAGACGCAGTACCTGCAATTGTACCGTGACGTCCAGCGCCGTAGTCGGTTCGTCGGCAATAATCAATTGCGGCTCGCAGGAGAATGCCAGCGCAATCATTACCCGCTGGCGCATACCACCTGAAAGCTCAAACGGATAGCGCGACATAACTTCCACGGCATCCGGGATTTGCATCTCTTCCAGCAGGGCAATCGCTTTAGCTCTGGCTTCCCGACGACTTATTGGTTGATGATGGCGGATCACGTCCATCATCTGAAGACCTATTCGACGTGTCGGATTAAGGGCGGTCATCGGTTCCTGAAAGATCATCGCCACTCGTGCGCCGCGCCACTGACGAAGCTGTTTTTCCCGAGCGTTAAGAACATCGTCTCCCAGCAGTGAAATCTGCCCCCGATGTACGCAATAACTGCCCGTCGGTAGCAGACGCATAATCAGCATTGCGGTGACTGATTTACCTGAGCCGGATTCTCCCACCAGACCGACAATTTCACCGCGGTTAATCTGCAAGGACACATTGTTGAGCGCGTGAACATCACCGTTAAAACCGGGGAAACTCAAATGCAGCTGTTGAATGTCCAGAACGGGTTGGGTCATGACTGCTTTCCTCCTGCTTTCGGGTCAAGCAGATCGCGAATACCATCACCAAAGAGATTAAACCCGACGGCGGTAAGCAAAATCGCTGCCCCCGGAAATGCGCAATACCACCACTGATCGAGTACATAGTTGCGACCATTCGCTACCATCGCGCCCCATTCAGCACTCGGTTGTTGAGCACCCAGGCCAATAAATCCCAACGTGGCGGCCATTAAAATCGCGCTACCGATATCCAGCGATGCCTGCACAATCAGCGGCGGCAGGGAGTTACGTAAAATATGCCAGTTGATCAGATGCCAACGCGACGCACCAAAAGTTTTCGCCGCCTGAACATAGGTATACTGGCGAACAACTAATGTTTGCCCCCGCGCCAGGCGCACATAAAAGGGAATTCGCACAATAGCAATCGCCAGCATGGCGTTAAACAAACTCGGCCCGAGAGCGGCTGCCAGTGCCATTGTCAGCACCAGCGAAGGAATCGACAGCATAATGTCCATGATGCGCATGATAATCGCGTCTGCGCGTCCGCCAAGCACACCGGATAGACACCCGAGTAGCGACCCCATCATACCTGCAATGGCGACCACCACTAATCCGGCGAGAATTGATTGCTGACTGCCGACCAGTACGCGGCTAAACAGATCGCGTCCCACTTCATCGGTGCCAAACCAGTGCGCCGCAGAAGGCGGCAAAAGGCGGGCGGTTAAATCAATGGCGTTGGGATCATGCGTCGCCAGCCACGGTGAAAAAATCATCATCAGTAGCATTAATACAATGATGACTGCGCCGGTCACGGTAAGCGGGCTGCCTTTCAGCATCCATACCAGTTTTGCACCGTTAAATCGCGTTTGTTTTGGTGGGCGCACGGCTGACGTTTCCTCGCTTAGCATCATTCACCACCTCCACGTCCGATACGCGGATCAATCCACAAATAGAGCAAATCCACCACCAGGTTCACCAGCACATAAGCAAACGAAACCACGACGGCAAAGCCCATCACTGCCGGGAAGTCGAGCGCCTGTATTGATGTTACTACCCATGCACCCATTCCGGGCCAGGCAAAAACGGTTTCGGTGAGCACTGCGCCATACAACAAATCGCCCAGCGCCAGCCCCAATACGGTAATCGAGGGGATCAACGCATTGGGTAGCGCATAACATAAAACGATATACCAGCCGGGCAAGCCGCTGGCCCGGGCGGTACGAATGTAATCTTCACTCAATTGTTCCAGCATAGCTGAGCGGATCTGGCGAGCGACAATTCCCAGGTGAACGAACGCCAGCGTTAATGCCGGTAAGATGAGATGTTGCAGCGCATTGAAGAAGACTTCACCGTTGCCTTCAAGCAGCGCATCGAGCAGATAAAAGCCGGTAACGTGCGTAGGTGGATCCAGCCAGTCATCAAGCCTTCCGCCGCCGGGAAGAATTTGCAGATGACCATAAAACAGCACAATGACGCCCAGCCCAAGCCAGAACGCAGGTGTGGAGATTCCGGTAATGGCCATTATTCGCACCAGATGATCCAGCCAGCGATTTCGCCAGACTGCAGAGAGTATGCCCAGCGGGATGCCAATCAGGAGTGCCAGCAGCAGGGCACAAAAAGCCAGTTCCAGCGTCGCCGGGAAAAATATGCGCAACTCTTCCAGCACCGGACGCCCGGTACGAATGGATGTTCCCAGGTCACCCTGAAACAGGTCGCTGACGTAGCGGTAAAACTGTACGTACAGTGGCTGGTCCAGTCCCAGTTGCTGGCGAATATTATCCACGATAGCATCGCTGGCGCGGTCACCCGCCAGTAACCGCGCCGGATCGCCGGGGATCAGGTGCGAGATAATAAACGTTATCACACAGACGCCCGCCACCACGAGCACCAGCCCCCAGCAGCGTTGGCGTAAAATACTCCAGAAGGTCACGTTATTTACTCATGGTATTGATATTGAAGACCTGTTCCAGCATGGGATTGAACACAAAGCCTTTCACCTCTTTGTTCATCGCCAGTTGGTAGTTTTTCTGGAACAGGTACACATAAGCAGCGTCATCAATGACGATTTTCTGTGCCTGCTGGTAGTCCCGGGTACGCTGCGTCTGGTCGGTGGTCGCTAGCGCATTGCGCAGTAGCTTATCGACCTCACTGTTTTCATAGAACGAGCGGTTACCCGGCAGACCTTTTTTGTCGGACTCAAACCAGTAATTCATAAACATATACGGGTCGGCAAAATCCGGGCTCCAGTTGCCAATCGCAATGTCGTAATCACCTTTACCCACTCTGTCGCGCATGGTGGCGTTCGCCAGCTTTTCCAGCTTCACGTTGATGCCCAGCTTGTTGAGACTGGATTGTGTCGCCAGAGCAATAGGCTCCCAGTTCGGATCATTATCAGAATAGAGAAACGTCAGGCTGGTGGGTTTGCTCGTCACTTTATCCCATTCGGCTTTGGCTTTCGTTTCGTCATGGTTGTATTGCATTGCCGTCGCATCGTATCCCCACATGCCTTCCGGAATCGGGCCGCGCATTTGTTTTCCGTTACCACTCAGAATGCCGTTAACCATACCCTGATAATCGGTAGACCAGGAAATGGCCCGACGCAGATCCGCCTGATTAAGTGGCGCTTTGCTGTTATTCAGATACAGATAGGTGACGCGCAGTGACGGATACTCTGCCACATTGACTTTGTTTTCCTGCTTCAGTGCGTTGAGTTGATCCACCGGCAGCGCATCGGCAATGTCAATGTCGCCACGGGAGAGTTGCAGGCGACGGGAGGCACTTTCACCGATAATTTTTACCGATACCCGTTTGAAATTCGGTTTATTGCCGGGGTAATGCGGATTTGGCACCAGAACTAATTGCTGACCTTTTTGCCAGCTTTTCAGCATAAACGGTCCGGAGCCAGCGGTATTTTGCGCGAGGAAACCACGGGCATCATCCGCCGCATGCTCCTTTAAGACCGCCGGATTGATAATGGATGCACCGTCATTCGCCAGCGTGTAGAGGAACGGTGCGAATGGCTGGCTAAGGGTAAACCTCACTGTATGTTCGTCGGGAGCATCAATCTTTAAATCTTTGGGAAATGCTTCTGCTGGCCCCTGGCCGATTTTTAGTAACCGCTCAAAAGAGAGTTTTACTGCTTCGGCAGTGACAGGTGTGCCATCGGCAAATTTAGCATTGTCCTTCAGGGTGAACGTCCACTCTTTTTGATCGTCAGACGCTTTCCAGCTACTCGCCAGATCGCCTTCAACGTCGGTTGAGCCTTTATCACCGTCCGTTTTGTACTGAACCAGTCGCTGATAAGACGGGTAGGTCACTGTCCAGTCGTTATTATCAATTGTCACCGCTGGGTCGAGGGTTTGTGGGTCGGCAGCTTTACCGATCACCAGCATATCTTTCGGTACGGCGGCGTGCGCAACCGGCATTGTTGTGGCAAGGACGATCGCGAGCAATGTAGGACGAAACGAAATCGATCTCTTCATGACAGTTTCCTGATTAACTGGCGTGCTGTGTGCCAGGGGATATAAAACAGGTGAATTGATCAGCGAGAAGTGGGTAACTCGCTGCCTGGGGTAATTCGAAGTGCCACCATTCGCTCGGGATACCGACAAAACCGCCACCAGTCATAATCGCATTCAGCAACAGGCGATTGCGCTGAGCGGCTGGCGGGACGGAAGGGTGATAAGCATGGGAACGTTCGTGCATTTCATCGAACTCTGCCCCCATATCCAGGATGTTCCCGTGCTCATCACGAAGCGTCAGGTCGATCGCCGTGCCACGGCTGTGATTAGAACCGACCGCCACATCAACAACATATTGCGGGTCTGGGCAGGCTTGCCACAACATCGCCTGTGCTTGTTGTGGGCGATACGCATCGTAAATCACCAGTTGTAAGCCTGACAGCTGGGCGATACTGATACTTTTCGCCAGCGCAGTAATCGCATCCTTGTGTAACAGACAACGCGCTTGCTGATAAATAGCTTTGCCTGTGATGTTATCAGCGCAGGCGTATTTCAGTTCGATCTCCAGATCAGGGAAGATCACGGCTAAATCAACCAGTACGGTGGTATCCGACATAAACGGTTCCTGTATAAGACAAAAATTGCTGCGCTTTCCGCTTATGCAGATCTCATGCCATGCCGGGATAAGCGCCAGAATGCTGGCTTAAAGTTATATTTTTTAACTTTTGATCAACATTTGTGCAGCGTAGTGCAGTTTTGGTGCAAGAGGGGAAGTTAAGGAAGGAATCTCCCGGAATCGTAGCTGAAATCACAGTATTTAAGTGACAGTGTCACGTTAAAGGAAAACCCGCGAGTGCGGGCGAGAGGAATTTGTCAGATTTTCAGCGGTAACACGCTGCTCATCCAGCCTGGAATTTCTTCGGCGGGTAGGGGGCGGGAAAAGAAATATCCCTGAATAACGCGACAGTGGATCTTGCGTAGCATCTCAAATTGCTCTTTGGTTTCGACGCCTTCCGCCACGACGGTTAAATTAAGGCTTTGCCCAATGCTGGTAATGGCTTCAAGTAAGGCAAGGATGCGTTTTTCGGTCAGACAACGATCGACAAAACTTTTGTCAATTTTGATTTCCGTTACCGGAAGACTGACTAAGCGGGATAATCCGGAAAAGCCCGTGCCAAAATCATCTACCGATAAACCCACGCCCATATCGCGCAGGATCTGAATGCGCTTAAAGATTTCGGTATCGTGTTCCATCATCATGCTTTCCGTGATTTCCACCGTCAGCTGGTGGCCGTTGATACCCCAGGCTTGCATTGCATCAGACACCTGATTAGGCAGCTGATTACTGCGAAAGTGCAGCGCCGACAAGTTAACGGAAAGCGCCGGGATATGAATATTCTGGCTACGCCATTCTGCTAACTGACGGCAAGCTTCCGCGATGACCCAGCGCCCAATATTTTCGATTTCACCGATCTCTTCTGCGAGAGGAATAAACCGTGAAGGGGGCACATGACCATGCAGGGGATCGTGCCAGCGAGCAAGGGCTTCGATGCCGTACAGTTCACCCGTTTCTGCGAAGATTTGCGGCTGGTAAACCAGTTTCAGTTGGTTATTGCTAATTGCTTCTTTCAGCGCCGCGCCTAAAACCAAACGCTCTTTTACCATTTCGTTCATCGCCGGGCTGAAGAACTGCCAGCCGTTACCGCCATTTTTGCGAATAAAATCCATTGCATTGTGAGCAGTGGAGAGCAGGTAATCGCGGTTTTTACCCACGTCGTAGCTGATGCCAATGCTCAAGGTGAGCGGGAATGGCTTATCGTCAATCATTATCGGCTTGCTGACCACATTCCGTAGCTCATCGGCGATTTGGGTAATGTTACTGACGTCGTTTTCCAGGCTCACGAGGACAAACTGCGTACCTTCGATACGACAGAGATATTGATCCGGTTTGAGTTTTTCACGAAAGCGATTGACCACTTCCAGCAATGCCTGATCGGCCCACGCATAGCCAAGGCTATCAATCACATCCTGAATATGGTCAACACCAATGAGATAGACCACCGGAGAGACGGCTTTGTCGACCAGGTCATCGAGGTAATTGTGCAGGTTATTGCGATTTGGCAGACCGGTCATCGGATCAAATTGGATGAGTTGTTCAATATGCTGACGGCTTTTTTCCTGTTCCAGCGCCAGCGCGGCCATATGCTGGCTGATATCTGCCACGCGTTCGATAAAGGCGCTGGTTTCTGCTCCTGACGAGGTTTTAATTTGCAGGATCCCCGCCGGCGCACCATCACGCTGACGAATGGTCGCTGACCAGCTTTGCGCATTTTGAACTTCTGCACCGTGCGAAGATGACGCCCAGTGTATCGGCATCCCGTTGCGCAGCGCGAACAGCGAAACATGCGATTCGTTGAGTACAGATTCGATGTTACGACAAATGATTTCCCCCATTTCATGAAATGGCGGGCTGCTGCACATGGCGGCGAGAATATTGCCTTCAAGCTGGCGGATTTGCCGTTCTTCGGTGATATCCGAGAAAGTCATTACCAGGTTCTGCAGATGCGCGAGCACATCATAGACCGGGCTGATAGAGGCTTTAATCCAGATTTTTTCACCGGTGCGCGTCAACAGCAGAAATTCGTCCTGATCGCGGGCGGTTTTCCATAGCAACTGTTGTAAACGAATGCGGTTATCAGCAGGGAATTCTGGAATGTTAAGGAGTGAATCGGGCTGCATACCGCTGGCTTCGCTAATGCAGTAACCAAACATTTCGGTAAATGCGCGATTGCACTGCACAATATGGCGTTCCGGATCGAGGACAATCACCGGTCGGTCGAGATGGTCAACGGCAATAATCAATTGTCGGGTCTGTTCTTTTTGCGCCATTTCTACGCTGGCATCCCGTACCAGCGCCAGGTAATAAATTTTACCCTCGGCGCTCACTTTCGATAGCGCAAAACGGGTCCAGATTTTACTGCCGTCTTTTTTCTCCAGCTGCAGCTCCCGACTCATCCCCTCGACGCGCGCTTTACCGCCTTCACGGTTGTGACGGATGTATTCAGGATGCGCGGGACGCAAATCCCGCGGAATCAGCATATCAATGTTATTGCCAATGACTTCTTCACGTTTGTATCCCCAGAGCTTCTCTGCGGCGGGGTTGAAAAACATTACTTCATCATTTTCGTTAATTAACACCGCGCCCATCATATTTTGCTCAAGGGCGGGGAAAAAAATGCCATCGGCGGCATTATCCGCATCGGTTAGCTTCATGATTACCTCTGCATCCTGGCGCATCTAAAGACTGGCTTTCCAGAGTTCAACACGGTTTCTACCTCGTCTTTTGGCGATATACAGAGCTTCATCGGCTATTTGAATGAGGCGCTCATAGTCAGGATGACCATTAAACATGGCGGCACCGATGGAAAGTGAGAGGGCAATATCTTCGCCGTTCGCGGCTTTCAGTTTGGTTTTCTCTACCCGACTGCGAATACGTTCTGCGGTACGTAACGTTTCGTTTTCAGATGCTTCAGTCAAAACAATGATAAATTCATCGCCCCCGTAGCGGAAAACATAATCACTACTGCGGACGTTGTCATAAAAGGCCTGAGAGACTTTACGCAGAATTTCATCGCCAGTGTTATGGCCCCACGTATCGTTGATCTCTTTGAATTTATCAACGTCAATAATCAGCACTGACAGCGGTGTACCGGTCCGGTTGGCATGGGCAATTTCGCGTTTGAAGATCGTCGGCAGGAAACGGCGGTTAAGTAATTTCGTCAGTACATCCATACCGACTTCGTGGCGCGATACTTCTTCAAACAATTCACGCAACAAGGTAATAATTTGCGATACGGTATTTCTTATCTGTAATAAAAATTTCACCCGTAAACTTCTGTTATTCAAATTCCTGGTGTTACGCATGGTTTGATTGAAAATACCGTCGAAATCCTGAATCAGACGGGAGATATGGCCCACTTCGGCTATGCCGCTAAAATAATGTCGACCTTTATGGTTAAACCACAGGCCAAAATCAGCCTGGCTTAAAGGCAAACTACTGCCTAAATCAGAATCCAGCAGGACTTTATAGATAATATCTATTTCCCATGAAAGTATTGAGGCTATTTGCCGTTCTTTTTCTTCTTCGGCGTTTTCCAGTAACGAGAAGATACGATAGTTTTCATCTTCCTTTGAGGCACTACTGTCACTAAAGGTAAACGCGCGGGTCATCACTTCCATAGCGATATCAATACTGTTAATAGAGAAATGGTAGACCTGAAGTTTTTCTGCGGCGGAATAATCCGAAGAGAAGATGACTGGATAGAGGATTTTTTTCAGCACCCGAAACCCCATCTCGACAATTTCTACCGGAATTCCTATGCGGGCATGCACTTCCGCAACGGTATGCTGGATTTGTATTAGCCTTTCGACATCGTCCACCTGGGCAGAAAGCACGTTAATAATCCAGCGTTCCATCGCACTTTTCAACTGCCGCTCAACTTGTTCATTACTCAAGAATTCTTCGGCATGCGGGTCGATACGGACAATTCGGTAAAACTCAATACTCAGATAATGGGCATGCGCAACGGCAATTTCCGCGGCTTTAGCACGAATGAGCGGATCTGCTTGTTCGACAAGCCCGGTCCACTCATCTTTCATTCTTTTAAAATACATCTCCATAATTCACACCCTTATAAGGCTGGGAAAGCAGACGGAATCAAAACGAAACGCAACGTGCGAGATCGACTAACTGCACCATATTCTCCTGAAATATGAAGATATACTGAAAAGAAATAAGCGACTTAGGACAGTTTCAATCTACGCTACTGTTCTTCAGAAGAGTATAGCCCATCGTAATTATTTTTCGGTGACAGCGAATATCGTATGTTTTTTCATGTTCATACATTTTTATTAGGGGATTTATGACTGTTTAACTAAGTGTGGTTAATTGCGTAGTTAATTTGACTTAAGTAAGCATGATTACTAGTGGGATATTTCAAGAGGGTAGCAAGCCGGTGGGTAAACCACCGGCTTGTCACAAAGTATGAATGGGAGTTTAACTGCCCCAACGACTTTGCAGATAGCTAACCGCTTGTTGAGTCTGCGGTTTATTCAGATAGTCCTCACGGAACAAGATTGTGCCGCTAATTTCTGGCACGGCATCGTTAAGATCGAGCTGTTTTTTCAGTTCCGGTACGCCGCCGTTAATCATCCAGTCTGGCTCTATCTTTGAAGGTTCACCCACTTTATAGAAGGCGATACCGATATACAGGCGGGTCCTGGTCGGTTTAACGACATCTGCCCACCATTTTGCCAAAACGTCATAACGTGCGGCACTCCGTGAGAACGGCCAGTAAATTTGGGGAGCAATGTAATCCAGCAATCCTTGTTCCACCCATCGACGGGTGTCAGCGTAGGATTCGTCATAGGCTGCCGCGCCTCGGGTATCGGAACCGAGCGGATCGTGTGATCGGTTACGCCACACGCCTGCCGGGCTAACGCCAAATTCGACTTCCGGCTTAATGCTTTTAATGGTGTGCGATACCTTCGCAATTAACTGCTGAGTATTGTTGCGCCGCCAGTCTGCTTTTGACGCAAATGCGCCTCCGTATTTGCGGTACGTTTCGTTATCATTTAGCCGTGAAGCTGGTGACTCAGTATAGAAATAGTCGTCAAACTGCACGCCATCTACCGGATAGCGGGAAACCACTTCCGCGACTATTGATGTGATCCAGTCCTGAACTTCAGGGATGCCCGGGTCGAGGACAAAGCGATCGCCGGACGTTCTGATCCAGTCGCGGTGTTGCACATAGACGCTCGCTGGTTGTTGAGACAGAGTGCTATTCAGTTCCCTGATAGTACCGGGCTTCGTATTAACCGATACGCGATAGGGGTTAAACCAGGCGTGTACTTTCATCCCACGCTTGTGGGCTTCGTCGAGCATAAATTGCAGCGGATCGTAACCTGGATTTTCACCAATCTTTCCGGTCATAAGATCGGACCACGGCAAAATTTTTGATGGCCACAGGGCGGTACCGTCCGGCTTGACCTGGAAAAAGACCGTGTTTATGCCGAGACGTTGCAGATGATCCAGTTTGTCGATCATCGCCTGTTGTTGTACACGGGCCCGGCTGGTGGGGTTACTAATGTTAACCGAGGAAACCGGTGGCCAGTCGAGGCGAGACACCGTAGCCAGCCAGATGCCACGCATCGGTTGTGACGATTGTTGCGTCGTGGCTGGTGGCTTTGAACCCGCTGGTGGTGTCACCATGGACTCTGGAGGCGTGCTTTTACAACTACACAGTAAAAGTGCCAGTGCAACCAGTATCGCTGGTCTTCTAATCGCTAATTTCTCGTTTCGGGAGCAGATATCCATATGTGCTGGTTTCCGGTAAACAGATGTGCGCTCATTCTCGTACTTATCCCGGTTAAGTCAATACGACAGCAAGCACGAAAAAGGGAGCGATGAATTATCGCTCCCTTATCTTATAACCATTCAGACATGGTTAGTGTTTCTTGTCATTCATCACAATATAGTGTGGTGAACGTGCACGCGGGTGCAGGAAGAAGTGACCTTTTGGTGCGTTCTGACTGTTGATTGGCTCCAGAGTGACGCCGGTATTCCCTTTGCCTTTACGATCATGAACAGCATAGAGAATAAAGGGCAGGGCAAGTACCACCAGGAAACTCACGACCAGTAATTCAACATACATATCGGTAGAGTCACCCTGGATGTTATCCGGCGGCAGGAAGGAAACAATAAACGCCATAATTGAAGTCAGCAGACCGACAACAGCCACGACCAGTTTCACCCCTTTACCACCAGGGATATTAAATGTGCGTTTTAAGTCAGGATGTTTAAGAACCAACACAATGTAGCCAATAAACAGCATGAAATAAGCACACAGATAAATCACCACCGTCAGCGCCAGTGCGATCAGGAAGGACATGTTGTTACCGCCACCGGTATTGGTGAGGATGATCAACGCGATAGAAGTAATCACCAGCTGCGAAATGACCAGCGTTACCGGTACGCCATTTTTGTTCATTTTAGCGAATGCTGCTGGCAGCAGGTTTTTCTGCGCTGTGACATACATCCCGCGAGAAGGACCAACAATCCAGGAAGCGATTTCCGCCAGAACACCCAGCAACAGCAGTGCGGAGATCACGCGAACCGTCCACTCAATTTCCGGTGCCACATGGGACATCAGAACGGTAAAGGTTTGCATTACCCCTGCGGAGAGGTTGATTTCATTACCCGGAATGACCATCGCAATAGACAAACCGCCAACAGAGCTTAAGCAGATTGCCGCCACCATCAGCAATAACATAGCCAACGGATAGTCGCGCCCTGGGTTGCTCATTTCATTGACGTGGGTTGCAGATGCTTCTACCCCCATATAACTCAAAATGAAGGCAACAAATACAACCAGGGTGCCCACTTTAGAGAAGTCAGGGAAGAAGGTCTTCGAATCCATTTCGATAGCAACGGGGGCACCGGAGTGCAGATAAATAGCCGCTAATGCGATCAAAATAAATGCAGGTAACAGGATACCGGCGAAGAAGCCAACTTTAGCAATTCGCGCCGTGTATTTCGTGCCACCAAACTGCGTTAATGCCAGCGCCCAAAGAATGATGAGTGCTGCAATAGTTTTGGTAATGGGGTCTTCATTCAGCGCTGGCCATTTCAGGATGTAGGAGAGTGCCCCTAACACGAAATAGAGCATCGGAATAAAACCAATGGCGATTTGCAGATAGCCAAATGAGATCGCTGCAAATCCCCATCTCGGCCCCAGAGTATTTGATACCCAGGCGAAGACACCACCTTCTTCCCAGCCGTCGACGGTAGCCATTTCCGCAGCACAAAGTCCCACGGGAATAAACCATAAAATCCCGCCTAATAGCAGGAAGAAGACTAATGAAAAGCCCGATGTTGCGAAGGTAGGGTATTCATAAACAGCCATTACCATCGATGCCGTTATGGCAAAAAATCCGAGTAATGTGAGCTGCTTAGCTTTACCTGTCTGTACTGATGTAGCCATATTATCCCCCTAAAACGGTATTCCTGTCGGAACCGCACCTGTTTTGTTCTGAAACGTATTCAGAACAATATTTTCCGTTGCTAATGCCAGTGAACAGACTTTGGAAATTGTCCCGAAACGGGTGTGTTTCGGGACACCGTTACCGTTAAACGTTATCAGGTATGTTTAAAGCTGTTCTGCTGGGCAATACCCTGCAGTTTCGGGTGGTCGCTGAGATATTTCAGGGAGGCTTTGTAGTCTTCCAGCAACAGTTCAGCAAAGT
>NZ_JBJQJI010000034.1:0-11553 GCF_046487485.1 Escherichia sp. WS1368
CCACAGAATGATGTCACGCTGAAAATGCCGGCCTTTGAATGGGTTCATGTGCAGCTCCATCAGCAAAAGGGGATGATAAGTTTATCACCACCGACTATTTGCAACAGTGCCTCTCAAAATCGGTGGAGCTGCATGACAAAGTCATCGGGCATTATCTGAACATAAAACACTATCAATAAGTTGGAGTCATTACCAAACAGGGATTATTTATTCTCTCAGGCGAGAATAAAATAGACGAAGAATGTTTCATTAATATAGTCCAAACGGCTGTCGCCATAAATAACATCGGTAGAGAATCTAATGGTTATATTTTAGTTGGTGTTTCCGATACCAAAGCTACGGCAGACAGAGTTAAGACTTTATATGGTGTTACCCCTATTGAGTGCAATGGCTATTATATCAATGGAATTGATCATGAAGCTGTAATTCAATCAAAAAACATAGATAATTACTTTCTGTTCATAAAACAAAAAATAGAATCATTTAATTTTAATGAGGCTTTGAAACAACAAATACTAAAAGATATTTCATTATGTTCATATGAAGGACTGCATGTTTTAAAAATCGAAATAAAAAGTGTCGGAGAAGTCTGTCATTTTGAAAATAGGTATTATATAAGACAAGGAACAGCTACGCATTTAATCACTGACGGTGAAGCAATTAGTAGTTTACACAGATTATATTACTCATAATTACTTAAGCACTATGAAGGTATCATACACCTTCATAGTGTACTTTTTTACTGCGCTTTGGGGCTAAATTGTTTTTGTGAATAGCCAGAATATCGTGGCTACGGCGGCAATGGAAATATATGATCTCTGCTGCCAGAGACTGGAGATGTAATTGGGGGCAGTTTGGATATCGAAAATTATTGTACTATAAGGGGTCCGCTTGAGGGGGCCGCTTGGAAAACGGAAATTTTCCCACGCTAAGAGAATTGAGTTGAACGAGTGGTTACATCTAGGCCAGCTAACTCACTGAACGTAAAGGCTGTACGAAATGTTCCGACCGTCCGATAACCATTTGGCTTACTTCCGTACATTTCCTTGCGTAGATGTACAGAATTGTACGATTTCGGACACCAAAACTGCTGTTGTCCCGGTGCATGAAGCTACTTTCCGGGTTGGTGGTACTGACTTTGGTGTTCTTAACGACGACGTTTTCAACTCTGAAAATCGCCTCTCTGCACGGGGATTTTTACCCCCCCATAGAGCCGTCATATAAATTCAAATTATTAACTTTGATGGTAGAATTATCTTAGGTTTGATAAAATTTTGAGCCGTCGCCGTTTACTTCACAGGATTCAATATAATGGCTAAATATACAGTTTGTGATTACCAATAAACTATTAGAAATAATGGGAATGGTTGTGCCAATCTCTATCTGGAGGTCTTATTGCAGGGAACATCCACCCCATCGTTACACCAATACAGAATTGCCCCCGATACAAGACATCCAGACATTAACCTAATAAAAGCGCACCTTGACGAGGGCTTTCAGCAGGCAAAGTCTGAGGGATTAAAAGTAGAGATTTCAGATTATAAAGAACGTCTTTACCTGTACATTAGAACACCTGGTAATAACCTAATGCAATATTCTGGTTGCAGAGAAAAATAATACAGTCGCGCTGGATACGCTGACATTGACGCAGTTATATGATTTTCTGGCGTTGGTCAGTAAACCAGCTGCAGCCAAAACGGTGTAGTCCCTGACACAGGCGCCGGTCATTCTGTTAACTCATCCACGTATGGGATGAACAGTTGTTTCAGTTTGAAACCAGGGATGTCAGACGGATTTTTGCTGGCGAGTACGAAATCCGTTACGAACTTAATGGCCAGACTATTTATGTATTGCGCCTGTGACACACACGAGAAAACAGGTAGATTGTGTGTGAGGGCAACTTTAACATAGCCTGCAGGTGTTAATTCAGGAGCATTGTTATCAGACCAAATATTTTTCATTCCATTAAATAGTCTTGTAGGGGATAAAATGAATTACGATGAAATAACGAAAATCACTGCAGAACGTATTAGCGACTACATGACTGAAGCGGTTAATACAGACTCTAAATCTGTTGCGGAAATGTTTCATAACGCTGCATGGGGAGTGCTATCATTGTGGTTTGAACTCGTCACAAAAATAGATCTGGATATACATAAAAAGAACAGGTATGCAAGTTATGATTTTAGAAGAAAAATCGAAATGCAGCATGAAGAGTTTCAGAAAATGACAGAGCGTGAGCAAGTGCCTTTATTGAAATTGCCTGAATAACAGAGACAGTGCAAACGATTATTTCATAATAACGATTATGTAATGACTGGTAAGAAAATAACTTGATTGAGTTCCCTTTATCCAGCCTGATAGTGGATAAAGGGAACTCAATAATAATTGAATTAATTTATTAGCTTCATCGCATTTTTTTTGGTCTCTTCATCACTTTTTTGCTCTTGTTGTGAAGAGGATTGAGTGACTATTGAAGAATTAAAATCGGCCATCTCTTTTGGAAATAGCGATCTCAATATATTCACGATATCTGAAAATGTGGTTTCTTTCGTCAGCAGCTCACATAAAAGGAAAGGGGTCCGGGGATCTTGTCTGTATAAGGCCAGACCTGCCGTCAGTGCGGCCCGGTTAAGGCGGCTTCGTTCCCCTTGCGGGATACTGTCCAGTGTATCACAAACAATTTTATCTGTTTGATTTACATCTGGATTTAGTTTGAAGGCAATGGTTCTGCGCTTGTCCATCATTAATTACCTATGAGATACATACCGTTAACTAAATCATATTGAGAGTTATTGGTTTTGAAAAAACGTTCATCACGAATCTGTGTGTGTTTTTTTACTGCATCGCATATTAATTCTGCGCCACCGCCTATAACCATAACATGAGTATAACCAGAAAATTCATTGAGCGTATTTAATACACGTTGCTCAAGTTTACGAAGTGCTTCATTCATTGCTTCGGTGACTATTGATATTTTGTTCTCATCATTAATTCGTTGCTTCAGATAGTTATTATCTTTTCTGTGAATGATTATATCGTCAGCAAGATAGCTACTTCCTTTTGTTCTCGCAAGAGAAAGGGCATCTTTTACTGCAGATGTAACCAGAGAGACACCAAGAGATGAGTCTCCGTATATTTTACTGATCCCCGATAATTTCCCCATTACCTGAGAAATATCTAATGTGGTGCCCCCGAGATCTATAATTAATAAAGAATCTAACTCATCCAGTTCTTGTAGAACTTCATAACCTGCCGGTATAGATTCAGGCATGACTTTTACATCTTTTATTGTGAATGTATCCCCGCCATTTAATGTAATTTTTTTCCGGAAGTTTGCTTTCTTACGCTCAATATTTTCCGTATTGGGTTGGTTATTTCTGTCGTAATACTCTGTCAGAGGAAGTGTGCAAACAATATCCACTTCGCTTACCGGCAGACCACTGGTCAGTAAGGCGTGATGCACTGCAACGACATTAACGTCGCTGTATTGCCATGCGATATTGGTTGTGACTACAGCATCCGGGCTGATTGGATCAAATGAATACTGTTCGCCGTTCAGTGTGTAGTTAAAGACCTTTTTATCACCAAAAGAGACTGCCCACTCGCGTTTGAAGCTGTTCGGGCTAATGTGCTGTTTAATTGTTCCGTCGCTTTCCTGCCACTGTAGTTTGATGTTTGTTGAACCGTCATCAATGAATACCAACATTTATAAAACTCCTTATGGTGTTTTTTTGGTGTGTGTTTGGGTATGTTTTGGGTTTTAAGTGGGTTTGTTTGTCAAGTTTACCCCATTTCAACCATCAATCAATGATTATTTGTCTTGTTTTGGTGTTTTATTGGGTTGGGTATGGGTTGTTTTTGGGTTTTGTTTGGCGGGTAACAAAAGATGTCGCCGGGCTCCTCTTTTTACTGCGCCGGCTGACGCGGCGCGGCAGGAACGCTGCCTGTGGTCAGTGTCCCGCGTCCGGCCGGGCACGGGACGGGCGCTTTTACCGCTCCCGGCTGGCGTTGGTGACAGTGTACGCCAGCCCGTCGCCCTTTTCTGATGAACGCCCTTCAAGCCGCTTTCGCGGCATATCCTCGCCGTCAAAAAGACGACGGCTGCGGTATTCCACGGTCGGCCTGACCCGTTACCGGACGCGGTGAACAGCCCACAGGCAGCGGGGAACGGGCACCACAGGGGTGCCCTCCCGGTGCCCTCTGTAAGAGAAGGAGTGCTGTTATGTCCCGTTTTATCCTGGGTGACTGCGTGCGTGTTATGGCCACGTTTCCGGGCAATGCTGTCGATTTCATCCTCACCGACCCGCCGTATCTCGTCGGTTTCCGTGACCGTTCCGGGCGCACCATCGCCGGCGATAAAACCGATGAATGGCTGCAACCAGCCTGTAATGAAATGTACCGCGTACTCAAAAAAGACGCGTTAATGGTGAGCTTCTATGGCTGGAACCGCGTCGATCGCTTTATGGCCGCCTGGAAAAATGCGGGATTCAGCGTTGTTGGTCACCTGGTCTTCACCAAAAACTACACATCGAAGGCCGCATATGTGGGCTATCGCCACGAATGTGCCTACATCCTGGCAAAAGGCCGTCCACGTCTGCCACAAAACCCGCTGCCGGACGTGCTGGGCTGGAAATATTCGGGCAATCGCCATCACCCGACGGAAAAGCCCGTTACCAGCCTGCAACCGCTGATTGAGAGCTTCACACACCCGAACGCAATTGTGCTGGACCCGTTTGCAGGCAGCGGCTCAACCTGCGTCGCCGCCCTCCAGTCCGGACGCCGGTATATCGGTATCGAGCTGCTTGAGCAGTATCACCGTGCCGGGCAGCAACGCCTTGCCGCCGTGCAACGGGCCATGCAGCAGGGGGCCGCGAATGATGACTGGTTTATGCCGGAGGCTGCGTAAATGAACTATGCAGGACACGAAAAACTGCGCGCCGAAGTGGCGGAGGTGGCCAATGCCATGTGCGACCTGCGTACAACCATGAATGAGATGGAGCAGCGGTACAGCTTTAATGCCGACACCCTGCCGGAACGTCTGGTGCGTCAGACGCTGTTTCGCGCAAACCGCCTCCTGATGGAGGCATATACCGAAATTCTGGAACTGGAAGCGTGCTTTAAAGATTGAGAAGGAGACGAGAATGTACGGAACATGCGAAACGCTATGCCGGGAGCTGGCAGTAAAGTATCCGGGAGACATGCCGCTGATGCTGGTTATCTGGTCCCCGGAAGAGATTCAGGCACTGGCTGACGGTATGGAAATTTCTCTGACCGGTCATGAAATCAGGACCGTCCTGGCACGCCTGGAGGACATCCCGGAAGACCAGCGGATTGAGTCCGGTATTTCTTCCGCTGCGGTGATGGAGATTATCCGCAACGAGAGCGAAAACCGCCTGGTGACCGTCCCTGCTGAACTGCTGGCGTCCCTGATTCAGACCGCTGAACAGGCATTGTGGAAACGTGAATGGGCCGCCCGGGATCATGGCCTCGCCGTCCCGGAATGCGTCACCCGCCGTCAGGAGGTGGTTAATCAGGCCCGCACCCTGCTGAAAAACAACACACACGAAAACGACTGATGTTATCGCCGCCTGCCCTGCGGGCGGCGATACAGGGAGAACGCTTAATCATGAACGAAAACAGCACGCTGAACGCACTGATTTGTCGTCACGCCCGCAACCTGCTGCTGGCGCAGGGCTGGCCGGAAGAGACGGATGTTGACCAGCGTAACCCGAAGTATCCGGGCTGGATCAGCATTTATGTTCTGCTGGATGCGCCCCGGCTGGCGACGTTACTTATCAACCGTCACGGCGGCGTACTGCCGCCGCTCCTGGCCTCCGCCATTCAGAAACTGACCGGAACCGGGGCGGAACTGGTACTGTCCGGCAGTCAGTGGCAGTCGCTGCCGGTACTTCCGGCAGACGGAACGCAGGTGTCTTTCCCGTATGCCGGAGAATGGCTGACCGAAGACGAAATCAGGGCTGTACTTGCGGCGGTGCGCGATGCGGTACGCAGTGTCAGTTGCCGGGTGGCAGAAGATGCGCGGCGTATCCGGGCGGCGCTGACCACCACCGGTCAGACGTTGCTGACTCGCCAGACGCGCCGCTTTCGTCTGGTTGTGAAGGAAAGCGATCACCCCTGCTGGCTCGATGAAGATGACGAAAACCTGCCCGTGGTGCTCGATGCCATCGTGAACCGGGGAGCACGTTTTTCGTCGGTGGAAATGTACCTGGTCAGCGATTGTATTGAGCATATCCTGTCCAGTGGGCTGGCCTGCGATGTGCTGCGTATACCGGATGAACCGCCCCGCCGCTGGTTTGACCGTGGTGTTCTGCGGGAGGTGGTCCGGGAAGCCCGGGCCGAAATCCGCAGCATGGCGGATGCCCTGGCAAAAATCCGGAAATGATGACGTTGGCGGGGTAAATCCCCGCCTTTTTCCTGCCGGTCCCCGGACAGAGCACAAAGGAAGTCGCCGCCGGCTCCGCTTTACCCGGCCATGCGGGGCATGGCCTTGTGGGTTTTCAGTTATGTGGCCTCAGCGTCGTGTGCGGGCTGTGCCGTGCCTCCATCGTAGCCGGGCTGGCAGGGATGCAAGGGTACGCTTCGCCGCTGCGGTCACCCGGTCCCTCCTTCCCGTCTGCCGTGATTTTCCGGTCGTTCACCCGCTCAGATTTCGCGGTCTCACCCTCCAACTCCCGCCAGCCGTGTGCGTCAGGCTGCGGCTTCCCTTGCGCCCTGTGCATCCCCGCCTTATCGCCCGGCTTTTATGGAGGCACGGCACCGCCCGGTGTCGCGGAATATGTGAACAACGGAGGAAAACATCATGCAATATGCGAAACCTGTCACTCTGAACGTTGAAGAGTGCGACCGTCTCTCCTTTCTACCGTATCTGTTTGGCAACGATTTTCTGTATGCCGAGGCGTATGTGTACGCGCTGGCGCAAAAAATGATGCCGGAATATCAGGGAGGCTTCTGGCACTTCATCCGCCTGCCGGACGGTGGCGGTTACATGATGCCGGATGGCGACCGTTTCCACATGGTGAACGGTGCAAACTGGTTTGACCGTACCGTGAGTGCTGATGCCGCAGGCATCATTCTGACTTCCCTTGTGATTAACCGCCAGTTGTGGCTGTACCACGACAGCGGGGATGCAGGACTGACCCAGCTTTACCGGATGCGCGATGCGCAGTTGTGGCGTCACATCGAATTTCACCCCGAATGCAACGCGATTTACGCGGCACTGGACTGATTAACGGACGGGGCGGCAATGCCGCCCCTGTAAAGGAGACGAGAACATGTACTGTACTGTTAAAGAAATTATCCGCGAAGTGCTGAACACAGACGTGCCGGACAGTGAATGCGTTTTTGCCGTGGTGCTGACCCGTGGGGATGTGCGTCACATAGCCCAGGACTGGAGTCTGACAGACGATGAGCTGGAAACCGTCATGCAGCGACTGGACGATGCCTTTGCGCATGGTGCGGATGTCAGCATTGTTCACGACGTTGTTCGTGAGCTGATGGAAGAAAAGCGCGCCAGCCGTCAGGTGACAGTTCCGGCGGTGATGCTGGAAAAAGTGATGGCGCTGGCAGGCAGTGAAATGAAGCGCCTGTATGCCGTCGGGAGCGAGAACGGGGGCGACGGTGACGCATTCGTCAGGGAAGAACGCGAAGCAATGGACGTTGTGTTACAGGCGCTGGACGGGGAGCACATGTCATGAATATCAGCACAGAAACCCGCGAAATTCTGCGCAATTACAAAGCCGTGATTAATGCGCGGCGTCGTGAAATGGGGCAGAAACCGCTCACCACTGCGCAGATTGTTGATGAAATCTGCGATTTTGTGGCGAATCAGCAGGCTGTATTCCTCG
The DNA here is from genome assembly GCF_046487485.1 of Escherichia sp. WS1368. NCBI lineage: Bacteria > Pseudomonadati > Pseudomonadota > Gammaproteobacteria > Enterobacterales > Enterobacteriaceae > Escherichia > Escherichia sp. WS1368. The sequence continues at coordinate 7,869 of NZ_JBJQJI010000034.1, forward strand.
GCGGTCACTACATCCTTCAGGGCAGCATAAACAGGTGATACAGGGGCAGGCGGTGGAGGCCGCCTGTCAGCCCGCGCGAAAACCCCTGGCAGGCTGACGCCTGCCGGAAGGGAAGCGGGCCACGCTGGCGCGTCGCCCGTTACCCTTCCCGTCTGTGATGTGTCTGACTCAGGAGTGTTTCTTTCTTATGTTATGGAACTGTTCCTGATGTTGTTGTTCCTTTATCTACTGCTCTGATTCTGACTACTGCAGTGTTGTTCTGTCTGCCGGGCGCACCTTCGGCTCCCGGCTGCCTGGCGGCATCCGGTCGTCAGGCCCGACTCCGACAGGCAGCTGCTGGCGCACCTGCCAGTCTCCGCCGAACCCGCTGGCGCGGTTTCGGGCTGCCGCTACGGTCCGATGCGTGAAAACCCCTGGCTTGCAGCGACCGTTCCGGTCGCGCCGCCTCTGTCGCGCCGTGGCCTGCGCTCCCGGCATCCCGGCAAAAGGCCGCCGGGATGTAAGGGGCAACGCCGTTTCGCGCACGCGCTCTCCGTCGTTGCGGCGGGCCCCTGCTCATTGCCTGCCGGGTGCCACACACCCGTATGAGTCCCTGTCGCCGGGGGCATAGACAGCCACAACCTGCCGCACTGACTGTCCAGGGTAAATGAACAGCCCACAAAATTTTTTACCCAAAAACCGGTAAAAAATTTTGCGTTCTGCCCAGGACAGGTGCGTCAGGCCGTGGCAGTGATGCCCCTTGCGGCGAAGGTTCTCAAACGGGTGAAGTTCATACCACAGGGAATACAGCAGCAGGTTCCCGCGAAACGTCAAAACCGCGGCTCCCGAAACTCAACGGGTGATGTTCTTTAAAAATCAGGATTTATTTCAGGCTCCGGCAATACGCATTTATTTGTTCTGTCAGTCATCCGGCTGGCAGGTAATGAGAACGCAGGAACAGAAGGAGGAAAACACCGGAGAACGTCAGACGCAGATATGAAAAAAGCAGGCCGGGGAGGACCTGCTTAATCCACACCGCAAAAACTGTTCGAGCAGTTTCTGCGGTTCCATTCAACAGTCATAAGGAGTTTCATTTATGACGGTAAGTATTGTTTCACCTTCCGCAGCGGCTGTAAAGCCCCGCCGTCATCCCCGTTTCAGACGCGAAGACATCCCCGCGCCGGAAATTGACCCCGTGCTGAAAGCCTTCGGGCGACACATTGCCCGGAGTTTTCACCGGGGACGTGGTGTACACATCCCCGCCATGAAAAATACGGCTTTCGGGCAGGTGCTCCGCACACTCGAACTGAAACGCGCTTTTAACTGATGAGGTGAGCCGCCCCGCGAGGGGCGGCAACAGACGGAAGGAGAACATTTTATGACATTAGCTGCAATCACCATGACCGCCCCGGAAGCCGCCAGCCCTGTGCAGATGTACCGCGCGACCTACTCACCGGATGACAACAAACTGCGCCTGTATGCCGCGTCACGTCTTGACCCGGAGACGTATAAAAAAGTGCATGATGCCGGTTTCCGCTGGGCACCCAGACAGGCGCTGTTTGTCGCGCCAGCCTGGACACCGGGCCGGGAAGACGTGCTCCTCTCACTTGCCGGAGAGATTGAGGATGAAGACAGCACGCTCGCTGAACGTCAGGAAGCACGGGCGGAGCGGTTTACCGGATACAGCGGAAAGCGGGCCAGTGAATCCGCACAGGCACTTGATGAAGTGGAAAGACTGGCCGCGATGATCCCGCCCGGTCAGCCCATTCTTGTGGGGCATCACAGCGAACGCCGCGCCCGTCGTGATGCGCAGCGTATTGAAAACGGCATGAAACGTGCCGTGATGCTCTTTGAACGTGCGGAATACTGGGAAGAACGGGCGCGGTCGGCACTGCTTCACGCGAAGTATAAAGAACGCCCGGACGTTCGCTGGCGTCGTATCAAAAAAATCGAAGCTGATTTGCGCAAGGCTGAAAAGACCATCGCACAGTCGCAGAAATATCTGACGATGTGGCGGGCTGAATCGCTGGATCTGAATATGGCAAAACTCATCAGCAGTCATGACCATATCAGCGCCTGTTTCCCGCTGGATACGTATCCGCGCCCGGCAGAAAAAAGCCAGTATGAAGGGAGCCGGTCGTTATGGTCGGCCCTGGATGATGACATCATCACCACGGAGCAGGCCCGCGAAATTGCGATCCGCTGTCATGAACGGCAGATTCAGCATCAGCAACGCTGGGTTAACCACTATCAGAACCGCCTGATCTATGAGCGTGCCATGCTGGACGAAAGCGGCGGCGTGGTTACCCGGACACAGGATTTTGAGCCGGGCGGACAGGTTTTCAGCCGGGGCGAGTGGCTGACTATCATCCGCGTGAACAAAAGCAACGGGGCGGTGAGTTCAGTCACAACGCCAAATTACAGTTTTCTCGGGTACAGCGGCACGATGAAAGTGACGCCCGATCGCATCACGGACTACAAAGCACCATCGGCAGAAGAGGCTGCCGTCGCCAGTCAGGCCGCGAAGCGTCCGCCGGTAGTCAACTATCCGGGGGAAGGTTTCCGGGAAATGACAAAGGCGCAGTGGGCCGCCCTGCCCCGGGACTGTAAGGCCGTGCGCAGTGTGGAAGAAGCAGAAGACCACGGGGCATACCGCTACCGCCGCACAATGGACAATAATTTCCGTCTGGTGAATGTGTATATCACCGACATGAAAATCACGGAAATCCCACAGAAATAAGGTATATCCCCCCGGGAAATCCCCGGGGGATGACGGAGATAATGATATGCACAGTCAGTTAAGAGAACGTATCCGGCTGATGCGCGCAAGGCTGGATAACGCCGCGCCGGTTGCTGAAATCCGGGCTGAATCTCAGCTTTTTGTGAGTCCTGCCCCGATCTGTGATCGCCTGGTGACGCTGGCGGAAATCAGCAACCGTGATCACATTCTGGAACCCTCTGCCGGCACCGGGGCCATACTGCGGGCGATTCGGGATACCGCGCCGGAGGCCATGTGTGATGCGGTGGAGATTAACAGCGGGCTGGTCCGGTATCTGCGGGAAAATTTTAACGGTGTCAGGGTACAGTGTGGCGACTTCATGGAATGGCAGCCGGTGCAGTATTACAGCCGGATCATTATGAATCCGCCGTTCAGTCACGGGCAGGATATCCGGCATATCCTGCGGGCTTTTTCCCTGTTGCGTCCGGGGGGCGTTCTGGTTGCCGTCTGTCTCAACGGGCCACGCCAGCAGGAGAAGCTGTTACCGTTTTCTGACGTCCGCGAGGAGCTGCCGCGCGGCACGTTTGCTTATACCGATGTCCCGACGATGATTATTCGTTTGCGTGCCTGATGACACAGGGCTGGCGGGAGGATAAATGCCCGTCTGTCCGCGCCGGGAAAAAACCGCGCGCCGGTGGCGCTGAAAGGGGCCGCGCTCACGCGCCGCCCCTTTCATTACGCGGACGTTCTGATGGGGGCTTCTGTCTTTTCAGACCTGTCATTTGTCTGTTACTGATGATGTTGTTGTTCCTGCTACTGCTACTGCTACTGCTACTGCTACTGCTACTGCTACTGCTACTGTTCTTCTTTTTTCTACTGCCCTGATTATTGTCTGTTTTGTTGTTCTCCTGCTTATGCCTTTTCCGGGCGTCCCCCTGGCGGGGCGGGCTGTCGTGAACGGAGCCAGCGAAGCTGTCTCCGCCCTGG
>NZ_JBJQJI010000035.1:0-4614 GCF_046487485.1 Escherichia sp. WS1368
TTTATTATGGTGATCCCCTGGGCGAAATGCGCCTGGTAAGCAGAGTTTTTGAAATGTAAGGCCTTTGAATAAGACAAAAGGCTGCCTCATCGCTAACTTTGCAACAGTGCCGTTAAAAGCAACAAAAATGACTTCGTTGATGCTGAAGCTATCTGTGAAGCAGCATCACGTCCATCTATGCGTTTCGTGCAGCCCAGAACCGAATCTCAGCAGGCAATGCGAGCTCTGCATCGTGTCCGTGAATCCCTGGTTCAGGATAAGGTGAAAACAACTAATCAGATGCATGCTTTTCTGCTGGAATTTGGTATCAGCGTTCCGCGAGGTGCTGCCGTTATTAGTCGACTGAGTACCCTTCTTGAGGACAGTAGTTTGCCTCTTTATCTCAGCCAGTTACTGCTGAAATTACAACAGCATTATCACTATCTTGTTGAGCAGATTAAAGATCTGGAATCTCAGTTGAAACGAAAGTTGGACGAAGATGAGGTTGGACAGCGCTTGCTGAGTATTCCCTGCGTTGGAACGCTGACTGCCAGTACTATTTCAACTGAGATTGGCGACGGGAAGCAGTACGCCAGCAGCCGTGACTTTGCGGCGGCAACAGGGCTGGTACCCCGACAGTACAGCACGGGAGGTCGGACGACATTGTTAGGGATTAGCAAGCGGGGCAACAAAAAGATCCGAACTTTGTTGGTTCAGTGTGCCAGGGTATTCATACAAAAACTGGAACACCAGTCTGGCAAGTTGGCCGACTGGGTCAGGGAGTTGTTGTGTCGGAAAAGCAACTTTGTCGTCACCTGTGCTCTGGCAAACAAGCTGGCCAGAATAGCCTGGGCACTGACGGCGCGACAGCAAACTTACGAAGCATAAAGGCAGAAATACACCAGTTTAAACAATCATTCATCTGGTTTTGCGAATACTGATATTGATGATACTAACGGCCCACCGGCCTGTTGAGGAACCTGTAAAACGGAAAGGCTCATTGAAGCCGTATATTTTCTGGAGGTTCATCAGGCGCGGAACTCATCGAGGCGCGGGAATAAAATCCCATTCAGACGCCGGATAGATTCAAGCAAGCCAACTTGTCGTCAAAATCGGTGTTGCAAAAACGGGAGTGACCATAGATTCCGTTTTCTGAGGCGACCCCCACATAGAGACCTTCCCGGTCATTCACTTTGTAGAGTTTGTCCCTGGGCTTGAGATTGCGCAGCTTGGTATCGGTCAGCATGTACCTTGTCCTTCTTCGTCTCCGATACCCACTCTATTGTAAACAAGACATTTTTATCTTTTATATTCAATGGCTTATTTTCCTGCTAATTGGTAATACCATGAAAAATACCATGCTCAGAAAAGGCTTAACAATATTTTGAAAAATTGCCTACTGAGCGCTGCCGCACAGCTCCATAGGCCGCTTTCCTGGCTTTGCTTCCAGATGTATGCTATTCTGCTCCTGCAGCTAATGGATCACCGCAAACAGGTTACTCGCCTGGGGATTCCCTTTCGACCCGAGCATCCGTATGAGACTCATGCTCGATTATTATTATTATAGAAGCCCCCATGAATAAATCGCTCATCATTTTCGGCATCGTCAACATAACCTCGGACAGTTTCTCCGATGGAGGCCGGTATCTGGCGCCAGACGCAGCCATTGCGCAGGCGCGTAAGCTGATGGCCGAGGGGGCAGATGTGATCGACCTCGGTCCGGCATCCAGCAATCCCGACGCCGCGCCTGTTTCGTCCGACACAGAAATCGCGCGTATCGCGCCGGTGCTGGACGCGCTCAAGGCAGATGGCATTCCCGTCTCGCTCGACAGTTATCAACCCGCGACGCAAGCCTATGCCTTGTCGCGTGGTGTGGCCTATCTCAATGATATTCGCGGTTTTCCAGACGCTGCGTTCTATCCGCAATTGGCGAAATCATCTGCCAAACTCGTCGTTATGCATTCGGTGCAAGACGGGCAGGCAGATCGGCGCGAGGCACCCGCTGGCGACATCATGGATCACATTGCGGCGTTCTTTGACGCGCGCATCGCGGCGCTGACGGGTGCCGGTATCAAACGCAACCGCCTTGTCCTTGATCCCGGCATGGGGTTTTTTCTGGGGGCTGCTCCCGAAACCTCGCTCTCGGTGCTGGCGCGGTTCGATGAATTGCGGCTGCGCTTCGATTTGCCGGTGCTTCTGTCTGTTTCGCGCAAATCCTTTCTGCGCGCGCTCACAGGCCGTGGTCCGGGGGATGTCGGGGCCGCGACACTCGCTGCAGAGCTTGCCGCCGCCGCAGGTGGAGCTGACTTCATCCGCACACACGAGCCGCGCCCCTTGCGCGACGGGCTGGCGGTATTGGCGGCGCTGAAAGAAACCGCAAGAATTCGTTAACTGCACATTCGGGATATTTCTCTATATTCGCGGTTCAGCAGGCATGTCCCCTTTGAGGGCGACCCGACGACAGGATAATCGACCTTATGGTGCGCAAATATTTCGGCACAGACGGTATTCGTGGCAAAGCCAACGAAGGCGCGATGACGGCGGAAACCGCCTTGCGCGTCGGCATGGCGGCTGGCCGTGTCTTTCGTCGCGGTGACCACCGCCATCGTGTCGTGATCGGCAAGGATACGCGCCTGTCGGGCTATATGCTTGAACCCGCGCTCACAGCCGGTTTCACCTCGATGGGCATGGACGTATTCCTTTTTGGCCCGCTGCCGACAACGTATAGGAAGAATAAACGCCCTTTTCACCCAAGTCCAACAGCTTTGGACCGCAGTTGACTCTTTCGACACCCCTGCGATGCAACCCAATCCGGCTGACGGGGAGCCAGCAACGCTGAAAATTTACCCTCCTCTTTCCCACTAGCGGCTCCTTTTCCGACAACCAGCACGGCGGATCCCTGCCGCGGCGCTGTGAACGCAGCATTTTGATTGGTATCGTTGGCCTTCAGGCTCGTCAGTCAAACAGACCCAGGAGCAGCTCAGCCGGTGGCGCCCGGCTTTCGGGTAACGCCCTGGTCCCGCTGGTTTCGGCTTTGTGCTTCAGGTGATCAAGGATCTGCTTGATCACTATAGGGTCTTCAATGCAGGCGATGACTTTCATGGCGCCGCCGCAGCCGCTGCAGGTCTCGATGTCGATATTGAAAACACGCTTGAGCCGTTGCGCCCATGTCATCGACGCTCGCCGTTGTGCTGGTGTTGCCGGTTCATCAGCCACCCTGACCTTGTTGCCCCTGCCCCGTTTTGCCGGCGTGACCAACGCCCGGTGCCGACTGTTGGGTGCGAACACCCCGTGGAAGCGGGTTAGGTTGACTCTGGGCTTCGGTACCAGGGCGGCCAGCCTTGCAATGAAATCCAATGGTTCGAAAATGACGTGCGTGGTGCCGTCCCGGTACGGCGTCTTGAGCTGGTAGCGCACGTTGCCGCCTCGTGTTAACGACAGCCGCTTCTCGGATACCGCCGGGCGGCTGATGTACCGGCACAGCCGTTCGAGCTTCTTGCGTTCATCGGCCCTGGCCGCCACGCCGGCGTGCAGGCTGGACCCGGCTACCTTGCCAATCCCGTCACCGAACGGATCACCACTGGTCGGCAGAGTTTGCAAAGTGAACACCTTTCGCCCCGCCTGTGAACCGACAGCGATACGGTAAGTGATCGAGTGCCCCAGCAGGGGTGTCATCGGGTCGTCATCCACCGCATCCGAGGCCAGATAGCTGTTTTCGACATCCCGTTCCAGCAGGCCTTGCCGTTCCAGATAGCGACCCACCCGGTGGGCGATGGTGTGCGTCAGCTGGGTGAGCTCTGGGCTGGTCGGCGCCTTGACCCAGCGGAAACGCGCTGAGCCGTGGGATTGCTCGACATACACACCGTCGAGAAACAGCATGTGGAAGTGAACATTCAGATTGAGCGCCGATCCAAAACGCTGGATCAGGGTGACCGCGCCCGTCTTGGCCACTTGGTGGGTATGGCCCGCTTTCTTGACCAGGTGCGTGGCAATGACGCGGTAAACGATGCCCAGCACCCACCCCATGATCTCGGGCCGGCTGGCAAACAGGAAACGCAGCTGAAACGGGAAGCTCAACACCCACTGACGCATGGGTTGTTCAGGCAGTACTTCATCAACCAGCAAGGCGGCACTTTCGGCCATCCGCCGCGCCCCACAGCTCGGGCAGAAACCGCGACGCTTACAGCTGAAAGCGACCAGGTGCTCGGCGTGGCAAGACTCGCAGCGAACCCGTAGAAAGCCATGCTCCAGCCGCCCGCATTGGAGAAATTCTTCAAATTCCCGTTGCACATAGCCCGGCAATTCCTTTCCCTGCTCTGCCATAAGCGCAGCGAATGCCGGGTAATACTCGTCAACGATCTGATAGAGAAGGGTTTGCTCGGGTCGGTGGCTCTGGTAACGACCAGTATCCCGATCCCGGCTGGCCGTCCTGGCCGCCACATGAGGCATGTTCCGCGTCCTTGCAATACTGTGTTTACATACAGTCTATCGCTTAGCGGAAAGTTCTTTTACCCTCAGCCGAAAGGCACTGTTGCAAAGTTAGCGATGAGGCAGCCTTTTGTCTTATTCAAAGGCCTTACATTTCAAAAACTCTGCTTACCAGGCGCATTTCGCCCAGGGGATCACCATAATAAA
>NZ_JBJQJI010000036.1:0-4511 GCF_046487485.1 Escherichia sp. WS1368
TTATTATGGTGATCCCCTGGGCGAAATGCGCCTGGTAAGCAGAGTTTTTGAAATGTAAGGCCTTTGAATAAGACAAAAGGCTGCCTCATCGCTAACTTTGCAACAGTGCCCTCAAACAGAGCCCAAATAGGGATCTCGAAAAAAGTAATACCCCTCTGGAGGCCACAGACGGCGGGGCCTCCAGAGCACTTTGTCGTTTTTGGACGGAAAATCCCTAGAACCCCATATTGGCGGATTTGACGCATAACCTCATCAGGGTTTACCATGACGCCATTACTGTATAAAAAAACAGGTACAAATATGGCTCTGGCACTCGTTGGCGAAAAAATTGACAGAAACCGTTTCACCGGTGAGAAAATTGAAAATAGTACATTTTTTAACTGTGATTTTTCAGGTGCCGACCTAAGTGGTACTGAATTTATCGGCTGTCAGTTCTATGATCGTGAAAGCCAGAAAGGGTGCAATTTTAGTCGTGCAATGCTGAAAGATGCCATTTTTAAAAGCTGTGATTTATCCATGGCGGATTTTCGCAATGCCAGTGCGCTGGGCATTGAAATTCGCCACTGCCGCGCACAAGGCGCAGATTTCCGCGGCGCAAGCTTTATGAATATGATCACTACACGCACCTGGTTTTGCAGCGCATATATCACTAACACAAATCTAAGCTACGCCAATTTTTCGAAAGTCGTGCTGGAAAAGTGTGAGCTGTGGGAAAACCGTTGGATGGGTGCCCAGGTACTGGGCGCGACGTTCAGTGGTTCAGATCTCTCCGGCGGCGAGTTTACGACTTTCGACTGGCGAGCAGCAAACTTCACACATTGCGATCTGACCAATTCGGAGTTGGGTGACTTAGATATTCGGGGCGTTGATTTACAAGGCGTTAAGTTGGACAACTACCAGGCATCGTTGCTCATGGAACGTCTTGGCATCGCGATTATTGGCTAGTCTTCAGGGAGCGGTGAATATTCCGCCCCCTGCACTGCTTTTTACCCCTCAGGCATCGCTGAAGAGTGGTGTGTGGAAATTTTCCACTCTTTACCGATGTGAATCGCCACAGATAATCTAGACACTTCCGAGCCGTTGATAATACTGGTTTTCATATTCTGTCGGTGACATCTGATCGCTAGAACCATGCCGACGCTTACTGTTATAAAACATTTCGATGTAATCAAAAATATCACTGCGGGCTTCTTCCCGCGTTCCGTAGATCTTTTTCTTTATCCGTTCGCGTTTCAACAACTGGAAAAAGCTTTCTGCAACCGCATTATCATGGGGTTCTAGGGATTTTCCGTCCAAAAACGACAAAGTGCTCTGGAGGCCGCGCCGTCCGTGGCCTCCAGAGGGGTATTACTTTTCGCTGACGGGTAAATATCCCTCGATTGAGCGCATAAGCTCCTCCAGATCTGGCAATTTTTCGCTCAATTCGAAGTGGTAAGTCCCCTTGAGGTTAATGTTGTGCCAGGCCACAGGGGATGCCTGTTTGACGATATCTATTCTCTTGGTATCTCCTTGGTATTCGAAGCTGGTCAACAGCTGGCTGAGTATCCTGGAGTTGAAGTAAACGATGGCATTGGTGACCAGGCGAGCGCACTCATTCCATAGCTGGATTTCTTCGTCTGAACTGCCCCGGAACTGATCCCCATTGACGCTGCTCACGGCCCGACGCAGTTGGTGATAGGCCTCTCCCCGGTTCAGCGCGCGCTGAACATAGTTTCTTAAACTGGCATCATCGATGTAGCACAGTAGATAATTCGCTTTCACCAGGCGATTGTATTCCGTCAGGGCTTCCAGCAGCGGGTGATTGCGCTTGTACTCCGAGAGCTTTCTCACCAAGGTGGCTTGCGTTGTTTTCCGCTGCTTAAGTGATACTGCAATCCGTTGGATGGTATCCCAGTGCTGCGCAATACGATGGGTATTGATTGGCTTTTTTAAGCACAGCTGAATTCGGTGTTCTTTGTCTTCCTTGACATCAAACATGTCATTGATCACTTTGCCAACCTGGGCATAGCGTGGGGCAAACTGGTATCCGAACAGATCCAGTAACGCGAAGTTCACATGGTTCACCCCATGGGTATCGGTTGAGAGCACATCCGGAATGATGTCTGACGTATTGCTCATCAACAAATCAAAGATGTAGTGCGATTCATGTTCGTTGGCGCCGATCACTCTGGCGTTGATCGCAGCGTGATTGGCGATCAAGGTCATGGCAGAAACACCTTTTTGAGTGCCAAAGTACTTCGACGAATAACGGGTTTTGAAGGTCTCGCGCCGGGCTTCGAACTTTTGACCATCGGCACTGGCGTGGATCACATCTTCCTGGATGTTGTAGTACCGGAAGATGGGTAGCTTGGCTGTCGCGTTATTGATGTTGTCGTTAGCAGCATTCAATGTTTCCAGGCGAAGATAGTTCGCCTGGATAGTGCTGAGCTGATCATAGGTACGATCAGAGATCTGTGCCATGCCGTAAATGCCTTGATTGGTTGCATTGCCGACCAGAATTGCCAACAGGTCATATTCATGGGAACGGCTTCTGGATTGGGAACCCAGCACATGAGCGAAGCAGTCAATGAAACCGGTGTCACGATCAACCATGCGCAGTACATCCGCAATCCCCGTTGTGGGAATTTGCTGGAAGAAGGGATTGTTGACCAGATGATGTTTGCTGGCCGAAGGCAGGCGCCAGAAGCGTTTACCCTGCGGATTACGCAAGATGATATTCCGGTTGTCTTCCTGTTCAAGATATTCGCCGACTTCGTACAAACGGGTATCCAATTCCATGGCCATCTGTTTGATCAGCTTTTCAGGCTCCTCCGCTAATTTTGTAAAATGGCTCTGTTGAAGCAGCGTATATTTGTTTTTTCGCCAATGTTCCCCGTCGATCAGGTCGGCGTCGAGTGCCCGGTATTTAGTGATATCAGGCAGCGTCAGCTGGCCATTCAGGCGATCAGGAATCTGTTGATAGAGGAACCACTCATAACGATCGATCAGGATATTCCCTTCACCATCCAGCAGGAATTCACGTGATTTTTTGGAAAGGAGTCTGGTGTCGGCAGTTTGCAACTGAGCGTCCTGGCCGTTGAGTTCGTTTTGTGTTTTCGCCAAGGCGGCCGCTAAGTGCTGGGTGCCGTCGCAGCCTTCGAAGCGCAGACATAGGAACAACTCTCGCAGCAAACCTTTCCGCAGACTTTCTTTCTCGTCGCAGTACTGCCACATGGCTTCATCGACCGATCGTCGCTGCTCGTTCAGGAAGAGACATACAGATTCCAGATCCCTTTTGGTCAGCAGGCTCAGTGCTTGCTGTCTTACTGTTGCAAACGGTAGTTGCAGATCAATGCTGTCATCAATGAACAGGTGCAGTACTTCAGCTGCCTTGCTGACATTTTTAGCTGCTTTTTGCCAATCCTTAAACACCGCTTCCTGCGCATAATCCTTTGCCTTCTGTTTGGTCTGTCTGACATGATGCACAAAGCCATCGGCAATACGTTCCAGCGCTTGCTGCCATCGCGTTTGAAGATAGCACAATAAATACAGCCATTGGCTGCCTACGGTTTGACGTTTCAGTTTGGCACCGTAGTAGTCGACTTTCTCTGCCAGGTGTTGCAGATTTTTCTGCGACAGTGATAGCGTGCTCAACAGCAGATCCACTTCCGGCATCCAATGCTGGATATGGCGATAGACAATCAGTTCTTTCTCCAACTCGGTTCCGGTGAAGTTACGAGCCGATTGTCGCAACTGTCGGAACGGCAGTGGACCTGTGCCGTTCACGAGCTCCGCCAGTGCTTGCTTAAGACCGCGTGACATTGCACGCTCAAGGTGCGCGGCCATGTGTTCCTGTTCGTCTCCCACCACCTGACTGATGATCTTTTGCAGCGTGCTGTAGGCAGGGATTGCGATCTTCTGCCCCGAACAATATTCATTGGCCGCATCGAAGAGGTGCCTAGGCGCTGTCCAGGCTCTGGCTTGCTGGGATAAGTAATCTCTCAACGCCGCTCCATGGTCTTTGACATTCCAGCGCTGGTAGTTGCAGAGCTGGAAAACACGTTGGTAAATCCGTTCGTTCTCTTTTGGCGTGAGATTAAAGGGTCTACAGCCTGGGCCTGGTAGAACGGTTTGATAAACGTATTTGAGGTCCTGCTTGATCTGATGAAAGCCGGGATTCAGCACCACCGGCTTGGCTTTGAAATAGCCCAGCAGTACCACCAGCATGTAACGCTGGCCCCGATGACGGAGGCTTTTAGCGATCGCCAGTTCCTTATCGTTCAGCGAGAAAAAGAAGCGTTGGTCGGCGGAGGTGAAAGCGGGGGGTCCATATAACTCATCTTGTTCTGCCTCGGACAAGATTTGGACACGTTCTTCGAATGCCATGGATTTAGCCCAAAAAGACTAAATCTTACTCAAACAGGCACTGTTGCAAATAGTCGGTGGTGATAAACTTATCATCCCCTTTTGCTGATGGAGCTGCACATGAACCCATTCAAAGGCCGGCATTTTCAGCGTGACATCATTCTGTG
>NZ_JBJQJI010000037.1:0-4441 GCF_046487485.1 Escherichia sp. WS1368
AGCAACTACCAGGATCGCGCCGTCCATCTGAGCAGCACCGGTGATCATGTTTTTAACATAGTCGGCGTGCCCCGGGCAGTCTACGTGTGCGTAGTGACGGGTCGGGGTGTCGTATTCAACGTGAGAAGTGTTGATGGTGATACCACGAGCTTTTTCTTCCGGCGCGTTATCGATCTGGTCGAATGCGCGAGCAGCACCGCCGTAGGTTTTAGCCAGTACGGTAGTGATTGCAGCGGTCAGCGTTGTTTTACCATGGTCAACGTGGCCGATAGTACCGACGTTAACGTGCGGTTTTGTACGTTCAAACTTTTCTTTAGACATCGATTGTCCCTCTAAGACACGGATAAATCGGTGATATCACCACATCAACCAGGCAACATGCCCGACTTGTTGAATGCAATAAACAGAAGGAAAAAACAGGGAGGAGAAAAGAAGTGGTGCTGATAGGCAGATTCGAACTGCCGACCTCACCCTTACCAAGGGTGCGCTCTACCAACTGAGCTATATCAGCACATCTTGGAGCGGGCAGCGGGAATCGAACCCGCATCATCAGCTTGGAAGGCTGAGGTAATAGCCATTATACGATGCCCGCATCCTGGAACTCGGCTACCTGATTTTCATTCTGCACTGAATATCGAGAGAAGCTCTCTTTATTCGAGCCGGTAAGCGAACTTATCGTCTCGGGCTACGCCATCGCGTGGCCGAAATTGGTGGTGGGGGAAGGATTCGAACCTTCGAAGTCTGTGACGGCAGATTTACAGTCTGCTCCCTTTGGCCGCTCGGGAACCCCACCGGACTTGATGGTGCCGACTACCGGAATCGAACTGGTGACCTACTGATTACAAGTCAGTTGCTCTACCTACTGAGCTAAGTCGGCATCAAGTAGCGCGCATTCTATGGAGACATGCGAGTTCATGCAACTAAAAAATTGCATAATTTGTTTTATTGGTCACATTTTATGCGACACGATGAAGAAACAGCCGAATGGAGGGCAGATTAGCACACTTTTTCAACATCATTGTGCTCAACAATGCGCTCCTGCTAAACCATAATTCTTTTTATCAGATGGAATATCTGTCACAGTGCTTTTCAACGATAGCTTCCTGGGAGAGATTTTTTCTTATTATTCCTCCCCATCTGGTGTTACCCTCCTGCCCATTAACCCATTCAACAGAACTGTGACGCGCCATGGCAAATATCGCTTTGCCGATAGAGCTATGACCGCCAGAAACATGCTTATGAGTATAAAAGAGCAAACGTTAATGACGCCTTACCTACAGTTTGACCGCAACCAGTGGGCAGCTCTGCGTGATTCCGTACCTATGACGTTATCGGAAGATGAGATCGCCCGTCTCAAAGGTATTAATGAAGATCTCTCGTTAGAAGAAGTTGCCGAGATCTATTTACCTCTGTCACGTTTGCTGAACTTCTATATAAGCTCGAATCTGCGCCGTCAGGCAGTTCTGGAACAGTTTCTTGGTACCAACGGGCAACGCATTCCTTACATTATCAGTATTGCTGGTAGTGTCGCTGTGGGGAAAAGTACAACCGCCCGTGTATTGCAGGCGCTATTAAGCCGTTGGCCGGAACATCGTCGTGTTGAACTGATCACGACTGATGGCTTCCTTCACCCTAATCAGGTACTGAAAGAACGTGGTTTGATGAAGAAGAAAGGCTTCCCGGAATCGTATGATATGCATCGCCTGGTGAAGTTTGTTTCCGATCTCAAATCCGGCGTGCCAAACGTTACAGCACCTGTTTACTCGCATCTTATTTATGATGTGATCCCGGATGGAGATAAAACGGTTGTTCAGCCTGATATTTTAATTCTTGAAGGGTTAAATGTCTTACAGAGCGGGATGGATTATCCACACGATCCACATCATGTATTTGTTTCTGATTTTGTCGATTTTTCGATATATGTTGATGCACCGGAAGACTTACTTCAGACGTGGTATATCAACCGTTTCCTGAAATTCCGCGAAGGGGCTTTTACAGACCCGGATTCCTATTTTCATAACTACGCGAAATTAACTAAAGAAGAAGCGATTAATACTGCCATGACGTTGTGGAAAGAGATCAACTGGCTGAACTTAAAGCAAAATATTCTACCTACTCGCGAGCGCGCCAGTTTAATCCTGACGAAAAGTGCTAATCATGCGGTAGAAGAGGTCAGGCTACGCAAATAATTTTCAGGGGAGCTAATGCTCCCCTATCTTATTATTCCGCACTACGCAGGGATATTTCACCGCCCATCCAGGGTTTTATTATTCCATCCTGCTCAAGCAATAAAGCGCCCTGTTTGTCTATTCCGCGTGAAATGCCAAATATTTCTTTATCACCAATGATAAGTTTCACTGGGCGATTAATAAAATTATCCAGCTTTTCCCAGCGCGAAAGATAAGGTGCCAATCCTTCTTGCTCGAAGAGTTCCAGCGCCGCGCGTAATTCACGTATGAGCATGGCCGCCAACGTATTACGATCGAGATTGATCCCGGCTTCCTGCAGCGTGATCCACCCTTGATTAACGACACTCTCTTCAACACGACGCATTGCCATGTTGATCCCTGCACCAATGACTATTTGCGCCGCATCGCCGGTTTTGCCAGTCAGCTCCACAAGAATGCCTGCCAGCTTGCGATCCTGCAGATAGAGGTCATTAGGCCATTTAACACGAACTTTATCTGCACCCAGCTTGCGTAATACTTCCGCCATCACGATACCGATAACCAGACTTAAACCAATCGCCGCCGCCGGGCCTTGCTCCAGACGCCAGAACATCGACAAATATAAGTTTGCGCCAAAAGGCGAAAACCATTTCCGCCCCCGGCGACCACGGCCAGCCTGCTGGTATTCTGCAACACAGGCATCGCCAGATTTAAGCTCTCCGATGCGGTCCAGGAGATACTGATTCGTGGAGTCAATAACTGGCAGCACGGCTACACTGCCGTCATCCAGCTGACTCAATATCTGTTCAGCATTAAGTAACTGGATTGGCTCGGGCAAGCTGTATCCTTTACCCGGAACAGTAAATACATCAACGCCCCAGTCACGCAGTGTCTGAATGTGTTTATTAATAGCCGCCCGGCTCATTCCCAGCGTTTCACCCAACTGCTCGCCAGAGTGAAATTCACCGTTCGCTAATAGGGCGATCAATTTCAGTGGCACGGTGTTATCCTTCATGAAATTGTCTCCACTGCGCTCACTTCACCTGATGCACCAATAAAGCGGACTTCAGGCTCAAGCCAGACATTAAATTTTTCACCCACTTTTTGTCTTACATGGTGTGCCAGTTGCACCACATCTTCGCTTTTTGCATTGTCTTCATTAATGAGAACTAACGCCTGTTGACGGTGCACCGCAGCCCCACCCATTTGCATCCCTTTTAGCTGGCACTGATCGATAAGCCAACCTGCTGCCAGTTTTACTGAACCATCCGCCTGGGGGTAATTTGGTGCTGTTGGAAATTGTGACAGTAATGCTTTAGCCGTTTCGGCAGATACAACAGGGTTTTTGAAGAAACTACCGGCATTGCCATTCACTTTTGGGTCAGGAAGTTTGGTGGTGCGCATATGACACACCGCATCAAATACTTGCTGTGGCGTTACTGTTGTAGGATCCAGACGAGTTAAGTCACCATACGTTAGTACAGGTTGCCACTCTTTTGGCAGACGCAGACCTACGGCTACAATGGCGAAGCGGTCCTGGTATTCATGTTTAAAAATACTGTCGCGATAGCCAAAACG
This sequence comes from Escherichia sp. WS1368, assembly GCF_046487485.1. NCBI lineage: Bacteria > Pseudomonadati > Pseudomonadota > Gammaproteobacteria > Enterobacterales > Enterobacteriaceae > Escherichia > Escherichia sp. WS1368. The sequence goes on from NZ_JBJQJI010000037.1 coordinate 3,747, forward strand.
GCACTCTTTGGCAGTTAAGCGCACTTGCTTGCCTGTCGCCAGTTCAACACAATCAACATAAGCGCAAACTCGCTGTAATTCTACGCCATAAGCACCAATATTCTGGATAGGTGATGAGCCGACACAACCAGGAATTAACGCCAGATTTTCCAGACCTGGCATACCTTCCTGCAAAGTGTATTTTACCAGGCGATGCCAGTTTTCTCCGGCTCCTACATGTAAATACCACGCATCAAGTTCATCATGAATTTCGATACCTTTGATCCGGTTGATGATCACCGTGCCGCGATAGTCTTTCAGAAAAAGTACATTACTTCCTTCACCCAGAATAAGAACGGGTTGCCCTTCTGCGGTTGCATGCTGCCAGGCATTGAGTAGTTGTTGTTCGTCTTCGGCACATACAATGTGCTGAGCATTATGATCAATGCCAAATGTGTTCCAGGGTTTTAAGGAGTGGTTCATAGCTGCTTTCCTGATGCAAAAACGAGGCTAGTTTACCGTATCCGTGGGGGGATGGCTTGTAGTAATGACGACAGGGAGAGTTTGTAGAAACGCAAAAAGGCCCAGTCTTCCGACTGGGCCTTCTGCTTAATTTGATGCCTGGCAGTTCCCTACTCTCGCATGGGGAGACCCCACACTACCATCGGCGCTACGGCGTTTCACTTCTGAGTTCGGCATGGGGTCAGGTGGGACCA
>NZ_JBJQJI010000038.1:0-3564 GCF_046487485.1 Escherichia sp. WS1368
TCCGGCCTCTATTACAACCGCCACCGCTATTATGACCCGCTGCAGGGGCGGTATATCACTCAGGATCCGATTGGGCTTAAGGGGGGATGGAATTTTTATCAGTATCCGTTGGATCCGGTCATAAATGTAGATCCGCAAGGTTTGGTTGATATAAATTTATACCCCGAAAGTGATCTTATCCATTCTGTAGCTGATGAGATTAATATCCCAGGCGTTTTCACAATCGGGGGGCATGGTACCCCCACATCTATTGAATCCGCAACGCGCAGTATCATGACAGCTAAAGATCTAGCATATCTAATTAAATTTGATGGGAATTATAAAGATGGGATGACAGTTTGGTTATTTTCTTGTAATACAGGTAAAGGACAAAATTCATTTGCTAGCCAATTAGCTAAAGAGTTACATACAAATGTAATAGGACCTGACACGCTATGGACGTGGTGGGGGCGAGGAACTAATGGTAAGTTAAAAATGGATACAGTGCTAACAGCACCAACGAACCTTAATTCAAATAAGGATCTAATGGCTATAACAACAAAAGACCTTGGTAATTGGATAACATATGGGCCATCTGGGCACCCCATTTCTAATATGCAAGGTACGCCAGAAAAACCCAGTGATATAAGATAGGTTGTAGATGTATGAAAGCATGCTTGTTACTATTTTTTTATTTCTCTTTTATTTTTCAATTGCATGGTGCTGATGTGAAAATAAAACAAAACGAAAGTATGATGGGGTCTACAGCAATGACCTATGATTTAAGTGAAGAAAAGTTGATGAAACTGAAGTATAAATCACAACATGGTGATTCAGAGGCATCATTTCGACTATATCAATATTACTGCTTTACTAAAAATAACATTTACAAACAATTGCGATACTTAGAAAGATCAGCATCTCAGGGGAGTGTTACAGCGCAGTTTAATTATGGGGTTTTTTTATCGGATACAAATCCAATATTATCAGAACATTATAATTTGAATAAAGCTATTTATTGGATGGAATTCGCTGTAAATAACGGTAATATTGATGCAAAGAGCAAACTTCAAGATCTCAAAAAGCTAAAGCTAAAGCGAATGGATAGAAGGAAGAATAAGGAGAATCCGTAAAAGCAATAATTCATCAGACTGCCGCAGCAGTAGTATGATGATGAATCAGGGCTGTACTATAACTATTATCGGTAACATTAACCGCAGCAGGGGCGGTATAACACTCAGGCTCCGATTGGGCTGGAAGGTAGGTGGAATTTTTATCAGTATCCGTTGAACCCGATTTCTGGAATCGATCCCCTTGGGATTAGCCACCTGTTTATACAGCATAACTTTAGGTATGCTTTCGTGTGTTTCAGATATACCAGGTGATGATAATTTTTATGATGTGCTTAGTATTCCAGTCGCTTCTGGTAATAATATGCAATGTAAAAATAATCCCCGTTGTACACATTTATAAATAGAGGGCCAATACCTCAAGGCCTATGGAGTTGGAATGTTAATGACCCGGGAGCAAGCAATAGAAAACCTGACGGCATACGATTAGTACCGTCAGTTAATACAGGAACTTATAATCGTAATGGATTTTCAATACATAGTTGTTTAAACGCTTTTGGTCCGTCTTTAGGACCTCGATTCTGTTCCGAGGGTTGTATAACTGGTTCATCTAATGACATGCCAGGGAAAGATCACGTAACGCTGCTTTTTTGTACTAAATAATTCGCATTTTATGTTTGAAAATTGAGATATTCCTCATTACCTAAAGCTGTTTTTATTGCTTATACATGATCAAATACTCCTTACATAATTAAGGAGAACAAAATGGAACTTAAAAAATTGATGGAGCATATTTCTATTATCCCCGATTACAGACAAGCCTGGAAAGTGGAACATAAATTATCGGATATTCTACTGTTGACTATTTGTGCCGTTATTTCGGGTGCAGAAGGTTGGGAAGATATAGAGGATTTTGGGGAAACACATCTCGATTTTTTAAAACAATACGGTGATTTTGAAAATGGTATTCCTGTTCACGATACCATCGCCAGAGTTGTATCCTGTATCAGTCCTGCAAAATTTCACGAGTGCTTTATTAACTGGATGCGAGATTGCCATACTTCAGATGATAAAGACGTCATCGCAATTGATGGAAAAACACTCCGGCATTCTTATGACAAGAGTCGCCGCAGGGGAGCGATTCATGTCATTAGTGCGTTCTCAACAATGCACATTCTGGTCCTGGGGCAGATCAGGACGGATGAGAAATCTAATGAGATCACAGCTATCCCTGAACTTCTTAACATTTTGTATATTAAAGAGAAAATCATCACAACTGATGCGATGGGTTGCCAGAAAGATATTGCAGAGAAGATACAAAAACAGGGTGGTGATTACTTATTCGCTGTAAAAGGAAACCAGGGGCGGCTGAATAAAGCCTTTGAGGAAACATTTCCGCTGAAAGAATTAATTAATCCAGAGCATGACAGTTACGCAATTAGTGAAAAGAGTCACGGCAGAGAAGAAATCCGTCTTCATATTGTTTGCGATGTCCCTGATGAACTTATTGATTTTACATTTGAATGGAAAGGACTGAAAAATTATACGTGGCAGTCTCCTTTCGGTCAATAATAGCAGAACAAAAGAAAGAGCCAGAAATGACGGTCAGATATTATATCAGCTCTGCTGATTTAACCGCTGAGAAGTTCGCCACAGCAATCCGAAACCACTGGCACGTGGAGAATAAGCTGCACTGGCGTCTGGACGTGGTAATGAATGAAGACGACTGCAAAATAAGAAGAGGAAACGCAGCAGAATTATTTTCAGGGATACGGCACATTGCTATTAATATTTTGACGAATGATAAGGTATTCAAGGTAGGGTTAAGACGTAAGATGCGAAAAGCAGCCATGGACAGAAACTATCTCGCGTCAGTCCTTGCGGGGAGCGGGCTTTCGTAATCTTGCCCTGACTGGTCTAATGATTCTTTAGAAACATGTAAGATGAAGTGCTCCGGAAATAACATTGGACGCTTTATTAGATTTGTATTCACCGGAGTGATGTAATGAAATATATTATTTTTTTATTCAGAGCTATATGGCTGGCTTTATCGCTTTTAATACTATTCTTTTCCATGCATAGACTTTCACTATTAGACTCCACTCGTGATGTGAGCGAGTTAATTAGTCTCATGTCTTATGGAATGATGGTAATCTGTTTTCCAACAGGCATAGTATTCTTTATTGCTCTAATATTTATAGGGACTGTTTCAGACATTATTGGCGTAAGGATTGATAGTAAGTATATTATGGCGATAATAATATGGCTTTATTTTCTGTCAGGAGGGTATATTCAATGGTTTGTATTAAGTAAGCGCATTATAAACAAATAAATTAAGTTAATTGCTCTTATTATTATATGTAACCTGGGCATTGATATCCCGTATGCCACGGACCCGGCAGGCAACCGCCTGCCCGACCCGGAGCTGCACCCGGACAGCACCCTCAGCATGTGGCCGGATAACCGTATCGCCCGTGACGCGCACTATCTTTACCGGTATGACCGTCACGGCAGG
>NZ_JBJQJI010000039.1:0-2976 GCF_046487485.1 Escherichia sp. WS1368
TTATTATGGTGATCCCCTGGGCGAAATGCGCCTGGTAAGCAGAGTTTTTGAAATGTAAGGCCTTTGAATAAGACAAAAGGCTGCCTCATCGCTAACTTTGCAACAGTGCCCGTACAAGGGAGTGTATGAAAAATGTCTGGTATAATAAGAATATCATCAATAAAATTGAGTGTTGCTCTGTGGATAACTTGCAGAGTTTATTAAGTATCATTGCAGCAAAGATGAAATCAATGATTTATCAAAAATGATTGAAAGGTGGTTGTAAATAATGTTACAATGTGTGAGAAGCAGTCTAAATTCTTCGTGAAATAGTGATTTTTGAAGCTAATAAAAAACACACGTGGAATTTAGGTTTCATTCTGGCGACGTCCGTATTTGCCTTTCGGAAGCATAAAATCGGACGCGTTGTGGCTCGCTTCAGGTAAAATATTGACTATTCATGTTGTTGTTATTTCGTCTCTTCCAGAATAAGGAATCCCATGGTTAAAAAATCACTGCGCCAGTTCACGCTGATGGCGACGGCAACCGTCACGCTGTTGTTAGGAAGTGTGCCGCTGTATGCGCAAACGGCGGACGTACAGCAAAAACTTGCCGAATTAGAGCGGCAGTCGGGAGGCAGACTGGGTGTGGCATTGATTAACACAGCAGATAATTCGCAAATACTTTATCGTGCTGATGAGCGCTTTGCGATGTGCAGCACCAGTAAAGTGATGGCCGTGGCCGCGGTGCTGAAGAAAAGTGAAAGCGAACCGAATCTGTTAAATCAGCGAGTTGAGATCAAAAAATCTGACCTTGTTAACTATAATCCGATTGCGGAAAAGCACGTCAATGGGACGATGTCACTGGCTGAGCTTAGCGCGGCCGCGCTACAGTACAGCGATAACGTGGCGATGAATAAGCTGATTGCTCACGTTGGCGGCCCGGCTAGCGTCACCGCGTTCGCCCGACAGCTGGGAGACGAAACGTTCCGTCTCGACCGTACCGAGCCGACGTTAAACACCGCCATTCCGGGCGATCCGCGTGATACCACTTCACCTCGGGCAATGGCGCAAACTCTGCGGAATCTGACGCTGGGTAAAGCATTGGGCGACAGCCAACGGGCGCAGCTGGTGACATGGATGAAAGGCAATACCACCGGTGCAGCGAGCATTCAGGCTGGACTGCCTGCTTCCTGGGTTGTGGGGGATAAAACCGGCAGCGGTGGCTATGGCACCACCAACGATATCGCGGTGATCTGGCCAAAAGATCGTGCGCCGCTGATTCTGGTCACTTACTTCACCCAGCCTCAACCTAAGGCAGAAAGCCGTCGCGATGTATTAGCGTCGGCGGCTAAAATCGTCACCGACGGTTTGTAATAGCGGAAACGGAATGGGGAAACTCATTCCGTTTTTGTTTATCGCCTTAGACGGCAAAAGTGCTGTCGCCCACCTGCGCTTGCGCATACCAGGCCATAAGCTCCGTGGTTCCTGGTTCTCCTTCCGCTGGAGCCCAGTGCGCATAGTCATCGGCAGCCACGGGTTGATAGCCACCGTGTTTTACTTCAAAAATTATGCCACCGGTATCCAGCGACAGCACGGCATGCCAGGTTCCTGCGGCCATCTCCAGCACCGTACAGGTTTCCCCCAATATCGCCCGATGGGTGACGGTACCCCGATCGTCAAAATTCAGCACCACGAAACGACCCCTTAATGGCAACAGTAGCTCGAAGGTGTGAGGGTGTCGGTGCGGGCGCACGTAGGTCCCAGGTTCCATGGCAATAGCCAGACGTTGGACCGAATCGCTTAATTCTGGATGGAAATTACGGTGCGCGCGGAGCCGAGGCGATTGCACAGCCGCTGCGCTCTGTTGCTGCATATCGCTCATGGTAATTTGTTTCATCAGGATGACCTTGTCGATTAATGAATTGGGGGGGATTACCGTATGACGTCAGGGTGACAGAACCCGCAGAGCAAGTGAAGAACTGGGTTTGCCAATTTTTCCCTATCCTGATTTACTGAAATGGTATTGACGGTAGTGCTGATATTCAGGCCACTTTTTTAGTTGATAAAAGTCTGTAATTCTTTTTACCGTCTGGGAAAAATTTACGGTGGTAATCACCCCCCAATTATTTCAGTATGAGTAAACTTGGTCTGACAGTTACCAATGCTTAATCAGTGAGGCACCTATCTCAGCGATCTGTCTATTTCGTTCATCCATAGTTGCCTGACTCCCCGTCGTGTAGATAACTACGATACGGGAGGGCTTACCATCTGGCCCCAGTGCTGCAATGATACCGCGAGACCCACGCTCACCGGCTCCAGATTTATCAGCAATAAACCAGCCAGCCGGAAGGGCCGAGCGCAGAAGTGGTCCTGCAACTTTATCCGCCTCCATCCAGTCTATTAATTGTTGCCGGGAAGCTAGAGTAAGTAGTTCGCCAGTTAATAGTTTGCGCAACGTTGTTGCCATTGCTGCAGGCATCGTGGTGTCACGCTCGTCGTTTGGTATGGCTTCATTCAGCTCCGGTTCCCAACGATCAAGGCGAGTTACATGATCCCCCATGTTGTGCAAAAAAGCGGTTAGCTCCTTCGGTCCTCCGATCGTTGTCAGAAGTAAGTTGGCAGCAGTGTTATCACTCATGGTTATGGCAGCACTGCATAATTCTCTTACTGTCATGCCATCCGTAAGATGCTTTTCTGTGACTGGTGAGTACTCAACCAAGTCATTCTGAGAATAGTGTATGCGGCGACCGAGTTGCTCTTGCCCGGCGTCAACACGGGATAATACCGCACCACATAGCAGAACTTTAAAAGTGCTCATCATTGGAAAACGTTCTTCGGGGCGAAAACTCTCAAGGATCTTACCGCTGTTGAGATCCAGTTCGATGGGCACTGTTGCAAAGTTAGCGATGAGGCAGCCTTTTGTCTTATTCAAAGGCCTTACATTTCAAAAACTCTGCTTACCAGGCGCATTTCGCCCAGGGGATCACCATAATAA
>NZ_JBJQJI010000040.1:0-2716 GCF_046487485.1 Escherichia sp. WS1368
CACAGAATGATGTCACGCTGAAAATGCCGGCCTTTGAATGGGTTCATGTGCAGCTCCATCAGCAAAAGGGGATGATAAGTTTATCACCACCGACTATTTGCAACAGTGCCGTAATTATTTAGGATATAGCTCTGTGATTTAGTCTTTTTAGGGCGTTTATTTATGTCTTTATGCTGTAATGTCGGTGCTGATTTGGTCTTCAATAAGGCGATTTTTAGCCCGCTTTTTCCGGGGGGATGAAATGTTATTGGATTGCTAAATGATTTCAAAAAAGGGGTAACATAGAGCGGGGATTAGTGTGGCGAGGCGCAGGTTTCCGATGGCAGGCTAAACGCAAAAAATGCGCTTTTTAGCCGGTGATGAGGTGAGGCCGGGAGGGGATGCGTCGCCGATCACAGTTTACAACAGGGTTTGATAACGGGAGGAAAAGTCATGCTGCAGGGATTGAATCATCTGACGCTGGCGGTCAGCGATCTGGCGTCAAGCCTGGCATTTTATCAGCAGTTACCTGGAATGCGCCTGCACGCCAGCTGGGATAGCGGAGCCTATCTCTCCTGTGGGGCGCTGTGGCTGTGCTTGTCGCTGGATGAGCAGCGGCGTAAAACGCCCCCTCAGGAAAGCGACTATACCCACTACGCCTTCAGCGTGGCGGAAGAAGAGTTTGCCGGGGTGGTGGCTCTGCTGGCGCAGGCGGGGGCTGAGGTATGGAAAGATAACCGCAGTGAAGGGGCGTCTTACTATTTTCTCGACCCTGACGGCCATAAGCTGGAGCTGCATGTGGGGAATCTGGCGCAGCGGCTGGCCGCCTGTCGCGAACGCCCCTACAAGGGGATGGTCTTTTTTGATTGACGGGTTAGTTCAGCTTACTGCCGGATTTCAACGTGCAGATCCACAGCGGTGAATTGATAGAGCTGAGCAAGATAGCCTTTTCGTTGAGCTTCTGAGCGTTGAGAAACAGCCCGTCGTGGCTGTCGGACATCTCGCGCATAAAGTAGTCGAAAATCACGTTCGGCGATTCATCAATCGAGGAGGCGCTCGATTCCCACTGATTGATGCGGTAATGACGCTCGGTGGCCGAGATGCGTTTGCTGCTGTAGGTAAACTTCACGTAGCGTTGCAGGTAGAGCCAGCCGGCGGCGGAGTCGGTGTAACCTTCGACCACCATCGAGCCTTTACCCTGCGCGCCAAAATTGAAGTGAATATTGCCGTTAACGTTCTCTTTGTCCATGTTCTCAAAGCGCATGATGCCCTTAGTGGAACAGCTCATGACACCCGCGTTGTCGGCAGGCAGCAGCCGCCAGGCGCTAAACGCGGCGGCGGCAATAAATACCAGAACGCAGAGGGCAAAGAACGGACGCGGCGCGAGTCTCATTACGGCTTCCAGGAGTAGTAAAAGTAGTTATCGCAATAGCTGAACGGGTTATCTTCATGCATGGCGCAGTGGGCAAGGAACACGCGCCCCAGCCCGTTGGTTTCGAGCCGATCGCCGTAGAAGAAAAGAAAACGTTCACCGGGTTTACAGGCAATATTCAGCCGCTGGCGTACCTCATCGAAGTTTTTGCCGTAGGACTCTTCACTGACCGAACGTCGCATTTCATCGCTGGCCAGCAGTTCGCACTGGCTATGGCTGAGGCGGGTCAGCGCGATAGGCTGGGATTCACTGATGCCGACCAGACTGAAGGCAACCAGAAGCAGGGCAATGGTGAGCAAGCAGGCTCCGGCCATGTACCAGCACATCCCGCGAGCATGTGCGGAGCGCGGTGCGTCTGGCGTTGTCGTAACGGGCGGCGGTTCGGCAGGCGTCTGTTGTGGTGAAACCGGCGGCGCGTCGTCCAGCGCTTCGATAATGACCTCGGGATTAAGCTGCAAATAGCCGCGCGAGACGGTGACGATGATGTTATCGACGCCGTAATGGCGAAAGGTCTTCCGCAGCATGCTGAGATACTGATTCAGATTGCTGTTGGATGAGGTTAATCCATTGTCATCCCAGACTTTTTTCAGAACATCTTCCCGGCTGACAATCTCGGTATGGCGCAGAAAATAGTTAAACAGGGCGCTGGCGGTGAGGGATAGCTGGCTGTCCGGTTCATCGCTTTGCGGCAGCGTCAGGGTTCCGTCGGTGGCGTCGTAGATAAAACGGGCATTGATGTTGTAGCGCATCGCGGCCTCAGTCTGTGCTTCACGCGGGAAGCGTCATTTTATTCAGGGAGTCAACCAGCGCGCGACGGTGGTCGGCGCTCATGGTGATCCCTTCCGTCAACTCCGAAAGCCAGATGCCGTCAGCGGCGTAGCGCACCAGCGTGCCGGTTGGGCTGTTATCCAGCTCATCGCCCTGCGCCAGTTTCTCCAGCATCCAGTCGCGCCAGCATTTGCGCAGCACCGGTTCATCGGGCATTGCCAGCGACAAAACCATAAGCTGGCGGCTTTCATGGGTGTCCGTGAGATCCGCCAGATAGTTCAGATAGGCGCGGGTAAACCGGCCATAGCTCACGCCATCCTGTTGCATCAGCGCGGTAATCGCTTCTTCCATGATTGCCAGCAGACGCGCGAACAGGGCGAATATTAGCGCCTGCTTGTTCGGGAAATGGTGGATAAGGCCGCCTTTACGGCACTGTTGCAAAGTTAGCGATGAGGCAGCCTTTTGTCTTATTCAAAGGCCTTACATTTCAAAAACTCTGCTTACCAGGCGCATTTCGCCCAGGGGATCACCATAATA
>NZ_JBJQJI010000041.1:0-2235 GCF_046487485.1 Escherichia sp. WS1368
CGGTGTGTCGCCGAGTTTCATGCCTGACAGCCAGCCGCTGCCGTAGGTCAGCCATTCCACGGCGGGCAGGCTGTCCGGTATACAGCGGTTCGCCAGTCCCTGCGCGTTGTACGCATGTCTGGTTTCATGCTGCCAGAGCAGTGCTTCCGTCTGCGGGTGATGCACCGTCTGGCGCTCACCGGTCAGGCGGCCTTTCTCATCATACCCGTAATGCACCGTCACCCGGTGGCCTTCGCTGAGATGGCTGATGCCTGTCAGCCAGCCGCGTTCGTCATACTGCCACTGCTCTGCAGGTTCACCCTTCACGGTGCGGTGAGTGAGGCGGTCTGCTTCGTCATAGTGCCAGTGGGTGACCAGCCCCTCATCCTCGCTGCGGATAAGTTTACCGGTCAGGTCGTGGTGATAACGCTGTGTGCGGCCGTCAAAGCCGGTTTCCTGTATCAGCCGGTCGAGTACATCGTAACGGAAGGTGGTGTGGCTGCCGTTTTCACTGGTCAGGCGGATGACCCGTCCGGCAGCATCGTATTCCATACTGCGCGTCAGACCGCCCTGTGTGGTACGGATGGCCTTTCCCCACGCATCGTACTGTGTCCCGTTTCTGCTGCCGTCCGGGGCAATGACGGCGGTCAGGTCACCGGCGGCGTTGTATTCATACCGCGTTTCATGGCCCTGCGTGTCTTTCACCGCAATTAACTGTCCACGGCTGTCGTATGCGCGGTACTGACTCAGCCCTTCCTCGCGGTGCACCGCCGTCACCTGACCAAAACGGTCATGGTCATAACGGGTTACATAACCGGAACAGTCAGTGACGGTCAGCAACTGACCGTAACGGCTCCATGTCATGGTTTTCCGGCTGCCGGTGGCATCCTCCGTTGCGCAGGGTAAGTCACTGTGTGGATTATCATAACGGTAGCGGGTGATATCGCCGTTGTGTGCGGTTTCCTGAATCAGACGGCCGGATTCATCATATTCCCGGCGCAATTCCAGCCCGTCAGGCCCGGTGGCTGACGTTAACTGGTTGTGGTGGTTATAGTAAAATGCCGATGCCCTGCCATCCGGTGTGGTGATGCGCGTGATGAGTCCCGTCACCACATCCGGGCTGTACTCAGTCGTCCGGCCTGCGGCATCCGTCTGTGCCTTAAGCCCGCCCACCGCGTCAAACTGACTCTGCGTGACGCTGCCGTCCGCGTGTTCCTTTTTCACCATCCGCTTCAGCCCGCCTTCGCCCTGCGTGTGCAGCACTTCACGGCGGTCCAGACTGTCGGTGATGGTGATGCGGTCTTTCTCATACTGATACGTGTAGCTTAAGCCTGCCGGGTTTAGCTGTTCTGTCACCCGCCCGTCGCTGTCGTAACGGTAACGGATATCCGGCCGGCCCGTGTGACGGTGCGCCACCATCCGGCCCCGGTATTTATCATCGTAAGTAAAGCTGCGCACCTGTGTATTGCTGCGGTCATACACCGCCGCCAGTTCGCCGCGTGGCGTCCAGCCATAGCGCACCAGCGGCGCGGCAGGTAAATTCTCCGGGTATTCCGGGTCGTGCGTCAGCCACACGGCAGACAGACGGATGCCGTTGTCCCGGCCATATTCGGTGTAACCCGGCAGGGTATCAGGAAAAACGGACGGTTCCGCCCCGCCGGAAGAGGCCTGCTGCCGGGCTTCTTCTGCCCGCTGCGCCTGCGTGGTCAGTACCAGCCGGAAGTGACGCCCGGCACCATCCGTCACGCCGGTGATTTCGCCGCTGAATTCACCGCCAGCCTCACGGTGAAACGTCTGTGTGCGCCCGAAGCGGTCCACCAGCCCGGTCAGTACCCGGTACGGCGGCAGCGGCGCGGGCAGCACCTCATCCGCTTCCGGCACCCGCTCACACCAGCCGAGCAGCCACCACGGCCCCTGCGGACTGTTTGTCGCCAGATAACGATGCGGACTTAAGCGGAGTTCTTCCGGCAGCGCCTGCCAGAGTGCGGCCAGCCGGTGACCTTCATCCAGTTTCAGGACACCGCCACGCACCAGCCAGAGTGACTCGCTGCGGCTGTAACCGTCCTCACCGGGAAACAGGTGCTCAAAATACAGGCTCCTGCCGCCGTTATCACTGAGTATCAGTGTGTTATCGCGCAGCTGTAGGCGGATATCCGCAGGCATTTTCCAGCCGGGGCCGAGGCTCCCCACCGGCGCGGGCGTTTTTGTCCGGTAACTGCTGTAGGTGCGGGAGAGGATGAACGGCAGCGGGCCGGG
>NZ_JBJQJI010000042.1:0-1445 GCF_046487485.1 Escherichia sp. WS1368
TGTACTGCACCCATTTTGTTGGACGATGAAATGGAATAGCCCCTAATATGTCAAAGCCAAAATACCCTTTTGAAAAGCGCCTTGAAGTCGTGAATCACTACTTCACAACTGATGATGGTTACAGGATCATCTCGGCACGTTTTGGTGTCCCCCGAACCCAGGTCAGGACATGGGTTGCCCTCTATGAAAAACATGGAGAAAAAGGTTTAATTCCCAAACCTAAAGGCGTTAGTGCTGATCCAGAGTTGCGTATTAAGGTCGTGAAAGCTGTGATCGAGCAGCACATGTCCCTTAATCAGGCTGCTGCTCACTTTATGCTTGCTGGTAGTGGTTCTGTAGCCAGGTGGCTGAAGGTCTATGAAGAGCGCGGAGAAGCTGGTTTACGCGCGCTCAAGATTGGCACCAAAAGAAACATTGCAATATCAGTTGATCCAGAAAAAGCGGCATCAGCATTGGAGCTGTCAAAAGACCGACGCATTGAGGATCTTGAAAGGCAAGTTCGATTTCTTGAAACGCGGCTTATGTATCTAAAAAAGCTGAAAGCCTTAGCTCATCCCACGAAAAAGTAAAAGTACTCAACGAGCTAAGGCAGTTTTATCCTCTTGATGAGCTTCTCAGGGCTGCGGAGATACCGCGCAGTACGTTTTATTACCATCTAAAGGCTCTCAGCAAGCCTGACAAGTATGCGGACGTTAAAAAGCGTATTGGTGAGATTTATCACGAGAATAGAGGCCGATACGGATACCGTAGGGTAACGCTGTCTCTTCATCGAGAAGGGAAACAGATTAACCATAAAGCTGTTCAGCGCCTGATGGGAACCCTCTCACTTAAAGCAGCGATTAAGGTCAAGCGATACCGCTCTTACAGAGGAGAGGTAGGGCAAACCGCCCCTAATGTTCTCCAAAGAGATTTCAAGGCTACGCGGCCAAACGAGAAGTGGGTTACCGATGTTACTGAATTTGTAGTCAATGGGCGCAAGCTGTATTTGTCTCCAGTAATAGATCTCTTCAACAACGAAGTTATTTCTTACAGCCTTTCGGAAAGACCAGTGATGAACATGGTTGAGAATATGCTCGATCAGGCATTCAAAAAGCTTAATCCTCACGAGCATCCTGTTCTGCACTCTGACCAGGGATGGCAGTATCGTATGAGAAGATATCAAAATATCCTTAAAGAACATGGTATTAAACAAAGCATGTCCAGAAAAGGCAATTGTCTGGATAATGCTGTGGTGGAGTGTTTCTTTGGAACCTTAAAGTCGGAGTGTTTTTATCTTGATGAGTTCAGTAATATAAGCGAACTGAAGGATGCTGTTACGGAATATATTGAATACTACAACAGCAGAAGAATTAGCCTGAAATTAAAAGGTCTGACTCCAATTGAATATCGGAATCAGACCTATATGCCTCGTGTTTAACTGTCCAACTTTTTGGGGTCAGTACAAA
>NZ_JBJQJI010000043.1:0-1332 GCF_046487485.1 Escherichia sp. WS1368
CTAGACTGGCCCCATGAATCTCCAGACAACCAATATCACTTAAATAAGTGATAGTCTTAATACTAGTTTTTAGACTAGTCATTGGAGAGCAGATGATTGATGTCTTAGGACCGGAGAAACGCAGACGGCGTACTACACAGGAAAAGATCGCTATTGTTCAGCAGAGTTTTGAACCGGGAATGACGGTCTCCCTTGTTGCCCGGCAACACGGTGTGGCAGCCAGCCAGTTATTTCTCTGGCGCAAGCAATACCAGGAGGGAAGTCTTACTGCTGTGGCCGCAGGAGAGCAGGTCGTTCCTGCCTCTGAACTTGCTGCTGCCATGAAGCAGATTAAAGAACTCCAGCGCCTGCTCGGCAAAAAAACGATGGAAAATGAACTCCTTAAAGAAGCCGTTGAATACGGGCGTGCAAAAAAGTGGATAGCGCACGCGCCCTTATTGCCCGGGGATGGGGAGTAAGCTTAGTCAGCCGTTGTCTCCGGGTGTCGCGTGCGCAGTTGCACGTCATTCTCAGACGAACCGATGACTGGAAAGATGGTCGCCGCAGCCGTCACTCAGATGATACGGATGTGCTTCTCCGTATACACCATGTTATCGGAGAGCTGCCCACGTATGGTTATCGTCGGGTATGGGCGCTGCTTCGCAGACAGGCCGAACTTGATGGTATGCCTGCGATCAATGCCAAACGTGTTTACCGGATCATGCGCCAGAATGCGCTGTTGCTTGAGCGAAAAACCGCTGTACCGCCATCGAAACGGGCACATACTGGCAAAGTGGCCGTGAAAGAAAGCAATCAACGATGGTGCTCTGACGGGTTCGAGTTCCGCTGTGATAACGGAGAAAAACTGCGAGTCACGTTCGCGCTGGACTGCTGTGACCGTGAGGCACTGCACTGGGCAGTCACTACGGGCGGCTTCGACAGTGAAACAGTACAGGACGTCATGCTGGGAGCGGTGGAACGCCGCTTCGGCAACGAGCTTCCGGCGTCTCCAGTAGAGTGGCTGACGGATAATGGTTCATGCTACCGGGCTAATGAAACACGGCAGTTTGCCCGGATATTAGGGCTTGAACCGAAGAACACGGCGGTGCGGAGTCCGGAGAGTAACGGCATAGCAGAGAGCTTCGTGAAAACGATAAAGCGTGACTACATCAGTATCATGCCTAAACCAGACGGGTTAACGGCAGCAAAGAACCTTGCAGAGGCGTTCGAGCATTATAACGAATGGCACCCGCATAGTGCACTGGGTTATCGCTCGCCACGGGAATATCTGCGGCAGCAGGCCAGTAATGGGTTAAGTGATAACAGGTGTCTGGAAATATAGGGGCAAATCCA
>NZ_JBJQJI010000044.1:0-1311 GCF_046487485.1 Escherichia sp. WS1368
ACCCCATCAATTAACCTTCCGGCACCGGGCAGGCGTCACACCGTATACGTCCACTTTCGTGTTTGCACAGTGCTGTGTTTTTAATAAACAGTTGCAGCCAGCTGGTATCTTCGACTGATTTCAGCTCCACGAGCAAGTCGCTTCACCTACATATCAGCGTGCCTTCTCCCGAAGTTACGGCACCATTTTGCCTAGTTCCTTCACCCGAGTTCTCTCAAGCGCCTTGGTATTCTCTACCTGACCACCTGTGTCGGTTTGGGGTACGATTTGATGTTACCTGATGCTTAGAGGCTTTTCCTGGAAGCAGGGCATTTGTTGCTTCAGCACCGTAGTGCCTCGTCATCACGCCTCAGCCTTGATTTTCCGGATTTGCCTGGAAAACCAGCCTACACGCTTAAACCGGGACAACCGTCGCCCGGCCAACATAGCCTTCTCCGTCCCCCCTTCGCAGTAACACCAAGTACAGGAATATTAACCTGTTTCCCATCGACTACGCCTTTCGGCCTCGCCTTAGGGGTCGACTCACCCTGCCCCGATTAACGTTGGACAGGAACCCTTGGTCTTCCGGCGAGCGGGCTTTTCACCCGCTTTATCGTTACTTATGTCAGCATTCGCACTTCTGATACCTCCAGCATACCTCACAGTACACCTTCACAGGCTTACAGAACGCTCCCCTACCCAACAACACATAGTGTCGCTGCCGCAGCTTCGGTGCATGGTTTAGCCCCGTTACATCTTCCGCGCAGGCCGACTCGACCAGTGAGCTATTACGCTTTCTTTAAATGATGGCTGCTTCTAAGCCAACATCCTGGCTGTCTGGGCCTTCCCACATCGTTTCCCACTTAACCATGACTTTGGGACCTTAGCTGGCGGTCTGGGTTGTTTCCCTCTTCACGACGGACGTTAGCACCCGCCGTGTGTCTCCCGTGATAACATTCTCCGGTATTCGCAGTTTGCATCGGGTTGGTAAGTCGGGATGACCCCCTTGCCGAAACAGTGCTCTACCCCCGGAGATGAATTCACGAGGCGCTACCTAAATAGCTTTCGGGGAGAACCAGCTATCTCCCGGTTTGATTGGCCTTTCACCCCCAGCCACAAGTCATCCGCTAATTTTTCAACATTAGTCGGTTCGGTCCTCCAGTTAGTGTTACCCAACCTTCAACCTGCCCATGGCTAGATCACCGGGTTTCGGGTCTATACCCTGCAACTTAACGCCCAGTTAAGACTCGGTTTCCCTTCGGCTCCCCTATTCGGTTAACCTTGCTACAGAATATAAGTCGCTGACCCATTATACAAAAGGTACGCAGTCAC
>NZ_JBJQJI010000045.1:0-1181 GCF_046487485.1 Escherichia sp. WS1368
AACGAAGTTGGATGCAAATGTCAGATCGTGTGCGCCTGTTAGGGCGCGGCTGGTAAGAGAGCCTTATAGGCGCATTTGAAAAACCTCCGGCTATGCCGGAGGATATTTTTTTATGTGGATATTATTAATAGCATGTCGAGAATATTTATATGAAGACCATTACTTGAGTCCATATGGGCATATTTTTATAATACAACTATTATGTAAACATTTATTTGTTATTTCGCTTTCTCCTGGAGGACACTCTTGACTGCTTTTGAGTAAACTCCATAAATCCTTGTTGAATGGTGTGATGTTATAAATAGTAATAGGGTATTCTTTATCCTTAAAGATAATACCAGACTTAACCGGTGTAAATATACTTCCAGGAGTGAGAAATATAGTAGGTTGATACCAGATGATCATTTTCATATCACCCCATATGGCTGAAAAAGATATACCGCATGTAGGTTGAATTACCGTGTCAATTACTATCCACTTCATTTGTTATGTCTTATCCCACGGTATTTAATATGGTTCATTAGGATGTTTATTTCTTGATTTTGCATATGAGTATATTACCCCCTCAAAAAAACAAATTAATTAAAAATTAAAACCATTGTTTATATAAAACAAAATTTAAAGCAAGAAATCTCAATAGATATTAAACAAAATGAGATTTAGTGAAAACATTAAATTATTCACTTCGTTTTAGATTTGTTTAGCTAAAATGTTATACATTCAAATGACTGAACATCCTGTAATTAAAACATAGCCTTTATACTACTTTGTGCCAATTTGCTAAACATTATGGTTGGCCTTTTTATATAACGATAATGACGAATATAAGCATGACATGAGAATAAGGTTTCAATTTTTTAGTTATATAGGAATGGTTTAACCCATTCCTGGCTAAAATACATATAACCGGATGATGACTAAACCAAAACACATGTGCGTTAAGTATTGAAACGGGCGTATGGCACGCCCGTTGTTTTTGTGCACAGAAAACCCCCAGCTAGGCTGGGGGTTCCGGAAAGCTTTCAGCTTTGAGCCAGTTATTAAAACCCCTTTTGATTTGTTAAAACACTTTGCGGTCTGGCAACTGCAAGTGTCAAACAAGAAATCAAAAGGGGGTCCCAATGGGGAACGAAAAGAGCTTAGCGCACACCCGATGGAACTGTAAATATCACATAGTTTTT
>NZ_JBJQJI010000047.1:0-1138 GCF_046487485.1 Escherichia sp. WS1368
CGTGCCAATCCGGTACGTGGAAAAAAGGAGGGGGCATAGGGAAAGTCTCCACCTATCAGCTTAATTTCCCATACTCTCAGTCAAACTTGGGTCAGCATACTTTTTGCGCATTATCCCATGTAAGAGCAACGGGTTTCCATAATTCAAAATACGATTATTCAGAATGCTCGTTATCTAAGTCCGGAGCAAACTGGCAACTAACAGCTTACCCACCTTCACTAGCTAGTTATCGTTGTGATGCAGTATGTATTGATTAATCATAGAAATAGGGTGCGTATAACGGTACGTTATATGGCAGCTACTACATCACTGTTCACTGCTTCCGCTAATTCATACCAGAATACTCACTGACACAATGCATAAGTAGTGACTGAATAATACTGATTCTGGTTGGTGTTTTGGCTGCAACCAGCTACCCATGCACTGTTACCGGAGGGGGAAGAACGCTTGAGAATGGCATTTGAAAAGCTGCACATTCCACCACCTCCTGTAACTTTCTTTCCTGAAGGGCAAGTCGCGGTGGCAATTGGCTGATTCCAGTCACTTGCTGTCGCAGTAACCATCTGTACTGTACCGCCGCCATTTTTCTGCCACGTACCGGATTGGCACTGGCCTCCGTGCCAATCCGGTCGGTGGTCTGGTGGCAATAAAGTGAACTACTCCGCCTGTAAGTGGTATCAATCATCTGTAGCAATGAATCACTTCATTGGCGGGAAAAGTGGAGGATCTATCTACTACAAACCCATTCAATGCCCGACCGGATTTATCATGACAGGTACACGCATGTATGGCATTGGTGATGGCGTTGATGAGGAACACGTTGATGCTTATTGTTGCCCCTTCGGTTAAATCCCAGCACCAGGAAGATTCAGGCATGTAACAGTAATTGTGCCGCCGGACTCATAATTTCCCCACGCATAATTATTCACATACCAAACCTTGTTTTGGTCGGAGTATACCTGCTGAAACCCACCAAAAGGCGCACCATTAAGGTATGTCCACGAACAGTACGCATGTACGCCAATGCTCAGATTTCGGGTGTTTTTCCCGATATTGTACGTACTGGTAGTGAAGTTCACTTTTGCCGTTGTCCAGATACCGGATTGGCACGGAGGCCAGTGCCAATCCGGTGTGTGGA
>NZ_JBJQJI010000049.1:0-807 GCF_046487485.1 Escherichia sp. WS1368
CGTTATCTTCGCGCAGAAAATGCATATCTGAAAGCCATGCAGGAGCATCTCCTGGAAAAAAAGCGCCAGGAGCTGGAGAAAAAACGAAAGTCATCCGGAGCCTGAGGTGCGGACACTGCCAGTCTGACCTGTTAAAGGCTGCAGGGCTGGCCAGAAGCACGCTGTACTACCAGCTGTCACTGCAGAAGGCTAAGGACAAGTATGCTGATGTGAAACAGCTCATAGCCTCCATCTTCCATGAACACCGGGGATGTTATGGGTACCGGCGGATCCATTGTGAGCTTCAGAAAAGAGGTCTTAAGTTCAGTGGCAAAACAGTGCGAAAACTGATGCAACAGCTCGGCCTGAAGTCTCCTGTGCGCCTGAAGAAATACCGGTCTTACCGGGGAAATATGGGACTCGCTGCAGAAAATATCCTTCAGCGGCAGTTCAAAGCGGAAGCTCCCTGTGAGAAATGGGTGACAGATATCACCGAATTCAGGGCTGGCGGACAAAAACTGTACCTGTCCCCGATACTTGATTTGTTTAACGGGGAAATCGTGGCGTGGGAAACTGCCTGCAGGCCTACAGAGGAGCTGGTGAAGCGCATGTTAAATAAGGGGCTGGAAAGCCTTGCAGAAGGAGAAAAACCGCTGCTCCACAGTGATCAAGGGTGGCATTACCGGATAAAAAGTTATCAGTCTGACCTGGCAGACAAAGGGTTAGTGCAGAGCATGTCGCGCAAGGGCAACTGTCTTGATAATGCGGTAATGGAGAATTTCTTTGGTCACCTGAAAGAAGAAATTTACTATCGCCGGGACTACAGAA
>NZ_JBJQJI010000050.1:0-640 GCF_046487485.1 Escherichia sp. WS1368
GAACTTCCGGTTCCTCTAACGGTAGTTACAGTAATCTTGGCTCACACAGAGGAGCATTTACTGGTCGCAATACAGGAAGTGGTGCGCTGTTTGTTTACGCCTCTGGAGGGAATGGTGGTTCCGCCGGGGGAGATTGCGCTAACACATCCAGATTGCAGGGATACGTTGCAGGGGCATTGATTAGCACAAATGCGAGCAACAACCCATCTTATGGGAAGACAGCATTCATCTCTTTTGCTGTCCCTGCTGGCGCAACTTATCAGATCACCTCTTATCCGACCCAAAACTACTCTTGTGGTTCCGGGGTGTTCTCGGTTTATGCATATCAGATGTAGCACCGCATTCAACTAAACAGTAATGAAGTTGAAACAATGTGCCAGAAATCATCTGGCGCATAACGCTACAGAGCGAAAACAGCTTGTGATGGTCCCTGTTCCACCAACAATCCAGCGATTGTTCGCCCAGTCGGGATAAGTTGAGTCCGGTGAGTTGAACGGGTTACGGTTGTCCTGCGACCAGGCGGTTAATTGATATCCGCCTGAAACCAAAGTACTACCACTCGGACACACTGCATAGGACACTGTATGTCCACATCCACTCGTTCCGTAAACAGTGAAATGTTCCTTTTCTTTGTTACCCT
>NZ_JBJQJI010000051.1:0-598 GCF_046487485.1 Escherichia sp. WS1368
GTTTCACCGTGAGGCTGGCGGTGAATTCAGCGGCGAAATCACCGGCGTGACGGATGGTGCCGGGCGTCACTTCCGGCTGGTACTGACCACGCAGGCGCAGCGGGCAGAAGAGGCCCGGCAGCAGGCCTCTTCCGGCGGGACGGAACCGTCCGCTTTTCCTGATACCCTGCCGGACTACACGGAATATGGCCGGGACAACGGTATCCGTCTGTCTGCCGTGTGGCTGACACACGACCCGGAATACCCGGAGAATTTACCTGCCGCGCCGCTGGTGCGCTATGGCTGGACGCCACGCGGCGAACTGGCGGCGGTGTATGACCGCAGTGGCAAACAGGTGCGCAGCTTTACTTACGATGATAAATACCGGGGCCGGATGGTGGCGCACCACCGCGCGGGCCGGCCGGAAATCCGTTACCGTTACGACAGCGACGGGCGGGTGACAGAGCAGCTAAACCCGGCAGGCTTAAGCTACACGTATCAGTATGAGAAAGACCGCATCACCATCACCGACAGCCTGGACCGCCGTGAAGTGCTGCACACGCAGGGCGAAGGCGGGCTGAAGCGGGTGGTGAAAAAGGAACACGCGGACGGCAGCGTC
>NZ_JBJQJI010000052.1:0-572 GCF_046487485.1 Escherichia sp. WS1368
ACAACGCCCGCGCCAACGGTACGGCCGCCTTCACGGATTGCGAAACGCAGACCGTCGTCCATCGCGATCGGGTGGATCAGGGTAACAACCATTTTGATGTTGTCGCCCGGCATTACCATCTCTACGCCTTCCGGCAGTTCGATGGTACCAGTCACGTCAGTAGTACGGAAGTAGAACTGCGGACGGTAGCCTTTGAAGAACGGAGTATGACGGCCGCCTTCATCTTTGGACAGAATGTACACTTCAGATTCGAACTTGGTGTGCGGCTTGATGGTGCCCGGCTTAGCCAGTACCTGACCACGTTCGATTTCTTCACGTTTGATACCACGCAGCAGAACACCTACGTTCTCACCAGCACGGCCTTCGTCCAGCAGTTTGCGGAACATTTCAACGCCAGTACAGGTAGACTTCTGAGTCTCTTTGATACCAACGATTTCAACTTCTTCACCAACTTTGATGATACCGCGTTCTACACGACCGGTAACAACGGTACCACGACCGGAGATGGAGAATACGTCTTCGATCGGCAGCAGGAACGGCTTGTCAATCGCACGCTCTGGTTCCGGAATGTA
>NZ_JBJQJI010000053.1:0-546 GCF_046487485.1 Escherichia sp. WS1368
GCTTAACCTTCGGGAGGGCGCTTACCACTTTGTGATTCATGACTGGGGTGAAGTCGTAACAAGGTAACCGTAGGGGAACCTGCGGTTGGATCACCTCCTTACCTTAAAGAACTGTGCTTTGCAGTGCTCACACAGATTGTCTGATAGAAAGTGAAAAGCAAGGCGTCTTGCGAAGCAGACTGATACGTCCCCTTCGTCTAGAGGCCCAGGACACCGCCCTTTCACGGCGGTAACAGGGGTTCGAATCCCCTAGGGGACGCCACTTGCTGGTTTGTGAGTGAAAGTCACCTGCCTTAATATCTCAAAACTCATCTTCGGGTGACGTTTGAGATATTTGCTCTTTAAAAATCTGGATCAAGCTGAAAATTGAAACACTGAACAACGAAAGTTGTTCGTGAGTCTCTCAAATTTTCGCAACACGATGATGAATCGAAAGAAACATCTTCGGGTTGTGAGGTTAAGCGACTAAGCGTACACGGTGGATGCCCTGGCAGTCAGAGGCGATGAAGGACGTGCTAATCTGCGATAAGCGTCGGTAAGGTGATA
>NZ_JBJQJI010000054.1:0-534 GCF_046487485.1 Escherichia sp. WS1368
ATCTGACATTTGCATCCAACTTCGTTACTTACGGCCCGTAAACGGGCTGCCCGGATAGGGAATCGATAACTGCTCTCCCATTTTATCCTCTTCAAGCTGGTGCTTTATGTAATCCTGTATCTTCGCCGTGTTCTTACCCACCGTATCGACGTAGTACCCTCTGCACCAGAACTCCCTGTTCCTGTATTTGAATTTCAAATCACCAAACTGCTCGTAAAGCATCAGACTGCTTTTCCCTTTCAGATATCCCATAAAGCCGGATACGCTCATTTTGGGCGGGATCTCCACAAGCATATGGATATGATCTGCACAGCATTCAGCTTCCAGAATCCGTACACTTTTCCACTCACACAGCTTTCTCAAAATACTGCCTATTGCTCTACGCTTCTCTCTGTAGAACACCTGTCTTCGGTATTTTGGCGCAAAAACTATGTGATATTTACAGTTCCATCGGGTGTGCGCTAAGCTCTTTTCGTTCCCCATTGGGACCCCCTTTTGATTTCTTGTTTGACACTTGCAGTTGCCAGACCGCAA
>NZ_JBJQJI010000055.1:0-514 GCF_046487485.1 Escherichia sp. WS1368
GTGAGACAGGTGCTGCATGGCTGTCGTCAGCTCGTGTTGTGAAATGTTGGGTTAAGTCCCGCAACGAGCGCAACCCTTATCCTTTGTTGCCAGCGGTCCGGCCGGGAACTCAAAGGAGACTGCCAGTGATAAACTGGAGGAAGGTGGGGATGACGTCAAGTCATCATGGCCCTTACGACCAGGGCTACACACGTGCTACAATGGCGCATACAAAGAGAAGCGACCTCGCGAGAGCAAGCGGACCTCATAAAGTGCGTCGTAGTCCGGATTGGAGTCTGCAACTCGACTCCATGAAGTCGGAATCGCTAGTAATCGTGGATCAGAATGCCACGGTGAATACGTTCCCGGGCCTTGTACACACCGCCCGTCACACCATGGGAGTGGGTTGCAAAAGAAGTAGGTAGCTTAACCTTCGGGAGGGCGCTTACCACTTTGTGATTCATGACTGGGGTGAAGTCGTAACAAGGTAACCGTAGGGGAACCTGCGGTTGGATCACCTCCTTACCTTAAAGAA
>NZ_JBJQJI010000056.1:0-510 GCF_046487485.1 Escherichia sp. WS1368
CCTGCAACTTAACGCCCAGTTAAGACTCGGTTTCCCTTCGGCTCCCCTATTCGGTTAACCTTGCTACAGAATATAAGTCGCTGACCCATTATACAAAAGGTACGCAGTCACCCCATAAAGAGGCTCCCACTGCTTGTACGTACACGGTTTCAGGTTCTTTTTCACTCCCCTCGCCGGGGTTCTTTTCGCCTTTCCCTCACGGTACTGGTTCACTATCGGTCAGTCAGGAGTATTTAGCCTTGGAGGATGGTCCCCCCATATTCAGACAGGATACCACGTGTCCCGCCCTACTCATCGAGCTCACAGTATGTGCATTTTTGTGTACGGGGCTGTCACCCTGTATCGCGCGCCTTTCCAGACGCTTCCACTAACACACACACTGATTCAGGCTCTGGGCTGCTCCCCGTTCGCTCGCCGCTACTGGGGGAATCTCGGTTGATTTCTTTTCCTCGGGGTACTTAGATGTTTCAGTTCCCCCGGTTCGCCTCATTAACCTATGGATTCAGTTAA